>NZ_JBQUZA010000001.1:0-872979 GCF_056314085.1 Methylophilus sp. DMC14 | reverse complement strand
GTTTTACGCATCAAATGCGTTCACACCCAACTACAAACACCCACACTTATCAGTCATCCTAATTTTTAAAGAACAGTCAGCTTTTCGCTGGTTTCGCTACCGTTATTTCGTAACGAGGTGCGCATTATACAGAGCTTATTTACTTCGTCAACAACTTTTATTCCGCTGCCAACTTAACGCTCAAACATACTGCGCTTTTTATTTCTTCTCACCCAACTAAACAACCGTTTCGTTGAAGAGAGCCGCGCATTTTACAGCGATAAGCGTTGCGGTCAACCCTTATTTGCCATTCTTACAATTTTGTTACAAATTGATGATTATTTCTTGAAAGCGGCCTTAATGCGCAACCAGGTTTGCGTCAAGACATTGCCATCCAGCTGATAATGCTTGTGCAAAGGTTGTTTGACTTCCCAACTCACCTTGAGGCCGGCAGGAAAGACCACGAAGTCTCCTTTACCAAAGCTGACCGGTGCGCCACCCACAGGCGTCACTACACATTGACCTTCTAGTATATAAGCCTGCTCTTGTTCGTGAAAAATCCAATCAAAGGTTGATACTTCTTTTTTCCATGTAGGCCACTTGGACACACCCAAGTCCTTTAGTTGTGTTTCGGCAGGATTGTGCTGAACTTGAATTTGCATGTGTCGCTCCTTGAATCAAAGCGGGCATTTTATAGCAAGCCCGCTTTAGCCGTCAGGGTTTTACAGAGTAAAATACATTTTTTGATGATTTATATATATAGAGTGCGCAATGCGGATCAACCAGGCAGAGGCGATAGAACGATTGCAACGGGGCGAGGTGGTCGCCATCCCGACCGAGACCGTCTATGGGCTGGCGGCAGATGCACGCAATGACTTAGCTGTTGCCAACATCTACGCCACCAAACAGCGACCTGCCAATAACCCATTGATCGTCCATATTGGACGCACAGAACAAGTGGCCGACTGGGCCAGCAGCTTTCCGCCATTGGCACAAAGGCTGGCCGCGGCCTTCTGGCCGGGTCCGCTGACATTGGTATTGCCTGCGCGCGTGGAGGTCTCAGCGGCGGTGAGGGCTGGCGAGCCAACGGTGGCTTTACGCGTGCCGGCACACCCCGTGGCGCTGGCGCTGCTCAACGAAAGTGGCCTGGGCCTGGCAGCCCCTTCAGCGAATAAGTATACGCAACTGAGCCCCACCACGGCAGACCATGTGGAAGCAGGACTGGGGGCAGACATTCCGGTACTGGATGGTGGCGCTTGCCAGATAGGCATAGAGTCGACCATTGTCAGCGTGCATGAAGATGGCTGGCGCTTGCTCAGACCTGGCATGATAGATGAGGCGGCGATTGCAGCCGTCGCAGGCACGCCGGCGTCTGTAGATGCATCGGCGCAGATTCCCAAGGCCCCCGGGCAGCATTTGTTGCATTATTCGCCACGAACACCCTGCCTGCTGTTTTCTTCCAGGCAAGCGATGACAGACTATGCACAGCAGCATCCTCATGCTGTCGCCTTGTTGTTTGGCGCCGGGGCGGCGGTCACGTCCAAAGATACACATTTGCAAGCCAGCCCTGCACAAGCTGCCGAACAGCTCTATGCGGCGCTGCACATATTGGATGCCGCACATGCTGACGTGATCTTAATAGAATCGCCGCCTAACACCGCGGCCTGGGACGCCGTGCGAGACCGGCTGCAACGGGCAGCCTACCAACCCAAGCGCCAAAACGATTGAGTCTGCCAAGCATGGCTGGCACAATAGCGTGCATCGTCGATTCCCTTAAAATAGAGCCCAGATTTAAATCATGAAAAACATCTACTCCTTCATCCTATTGGTTGGCGCCAGTAGTCTATTGTTTGGCTGCAAAAGCGTTGAACTGCCAAGCGTGTTTGACAAAGGGACCAAGGAAGTCCCGCGCTATGGCAAAGAAGCCCTGCATTACCAATGCGAAAATTATCAGTCGTTTGGCCTCAAACTCTCTGCCACTGGCGATGAAGCATGGGTCATGCTGCCTGACCATGAGGTGGGACTGTTACGTGATGCCGACGATAAGCAACACTACCATTATGGCACCATGGATTTGCGCCTGAATGGCGACCAAACCACGCTGGATGACAGTGACCACTTGCACCTGAAAGGTTGCAAGACCGCCGATACGTCCAAATAAACACTGATTCTCATCTATCCATGGCCACTGTTTACGGTGGTCATGTCCCCTGTTTGCCGAGTCCATTGGGTATCGCACCCGCTTCTGCGCATGCCGCGCGTGTTTTGTCATCGTACGTCATTCCACCCAATCACATGCTGCGTTCGCCCTTTGCTGATTAAAAGACAGGCGAAAAGCAGCTTGCGCCATCGCCAGCAAGCACGCCCAGCCAAATTAAATATAAGCCATTGATTTTTATCAAATAATTTTATGGCACAGATTCTGCAAAAGCTCACTCTGGAAAGCAACCATTTCATCGTCATCCGGTTGCCTGATCTCCATTTATTGATAACTGATTATCACAGAGTGAACACATGAATATACAAACCATTAATCCTAAACTACGACAAATTTCTCTCTACACCAGCTTGGCCCTGCTGAGTACACAAGCTTTTGCCGAGGCCACGCTGCAACGCAACGAAAACCAATTTATCAATATCGGCATTGCCTCTCGCGTCAGCTTTAGCTCGATTAAAGATGCCGCGCCGAATGGCAAAGACCGCTCGAATGACTTTGAGGTCGAAGAAGCCCGTTTGTATACCAACGGTAAGTTGCATGAGAACGTCTCCTTTGAATTCAACTTTGCGCGCAATTCGGCCGACGACAAAATAGAGTTGCTGGATGGCCATCTGGGGCTAGAGTTTAACAACTACGTGCATGTTTGGGCGGGTCGGTTCTTGCCCCCCGCTAGCCGCGCGTCTGCCGCTGCACCGATGTATTCCACCACGTTTGACTTCCCGATTGCCGAGCTAGGTTCTTACCAGTTTGCAGGTCGGGATAATGGTGCTGTCCTTTTCGGCACAGACAAGAGCGAGGCCTTCAAATACTACGTTTCAGCCACTAATGGCCGTCAGGGCGGCTCCAATCAGGCCGACAATTTATCTTATGCCACCCGTCTGCAATATAACTTCTGGGATACCGAGCCAGGCTTTTATAACCTGGCCAGCTATGATGGCAAGAAATCGATTTTGTCTGTGGGCGGCTCTTACCGTTATCAAAAAGATGGCGCAGGGACGATCCTGAATAAAGGCGATTCCAAATACTGGAACCTGGATGCACGCCTGGAAAAACCATTGAGTGATGGCGCCGTGCTGGGGGCAGAAGCCTCCTATTACAACTATGACAATGACAATACCGGCGATACCGTCTTGCCAGAAGCCAAAGGCTTTTTTGTCAATGGCAGCTATACCTTTGCCGAAAAAGTGGGCATAGGCAAATTCCAGCCCAAAGTGATTTACCAAGAATTTAACAATGACACCACCGGCTTGGACCGCAAGCGCGTAGACATTGGTGTAGGGTATTTAATTGACGGTGACAGCAACAAGCGGATTGATGTGTTTTACTTCAGGGAAAACCGCAATACGCTACCGGATATTGACGGCATTAAAGCCATTTTCCATGTGGCACACTTTTTCTAAAAGTATCCTGCAATAAAAAACGGCCATGATGGCCGTTTTTTTATTAGCCGCCATTTTAACTTAACGGCTACCCAGATAAGAATCACTCAATGCCTGGCTATTGGCAATGGTCTGTGCATCGCCCTCTTGCGTGATATGGCCACTTTCAAGTACATAAGCATGGTTGGCGTAACGCAAGGCCACCGTGGCGTTCTGCTCCGCCAGCAAAAAGCTCAAGCCTTGCGTTTGCTGTAACTGGTGCACGATTTCAAAAATCTCTTCCACAATTTGCGGCGCCAGCCCCATGGAAGGCTCGTCGAGCAGAATCAGTTGGGGATTCGCCATCAACGCACGGCCGATCGCTACCATTTGCTGCTCGCCCCCGGAGGTATACCCGGCATAGTTTTTACGCAATAACTTCAGGCGTGGGAAAAAGGCGTAAACCTTTTCCAGATCTTGCGCCAGCGCTTTACTGGACGGTCTGCGAATAAAGGCCCCGGTCAGCAAATTTTCCTCAACCGTTAAATGGCCAAAGCAATGCCGACCTTCAAGCACCTGTACCAAGCCCTGTGCCACCAGTTGGCCCGGCGTGGCCTTGGTCACGTCTTTGCCGCCATAGACAATCCGGCCTTGTACAATCTCACCGCGTTGTGCCGGGGCCAGGCCAGAAATCGCTTTCAGGATGGTACTTTTGCCCGCGCCATTCGCACCGAGCAAAGCCACAATAGACTGTGGTTTAACCTCTAAAGAAATATGCTTGATGGCAAAAATGACTTTTTCATAGATCACCTCAACATTGTCCAGCTGCAACAAGGGCTCAACCGCAGTGAGCGCTTGCACTGGGATCGTATTTAACTGTGCTTGTGTCATGTTTGACTCCTCAATTGACTGTCGTCGGCAAGGGACAGGCCTTGCCCACGGCAGCAAACTGCAACGGCACACCGCCCTGCGGTGTGCCGCGATCATCGTGATACCGTCAATACTTAGTTGGCAGCAACAACCTCTTTACTGCAATCGCGTGGCGTGATGCCTTTTTCCTTGGCATACTCATGGGAAGATTTTTCAATAATCGGACGCAACAACTGGCGGTCTGCCTGCACCCAGTCAGAAATCACTTTCCATTTGCTGCCATCCCACTGCTGGAAGCGCACGGCGCCGCCGCCCTCATGGTCAGCGCAACTCAGTTTGAGTGGTTGCACCAGGCCCAATGCGCCCAATTCTTTCAGACGCGCATCATCCAGTTTGAGGTTCTCAAAGCCCCAGCGTACTTCTTCGCCGGTCAATGGGCGTTTGCCGAATTTGGCTTGCGCCACACGCACGGCTTCCACGTTGAGGATGCCATTGACCACGCCCAGGTTGTAATACACATTGCCAAAACGTTTAGGATCTTGCAGATTGCCTTTACCGGCCTTGATCACATATTTGTCTATGCCTTGCAATACCGGGAAGCTGGTGCCGGAAGGATGTGTCGTGATTGAGATAAAACCCTTGGCGGCGTTGCCTGCAGGCGCCGCATCATCTTCAGAGTTGCTCCAGATATTGCCGATGATATGGTCGGCCGGAAAACCGGTTTTTTGCGCGGTTTTTAAGGCCACCGGGTTCATCACACCCCAGCCACGCAAAATCACCCAGTCCGGCTTGATGCGGCGTATTGTCAGCCATTGTGACTGTTGCTCGTTGCCAGGATGCGGCACTTCGAGCAAGGTCAGTTCAAAGCCGTATTTCTTAGCCAGCAGTTCCAGAATCGGGCTGGTTTCCTTGCCGTAAGGCGAACCGTGATACAAGGTGACAATTTTTTTGCCTTTGAGCTTGTCCAGTCCGCCAGATTGCTGGGCGATATAGTTCACAATCGCAGACACTTCGCTGTACGGGTTCAACTGCAAGGGGAAGGCATAAGGGAACACGCTGCCATCGGTCGAATCGGTGCGGCCGTGGTTAATCGTGATCAGCGGCAATTTGTCTGTTGTCGAGCGCTCCAGGGTCGCGTAGGCAATGCCCACGGACAGCGGATTGGTCGCTGCAGCAGGCGCGCCGTTCAGGCCTTTTTTCAGGCGCTCGTAGCACTCCACGCCTTTTTCCACGACGTATTCGGTTTCGCACTCACTCCAGGTCAGCTTGACGCCATTGACGCCACCCTCTTTGGCATTGATGTATTGCAAATAGTCGATAAACCCACCAAAAAAGCCGGAACCGCCTGCCGCATAAGGGCCAATCCGGTAACTCTGCAGCGGGAAATACTGCTCATTGGCGGCTTGCACTTGCGTAGACAAGCTGGCAACCCCCAAGCCCAATGCCAGCCACAGCCAGCGATGTTTGCTTAAAAAGTTCACTTAAATACTCCTTATAAAAATATAGAAATCTCTCTTAATCGCTCTTGGTTATATAAAAGACCGTGTGAGGCTGTTTAACACATGGAAGTCTCCTTCAATCAATTCGTCAGGAACGGCCTAGAAACGTAGCGGCCAGACCCGCAGCCGTTGTTTGGCGGTTTGCCAGACCTTGGCCAAACCGTTGGGCTCTTTGATCAGGAAAAAGATGATCAAGGCGCCAAAAATCATTTTCTGAAAATTCTCCAGCTGGCCAGGATCAATCGCTCCGGCCAACAGGCTGGTGGTCAGGTTGGAAAGCAGAATGGGGAACAGCACAATAAAAGCCGCGCCCAGAAAGTTGCCGAGGATACTACCCATGCCGCCGATGATAATAATGAACAGAATCTGGAAGGAGCGTGACAAATCAAAGCCATGTGGTTCAACGGTGCCCAGGTAAGTGAATGCCCACAGCGCACCGGCAATCCCCAGGTAAAACGAGCTGATGGCAAAGGCCAGTAATTTGGTTTTTGGCACCGAGATCCCGATCACAGCGGCAGCGGTATCCATGTCGCGTACCGCCATCCACTTGCGTCCGAGTTCGCCACTGACGATGGTTTTTGCCAGCCACCCCAGCGCCACGACGACCGTCAGGGTGAGCAGGTAACGCCCTGCCGGTGTACTCAAATCGGTCCCTAATATCTGCAAAGGTGGCGCCGTAATAACACCAGAAGAAGAGTTATTGGAAAACCAGGAGAATGTGGTGAACACCCATTGCACAAAAAACTGTGCCGCCAACGTCGCCACAATCAGGTAAAAGCCCTTGATGCGCAAACTCGGCAACCCGAACACCAGACCGACGCCGCCTGCCGTCAACCCACCCAAAATCAGGCTGGCAAGCAATGGCAAGCCCTCTAGCCGCAGGTGAAAGTTGTAGGTGGCAAACGCACCTACCGCCATAAAGGCCGCAGAGCCCAAGGAGAGCTGGCCCGCATAGCCAGTGAGTAAATTCAAGCCCAACCCGGCCAGCGACAGCACCAGCACCGGGATGAGGATCGCGCTAAACCAGTAATCGTTGCCAATGGCGGGGACCACCAGAAAGGCGAATGCCAGTAAGGCCGCAAACGCCCAACGCTCCTGCTTGAGGCGGAAAAACCGTTTATCCAGCCTATACTCGGTAATAAATTGTCCTGTTTCTTGATACCACATGCTACGCCTGCCTGCTCTCTATTTTCTAAACACGTTCAATCGCTTTGTCGCCAAATAACCCATAGGGCCGGACCAGCAGAAACAACATCGCCAACACATAAGGGAACCAGTTTTCAATGCCACCGCCTATCAGCGGGCCGATGAAGACCTCGGCCAGTTTTTCACTGGCGCCAACGATCAAGCCGCCAACAATCGCACCTTCAATCGAGGTAAATCCGCCAATAATCAGCACCGGCAAGGCTTTGAGTACAATCAGTGACAACGAGAACTGCACGCCGACGCGTGCACCCCACAACATGCCGGCAACCAGTCCCACAAAGCCAGCCACCGCCCATACAATCAGCCACAAGCGTTGCAGATGGATGCCCACCGCCAAGGCCGCCAGTTGGTCATCTGCCACAGCGCGCAAGGCAATGCCAATGCGGGTTTTATTGAAGAGGACACCAAGCAGTGTGACCAGGCCGCCCGCAATGGCCGCCGCGAACAAATCAAATTGCGACAGCAAAATACCGAACACCTCATACGGCTCGTCGTTGATGCCAATCTCCAGCGCATGCACTTGTGCGCCCCACACGGCTTGCGCCAGCCCCTCAACGATATAGCTCAGGCCCAGGGTCGCCATGAACAAGGTAATTGGCGACCGGTTCACCAGCGGCCGTAACACCAGCCATTCAATCAGCCAGGCCAGCACCGCCATGGTCAGCAAGGTCAGCACAAAGGCGCCCCAGAAAGGTACGCCGCGTTCGACCAGGCTGACAAAGGTCAATGCCGCAAACAGCACCATAGACCCCTGGGCAAAATTAAACACGCCAGAGGCCTTATAGATCAGCACAAAGCCGATGGCGACCAGCGAATACATGACACCCGCCAGCAAGCCACCAGTCAGGACTTCCAGAAAAAAACTCATCTCAATTGATCCTTGTATTGCCTCAGTGTTTGGTGCCCAGGTAGGCGGCAATCACTTCCGGGTTGACGCGCACTTCATCCGGCGTGCCATCGCCGATCTTCTTGCCATAATCCAGCACCACCACATGGTCTGACAGCGTCATCACCACGCCGATATCATGCTCAATCAGCACAATTGTGGTGCCAAACTCGCGGTTGGTTTCACGGATAAACCGGCTCATCTCCGCCTTTTCATCGGCGTTCATGCCCGCCATCGGTTCATCCAGCAACAGCAGTTGAGGCTCGGCAGCCAGTGCACGGGCAAGCTCAACGCGCTTTTGCAAGCCATAGGGCAAACTGCCCACAATGCTGTTACGCCAGGGTTGCAACTTGAGAAAGGCAATCACACGCTCTGCTTTCTGCCGTTGTGACAAGGCATCCGCAGGCGCGCGGCCCACATTAAATACCTGCTCCAGCCAACTGCTTTTGACCTTGAGGTTGGTACCGGTCAGCACGTTGTCGAGCACCGACATGCCTTTAAACAGGGCAATATTCTGAAATGTGCGTGCCACACCGCGTCTGGCGGCCCATTGCGGATGCATGGCACTGCGTACCGCATCCTGGTAGCGGATGCTGCCTTCATCGGGTTTATAAACGCCATTAATCACATTGAGTAATGAGCTTTTGCCCGCGCCATTCGGCCCAATCAAGGCACAAATTTCGCCCTCATTCACGGCAAAACTGATATTGGTGATGGCTTTCACGCCCTTAAAAGACAACGAAATACCGTCTAAGGCCAGCAATGGTTTAGGTGCAGCTTGGGTAGAACTCATATCGCAGCCTTCCATTTGGAGAATCCCCAAAAGGCATGGGCCTCATGTGACTGATGCGGAATGACTTGCAACTGGCTGGTTTGCCAGGCAGTGGCTTCCGGCCAGGCCCGCACGTGGATGCCAATGTCAGCAAAAAACTGTGTCGCCTCGGGTGACAAGGCTTCGCCCACCAGCAAGGGCACACGAGTGCGCCGCAGACCCAGCACATCCTGCAAGGGCAAGATGACCAGCCAGCGCGCAAAGGCAGCGATCAGCGGCAGCCGGGTTTTGGCTACACGCAAGGCCCAGGCCACAACCCGATGCTGCCAGCTGCCAGGCAAGGGCCAGCGGGATTGGGTGAGGGCATACAGGCGCTGGTAAGTCGTCGCCGTGCCTGCCACCAGCGTAGGGCCCAGCTCACGCCTGTCGGTGTCACGTGTCGCCAGATTCTCTGGAAAATTGAGGGTAAAGCCCGCCAATAGCCACGGCGAAAGCAGGTATTTGGCATGTCCGCTGGCAGCAAATGCGCGAGCGGCCAAGGCCTCTTCATGTGCTGTCAGTGCCTCCTGAGTGACCAGTTGACGGCCATTTCTGAGTAGTTCGGCATGGCTCACCTCACTGTATTCCAGCGCATAGTCGGTACTCAAACGGTAAAAGCGGAAGGCAATTTCATCGGCTGTTACCGCAGGTGTAATGACTTGAATTTCTGGCGTCGCCACCACCTGTGCATAGCTAACGAGCGCAGGATGTTGATATCCGGCCAAGCCGCGCGCATCGGCATAAATCACCACGGCGCTATCCGGCTTGGCAGCCAATACTTGATCCACCTGTGCCTGTGCTTCGGCAAACACAAATTGCGGCCGCAAGGTATGCAATAAATCCAGTAACTGCGGTTGCGCAAAAGCCGGGTCCAGCGGCGCCGCCACGCCGCCCAGCCAATGGGCAGCCAGTGACAACAACAAGGCCTCGGGCCGCGGATCACTCAACAAAAATAAAGTGTCGCCCTGGCGAAAACCTTGTTGCTGCAAATACTGCGCGGCCTTTGTGACGTCCTCTTGCACCGCGAGCCAAGAGGCCTGCTGCCAGAGGCCCAGCTGTTTATGCCTGATTGCAACACGATGCGGCCGCTCCACGGCTTGCAACGTCAGCAAGTGGGGTAAAGTCTCTGCCATTGCCTGTTCCCTGCCGTTTCAGTTAAGCCGCTTTGGCCAAGGTTTTAGCTTCCAGCTCACGCACCAATGGCAGCACTTTTTCACCAAAATAAGCGACCTCTTCCTGAAAGTGCAAAAAGCCCGCCAATACCAGATCAACCCCAACGGCCTTCAAAGCGACAATACGCTCGGCAATTTGCTGGGGTGTGCCTATCAAATTGGTTTTAAAGCCATCGTTATACTGCACCAGGTCTTCAAAGCTCGACTTCGCCCAGTTACCTTCACGTTCTGGGCTGGCAGCGCCCGCATTTTTCACTTCATGGCCAAAGGCATTCACCGCTTCAGGGTTGGCTTTATCAATAATTTCCTTCAATACCGCTTTTGCTTCTTCTTCGGTATCGCGGGCAATCACAAAAGCATTAACGCCAATCTTGACGTGATGCTTATTGGCCGCGGCCTTGGCGCGAATATCGTCCACTTGGGCCTTGATCCCTTCCACGGTGTTACCGTTGGTGAAGTACCAGTCTGAGACCGCGGCCGCATTATCGCGCGCAGCACGTGAACTGCCGCCCTGGAAAATTTCTGGATGTGGCTGCTGCAAAGGTTTAGGTTTGAGTGAGTAGTTACTAAAGCGGTAAAAATCGCCTCTGTAAGTAAAGTTATCCTGGGTCCAGATCCCTTTGAGCGCATCAATGAATTCGCGCGAACGGCGGTAGCGCTCGTCATGATCCAGCCAATGCTCGCCAATCGCCGTAAACTCCCCGCGGAACCAGCCGGAGACAATATTCACCGCAATCCGTCCCTGGGTGAGAATATCAATCGTCGCCAATTGTTTGGCGGCCAACACAGGATTCCAGGGGCCAGGCAAAATGGCGGCAATCACTTTGAGTTTGGTGGTCGCCGCCAGCAAGGCATGCGAAAAAGATACCGACTCATGCTGAAACTCGGCCCCATACCCCGCTGTAAAACGGATTTGGCTCAATGCATATTCAAATCCGGCTTTTTCGGCAATTTGTGCCAGCTTGCGGTTGTAATCGATATCCCAACTGGTGCGCTGCTCAATGTTACTGACCACCAGGCCACCACTGACGTTAGGCACCCAATAGGCAAATTTAATGTTTTCTGTACTCATCTTTAATCTCTCCAAAAATCACTGAATTTAAATGGCTAATAACTTTTCCTGGCTCAAAAGCTCGCGATGTTTGAGCAAAGGCAGGGCACGCTCTACCGCTAGATCAATGCGCGCTTTCACCGCCTCACTCTTGATTTGATAATTTTCAAAATCCGCTTCAACGGCATATACACCGATCGGCAACGTGACTGCCTGGAAGAAGCTGAATAATGGGCGCAGCTCATGATCAATGATCAAGGCATGACGCTCAGTGCCGCCGGTTGCTGCCAGCAGCACGGGCACATCAATCAATGCTTCGAGATTGACCAGATCAAACAAATGCTTGAACAACCCTCCATAAGAGGCGCGATACACAGGCGTAGCCACCACCAGTAAATCGGCGGTTTCAATCGCCTGGATATCTTGCTGTACGTTGATTGGCAAAGCTTTGGGATCGTAGGAAGCGACCAGGCTGCCGGCGATTTCGCTTAACTCCACCACGTGCAGATCAATCGGGATTTGCTGCCCCAACTTTTGCGTGATCGCCTGCACCAGCGCAGCGGTTCTAGAAGGTAATTTATAGCTGCCGGAGACGGCAGTGACTTTTAAAGGACGGCTCATCATGACTCCTGAAATATCGGTGACTAATGTCGTTTGCACGAAAACTCGCAAACGACTCGCTTGCTAGAGTATTAGCACCATCCATGCCAGAGCATAATATGTTTATATTTCAATTACTTATGTAAAAAATCTCTTTTAATAGGTGTTGGATTCCAGCGCTAGTTGCTGATCAACTGCTGCTAAATCAGCAGTTTTGCGCGATCACGCTGCAGTTCGCTCCCACCCCACCCTCCAGTGGCTGCTGCTTTTAAAGCAGTCATTCAGCAGCAAACTGTTTCTATAGAGGCGGCAGCAGAGATGGATTTTTACATTTTCTTTTAAATTCAATGCTTTATTGATTGGCACACTAAATGCAACAGTGACTGCAGACGCATGGTGCCTGCTCGCCATGCCTTTATTGATCTCTTTTTGAATAAGGACTGACTATGACTGCACAAGCAAATAAAATTGCGCATTTGCCTGTAAACCTGCCGCGGCAACCCGCGCATGTGATTAAAAGTGACGCAGAAGCCTTGACCGTCGCCAAACAGGTGGCCAGCGAAATCGCTAAAGAAGCCTCCCTGCGCGACCAGGAACGCCGTCTGCCACGACAAGAACTCGACTTGTTTTCTAGCAGTGGCTTGTGGGGCATTACCGTGCCCAAAGAATATGGCGGCGCCTTTGTTTCCAACAAAACCCTGGCAGAGGTGATTGCCACCGTGGCCGAAGCCGACCCAAGTGTCGGCCAGATTCCGCAGAATCACTTATATATGGTGGAAGGCTTGCGCCTGGATGGCTCAGACTTTCAGAAGAAATACTTTTTTGAGTTGGTGCTGCAAGGGGTGCGCTTTGGCAATGCGTTCTCCGAAATTGGCACCAAGAGCGTCAATGACGTGAAAACCAAGCTCACGCCCACCAATAGCGGCTACTTTTTAAACGGCAAAAAATTCTATTCGTCTGGCGCCTTGCTGGCGGACTGGGTGCCAGTGGTGGCCAAGGATGAGCACGACAACACCGTGGTGGCGTTTGTCCCCGCTGGTGCCGAGGGCCTGACCATTATTGATGACTGGTCCAGCTTTGGCCAACGCACCACCGCCAGCGGCACGACCATCCTGGAAAATATTTTTGTGCCCAGCGAATATGTGTTGCCGCACCATCTGGCCTTTGACCGGCCGACCACCATGGGGCCGATTGCGCAGATTATCCAGGCAGCGGTGGATACCGGCATCGCCCGCGCGGCGTTTAAAGACACCCTGCACTTTGTACGCAACTACACCCGGCCATGGATAGATACCGACCTCGAACACGGCTACGAAGATCCACATACCATCAAAGACATCGGTGACTTGCAGATTCGCCTGCACGCCACCGAGGCTTTACTGGCACGCGCGGGTGAATACATAGACGAAGCGCAGCGTAACCCAAATGAAGACACTGTGGCCGAAGCCTCAATTGCAGTGGCTGAAGCCAAAGTGCTGAGTACCGAAACCGCCTTGTTGGCGGGCAGCAAACTGTTTGAACTGGCCGGGACCCGTTCTACCTTGGGCGAATATAACCTCGACCGCCATTGGCGCAATGCACGTACCCATACCCTGCACGATCCGGTACGCTGGAAATACCATGCCGTCGGCAATTACAGCTTGAACAAGGTGAATCCACCGCGCCATCCTTGGATTTAATCCAGAACGGATATTCAAAAACAAACAGCCCGATAAACGATCGGGCTGTTTGTTTTGAGGCTTAGCACAGTCTGCGCAAACGGCTTATAAAAGACTATGCCTCGTAGTACACACCGCTTACCAGCGATAGGTCGCTGTCAGCATGGCACGCCGTGGCTCGCCATAGTAGCAACTGCCAGAAGCGCAATTGGCGATATATTCTTTGTTGGTGAGGTTGCGCGCATTGAATGCCAGCGTCCAGTGCTGAAGATCATACCCGACCAAGGCATCCCATAAGGTATATGATGGAATCCGCTCGGATGCAGAATCAAAATTGCCACGGGTAGAGCCGTTATAGCGTGCACCCAAGCCCACTTTTAACCCATTATTAAAGCGGTAATCACTCCACACGGCGAGCGAGTTTTCCGGCGTGGCCAGTAAAGGCGTGCCTATCTGTTGCGGGTTGCTGCTGGCGGTGATTTCAACCTTGGGCGTATACGTATAGGCCGTAATCAGGTTCATATGTTCAATCGGCTGTGTTTGTATTTCGAGCTCCAGTCCACGCACCTGCATCTGCCCAGTTTGCCGGGGGCTAAAGTTGGGGTCGTAACTAATAATATTGTTACGTTCCAACTCAAACCATGCCGCACTGTACCTGTTTTTGCTGCCCGGCGGCTGGTAGCGCACACCGAACTCATACTGCTTGCCGGTTTCGGGTTTAAAGCCTTTGCCTGTTTGCGGGTTGATCGTCGTGGTGGGGATAAAAGATTCTGAATAGCTGAAATAAGGCGCGAGGCCATTGTCTGCCAAATAGAGCAAGCCAGCGCGGCTAGTAAACTTATGATCATTGTAGCGATCATCCGTGCCTGCAATACGCTCTGCATTCTCAGTGGTGGCATCGTCGTAGCGGCCACCCAAGGTCGCAATCCAATGCGAGCCCCATTTGATCTGGTCTTGCAGATAAAAACCGGTTTGCGCCAGTTTGATCTTGCTATCCGTATCAGGACTGCCCACAGGGATATTCTGTGCAGTCTCCGGGGCCAACAAATCCAGGTCTGGGGCACTGCCAGAATAGAATTGATTGCGGTCCCTGACCTTTTGGTAATCCAGGCCCGCCAGCAAGGTATGCTGCCAATCCCCCACCTGAACCCGCCATTGCAGCTGATTGTCGATGGTGAAGGCTTTGATGTGGTCAGGGCTACCGTTCATCTGGCGGCTGATATAGCGATAATTGTCTGGGTCAGCTGGAGCTGCAGGATTAACCTGGTTATAACCCAGTCCAAACACCTGCCAATACGACAAATCTACCTCGCTGTAGCGAGCATTCTGCCTAAAGGTCCACTGGTCATTGAAGCTATGCTCAAACAGATAGCCGACATACCATTGCTTCTGCTCAAAGCGGTTAAATTTTCTATCGCCGACAAAGGTCTTGTAAGGCAACTTTTCTCCCGATGGCGTGCGCAGCAGCGTACCCTGTTCTGGCAAGGCCCCGGCAAAGATTCCGCCATCCGAGTTCATATACTGCGACAAGACGGTCAAACTGGTTTTATCTGAAGGCAGAAAGGTAATTGACGGCGCAATAAACACCCGGTCATCCTTCATGCCTTGACGCGGCAAGTCGGCGTCGCGCACTAAGCCGGTAATGCGGTACAACACGGTGCCGTCTTCATTAAGCGGCCCCGAAAAATCACCGGCGAGCTGCTCACGCGAATAATTCCCCAGTTGCATCTGGATTTCTTTGAGCGGAGTCGCGGTGGGACGTTTGCTGACCACATTGATCAAGCCGCCTGCGGTACTTTGCCCATACAGCACCGAGGCCGGCCCGCGCAGGATTTCAAGGCGCTCTATGCCATAATTTTCGATTCTGCCGGTCGCAAACGTGCCGGCATTGCGCCACGGCAAGCTATCTTGATAAAAACCGGGTGAATACGCATCAATGCCACGCAAGGCAATCCAGTCATAGCGGGAATCCGGGCCGTAAGGCGCCACATTCACACCCGGTGTATAGGCCATGCCTTCACGCAGGCTTTGTGCGCCAATGGCCTGAATAAAATCTTTCGTCACCACCGAGACCGACTGCGGCGTTTCCATCACCGACGTATCGGTTTTGGTCCCCGTGGCTGATTGCTCGGCAATATAGCCTTTAATTGGGCTCCAGGCCGTTTCCTTATTGGCCGCGGCTGTCACTTGCACCTCGGGCAAAGTACTCGCCTTGGCCGACTGCGGGAGAATGGCATAACGGTGATCCCCGCGATGCTCAACTTCCAGACCCGAGCCTTTGAGTAAGGTGTCCAGCGCCTGCTGCACAGTAAACTTGCCATGCAACCCTGTGCTAGTTTTACCATCTGCCAGCGCAGCATTGGCTGACAGCAGAATGCCGGCTTCAGCGGCAAATCGGCTTAATACCTGACTCAATGGTCCGGCAGGAATCTGGTATTCCTGTGCCACCGCCTCTTTTTCAGCAGCATGCAATACCGGTATGGGTGTGAGGCTGCTGATCATCAGTGTCAGTAACGCCGCCCGGACATGCCGCGCAAGCGGCAAAGTGTGATGCGATTTCATTCAAGCTCCCTGTTAGGTTAAAAATAACGTGTTGTTATCTCTAAACCGAAACAGCCCGTTAAAAAGGGAACCTCCAGCGCAAAAAAATACAAGACCTTCACTCGCGCCTGATATCAAGCACAATCACAGGCGCTCAAGAAGCAGGGAGCAATTGAATATTGCCTTGCGCGTCGGTGTGCTGGCGAATGCCCAAACTATGGGTAATTTCCTGCAGCACCAGCGGCACGTTGGCAAACGGGTATGCGCCCATCAAGCGTAAATGGGCAATATCGGGGGCCACCGATAGCCTGGTTGAATGATAGCGTGCCAGCTCGGCAATAAAGTCTTTGAGCGATTGATTGTCCGCAATCAGGATGCCACGGGTCCAGGCTTCACGGGCAGGAAGCGCGGCCTGTATTGCACCGACGCTATACTGGTCAAAGTAGGCCTGCTGACCGGCACTCAACGTGATGGCGGTGCCTTGTGATGGCGTAATCGCCACCCGCCCCTCATACACGGCGAGCAAGCTACGCGTGTCCTCCTGGCAGACGGTAAAACGCGTCCCCAGGGCAGTCAAGCGCCCATGCTGCGTATCAACGACCAAGGGCCGCGCTTGCGGGTCATGGCCAGATTGCAGCAGTATCTCGCCGTATTCCAGCGTGATGCGCCGCAACATCCAGCCAAAGGCGACGCGCACCTGGGTGTCGGTATTGAGCCAGAGTTTGCCTTGGTCCGCCAATAGCACGCGATGCGTTCTGCCGGCTGGCGTACGGTAGGTGATGGCGCTGGCAGTGAGCGTCGTCAGCCAATCTTGCCAGGGGCTGTAGCGATGCAACAGGCTCACGCCCAAGTAAGTGACGCCCGCCAGGCCGAGCATTTTTAACGCCTGCCTGCGCCCACTGGAATGCAACAAGGCCTGATGCGAGGCCGACTTGCTTGCCACAGCATTGAGATTGGAGAAGGCGGCATTAATCGCCTCCACCTCGGCCCAGGCCCGTTGGTGGGCTGGGTGCGCAGTTAGCCACGCTTGCCAGGCCTGCCGCTCAGACGCCTCGGGGGCGTCATCACTGAGTACGGCAAACCATTCTGCCGCTTGCTGCAGCGCCAACTGTTCTACCGGCGACATCGCCACCTTAACGGCTGATGACTTCATGAGGTCTATCTTTCATCTTGCCATTGCCGGCGCAACAACAAGCAATGCATCATGGCGGTTGCCATATATTTTTTGACCATGCGCTCAGAGACCGCCAGCCTGTCTGCAATTTCCTGATATTGAAAGCCGTGGATCTGCGCCAGCAAAAATGCGGCTTTGGCCTTGGGGTTTAACCGGCTCAGCATCGCATCCACTTCCAGCAGGGCTTCGGTAATCATGGCCTGCTGTTCCTGGGAGATGCAGGCAGGCTCCTCCTGACTCAGCGCATTGAGGTAACTTTGCTCCAGGGCCTGACGTCGCCATTGGTCTATCATCAAGCCTTTGGCAATCTGCAACAGATAGATACGTGGCGTATAGACATGCTGTAACGCCTCCTGTTTTAGCAACAGTTTGACAAAGGTATCCTGGGCCAGGTCTGCAGCGTGGTGTGTACAACCGACTTTTTTATTCAGCCAGCAACACAACCAATGATGATGCGCCTGATACCAATGCGTGACCGGTAAATGCGAAGAGTCTGCCATGACTGCTTAATACATAAATGATAATAATTCTCATTTTAATATTAAGCCAGACAATCGACAAGCCTAAAACGCGTCTGCGGCGCTCACAAACAATGCGGCCACCTGATCTCCGGTCAAGCCATACCCCCGGCCAGGCCATGAAAAAGCCCAACACAAGGTTGGGCGCAAGGCTAGCCGGTATCCGCAGTTAACCGCTGTAGACCATGGCCGCATCCAGCAATCGGCTTTGCTGGCGTGGAATCGACTGCAAGCCCGGCAGCGCGTAGTTGAGGTCGCGCGCACGGTAGGCTTTCATATCGGCAATGCTGATAATTTTAAGCCCGTGTACGCTGGCAAACTTGAATAAATCGGGGCGTCTGGCCATGCTGCCATCGTCATTAACGATTTCGCATAACACGCCAACCGGCTGCAAACCAGCCATGGCCGCGAGGTCATGCGCGGCTTCGGTGTGGCCGGGCCGCTCGAGCACGCCACCACGGCGAGCGCGTAGCGGGAAGATATGGCCGGGGCGGTAAAAATCATTGGCCTGGCTGCTGGGGTCGGCCAGTTTGCGCAGGGTCAAGGCACGGTCTGCCGCCGATATGCCACTGGTGGTGCCGTATTTGTAATCCACGCTCACGGTAAATGCGGTGCGGAACGTGTCGGCGTTGTGTGTCACCATTTGTGGCAAGTCCAGGGCTTGCAGACGTTGTGCGGGCATACCGACGCAAACCAGGCCGCTACTGTGTTTGACTAGAAAGGCCATTTTTTCAGTAGTAATTTTTTCGGCGGCGATAATCAGGTCGCCTTCGTTTTCGCGATCAGTATCATCGACCACGATAACAAACTCGCCGTTAGCGATGGCTTGAATGGCGCTTGCAACGGTATCAAATGGTTGGGTTGTTTCTAACATACAGATTCCTTTTACTTACGCTGCCAGGCTGAGATTCAGCACCCTGGCCGCATTCTGATAAAACACTTTTTCGAGCACGGCATCCTTAAAGCCCAATGCCGCAAAATCAGCGATAGTTTGTTTCATGGGGCGGAACGGATAAGAGGTGCCAAACAGTAACTGGTCACCCAGAAACTGGTTGGCGGCCTGCACATACAGCTCGGCGCCGGGCTGGAAAATGTACATATCCGGCACCAGGTACAGATTGGGGTAGCGGAAGGCGGCACCGACAATCTCGTTCACAAACGGGTAATAGCCGTGAAAACAAATAATGTTCAATTGGGGATATTTGCGCGCCAACCGTGCCACCGCATTGGGATGCGCATAATCGAGATCCGGCGTGGTTGGGCCCGACATCACGCACACCGGCACGCCATACTGCTGGCACGCGTCATACACTGGGTCAAACAATGGATCATCCACCCGCCGCGCAGGCTTGCCAAAGCCCGGCTCGATATTGATGGCCTTAAAGCCATAATGGTGTATGGCTTTTTCAATCGCGGCCAAGGTACTGTCTACACCGCGACTTTCAATATCCACCGAGCCCAACCCCACCAGCTTGGCGCTGTGTTTGACCAGATCGGCAATTTGCTGATCATCAATGGTGAGGTCTGGCGTTTCACGGCCGACCACCACTGCGAGGTCTATGCCGGCGTCGTCTATTTCCTGCAGATAGCCCTCAACAGTGTACGAGCGGCGAAAATGCTCGGGCTCCAGCGAACCCACGCGCTGATTCAGCCATTTAGCCGTCTCATAGGCAGGCGTGTTGGGCGTGGCACCAAAAAAGTCATGCAAAAACGCAGGACGGTTACGTAAATCAATAATTTTTTGTTTCATATCTATTCTTTAGTGATGGAAACACTTAAGCAATGCGCGAGCGGGATGAAGACCAAGGCGCACGACACGCAGAAACCGGAATGTACATGGCGTACATGGGGATTTTGAGTACCGTGCAACGCCGTTATTCGCCAGCCTAGCTATGGATCATGTGTTTCCTATGAGTAAAAGCTAGGGGTGGGATACTGCCCATTCAGCGCCCACTCGCCTAACTCCTTGAATTTGTAATCCACGGGGTCATGCAAGGTATACACACGCAAATTCCGCCAGAAACGGTCCATGCGCAGCTTGGCTGTGGTCGCACGGGCGCCCGCCACCTCAAAAATACGCGTGGTCACATCCAGCCCGGCACGGGTCGCCTGCACTTTGGCCGAAAACACCGCCAGCGCCACTTCTCCGCGTTGTGCGTCATCAAGAGACAGTCCTTGCTGCCAGGCCGCATCGAGCAATTCGGCAGCATGGTCGGCCAGCACCGATGATGCATGTAATCCTGCCCAAAACTCGCCGTAATGCAGCAAGGTATAAGGATCCTCATACACACTATTTGCCAACGAAGCAGACCAGACCCGGCTGCTGCCACGGGTGTATTTGGCGCCCTCGGCCAGCGCCCCTTCGGCAATACCCAGGTAGATATTGGTAAAAATCAGCTGGGCCACCAACGAACGCAGACTGGCAAACGACGAACTGAGTGGACCAGGCTGCATGAGTAACTCATGATCTTCCACCTTGAGCTGGTTAAATTCTGCACTGCCACTGTCGGTCTGGCGCTGGCCGATGTTGTCCCAGTCGCCCTTGAGCGTAATCCCTGCGCGACTGGTCGGCACCGCAGCCACCAGAAATTTGCCGCTGCCTTCTTCTATGGCAGACACGATCAGGAAGTCAGAATCCATGGAGCCGGAGCAAAAACTTTTTTGCCCGTGAAACACATAGCCACCGTCTACCTTACGTGCCACCGTACGCTGGTCCAGCGGATTGAGGGCATTGCCCCACCACAGGTTCTGGTGCGCAGTGAGCTTGAAATAATGCTGCCACTGCGTCTCGCTGCCATATAAACGAATGGAAGCCAGCATCAAAAACTGGAACGCAAACACCTGTGCAATTGAGCTGTCGACGCGGGCAATCTGGCGGATGATGCGGTAGGTCTGCGCCCAGCTGGCGCCCAAGCCCCCGGCCTGTTGCGGTAGCCACAAACTGAGCAAGCCGCTGTCCCTTACCGCCTGCCGCTGCGCATAGGGCGTCCCTCCTGCGACATCGCGTTCAACCGCGGTGAGTGCCAAATAGTCGCAAAGTTGATCGGCGCGCTGTTGCGGTGTGCCGTGAAACAAAATGCCATGCTCCGCTTCAGCGGCGGGCGGGCGTAAATTCAGAGCCAATGTCATCTTCCCCCCTACGCAGCATGCTTAACAGATTGGGCTGCGCCAAACGGGCCGGTGAGATTGGTCGTAATGCTAACCTCATGTGGGGCCTGTTGCTGGAGCGGCAAAAGCGGGAACAATAATTCAGCGACACGGTAAGCCTCCTCCAGATGTGGGTAGCCTGAGAAAATAAAATAATCAATGCCCAGCGCCTGATACTCTTTAATGCGGTCAGCCACTTCTTGCGGATTGCCCACCAGCGCAGTCCCCGCACCGCCGCGCACCAGGCCGACACCAGCCCACAAATTAGGCGAGACTTCGAGCTGGTCACGGCGGCCATGATGCAAAGCCGTCATGCGTTTTTGTGCCACAGAATCAAAGTTGGCCACTGCAGCCTGTGCTGCCGCGATCGTGTCATCAGTGACTTGCGAAATGAGTGTGTCTGCGGCTTGCCAGGCTTGCTCGCTGGTTTCACGCACAATCACATGCAAGCGGATGCCAAACCGGATATGGCGGCCTTTGGCTGCCGCAGCTGCGCGGATGACCTTGATTTTTTCGGCCACGGCGGCAGGCGGTTCACCCCAGGTTAAATGCACATCAATATGCTCGCTACTGAGTTTGATAGCGGCCTCGGAAGCGCCGCCAATAAACAGTGGCGGATAAGGTTTCTGCAAGCTACCGGTTGGCAAGCTGGCCCCTTTGACGCTTAAATAATCGCCTTCAAAATCCACGCGCTGCTCGCTCAGTACCGAGCGCCAGATAGACAAGAACTCCTCAGCCTCCGCATACCGCGCATCATGATCGAGAAAGCTACCCTCGGCTTGCTGTTCGGCCGGATCACCGCCCGCCACCACATTAATCAGCAGCCGCCCGCCCGAGATACGGTCCAGCGTCGAGGCCATGCGCGCCGACACCACCGGTGAAATAAACCCAGGCCGTGTGGCGACTAAAAACTTGAGCTGGCTGGTTTCATTGATCAGTGCCGAAGAAATGACCCAGGCATCTTCGCAAGAGCGGCCAGACGGCACCAGCACACCGCCATAGCCCAGCCGGTCAGCCGCCTGGGCAATCTGTTTCAGATAAGAAAACGTGGCCGGTCTGGCGTCCTGGCTGCTGCCAAGATACCGTTGATCGCCATGCGTGGGTAAAAACCAGAATATTTGCATCGACTACCCTTTACAACCCATTCAAAAGAAATAACAACTTGAAAAGTGCAAAGTCCATGCCACAAATAAAAGACTTTTAATTCAATCACTTAAAAAAATTATTTTTTTGATTGCTGCAAAATCAGCAACTTGTTCAGCAGTGCTGCTGCGTTTGCAGCACCCTGCATCGATTTCAGCAGGCGGATGTAGAGCAGTGCCATTTGCATACCTCACGCAGCAATAAGCAACCACAAGTCCTCCTTTTCTTAACCCCATGATTTGATGGCATTTATTGTTTTAACCCGTCATCTCATGCCTGCGGTAGCACGACCTCGGCCTGATTGGCATGCATTCTGCTAATTCAGACGGGTAATTAAATCATTATTTCTAATGAGAGATTTATTTATAACTTTAAAGAATATGAATAGCGCCATTACTTATTGGCACGAAATTGCAGCCTGGATTACTGTATCTGGGCTTAACTCTATGGAAAGACAGTGAGATCCTCACGATGGCAAATCTATTAGCAAACGATTTTTATACGACTGAACACGACACGCAGTTTGAGCAACAGCGTCTGTTAACCATGCCGAACTCGCGGGCCATGTCGACATCGATTCGAGCGACCGCGCAGGTGTTTGAAGATCCGAAGTCGATCGCCTTGCTTAATCGCATCAAGCAAATTGCCCCCAGTGACGCCAATGTCTTGATCATCGGCGAAACTGGCACGGGCAAGGAGCTGATTGCCCGCCATGTGCATGCCTTGAGCTACCGTAAATCTAAACCATTTGTCGCGGTGAATTGCGGGGCGTTCTCGGAAACACTGGTCGAAAGTGAATTGTTCGGCCATGAAAAAGGCGCGTTTACCGGGGCAGTCACCGCCAAAGCCGGCTGGTTTGAAGAGGCGAATGGCGGCACGCTGTTTCTGGATGAGATCGGTGATTTGCCGCTGAGTCTCCAGGTGAAGCTGTTACGTGTACTACAAGAGCGGGAAGTGGTACGGCTAGGCGCGCGCAAACCAACCCCGATTGATGTGCGGCTGATTGCAGCGACCAACGTACGCCTGGAAGAGGCCGTGCTGGCTGGTAACTTCAGGGAGGATTTATTCTACCGTTTACGCGTTGCGCACCTGGAGCTGCCAACCCTGCGCAACCGGCCCGGCGATATTTTGCCACTGGCAGATTATTTTGTTGGCGAATATACACGGCGGTTGGGCTACGCCACCATCCGCCTCGATGACTCGGCCAAGCAAAAATTACTGCAGCATAGTTGGCCAGGTAATATCCGCGAACTCGAAAATGTAATTCATCACTCCTTGCTGATTTGCCGCAACAATGTGGTGCGCAGTGAGGATTTACATTTGTCCTCGATCTCGCTACACCGACCCAAAGCGACACTGCAGGCCTTGCCCAGCGAAGCAGATACTGACTCGCTGGAAGCGTCGCTACAGCAGTTGTTTGAAACGGGCAAAGCGCAGCTTTATGACTATGTGGAAGACACGCTGGTACGTGCCGCCTATCAGCATTGCCACCATAATCAGGTGCAAACCGCCAAGCTGCTGGGCTTGAGCCGCAATGTGTTGCGCGCCAAGCTGATTAAAATGGGAGCGATCAATGCGCTTAAATAAGCTTGCCTCTGTGCAAACAGCAGCCATCGAAAGCGGCATCCTGCGCTGGAAAGCCAGTGCTCACTTACCGACAGAATATGGGCAGTACCGTTTACACGCGTTTGTTGATATTCACAGCGGACAGGAGCAGATCGCACTGGTGCTCGGCGAGGTCAGCGGTCAAGCCAGAGTGCTGACCCGCGTGCACTCTGAATGCCTGACCGGGGATGTGTTTGGCTCAAAGCGCTGCGATTGCGGCGAACAGTTCAAACGCTCGCAGCAACTGATTCAGGCGCGTGGCAATGGCATTATTCTGTATCTGCGCGGACATGAAGGGCGCGGCATCGGCATCAGCAACAAGGTGCAGGCCTATGATTTGCAAGACACCGGCTTGGATACGGTGGCGGCAAACCTCGCCCTGGGCCTGCCTGTAGACCAGCGAGCATATGATGATGCCGCCAGTATGTTGCAGCATTTTGAGGTGAAGTCGATTGAGTTACTGAGTAACAACCCTGATAAGTCGCGCGCCCTCACCCGGCTGGGCATCATGGTGGAGGCCGTGACGCCGTTAGAGATCGCAAGTAATCCAGCCAATGCCAACTATCTGGCGACCAAAAAGCATCGCTTGGGGCATCACCTGAGTTTGGTGCCTTAGGCTAGACGCTCAAGCGTTGCAACAGCTGCTTGAGTGTGGCCTTGATGGGCTGGCGCACGGCAGGTTGTTCTAGCAAAGACGGCAGCGGTGCACGCTGCAGGCGTGCCTGCAAATCCTTAAGCTGTTGCTGCAACTGCTGCAGTTTTTGGGGATCGCGTTGGGGCGGGATTTCAAACTCATTTTGGCTGCCATAGCCTTCAAACAGCAAGGTTTCTATCCCCACCACCAAGGCCAGAATGCGGTCACCGCCAAACGTCTCATCGAATGCCAGGTCTATCGCGGCCATGCCCTGCAAGCGGCGGATCGCCTCAAATTTCCAGTTGGCCTTGCCCTCAAACACCCATTCCGTCATTTCGCGCGGCCCGACCTGTGTGCTTTTCGCCAATTCCTCCGGATGTTCGGTATAGAGCTGCAACATCAATGCCCGCAAGTCATCGGTATGCTCGCTCATAGCTTGCTTAGGGCTGAGCTCTGCGCGCTGCGCCGAAGAGGGCACCGCCTTTTTTACGGTGCGCGCTTCCGCCTGTGGCAGATGCAGAGTTGCCCACAGGCCAATCAACCAAACACACGCCCTGAAGCCAGCACGCCCCCAGAGCAATGTAGCATTCAAAGCCATCTCAGCCCTTTCACCGTAAATTAAAGGCGTCAGTTTAATCAACCTGTCTCAGGCGGGTCTTGGGAGATTTTCCTGTTCATGATCATCCGCCAGGCCATGCATGGCGGCGCGAGCATCATTTTGGAGGATATTGCCGCGTCAGAACAGGCCTGACGCTGAGTGCGCAACTGGCGAAAGCAGCGGCGAAGGCAATTGTTCAAAGGCCTGTACAGTCAAAGGTTTGCTAAAAAAATATCCCTGGTATTTCATACAGCCCTTGCTATGCAGGTATTCGAGCTGCTCTATCGTTTCCACCCCCTCAGCAATCAGGGTCATTTTGAGATGCTTACCCAGATTCACCAGCGTATCGACAATCGCCTGGTCACTTTCATTATTCAGCAAGTCGCGCACAAAGGATTGATCAATTTTTAATTGCTCAAATGGCAGGTGCTTCAAGTAGTTTAATGACGAGTATCCGGTGCCAAAATCATCCAGCGACCAACTCATGCCAAATGCCTGCAATGCGCGCATTTTCTGGATCGTATCGTCTACTTCGTTTGCCAGCATGCTCTCTGTGAGCTCCAGTTTAATCTGGCCGGGATTGGCGCCGCTGCGCGTTACAATCTCCTGCACCTCTTGCACAAAGTCGGGCTGGCGCAGCTGCGAAGTGCTCACATTCACTGCAATACTCAAGTGGGACAAATGCGGATGATCAGACCATTTCACCAACTGCGCACAGGCTTCTTTTAATACCCAATTACCAATCGGCAAAATCAGGCCGGTTTCTTCCGCGGCAGTGATGAAAACACCAGGCGGGATCAAGCCCTGCTCAGGATGCTGCCAGCGTAGCAACGCTTCAGCGCCAAAAATATGACCCTGGGCATCGACCTGCGGCTGGTAATGCAAACAGAAATGCCCTTTGGCGAGCGCTTCGCGCATATCCGCGTAAAGCCCGCTACGCAAAGTAATATCAGACTGCATCACAATCAAGGCAATCCCTAAAACGCCTAAGGCGGCCAGATTATTCATCCATGCCCCAACCGCCCGAATTTCAGGATTTGCAATCAAAGATGCCTGGGTAATGCCAATGTCAGACGAACCAAAAATCAAACATCCCAACAGCATGAGCAACGGAAAAATCACGCGCAGATAAATGCCCTCTTTACGGAACACCAGCGATGATCCTGCGGCAATCGGCAGATAGTACATATGCACCGAGCGAACCACACCGTGCAGAGGCACATCAAACACAGAAATCACAGAAATAATCAGCGCCAAACCATGTGCCATAAAAATGGCCGCCAGGCGATCCCGGCCCGCATTGATCATGGTCACCACAAGCATGCTCAATATCACCAGGGAAAAGTTAAAGGCCATTAACAGCCATTTGGCCTGCCATAAATAGTAAACACTCCAAGCACCGCCCAGAATGATGGAGGCACAGGCAGCAATCGCCAGTAACAGTTTCACCCGCAGTTGATGCGGGTCTTGGGCAAACTGAAAAAGCTCGCCTTTAAAAAGTTTGGCAACCAGTCTCAGTTGTAGAGGAGTGTTTTTAAAGTGTGGCATTAGGCGCGCCTGTCATCCAATTGACCATTGCCAATCCACCACAAACGACTGCGACAGCGCAGTGCAAGCAAGTCATTTCTCTTTAGTAAGTGGTCGATCATAAAGCCCTCAGCGGCGGATACCCTCAATGGGCGAAACAGCACTCAGGCTTTGCCGAGACGGCATAAGCCCAGCCCACACAACACACTACTTGAAAGAACTTGATACATTAACCCTTGCGGTAAATGGTAGCCCCGCTGTCATCAGCAACTGCTTTTAGACCGGAAGCTTTGCGTCCCTACTTTTCAGCAGGTTTGCCTTTTATAATGGTACTTAACAATAGGTGACAAGTTCATCAAACTTTGTAACGGTTGTCAATCCTCTCGACATTCAATACTGTATGTTTGTCATTAAAAAGCCGCACACACATTTTTCTTAGCAACAATCATGCCTTTTATCTCTGGCAAAAGGCTCGATTGGCAATCTACCGATGGATAGATTTCACTGTCACTCATGTGCCGAAGCGGGCAGTTTTCGAATGTCTGCAACGGCCTTCGCACTCGTCGGTTTAAGATTATGATTCCAGGCGGACTGCATAAAACTGACTAACTGCGCCACCTCAGTATCATTCAAGGTATGTCTGAACTTTGGCATATTGAAGGGTGCCGCCACCCCTTGCGGTTTGAGTTGAGGCGAGCCATTCAAAATGACATTAATGAGTGAGGAGGGGTCTGGATCCATCACAGCCGGGTTACCCGCAAGCGGTGATAAATAAGGGGCAACCCCTTTACCCTCTTGTCCATGACACGCTGCACAATATTGCTGATAAAGCCGGGCGCCAGGATAGGTTGTCAATGATTTGAACTGAGCCAATGTCGCACCAGCATTGTATTTATACGTCGTTTGACCTTTATCGTTTGTCCCTTTGATTGTTTTCAAGTAGCTAGCGATGCCCGTTAAATCCTGGATAGTCATGCCTTCAGTACTGTTGTTAATGACCGTAGTCATGGTGCCGAAAGCAGAGCTATGCTGATTAGCACCAGATTTGAGATATACAAGGATATCTGCCTCAGACCATCTGCCTAATCCGGTATTATGGTCCCCACGCAAGTTGGTGGCAGACCATCCTTCCAGGGTTTCTCCGCTTAAAAATTGATCCGAGGCATGCGTCAGCCCTTTTTCCTGATAGGCAAATCCGCGTGGCGTGTGGCAAGCACCACAATGCCCAAGCCCCTGAACCAAATAAGCGCCACGATTCCAGCTGGCATCTTTTGATGCATCCGCTTGGTAACCATGCTTATCTAAAAACAGGCTATTCCAAATGGCCAAAGGAAACCTGTAATTCAGTGGCCAAGGAATCTCATTCGCCCGGTTTGCTTGGCGCACCGGTTTCACGCCGTGCATGAAATATACATAGAGGGCGTGAATGTCGGCATCACTGACTTTGGCATAAGAAGGATATGGCATGGCCGGATAAAGATGATGACCATCTTTTGCCACCCCTCGCCGTAGTGCTTTGGCAAAGTCGGACTCGGTATATTTGCCGATACCTGTCTCAGCATCAGGCGTAATGTTCGTCGTATAAATCGCGCCCACTGGCGTCAGCATGGGCAGCCCGCCAGCAAAGGCTTTGCCATGTGGCGCGGTGTGACAAGAGATGCAATCGCCTACTCGCGCAAGATACTCCCCTTTTTTGATCTCTGCCGGATTGACGGCAAACACACTCAACGAAAATGTAAAGGTAAAGGCTGCGAAACCTATTTTCATCAAACCTGAGGCCATGTTCATGGTGACTCCTTATGCTTTTAGTTGATGTCCGATAGGTAGCTTGCGAATACGTTTGCCAGTCGCTGAGAACACGGCATTTGCCAACGCAGCGCCAATCGCTGCAGTACCAGGTTCACCAATCCCCCCCGGCGCCTCAGCGCTTTTAATCAGGTGGACGTCAATAGCCGGTGCTTCATTAATACGCAGCATACGGTAATCATTAAAGTTAGTTTGCTGTACACGACCATGCTCAATGGTAATTTCGTTGTATAGCACGGCCGTCAGGCCAAAAATAACGCCCCCTTGAATTTGCGCAATCACGGTATCTGGATTCACGGTCATGCCACAATCGACAGCAGACACGACGCGGTCGACTTTAACCTCTCCCTGATCATTCACGGTGACATCGACCACCATGGCCAAGAAACTGCCAAAAGCATGCATCACAGAGACGCCGCGCCCTTGGCCTTTTGCTAATGGCTTGCCCCAATCACTCTTGCTCACCGCAAGTTGCAAGGCATTTTTCAATCTAGGCGTTTTACCGAGCAGATCCAAACGGTATTTCACCGGATCCACTTTCGCCAAATGCGCCAGTTCATCGATAAAACTCTCGACGACAAAAGTACCGCGTGTGGGACCAACCCCCCGCCAAAACGCGGTGGGTACATCCCGCGGCTCTACCCGTACATAATCCACATACAGATTCGGCAAATCATACGGAGGCTCTGCCGACACTTCCACCGCATCCGGGTCTACCCCGTTTTTGACTAACGGGGGCGCAAAGCGGGCCATGATGGAGGAGCCAACAATACGGTGTGACCAAGCGACCGGCTTGCCGTTAGCATCCAATCCTGCAGAGATACGGTCAAAGTAATAGGGGCGGAACATGTCATGTTGAATATCCTCTTCCCGCGTCCAAATGACCTTGACCGGCCCCTTTACCTGCTTGGCAATTTTGACCGCCTGCACGACCCCATCAAACTCTAGTCGTCTGCCAAAACCACCGCCGATGAGGAAATTATGCAACCTGACTTTTTCAACCGGAATGTTGAGCGTTTTGGCGGCCATGCCCTGGGCAAACGTCGGAATTTGCGTCCCTACCCAGAGGTCGCAGCCAGAAGCGCTTACCTCCACAGTGCAATTCATGGGCTCCATCGTTGCATGTGCTAAAAAGGGTTGCTCATACTCCACAGTCAGCGTTTTATCCGCTTTTTTGTAGGCGCTGGTGGCATTGCCTTGCTTTTTAGCCACGGCGCCCGGTTTCTTGGATGCCTCACGCAGATCATTCACCAAATCACTGGTTTTTACCGCAGTGCTTTTACCTTCATTCCATTGAATCTCCAGTGCGCCCAAGCCGCGCTTGGCGGCCCAAGTATTCGTGGCTATCACGGCAACCGCATTATCCACTTTGACCACTTGCAGCACACCGGGCATTTTCAAGGCGCGGCTATCATCTACACTGGCCAGCGTCCCGCCGAACACAGGACTGGTAGCGATCACTGCAAACTTCACATTGTCAGGGTGTGCATCAATACCAAACTTCGCCTGGCCATTTACTTTATCAGGCGTATCTAATCGCTTGGCAGCAGTGCCAATGAGTTTAAAGTCTTTAGGGTCTTTGAGAGAGACTTGCTTGGGTACAGGCAAGGTGCTGGCCACTTTGACCAACTCCCCGTAACGCAGTGTTCGTCCGGAGGCATCGTGGTAAACCACACCAGATTTTGCATAACAGGCAGATTCGGCCACTTTCCATTGCTGTGCAGCCGCAGCAATCAGCAATGACCGGCACACAGCACCGGCCTGACGCATGGGCTCCCACAAGGCACGGATGGAAGTTGAACCGCCCGTCACCTGCGCTCCGAGCAACGCATCGGCATACAGCTTTTCATTCGGGGGGGCATGTTCCAGTTTCACAGAGGGGAGATCAACCTCCAACTCTTCTGCTAACAACATGGGAATAGACGTATAAACCCCCTGCCCCATTTCCACCTTGGGCATGATCATGGTGACCTCACCCTTGGTATCAATTTTGATAAATCCATTCGGGGCGAGCACATCCTTACCGGTTTCCAGCTCGCTGTACGGTTGGGTTTGCTTGCTTTGGCTCAATGCAGGCAAACTGATACTCAGCAGCATCCCGCCTGCAGTCGTCGCACTCACCGTCGCGGCAATTTTAAGAAAATCACGTCGCGGAGGATTAGAAACCGTATATTTGTCGGCCAAGCCCTGGATAAGCCCTTGTGACATAACTAGACCCCTTCCTTAGCAGCCACCTTGATAGCTGCGCGTATACGTGGATAAGTGCCGCAGCGGCAAATATTACCGGCCATGGCGGCATCAATTTGCGCGTCATTCGGGTGAGGCTGCTGGTCAAGCAGCGCACAGGCAGACATGATCTGGCCCGACTGACAATAACCACACTGCATCACCTCCAGATCTAGCCAGGCCTTTTGCACGGCCTGACCTGCTGAGGTTTCCCCAATCGCTTCTATGGTCGTAATCTTCTTGCCGCCAACGGCCGAAATGGGCAATACACAGGAACGCGTTGCCTGCCCATCCACATGCACCGTACACGCGCCACACTGCGCAATGCCACATCCAAACTTGGTTCCGGTCAAGCCTATGATGTCTCTGATCACCCAAAGAAGAGGCATATCTGCGGGTGCATCCACTTGGTGGGTGGTGCCATTAATATTCAGGGTTGCCATCTATGGCTCCTTCCTTGAAAACGTACGACAACTTGTGCTTTTTATTATGAAATACGATTATTCATTGAAATAAATTAATTCACGAATAACTCAAGAGTGAATTAATTTAAACCCCGAATCAAGTATAAATTTATGAAATCCTTGCCTAAAACAATTTTACCTTTTGCTTGTAAAGCGCCATTACGCTCCATCAAGAGATTAAATACGCTCCAAAACGGATTAAGTTTGGCATCCTCCTGATCGCAATAAAGAGTCAACGGGGCTCGTGCGAAACAAATGATTCTTTTGCCCTTCTTGAATGCTCTTAGGTATGGAAAAATAAAAAGGCCCTGTAAAAACAGGGCCTTATCTGATTCCAATCAACAATATTTATTATTGTGTCGATCAGAAGGGTTGTTAATACTTCATATCTAGTTAATAGCCTTTATCAATCGTCTAGAACGCTTATCAGCCAAGGCTGCTCTCGCACATCAAATGACTGACTAAGAGGTAAGTGTAAAAATTTCGTAAAATATTACCTTCATAAAGCAGAGAAACCTTACATCTCAGTACAGTAGTCCTTACCTAAAATCAATATTTGGAAAATCACTAATTAGCAGGGCAAACACTCAAAAATTTGCCATACATGCCACCATGTCGCACCATAGGTTAGATTTAACTCTTTAGTCTAAGATCAGTGAAGTGGTAATACTCTGTCTCCACATTTATACTTTATTAACGAGACGTATACACTAGCAAACCGGGCGCGAAAATTAAAACTAGCTTTTTCTAAATTGGGGTTTATAAAACTCGAAGAACACTTTGCCAAAGTGTTCATTAATGAAGCACCCCGGGGAAAGGAATGAGTAAATATGCTTAATCTAGCAATTTTCTTAAGTGTGGTTGGCGCCATATTTGCGATAGGCTTATCAATCTTTGCTTATAAGCAGCCAAGTCAAAAAGGAGGTAGTTCCTATTGTGATTTCACTTATTCGGATCTCCAGTAGCTATTAAAAGGCTAGAAAATCAAAAAATACAATGGTGAGATATGGCTGAAGCTGGCGGTACTACAACACAATCTGGTATACATTACCAAAACTCGATCGCGACGCTATTCCTCGGTAGACTAATAGACTTCCAACATCGAATTGCAAGAGATCGTGTTGTTGAGGTGAGAATAGAGGCTCCAGAACATGTTGATGATGTTGTAGTCCTCCATGCTGATGGTAGTCGTTCATTTATTCAAGCAAAAGAGGCGCTTTCTACTTCAGGCCCGGTATGGGAAAAGCTATGGCAAGCTTTCTCTGAACAAGCTTTTTCCAGTGAAAATACTCAATTTAAGCTGGTACTTGTTGTCGGAACCAATACTTCGGAAATTGGAAATCTTCGCGAGGTTTGCGACCGAGCTAAAGGAAAGGAAAATTGCGGAGAATGGCTAGATAGTCTATCAGTAGGATTCAAGAGTATTGTTAATAAAATCATTGATGCCTTGCAGACGAAAACCGAAGAAGCAGCTTTCCGATTGGCTGAAAAGGTCGAAGTCTGGATTTGGCCATTGGCAGATTTAACTCGTGACCAGCTTCCTTTATGGATTCCAGATTCCAGTGTAGATAAGACTACTCTATTCAGGTTGCTACTCGGGACTATAGGAGAACAGGCTAGGGTTCGAGGCTCTTTTAGAGCAAGCGAACTACTGGAAAAGTTGATTGCTGAATGTAATGTTCACGTAAGCGATTCAATCGCCTGGGGAGTCAGTAAGTATCTGCAAGCCATAAAAACTGAAATGGGTAGTCTTTCAGTTCCAGGGACTAGCCTAAGTGGCCCAATTGAAGATTTATTCTTATGGTTACCCCTGATAGACAAGTCGACTAGCAAAGTATTCTCTGATTTTGAGTACGAAGACCCTCGATGGAGATGGGACCATTTTAAAGCAAGTGTGGATGTGCGAGATTTCCCACGTGGGAAAATCACCCGGGCTGTCATTGATGCTGGAGCTGGTTTCGGCAAAACAACTTTATTACATGCAATTGCAAGTGGTTTAAGCGGAAGTGCCTACATCCCTGCAATTGTTTCTTTGGACTCATTTGCCGCTTGTGGGGAAAATGTTCTTGGCTATTTGAATTCCAAGATAAACACTGAGTACAGTGTCGCAATTGACTGGGAGAGACTTTCTGAATCTGGTCGAACAGTTGTATTGTTCGATGGATTGGATGAGCTATCGGCCTCAGACAGAACAAATGTGCTTCAATCTATTGTTAGGTTTTATGCACGCTTTCCGCAGGCAGCGTTTTTACTTACTGTTAGAGATAGTTCAGCATTGAATGTCCCCTTAGACGCAACAGTACTATCAATCAATCGCCTAGATGATTTTGCTATTGCACAATTTGCAGATGCTTATTCGAAGCATGGTGGCGGTATCACTGCGGAAATGTTACGCAATCATCTTAATAGACATCCAGACTTAAGCCACTTACTTAGAATTCCTTTATTCCTTGCTTTGGTTTTAGCAACGTCAAAGCCTGATGAAAATCTACCCCATTCACGTTCTGACTTGCTTGAAAATTATTTAACCTTACTTTTCTCACCAGAAAGACATAAGTCTATCGCGACTGCGTTGACCCTTTTGAGTCACTTGCGTGAGTCTGCTGAGTTGCTAGCTTGTAGGTGTTTAGAACAGGAAGGTATTGGCTTATCTGAAGTTGATGCCAAACGTTCATTGAGGAATCAAGGGCTCACTGAGCAACCTGAGTTATATATTGATAGACTGATTCAACTTGGAGTGCTTAAACGAGCTGGTGCAAGATTGAGATTTGCCTACCCAATTTTACAAGAGTATTTGGCGGCATGTTGGATGGTGACTAATGCTCCAAACAATATCAGCACAAGCTTTGCAAAAGTTACTCGTCGCCCATGGGCACAGGCACTGCAATTCGCACTTGAAATGCATCCAGATGCAAATACCATTATTAAAAATCAACTTTCGAATCCGGATGATATTTTCCATACAGCACTGCGCCTAGTAGCAAGATGCATTGTTAATGGCGCCAAAGTGAGCACTGAACTAAAAGGCTTTGTTGGTGATCACTTGGCGGATGCCTGGCATTCAGAAGCTTATTCGATAAGCCAAAGTATTAGCTATCTGATAGCGGATGGTTTTCTTGATCCCCTGCCTGCTGCAGTAACCTATCATCTATCAAATTGGGCGCTATATTACGGCGGGGGAGCGATTATAGAAGCCAAGGGATCCCCTGAACTTACGAGAGCTATACTCAAGAGTGTTTTAGTCCGGGACCTTACTCATCGTTATTACTTACACGAGTGGCAAAATGCGGTTGATGCTATAGCAGATGAAGCTTTCGAGCTTTATATGGCACGTGTACTAGAGGCTCGTACAACTGAAAAGGAGATCGTGGCATTAAGCTTTCTCATCACGAACTTATCAAACAATAAATTAACAGCAGAAAAGTGGTTGAGAATTAGTAAAGATAAGTCATTACATGTGTGTATCCGTTTAGCTGGTTACTCGTTGTACCCTAATCCATTACCCGCTGAAGCCTGGGAGTGTATTTCTGAGGCTTTAGCATTCGTAGGTCCTGAAGATGATCCACATCCCTTTAGCTTTCAAGCTTTAAAGTTGTTTTGGCGTTTAGAGAATGTAGAAAAAATCTTTACAGATTTACTTTTCACTAAGAAATGGTCTGAGAAACTTTTTAAATCAAGTCTGGAGTCATTGCTCAAAGTTGAAATGGCTCTTGATCTCAAGATAGGAATTCTTAGCCGCTCGCTATCACAAGGTGAGCCTTCTATTGAGCGGAAGTTTCTCGTTTTACTTTGCATGGCCCTTTGGGGAGATAGGAATGCCGAAAAAGCTTCGTTAGATATTCTTACTGAACAAACACCTGAGGGAGTTGCGAGTTGGTTCAGTTTTGCTAATAAATTTAGCGAACATTCAGTACGTAGAGCAGCGGAAATCATCCCTTCTTTAAATCTTCCGCTTCGGGATTTGAGTAGAGTGATTTTTTCTGCCGATCATGGGTTAAGGTATATCTCAAATCACTTGGGTTTCAATACATCAATCGACTTTAAGCCATCATTGCATCCCGCAAGAGATTATGTAATAAATTTATTGATTGGTTGTTTGAGCGCAGACGATGAAAGCTACGAAGCCTTACTTCTACGTGTTAAGTATGGAGACGCAAGTTACTCTGTAAAATTGCTGAATTGGATGAGAGGCTTTCTAATTGGCACCCCTGCTCCGATGGAGCATAAAGATGATCAAAAAATTAGTGTTGCTTTAGATGCTTTGGAAGGCGTTTCAGCCATACCTCTAGAATTACTTTTTCTTATCATAGATAAATCGACATCAAATTCAGGAAATCATGCCTCATACCTGACTGCTTTAAGAGGGGATGAAGGAGTCATCCAAAAGTTACTGGAGCGTTATAACTCTCGAGCCTCAGACCATACTAGAGACGGGATTTTTTCTGCCTTAGAAGTCATCGCAGGAAGGTATAGCAAAAGAATTATCAATGAGAATAATAAACTTAAAATCGAAAATGAACGACAAATTGATTCTGGCTCAGGGGTGATTTTCTAATCCACACCTTTGATCAGTTTAACCGACAGCACCATAAAGATTCCATTCTTCTCTTTTGCATGGCAGTAGACCTTAAGCAAACCATCACATTTCTTTGTACATTGTCAAAAAAGCAAAAATCCTCGCTAGGCGAGGATTTTTTGGTAATACTTTACAAATATTCTTAGGTGTAAATCAGAACGGAATATCGTCATCAAAGTCGTCAAAATTGCCAGCTGGTTTGCTAGCAGGCTGGAAGGCATTGCGGTTTGCGCCGCCAGCGGCGTTACCGCTACCCATAGCAGGTTGCTGCTGGCGTGGTGGGGCCTGGTTGTAGTCGTCCATACCGCCGCCTTGATCCATCTCACCGCCGTCATAGGAGGCGCTGCCGCCTTCACGGCCAGTGCCTAACATTTGCATCTGGTCGGCGACGATTTCGGTGCTGTAGCGGGTGACGCCATCTTTTTCCCATTTACGGGTTTGCAAGCGGCCCTCAATATACACCGGGCGGCCTTTTTTCAGGTACTCGCCGGCGATTTCGGCCAAACGGCGGTACATGACGATGTTGTGCCATTCGGTTTTTTCCTGGCGCACGCCGGATTTGTCTTTCCAGTTTTCGGTGGTGGCGATACTGAAGTTAGCCACTGCCTCACCGTTTGGCATGTAGCGCACTTCAGGGTCACGCCCGAGATTGCCCATCAAAATCACTTTGTTGACTGATGCCATGGTGTTACGACTCCCCTATTCGATTCATGATTGCTTGCGACAATGCCGCCTGAAATGCTTTGCTGCGCTGATTTTCCAACTTTACCATGAGCATGGTTTCTGAGGGAATGGCGACGACTTCATAGACGCCTTCCATCGCGCGGATATCTTGCACCAGTTTGGCGGCCTGGGCGTCATTATACCCTGCTTGCAAATGGAACATTTTGGTTTTGACGCTGGGCGGTGCCTGCATACCGAGTGCGAGCCCAAACCAGATCAGCATGAGCACAGCGCAGAAGACAAACACCGTGCTGCTGCCATAAGTGTGCGAGAGCCAGCCACCGAGGGCTGCACCTAAAAACATGCCAAAGGACTGCGCGGTGTTGTGCACGCCCATGGCAGTGCCTTTGGCAGCGACCGGCGCCATTTTTGAGATCAGTGACGGCAACGAAGCCTCAAGGATATTAAACGCCACAAAATAGGAGAACAGGGTGGCGACAATGCCCCAAAGGCTGTTGAGGCTGAACATGAAGGCGATTTGCGTGAACAGCATGAGGCCGACGGCGCTGATAAACACGGGTTTAAGCTTGGCTTTTTTCTCGGCATAAATGATGGCGGGCACCATTAAGACAAATGAAATCAGCAGCACTGGCAAATAAATCTTCCAGTGAGAATTTTCGTTCATGCCGGTGCTGTGCTTGATGGCAAACGGCACCACCATGAACATGGCCATTTGCGCCCCATGTAAGCAAAACGTGCCAAAGTTCAAGCGCAGCAATTGCTTATCGCGTAATACCTCGCCGATTTTGGCCGGCACCGCCTGGGCATCGGAGTGAAAGTGCGCATGCAAGGGCTCTGGCACGGCAAACTTAACCACGCCGATGGCGAGAATGGCCAGCACGGCGGTGAGCCAGAAAATGCCTGGCACGCCTATCCATTGATTGAGGATGGGCCCCGCCACCAGTGACACGGCAAAGGTCACGCCTATCGTTGCGCCTATCATGGCCATGGCTTGGGTACGGTGCTCTTCGCGGGTGGAATCGGCCACCAGCGCAGTGACCACGGCAGAAATGGCACCCGCACCCTGAATCGCCCGCCCGACAATCACCATGTAAATATCTTGAGCCATTGCGGCGCAGACACTGCCCAGCGCAAACATGATCAAGCCCAGATAAATCAGCTTTTTACGGCCGAAACGGTCAGACGCCATGCCAAACGGCAACTGGAAAATGACTTGCATGAAGCCATAGGCGCCCAGGGCGAGACCAATCAGGGTATGGTTATTGCCGCCGCGCAGGGTTTCGGCATAAATGGCAAAAATAGGCAGAATTAAAAACATGCCCAACATACGTAGCCCGTAGATGGAGGCCAATGCCGCAGTGGCACGGGTTTCCAGCTGGGTCATTTTTTCGGAGAACTGCATGAATCCTTTAAGAAAACTTGGCTTAATTTCAAATAATTGCGTATATTATCAGGTTGGCTGTCTGTTCGTGAAAGTATCATGGAATTTATCAAAATTCGCGGGGCGCGCACCCATAACCTCAAGAACATCAATCTGGATATTCCGCGCAACCAACTGGTTGTGGTCACCGGCCTGTCAGGCTCAGGAAAGTCTTCGCTTGCTTTTGATACCTTGTATGCAGAAGGACAGCGCCGCTACGTCGAAAGTTTATCTGCGTATGCCCGCCAGTTTTTGGCGCGCATGGACAAACCGGATGTGGACCTGATTGAAGGCTTGTCACCGGCCATCTCCATCGAGCAAAAATCGACCTCACACAACCCGCGTTCCACGGTCGGCACTGTCACTGAAATCCACGACTATCTGCGTTTGCTGTATGCACGTGCCGGGGACCCGGAATGCCCAGAGCATGGCATCAAGCTTGAGGCACAAACCGTGAGCCAGATGGTGGACAGTGTGCTCAAGTTGCCAGAAGACACCAAGCTGATGATTTTGGCGCCGGTAGTCTCTAACCGTAAAGGCGAGCAGCTGGATCTGTTTGACACGCTCAAAGCCCAGGGCTTTGTGCGCTTGCGCATTGATGGCAAGATCTACGAAATGGATAGCCTGCCGCAACTGGCGAAAACCACCAAGCATAGTGTAGACGTAGTCGTCGACCGCCTTAAAGTGCGCGAAGACATGAAGCAACGGATTGCTGAATCCTTTGAAACCGCCTTGCGGTTGGCAGATGGCAAAGCAGTGGCGCTGGAGATGGATAGCGAAAAAGAACACCTGTTCTCTGCCAAGTTCTCTTGCCCGGTGTGTGACTACTCACTGGCCGAACTTGAGCCGCGTTTATTCAGCTTTAACAACCCGATGGGCGCTTGCCCAAAATGCGATGGCCTGGGTCAGGTCACGTTTTTTGATCCCAAGCGCGTGGTGGCTTTTCCGCATTTATCGCTGGCTAGTGGCGCGATCAAAGGCTGGGACAAGCGCAACCAGTTTTACTTTCAGATGCTGGCCAGCCTGAGCCAGCATTATGACTTTGACCTGGAAGCGCCGTTTGAAACGCTGCCGGAAGAGACGCAGCAAATTCTGCTGTATGGTTCTGGCCGCGAGCAAATCGCCTTTAAATACCTCAATGAGCGTGGCACCTTCTTTAGCAAGTCGCATACCTTTGAGGGCATTATCAATAACCTGCAACGCCGTTATCGCGAGAGTGACTCGACTGCGGTACGCGATGAGCTGGCAAAATATATCAATGCGACTGCCTGCCCGGATTGTGGCGGCACGCGTTTGCGCAAAGAGGCACGCCACGTCAAGGTTGGCGACAGAAACATTCACCAGATCTGCGAAGTGCCGCTCAAACAGGCGCTCAATTTCTTTGAAACGCTGCAACTGAGCGGGCAAAAGCTGGCGATTGCCGACAAGATCGTCAAGGAGATCGAAAACCGCCTCAAGTTTTTAACCAATGTCGGTCTGGATTACTTGTCGCTGTCGCGCTCGGCAGAAACCCTGTCTGGTGGCGAAGCACAGCGTATCCGCCTGGCCTCGCAAATCGGCAGCGGCCTGACTGGCGTCATGTATGTGCTGGATGAGCCTTCCATCGGCCTGCACCAGCGCGACAATGACCGCCTGCTGGAAACCCTCAAGCGCCTGCGCGACATTGGTAACAGTGTAATTGTGGTCGAACATGACCAGGATGCCATTCAGTTGGCAGATTTTATTGTCGACATTGGCCCCGGCGCGGGCGAGCATGGCGGCAATATTGTGTCTTTTGGCACCCCGGCCCAGATTGAAGCCGACCCCAACTCATTGACCGGGCAATACATCAGCGGCAAAAAACAGATTACCTTCAAGCTGCCGCGCACACAGCCAGACCCCAAGCGCATGATCAAACTCAATGGCGCCAGCGGGAACAACCTCAAAGACGTCAGCATTGAGATTCCGGTCGGCCTGCTGACTTGCGTCACGGGCGTTTCTGGCAGCGGCAAATCAACGCTGATCAACGACACGCTTTACCGCGTGGTCGCCGCGCACTTGTATGGCAGCAGCACCGAACCTGCCGCGCACCAAAGCATTGAAGGTCTGGAGTTTTTTGACAAGGTGGTCGATGTTGACCAAAGCCCGATTGGCCGCACACCGCGCTCCAACCCGGCGACGTATACCGGCTTGTTTACGCCGATCCGTGACTTGTTTGCCAGCGTGCCGGAAAGCCGCGCGCGCGGCTATGGTCCAGGCCGCTACTCATTTAACGTCAAGGGCGGCCGTTGCGAAGCCTGCCAGGGCGATGGCGTGATCCGCGTGGAAATGCACTTTTTGCCAGATGTGTATGTGCCTTGCGACGTCTGCAAAGGCCAGCGCTATAACCGCGAAACGCTGGAAATCCAGTTCAAGGGCAAAAACATCCACGAAGTGCTGGCCATGACGGTGGAACAAGCGCACCAGTTCTTTAATGCACAGCCGGTGATTGAACGCAAACTGAAAACCTTGCTGGACGTGGGCCTGGGCTATATCACGCTGGGGCAATCAGCCACCACGCTGTCTGGCGGTGAAGCACAACGGGTGAAGCTGGCACTGGAACTCAGCAAACGCGACACCGGCCGCACGCTGTATATCCTCGATGAACCCACCACCGGTTTGCACTTTGCGGATATCCAGTTATTGCTGGACGTGATTCACCGTTTGCGTGACGCGGGCAATACCGTGGTCATCATCGAACACAATCTGGACGTGATCAAAACCGCCGACTGGCTGATCGACATGGGCCCCGAAGGCGGCGATGGCGGAGGCGTGGTAGTCGGTGTCGGTACGCCGGAAACGCTGGCAGAAAACAGCGCCAGCTACACGGGCCGCTACCTGATTCCGCTGTTAAAACAGCTCAAACCCTGATTTACCCCCCTGCTTCTCTGGCCAGGCCTGCAAATGCACGCCTGGCTTTTTTCTGTCTGCCTGCACCGTTGGGGTGGTATGCATCTTGCTATCTTTAAGACCTATAACAGTAAAAAAATTCTTTTTAATCCAGATAGATAGCTGAGGTTATCCAAAAAGTGCAGCCACTATCCGGATACTGCAGATCCTCAGGCCAGAGGGAAGAGAGAGGCGCACCATGACTGTGTTAGGTAGCACTATATTGGAGCAAACCAGACTGGAGAAATTCAACCGGGCTGATCACAGGGTATCGTCACTGATTGCCCAGCTCGAACAGACCTTATTTAATGAAGACAATCAGCTGTTTTGCTCTTCTGACATGGATGAAGTGAAACAGGCGGTAGGCATTGTCTTCAAACCGCATCGCCTGAAAATCCGCGACCACCGCGAGCATGGTATTGCCAGCATGCATCATGTGCGTCAGGGCGCCTTGTCGTTAAACCGCTTGCAGTACCAGCATGAAGTGGTGATAGACCCTGACCGCCTCAATGATTTTTTTCTGGTGCATATCCCGATGAATGGCAGTTCCACCATCCGCTGTGGCAATCACCGCTTTGTGTCTACCCCCGAGAATGCCTCGCTGGTGTCACCGACCTTGCCACTCGAAATTGAATGGGAAGCCGGCAGTGCAGACATCATTTTGCGCATTGAACGCGCCCGCCTGGACAAGCACTGTGCGCAGCATCTGGGTATGCCGCAGCTGGAAAAACCGCTGGAGTTTCATCCTGACTTGCAACTGCAAACGCCAGCCGGACAATATTTTTTAAGGCTGGTGAGCATGCTGGCCGACAACATGCAGAGCCCTTATCCGCAGTTAAATGAACCCATCGTATTTGAGCAGTTTGAATCCACCCTGTTTAATGCCCTGCTGTATGGCCAACCCCACAATCTGTGTATGAAAGCCCCGATTACCAATATTGCGCCGTTCTACATCAAGCGGGTAGAAGATTATATCCATGCCCATACCGCCGATAGCATGACCATAGAATCCCTGGCGGCGATTGCCGGGGTCAGTGCCCGCACCTTGTTCGCGGGCTTTCAGCGTTATCGTGGCTTGAGCCCGATGGATTACCTGCGACAAGTCCGGCTGGACCGCGTGCGCGAGATGCTGTTATCGGAAAAAACGGCACACCTGTCAGTGACTGAAATCGCCATGCAATGGGGCTTTAACCACATGGGCAGGTTTGCGATTGATTATAAAAAACGCTTTGGCGAATCCCCTTCTGCCAGCCGCCGGTTTGGGCCGGGGCATTGATGCTCCGTCAGCAGTAGCCATCATCAGACCTCATGGCTAGCCCTAAGTCCAACGATGGCTCAACGGATGGCTTAAGTCATACGATGGCGCATCACAGCATAATGTGTTGAAGCCTTGCGGATGGCACCGCGTATCGCGCTTTTTGCCAGCGTAATGGCTGGTTAATCAGCGCGACACACGTGGTTATGCGGCCTGTCGACGGTCGGCCTGCGAATAGAAAGCATCGGCAAAAAATGCCGTGGGCGCCAGGCCTTGTGCGACAAAGCGCTGGTTGGCAGTGGCCACCATGGCTGGCGAGCCGCAGGCATAGACCTCAAATGGCTGTAAGTCTGGCCAGTCTTGCAATACCGCATCCGTGACATAGCCTTGCCGCCCCTGCCAGGACGTCGCTGTGGCTGCCGATAATACCGGCACGTAATGAAACCAGGGGTAGCGGGTGGCCAGATCCAGGCATTGGCTATGCTGGTACAAGTCCGGCAAGGTGCGGCCGCCCCAATACAAGGTGACGGGGACCCCGTTGCCTGCAGCAATCAGCGCCTCGAGCATGGCCTTGACCGGGGCAAAGCCGGTGCCGGTCGCGACCATGATTTTTGGCTTCTGTGTTGCCTGCAGCGTGAATTGTCCATGCGGACCATCAATCGTCAGCGGCGTGCCCGGTGCGAGTTGATGAAACAGCTGATCGGTAAACAAGCCACCTGGCAGATGACGGATATGCAACTCCAGCGCATTGGCCGTGACTTGGGCCAAAGAATAACTGCGGCGCTGGTCGCCGAGCAGGATATCGATATATTGACCGGGCTGGTAAGCAAAACGGTGCGCAGCTGGCAGTTGCATCCGCACCAGTGCCACATCCGGCGCCACCTTATCCAGGCTGGTCAACACCACCTCCACCGCCGTAGGTTTGGCGGTGGCAGGTGCAGCCTGCGCGTCTACCGCTACCTGCACGCGGCCGTCATGTATCCTGAGCGGGAAGCTACGCACGGCCTCGGTCACCGGCGCGCATTTGGCGGCCCCGGTACGGATATCAAACAAGCCCTGATGCAAGGGACACTCGACACAGCCATCTTCCACATAGCCTTCAGACAGCCGCGCCACTCCATGGGTACACAAATCATGCAAAGCGAATAACTGATCCTCAAGCCGAAAAATGGCCAGCTGCATGCCACCGGCCTCAACCGCGACCGGCTCCTCCTCGCTAAAGTCCTCGATGGCGCCAATGTCTGTCCAGCGGTGTAAATGGACGGTACTCATATCGGCGTCGCCAGCAAGGTTTGTACACGTGAGGTGTCATACACCACCTGCCGCCGCTTGAAGCGCCAGCCCTGGTCGGTGCGCACAATCTGGTCGATGTAACGACCCGTCTGGTAGACGTGGGATTCGCCATTTTGCAGCGTTTGCACCACCACATAGCTGGACTCTGCCTGCACCTCATCGGCACTGCTGGCCTGCAACACCAGGCCAGAGGTCATGTGGCGGTAAGTATGGCTCTCAAAAATATTGGCATGGCGCAAGGACGTGACGCGGTCTTCGAGCATATTGCGGTTATCAAAATAAATCATGCCGATGGGCAAGCCCGCATCAAAATTTTCTTTGGGCACAATGCTGTAGTGGCAGTCTTCGGTAAAAAACTGTGGCCAGCGCTCCAACTGATCGTTATCCAGCGCCGCAATATAGGCCTGCTGTAACTGTTGCACTTCAAACCAGGTTTGTAATTCTTGCATGCTGTCCTCCTTAAAAACCCATGAGCTGCTGATAGCCGACCCAGAAGCGTCTGATCAGGCTTTCGGTGATCAGCGTATCCTGCTGGTCTGGCTGGTCTTTGCTCATTTCAATCACCGAGCAGGCATCGCCATCACGCACGGTGCCACGTTGCACCAGCTCGGTCGCCTCGGTGTCTTCCATCGAGATATACCCCGCCGGGCCCACCAGATTGGCCTGTTTGAGCCGCATGGCGCGCAATTCCGGCGTGTCATCCACATAGCCAAAAAAGTGGAAAATCAGCTCGAAATTGTGGGGGCCTTTGGCCAGCAACTGCCGCGCCACCAGCGTATTGTGGATTTGCTGTACGACCAACTGCGGGAAAATCGGCTGGATATGGTTGGTGGTCAGCTCTTCATACTCCTGTATCTGTCCAAGCAGGCTGTCATCCTTTAGCTGAAAGCCTTCATCAAACGAACGGATGGCCTGCGCTTTATACGCCTCGACGGTTTGCACCTCGTTTTTGGTTGCGGTGATGATGCTATGCAAGCCATGGGTGGCATCCGGGATCGAACGCGCCTTCATGCCGACACGGAAAATATTGAAGGTGGTATGAAACAGGTGCAGCAAACTGGCGTGATACGGATCTTTGACGTTTTCCAGATACAGTTTCCAGTTAGATTTGGAGTATTGGCGGGTGCAGCCCAGGTACTCGATCGGCTTGTGGAAAATACGGTCTATCCACGGCCGCATTTCAGGACCGATATAGTCAGGCAAAGGCGCCACCGTGTCGCTAAAGGTGGCAAACACCAGGCCTTTATAGCTGTCTACCCGCAGCTGCTTGAGACCGTGCTCTTTCGGGTTAAAGTCTTTGGGCATGCCAGACATGCCTTTTTGCCCACGGCGGAACGGCACACCCTGCAAATTGCCCTCACAGTCAAAACTCCACTGGTGATACACACAGGTATGCTCACTGGCATTGCCGCGCGCCTGACGGCAGACTTGTGCGCCGCGGTGCGCACAGCGGTTCACCCAGGCGGCCAGTCCGCCTTCTTTGGTGCGGGTCATCACCACCGGCGTATCCCCAACAAACGTGCTTTTAAAGTCGCCGGGGTTGGGGATTTCGGCTTCCAGCCCGAGAAAACTCCAGGTCGGCCCGCGAAAGATGCGTTCTTGCTCCAGCTCATACACGGCTTGCGAGCTGAACACGGCGTAGGGAATACGTGAACCGTCATCGGTGGGAAACTTGAGCAAGGGCTCACCAGACTGGAGCTTGCCAGCATGGAACTGGACGGCTTGTGCTTGAATAGCGTTCATATTGACCTCGAATCCTTAAAAGTGATGCACAAAACGCAGGTTGTAACGTTCACCTTCGGTACGGTTTTTCACTGCCATTTCATCGTAGAAGTTAAACATCAGATGATCCTGCTTGGAAAAGCTGTACATGCCCCCCACGCCCAGTGCCAATACCTGCTCGCGACGCCCAGACACGTCATGACCGTTCATTTGGGTATCGGTGGTTTGCTTGAGGTAGTAACCGTTAACGCCCAAGCGCAGTTGCGGTGTAAAGGCATACTCCATGGCAAAGTTGGTATGAAACGCCTGCCCTGCACGCGTGCTGCTGGCGCCCAATGCCTGAAACCCTCGGTTGGGATCATCATTTTTGCCGTTCCACAAATAGTGTGCACGCACAGACGCAGTCCATTCTGGCGTGAAAAAATAAGTGCCTGACCAGTAAGGGTTGAACGACCAGGCATTGCTGCCCGGGTTGATTTCGCGGTTAGCACTGTATTCGCCCGTGGGCAAAATAAACTGTAATTCAACGCGCTGCATGAATTTAGGCCCTTTTTCGCCCATGACAATAGGCCACTGCAGGAAGGGGCCGACCAGTAAATCGCCTACGCCACTGTCACCCGCTTTGGGGAACGCATTGGAGGCGGCGCCATAACTGGTATGCGGACTGACCACGGGCACAATCACATCCATGCCCAGATTAGCCCCGGCGACTTCGATATCCGAGATATACAGTACTTGCGACAGACTGACGGTGACATCCACTTTGGGGTTAGGCAAACCTAGACTATTGCCTGCGTTATCCTTGAACTTGTCGGCATGGTATTGCTGCACGTATTGGCTGAAATACCAGCCATTGCCTGCGGGCGGGGCACCATCCAGAAAGCTGGTGAACCCAAGGTTGATTGGGGGCAAATCATAGGCTTGGGCAAGCATGGGGATGCTGGTGGCGGCCAGTGCCAGACCCAGTGCGCCAAGGGGTTTACTGCCAGAGGAGAAGAGGTTCATCGAGGGGTTCCTTTCAGAGTGAGATTCAATCGTTTAAAAAATCTGGGTATAAATATCAATCCGCCAGCTTGGGAATGGCGGGCTCTGCCTGCTCGGGACCCATCGCGCTGTAGCCGCCATCGACGGCATACACGGCGCCCGTGACAAACGAGGCATGGTCAGAACATAAAAACAGCACCACATCGGCGACTTCCTGCGGGTCACCCACGCGTTTCAGCGCATGGAAAGGCGCAGCCACGGCATCGGTTTTGGCGCGGTTGCCGCCCGTCAGCTCGTCCATGACGCGTGACCAGATCCAGCCGGGGGCCACCGCATTGACCCGGATATGGTCACTGGCCAGATCAATCGCCATGCTGCGGGTCAGTTGTTCGGTTGCGGCCTTGCTGGCCGGATATAGCCAGCGGCCGGTTTGTGCAGCGCTGGCTGAGATGCTGGAAAAATGCACGATGGCGCCACCGCCACGCTGACACATGGCCGCATGGCAAGCCTTGGCCAGCATGACACTGCTCACCAGGTTGACGTTGTAACTGAGCAACCAATCCTCGCGGCTGGCAGCAAAACCGTTGTCCACATAGCTACAGGCCAGGTTGACCAGAAAATCTACACCGCCAAAGGTGTGTTGCGTGGTCGCCACCAACTGTTGCAAGGCGGCATCATCGGTAATGTCTGTTTGTAAAAACAGAATGTCCGGGCTGATGCCAGCCGCCACCGTCGCCCCACGTGCATCAATATCCACCGCCACCACTTTTGCGCCCGCGGCGTGGAAGGCTTCGACCACGGCCGCACCGATCAGCGTGGCACTGCCGGTGACGATGACGACTTTGTTTGCGATCCCTTTCATGGCACACCTCATGCATTGGCGCTGAGTGACCAGTTGGCCATCAGCGTGTTGGAAGGAAGGTTGGGGTCCAGCAGTTTGCGTGCTTGCTCGACCCCGCAGATGGCTGGAATCAGGGCGGGATCAAGCAGTCCCGCTTGCACCAGCACGCTGGCCTGATCCCAGTAAATATGTTCGTTAAACAGCTTGTCACCACGGAAAGTCACCACCACCAGCATGGGGATTTCAATCCGGCGCCCGGTCGGCGGCACATTCGGCAGCAACCAGTCAATCTCGCAGTCGTGCGTAAAACTAAGCACAAACTCATCCACCATGCGGTCTGCACCGACCACGCGTGAAATTGGCGTCATTTGCATGTCTGCCGGGTTATTGTGAATAAAGTGATGCTGATAAAAGCGACGCAGCATGGTGTAGCCGACCCCGCCCGTCATGGTGGGCACATGATTCACATACGGCTGGGCGACCATGGTGGTCATGGTGGCATCGGCATCGCGGGTGGCAAATTCGAGCGCAAAGTGATGATCTGCAATCGCACTCAGGTCATAATCCGGCCCCATGGCTTTACGCAAGGCGCCCAGGGTGCGGCTATATGCCATTTGTGCCGAGGGGGCGTGGTAATGCGCACCACCCAGGCGGGCAAACGCATGATCTACACCGGCATACACATAGGTCTTCGCCAGCGGCTGTGTGCTGGCTGCAGCCAGAATCTCGGCTTGGGCCGCAGGTGGGCAGAAGGCATCTTTCTCAGCAATATGCAGGGTTAACGGGCAACGTAGCGCAGCCATCTGTGGCAAGGCCTGCTCTATACCTACCCCGTAGTAACCCACCGCCACATCGGCATCGGTCTGACTGGCCGCCAGATAAGCCAGCTTGCCGCCCAGGCAATAGCCCAGCACACCCACCTTGCCACTGGCCCCTGCCATGCCACGCAAACAGCTGATGGCCAATTGGACATCCTGCATGCCGGTAGCTTCATCAAACCGCTGGTAATAGCCCAACGCGGCCGGCATATCCTCGGCTGCATCGGTCAGGGTAATACCAGGCTGCAGGCGCCAGTACAAATCTGGCACCAGCACCATATAACCCTCTTCGGCATACAGGTCGGCAATGGCCTGCATATTGGCATTCACGCCAAAAATTTCCTGGCACAACACCAGGCCCGGCCCGCTGCCGGTGGCTGGCAGGGCCAGATAGCCTTTAAAGGCCGGGAATTGCGCGCTGATTTCTATCATTTGTCCCATTTTTCGTCTCGCTTGCTCGGTTGAAGGGTGGGAAGGCAAGTGATCACCTTCGTTGTGGTTGCTACTTTCTCGCAGCGTAGACGGCGGGGCTATCCGCTCCGTGCAGCCACTATCCGCATTGCGCAGCCAAATGCAGCACGCATGCAAGTTGTTGCCGAACGCGGATAGTGCAGGCAGTTTCTGGATAGTCGGCAAACTTTGCTCGCTCAATACTGCACCCGACGATACAGGGATAGGCCCTGTATGATTTTTTTAAGCGCAAAGGAAACCGTATGAATATTGCGATTGTGGGTGCCGGGTTTGCCGGTTTGAGTACAGCAAAAGTGCTGACTGCATTTGGTCACCAGGTCACGGTGTTTGAGAAGGAGGCGGATGTCGGCGGGGTGTGGAGCGCCTCCAGACGCTACCCTAACCTGACCACACAAAATGTGAAGTCCACCTATGCCTTTTCAGATTTCCCCTATCCCAAGCATTACCCTGAGTGGCCGAGTGGCGAGCAGGTGCAGCACTATCTGGATGCCTATACCAAGCAGTTCAATTTTGCACACCTGATCAGCTTGAATACCGAAGTGAAATTGGCCACACCGGTTGGTCAAGGCTGGCAACTCACCGTCAAGACCGAAGGCAAAGCAGAGGAAACGCGACATTTTGATTTTTTAATTGTCTGTAACGGAATTTTTTCGCAGCCCATGATCCCGGACTATCCGGGTGCAGCCGAATTTACCGCCGCAGGTGGCCGTATTTGCCACACCAGCGAGTTCAAGGAGCTTGCAGATGCCAAAGGCAAACATGTGCTGATTGTCGGCTACGGAAAATCTTCTACCGATGTGGCACAAGCGGTTTGCCAGCAAGCGGCGAGCACCACGGTGGTAGCCAGACATTTGATCTGGAAAGTGCCAAAACGACTCATGAATGTGCTCAATTACAAATACCTGTTTTTGACGCGCATGGGCGAAGGCTTGTTTAAATATATCCGCCTTAAAGGCATAGAGCGCTTTTTGCACGGCATCGGCAAACCAATCCGTAACAGCATGTTGAATCAGGTGCAGTGGGTCATCAACCGCCAATGCCGCCTCGAAAAACTGGGCCTCAAGCCTGACCAGCCACTAGAATCGATTGCGCGCAGTACCGTCAGCCTGGTCACCGAAGGTTTCTTTGAAAGCGTGGAAGCGGGTCATATTGACGTTGCAAAACAAAACAGCATCACAGGATTTAGCATTGAGCATGGCGTGCGTTATGCACATTTAACTGATGGCCGCCGTTTGCCTGCCGACATTGTGATTTGCGGGACAGGCTGGCATCAGCGTGTGCCTTTTTTGAACGATGACGTGATGAAACATGTGACCGATGCAGAAGGTAATTTTGTGCTGTACCGGTCGATGGCACCGGTTGGCATGTCAGGTCTGGCGTTTAATGGTTATAACTCTTCATTCTTTAGCCAGCTCAATGCCGAAGTAGGCGCTTACTGGCTGGCCGACTGGATTGGTGGAAAGATGAAGTTGCCGACCGCAGAAGCACAACGCAGCACAATCAAGGAACGTCTGGCATGGATGGAAGCGCGTACAGAAGGCAAACACTCCAAAGGCACCAATATCATTCCGTTCTCACTACATCATATTGACGAGTTGTTATCGGACATGCGCCTGCCGCTGGGCGTCGCGACCCGCTTCAAGCAGTGGTTTTTACCGATTGATCCAGCGGATTTTCAGTATTTGCACAAGGCCCTGCTGCAACGCCATCAGCCTCATGCTGCACAGAAGATGCCGGTACAGACCAAAACCGTTTGAAGGGCGTAGCCTCCGCCGCTCACAGGCGGAGGCCTTGAAAAGGAGTGTCTTATGATGACGTGTATTATGCTGGTGAACGCTGAGCGCCAACAAATGGCCACGGTGGCGGAAACCCTGGCATCATTAGCGCAAGTGACAGAAGTCTATTCAGTGAGTGGTCAATATGACCTGGTGGCCGTCATACAAGTCACCGGGCCCGAGGCGCTCTCTGCACTGGTGACCCATCAACTGGCTGCCATCAGCGGCATTGTGAGAACCGAAACCATGCTATCACTGCGCACATACCGCAAACAGGATCTGGACGCCATGTTTGATATCGGGTCCAGTTAATATCGGCCACCAACTCAAGTTTGGTGAGGCAAGCGTGGATGCGTTCAAAAAAATACGGCCAGTGACCTGGCCGTTACCTCACACCCTTGTAAAACATCTCGCTGTCAAAGGCTAAGGTCAACATGCAACCTGCCTGACGGTGCATCTGCATACACCGCCGATGGAAATGATGTATCAAATCCATTGATAGCAAACATTGTATGCAGGCATGTTTCACGTTCATGCCTAAATCAGGCCCGTAAAATCAGGGTATTTTGACCAATCGCATGCGCGCCTGAATGGTAGCGGCGTGGCGATTTAAATAGCGGGTACTGCGGTGCAGATCATAAAAACGCGGGTTAGGAATCATGGCTGCCAAGCGCGCCGCTTGGGCGGGTGCCAGACTGGCGGCCGAAGCGTGAAAGTAATGCTTGGCCGCCGCTTGCGCCCCGAACACGCCCTCGCCCCACTCAATCACGTTCAGGTAGATTTCCAGAATCCTGCGCTTGGTCATGAGCTTTTCCAGCATAAAGGTAATCACCGCTTCTTGTGCTTTGCGCCAGGGCGTGCGATGCCCGGATAAAAACAAATTCTTGGCCAGTTGCTGGCTAATGGTGGAGCCGCCAGCGACGATTTTGCCCTTCTTGAGGTTTTTCTCAAAAGCGGTTTCGATCCCGACCCAGTCAAAGCCTTCATGGTCAACGAATTTGCTATCTTCCGCCGCAATCACTGCGCGTTTTAAATGGTTGCTGATCTTGGCGTAAGGCACCCACTGCTGCTGTATGGTGGCTTCGGGATGGCTTTCTTGCATCACTTCCAGCCGCGCCTGCATGAAGGCAGTGGCGCCTGGGTTGTGATCTACCCACCACAAAATATGGCTGAGTATCCAGACCTGATACAACAGTACCCAGAGTAAAAACAGGGCAAAAAACAGCTTGATGCTTTGTTTCATGACAGAAATGAAGATTAGCGGAATGTCTGAATCACTGGGGCCGTGTCAGGACGCAATCCATGCCAGATAAAAAACGCTTCTGCCGCCTGCTCGATGAGCATACCCAAGCCATCTGCCACCTGTGCGCCTGCGGTACGCGCCTGCTGCATAAACGGCGTCTCCCGGCCGTACATCATGTCGTAAGCCAGGGTATGCGTGCCAAAGACATGCGATGAAAGCTGTAACGGTGTCTCAGACAATCCCGCAGAAGTGGCATTAATGACCACGTCATAGGCCTCGGTAAGTGCTGCAAACGTGGTCACGGCCAGCAAGACGCCACATTGCCCCCCCGCGTCCGCAAACTTATCCAGCATGGCTTGCGCCTTGTCCTGTGTGCGGTTAGCAATGGTCAATTGCGCCGGGCCTTGTGCAATCAACGGCAGCATCACGCCTTGCGCAGCGCCGCCTGCGCCCAGCAACAAGATTTTTTTTGCGGCCAGGGCCGTCTGGTGATGTTTGAGAATGTCATTGACCAGCCCACAGCCATCGGTATTGTCGCCCTGAATTTGCGTTTGACCAAAACTGAGGGTGTTCACTGCCCCGGCCGCCTGCGCGCGTTCAGATAAAGTCTGGCTTAAGTCATAGGCTTCAAATTTGAATGGTACCGTGACATTTGCGCCCACATACCCTTGTTGCTGCAATTGCTGCACCGTGGACGCAAAGCCATCCAGAGGTGCCAACACCTTTTCGTAAACAATCGTCTTGCCAAATTGCTGCGCAAATGCCTGGTGAATCAACGGCGATTTGCTGTGCGCAATCGGGTGGCCAATGACTGCGTATTTTTCAACCGACATAGCAAGATCACCTAGTTGGACCAGGGCAAGCCTGCATGTTTCCAGCCATTGATCAGGGTTCTTTGCTTGGCCTCATTCGCTTCGCCTTCAAAGCCTTCGAGCATATTGTAGGCGTTGGGATATCCGAGTTTTTGCGCCAGCAAGGCAGCATTATGGCTGCGGCCACCCGTGCGGCACATAAATACGACGGTGCGCGCAGGATCAACCAACGCCTGTAACTGATCGGCAAACTCAGGATTGGCAATCATGCCTGGATAAAACGCCCATTCCAGATGGGCCGCCATTGGCACGCGCCCAACCAACTCCAACTCGGCACGTGAACGCACATCCACCAATACCACGTTCTGATCCTGACTAACCAGCGCGTACGCCTCCTGCGGCGTGACGGCTCCCGCGTAAGTCAAGCCATTTTGTTCTGCGCGCTGAGCGGCTTGTTGCAAGATTTTTTCAACACTCTCCAAATGACACCTTCACTCTTTCAATCACTTAGTTAAACCGCGAGTATACCTGTGAAAGCCATGCAAACACATTTAGCACCATTTTTGTGCTCAATTTGTTGCAGTGCACCTAATTAGTGCCCATTGATTTTGCTTTTTTATGTCAGATATCTCATATCCATGCAAAATGCCTGTTTTTGGGTGGCATGCTTCCTGCTACTATTACATCCTAAGATTCAATGGAATTCGTAAACCAAAAATTCCACATATCTATTTGTTTTGCTAGTTTGTGTTTTTATATTTGCTCACGTTCCGGGACATCCGCAACATGTCCCTTTTTTGCGTGCGCAAGTTGAATCATTTTAGATCTTGATCACTGAGGAGAATGTAATGTCCGTTGCAAACGTAATGAAACTGGTTGCGGAAAACGACATCAAATTTGTTGATTTCCGTTTTACCGACACCAGAGGTAAAGAGCAGCACGTGACCGTGCCAGTGTCTGCCTTCGACGAAGATAAATTTACCGAAGGTCACGCCTTTGATGGTTCTTCCATTGCTGGCTGGAAAGGCATTCAAGCCTCTGACATGCAATTGATGCCTGATGCAAGCACCGCATTCATCGATCCATTTTTTGACGAACCGACCTTGGTTCTGACCTGCGACGTAGTAGACCCTACTGATGGTAAAGGCTATGACCGTGACCCACGCTCCCTGGCAAAACGCGCTGAAGCTTATCTGAAATCCAGCGGCCTGGGCGACACTGCTTACTTTGGTCCAGAGCCAGAGTTCTTCATTTTTGACAGCGTACAATGGGATGCCACCATGGGTGGTAGCTTTGTGAAAATCAACTCCGAAGAGGCCGCTTGGTCCTCAGGTGAAAAATTCGAGGGCGGCAACACTGGCCACCGTCCAGGCGTTAAAGGCGGCTACTTCCCAGTGCCTCCTGTCGATTCATTGCATGACATCCGCTCTGCCATGGTCATGACTTTGGAAGAATTGGGCGTGCCTGTTGAAGTGCACCACCACGAAGTGGCAACAGCGGGTCAATGTGAAATCGGTACTAAATTTGCGACCTTGGTACAGCGTGCTGACTGGACGCAAATCCTGAAATACGTAGTGACTAATACTGCACACGCTTACGGTAAAACTGCTACATTTATGCCTAAACCGATGTTTGGTGACAACGGCTCCGGTATGCACGTACACCAGTCAGTATGGAAAGATGGCAAAAACCTGTTTGCAGGTAACGGCTATGCAGGCCTGAGCGACTTCGCTCTGTACTACATCGGCGGCATCATCAAGCACGCACGTGCACTGAATGCGATTACCAACCCAGGCACCAACTCATACAAGCGCTTGGTTCCACACTACGAAGCACCAGTCAAACTGGCTTACTCAGCTAAAAACCGTTCTGCTGCGATTCGTATTCCATTTGTGCATTCAGACAAAGCACGCCGTGTTGAAGCGCGCTTCCCAGACCCGATTGCTAACCCATACTTGGCTTTCTCAGCCCTGTTGATGGCTGGTCTGGATGGCGTTCAGAACAAGATTCACCCAGGTGAACCAGCGACTAAAGACTTGTACCATCTGCCACCAGAAGAAGATGCATTGATCCCAACGGTATGTTCATCTCTGGAACAAGCATTGGAGTATCTGGATAAAGACCGCGAGTTCTTAACACGCGGCGGCGTTTTCTCAGACGACTGGATTGATGCATACATTGCATTGAAAATGGAAGAAGTCACTAAACTGCGCCAAACACCACACCCAGTGGAATTTGGCCTGTACTACTCTTGCTAATCACAAGAGCACGCACTAAAACAGGGCAGCCCAGGGCTGCCCTGTTTTTTTATGTGCGCGCTGTTCCGTCAACGTTTTTAGGCGAGCAGACGTTGATACCCTCAACGATCTACTCTAAACTATTGCCATGAAAAGACTTTTTTACATTTGCACCTTCGCGCTCATGTGCAACCAAAGCTGGGCAGATATTTACAAATATACCGACAGTAACGGCGTCACCACCTATACCAATATCAAACCCGAAGGCAAAAGCAAGGCAGAGCTCATTATTAGTGGGCCCAGAACCACAGAGCCTCCACCCCCTGCCAGGGAGAAAAAAGCCAATGTAAAAACACCCTCTCCGGCCGATTTTCCCAAAGTCGATAATCAGACACAAAATCAACGCGACCAAAAGCGGCGAGAGCTATTAATGAACGAGCTTTCTCAAGAAAAACAAGCACTTGAGAATGCACGCCTGTTATATGAAGAAGCCCAGAACACGCCAGAAGTCTATAGAGGTGCCAATGGAAAAACGTTTAGGAATGTCGCCAAGTATGAAGAAAAACTGCGAGTGATTGAGGCCGAAATTCAGGCACATGAGCGCAATATCGAGCTGTTAAATAAAGAACTCAACCTTTAAATGCACCATTTTGGGGGCTTGCTCAATCATTTTTACGTTTCTTGTAAGAATTGGCTTGGGTTTTGCTTTAAAACAGGGCGTGATTCACTCTTTTTAACAAGCTCAGGACATGGTACAGAAATCTCCCAACGGCTTTAGTGGTTTAGAGCATATTGCCACGGCAGTCATTTTGCTTAATAACCAACTAGAAGTTACTTACGCAAACTCCAGCGCCGAGATTCTGTTTGCATTTAGTGCCAACCAGATTCAAGGGGCGCATATCCATGACGTGTTTGTGAATTGCGAAATTTTGCAAATGGCCGTGACTAACGCCATAGAAACACAGAGCCCATATCGTGAGCATGAGTTTGCACTGACCACCCAACGCGGCCATACAACGGCCGTGACCTGCACAGCCACCCCTATTTCAGCCGCGTTCAACCAAACGCCGGAAGACATGCTGATTCTGGAATTTGTGCAAATGGATCAGCAATTGCGTATTGCGCGTGAAGAGCGCATGTTGATACAGCAGCAAGCCAACTCTGAATTACTCAGGAATCTGGCGCATGAGATCCGCAACCCGCTAGGCGGCTTGCGTGGTGCGGCACAATTGCTTGAATTTGAGTTGCCGCAACCCAGCCTAAAAGAATATACCCAGGTGATTATCAAAGAGGCTGACAGACTACATAGCCTCATGGACAGACTGCTGGCACCACACCGCGTGCCAAAATATGAGCCCACCAACATTCATGAAGTGCTGGAGCGCGTACGCAGTCTGTTACTGGCAGAATCGCCTAACCATATCCGCGTGATCCGCGACTACGATACCAGCTTGCCGGAGCTCATTGGCGATCGCGAAAAACTGATCCAAGCCGTGCTCAATATTGCGCGTAATGCGGCACAAGCGATGCAGCAGCACCAGACCGAAGGTGCGAGCATTACTTTCCGCACGCGTGCTGAGCGCCAAATTACGCTAGCCAGAAAACGTTACCGTGTCGGGATTCATTTAGAGATTATTGATAACGGCCCAGGCATCCCTGCCGGCATCAAAGAACGTATTTTCTACCCACTGGTATCCGGTCGTGAAGGCGGCACAGGCTTGGGCCTGGCCTTGGCACAAACCTTTATTACCCAGCACCACGGCATGATCGATTGTGACTCGCAGCCGGGTAAAACCATCTTCCATATATTGCTACCTATTGAAAGTACGCAATTAAAATCATCCGTACAATAATTCACGAGAAACAGCTATGAAGCCAATCTGGATCCTAGACGACGACAAATCCATCCGCTGGGTGTTTGAAAAAGCCCTGGCGCGCACCGACTTTGATTTCAAAACATTTTCCTCCCCAGCAGAAGCCCTCAACGCTTTAAATCGTGAACAACCCCAAGTCATCGTCAGTGACATCCGCATGCCCAATGGCTCGGGCCTGGACTTTTTATCCGAGGTGAAGCAGCGGTATCCTGAAATTCCAGTCATTATCATGACCGCCTACTCAGACCTCGAAAGTGCTGTCGCAGCCTTTCAGGGTGGCGCGTTTGAGTATCTGGCCAAACCGTTTGATGTAGATCAAGCCATCGAAATTATCAAACGTGCCGTTGAAGAAAGCATGCGTCAATCTGTCGAGGCCGTAGAAGACACCGGCCCCTCGCCAGAAATCATCGGCCAGGCCCCCGCCATGCAAGAGGTTTTCCGTGCCATTGGCCGCCTGAGCCGCTCGCACTCCACCGTGCTCATTAACGGCGAATCCGGCAGCGGTAAAGAACTGGTCGCGAGCGCCCTACATAGACACAGTCCACGGGCTGACAAGCCATTTATCGCCATTAATACCGCAGCGATTCCCAAAGATTTATTAGAATCCGAATTGTTTGGTCATGAACGCGGAGCATTTACAGGGGCCGCCGCCGCCAGACGGGGCCGCTTTGAACAAGCAGATAACGGCACTTTGTTTCTGGATGAAATCGGCGACATGCCTGCTGACTTGCAAACCAGATTGTTGCGCGTCTTGTCCGACGGCCAGTTTTATCGCGTGGGCGGACATCAACCAATCAAAGTCAATGTACGCGTGATTGCTGCCACTCACCAGGACCTCGAAGAACGCGTCAAACAAGGCCTGTTCCGTGAAGACTTGTTTCACCGTCTGAACGTCATTCGTCTGCGCTTGCCGCCCTTGCGTGAACGTAGAGAAGATATCCCCTTGCTGACCAAGCATTTTCTCGCCCACAGTGCACAGCAATTGGGGGTTGAGCCCAAGCAACTGTCACAGGCAGCCATCAAATACCTGATGTCGGTCAACTGGAGCGGTAACGTTCGCCAGCTTGAAAACGTCTGCCACTGGCTCACCGTGATGGCGCCAGGTCAAAACGTGGATGTTAATGACTTACCCCCAGAGCTTAAAGAAGATACGGGCAAACATAGTAGCGGAGGCTCCTGGCAAGAAGCGCTAGCCCAAGAAGTCACCGACGCGCTTAATCGCGGAGAAACCAATATCCTTGATGCCAAAACCAAAGAGTTTGAGCGCATCCTGATCACCCGTGCCCTCGCCCATACCGATGGCCGCCGGATTGAAGCTGCCAATCAGTTGGGCATGGGGCGCAATACGCTCACACGTAAAATTCAGGAGCTAGGCATTGATGATTAGCAATTTAAATGTGAACTTGCTGACTCCGCCAAAGTGGGAATGAGCTGTGTCTTTGCGCATCAATACTACTGACAAAAAAGACTTGCGCCAGCCGTGAGTCTTTTAATGTCTTACCAAAAAAGTTATTTGCGGCATGAAAATGTCTGCCTTCATAGAGTATCAAGGTGTTATAAACGTTATTGATTCTCACAATCTCATCAAACATGCTGTGATAAGCGGTATCCATCTTTACAGTACCATCCGCAAAGCGCTTATCATTCACCTTAAGTGCTTTTTCGTATAAAGCCTGATCAAAGCTTTTATTAGGCCTGAATAAAGAGGTCCCCGAATCTAAAGGTGCATCAGGACTTAAATATAACACCGCTGCAAAAACTGCATTCCCATCCGTGTGAATTACGCCACGGCCGTATTCTTCACTGACACTCTGAAAGTTGGTCGAAATTGCCCAACGCATATGCTCATATTCTGAGTTATGGAAAAGTGAAATAATTTTTGTACTAAGCTTCTCAAAGAGTGGCTTGTTAATGACAGACAAATCCTTAGTTCTACATCCTGGAAAAACATAAGGAACGTTACCTAATTGATGACGATATTGATATTTCTGATTTAACGCAAAAGTACGAACAGCGTCTGGATCTTCATAAAAATTCTCCACAATTGTCACTGGATACAAATTCATAGTAATTAAGCCAAAATTAAAGGTTTAAGTTGATGCCCATAAAAAAACGGCAACCGAAGTTGCCGTTCTTACTGACTAATAATTTACGCAGTTAAACTGCAATTAAATTAGAAGAACAGAATTGCGCCCAAAGACACGGTCTTAGCTTTAGCATCCAAGGATGATGCAGAAACGCGATCCAATTTCTCTTTGCTTTCTGAATACTCAGCAACCAAGTTCAAGTGCTTGGTCAATGGGTGGTAAGCACCAACAGTCCACATTTCGTCTTTCAGCTGATCCAATACTGTGTCAGCACTGTTGCCGTCCAATGTAGATTGGCCCCAGCTTACGCCCAACTTTGTACCAACACCAGGAACTGTGTATGTACCTTGTACATAACCACCTTTAGAGTCACGACGCTTGCCTGTTACATCAAAACCGTCACGCAATTGCAAGCCTTGACCAATACCACGACCATCGTAGTAGTAACCAGTCAAACCAAAATCAGCCACTTTAACTGTCGCACCGATATCGAAGGCTTCAGCGCGTTCGCTACCACCGATTGTTGTAAAGTTGTTAACTTTTTGGCTAATCGCAGAAGCCCAAACTTTACCTGCAACGTCACCAGTCCACTCATATGAAGCCTTGGCTTCAAATGCTGGCTGAGAACCGCCACGTGTTGTGTTACCAGCACTAGCAAATTGTGAAGCAGAAGAGTAAGCATTCCAAGATTGTGTTACGCCAGCTGTAAATTGGAAGCCATTCCAGTTTGGTGAGGTGTAAGCAACTTGAGATTTCCAGTCAGCATACATATAGCCAGCACCAATACGACCCAAAGTAGTTGTGTTACCAGCCAATGAGCCTGCGCCAGAACCAACACCTAACAATGTCATGTCGTTCAAGATAGCGTCTGAAGCGAAAATGCCCAGATCTTTACCCAGTTTGACAGAACCCCAAGAAGCGTCACCAAAGGTCAAGAATGCTTGACGGTTTTCTTGTTGTGATGTTTGACGACCTGATTGAGTAGTCGATGCACCTGGGTTGATGCTGATTGTGAAACCAACATCCAGATCGTTCTGGCGTGTTTTACCAGAAACGCTCAAGTAGTTAGGCAACAAACCAGTTGTAATGTTAGAACTGCTTTGAGCATTACCACTACCTTGGTTCAATGGACCAGCACCAACACCAGTATCACCACTGAAGCTAGTGTGTGTGTAGTAAGCATTAACAACGCCACCGATGTCCAGAGTCCAGTCACCAGCTGGGATAGTGATGCCAGCTTGTGCGCCAGTAGCGGCAGCGAACAGAGCTGCTGCAACTGCAACGTTCAATTTTGTATTCATACGAATCTCCAAAAATGTTGTTTTCACAACTTGTGTAAGGATATTGCTTTCTAGTAAAGAGCCATTGAATGCTCTTTCTAATAACTCCTGCGGAATCACTTAAAGCATTTCCTGCAAGGTCAGTGCAATTTTTGCAAAAGCGGCCTAGGTGGCGCAAGTGAATACGTCAAATTGCTTAGTCCTAGTTAACGTTGTTGCAGATTTGCAACAACCTAACACCTGCCGGACTAGGGTGTTTTTTTGAATTGCTACCGTTTTTTAGGTGATTTCCCATCAACATCAATATATCTTTCTGCTAGGATAGGAACAATTTGCAGCTTCTTTAAAATTTATATATGCGCCTTTATTAAATGAAGCGCGCATCCGCAGGGGAAGAGAATGATTTCGGACATTCAGTTATGTAGTCGCTTTGTAGAGACCTTGGACTGGATATGCCAAGTGCTGATCAGGCATTCTGAGGATTTTAATATTGCCCTGGTTAAAATTGCTTATGGCGATGACAATAGCTTGGGTGAGGCCTACGGCGCGCCTGAGGCCTTGCGTCAACTGTCGTCGTTAACCCATGATCTGCAAAACTCTTTTAGAAGATCTGACCTGGTAGGTCGGGAAGGGACAGACTTCTGGATTTTGTTTCCTTATACGCGCGTGCAAGATAATGTATATGAAAAACTACTTGATGTGCTTGAAAGCTCCAAGCATCAGACATTGAACATCGTAGAGCGCGAAATCGCGATTTTTGAATTGCCACTGATTTACCAAAAAGCGTTGGTAAAACCAGACAGCGGGCATGACTTGCTACAACACCTCAAAAACAATCAGCGGGAATTGGCCAGCCATGTTTTCCGTCTAGCCAATCTCTAAGCCAAAGACCTACGCATTTAAAAGCGTAATTGTTGAAGCCCTTTGATCAGCGTGCGTACTGGCGTTGGCAACGCTGCGGCGACAGCATCCGCCAAGGCGAGCCATTGCTGGTTTGACGCTGGTGGGGGACGTTTTCCCTGCAATAGCAGTGGCTGTGGTGTTATTTCAAGCTTGAAATGTGTAAAGGTGTGCCAGAGCACGGGCAATGTTTCCAGCGACTCCACATCCATGTCGAAGGTGGTTTTTACATGGGGGACGGCAAGCGCACTGGGGGACAACTCAGGCAGACTCCACAAGCCGCCCCAAATGCCATGGTTAGGTCGTCGCTCTAGCAAAATTTCCCCGGCATCTAAAATCATCAATACCGTGGTCTGCTTTTCTGGCAAGGCTTTACGAGGCTTGGGGGCAGGCAGCACAGAGACCATTTGTTGCTGATACGCCAGACAACTGGCCTGCATCGGACAGCGATGGCAACTTGGTTTGCTGCGCGTACACAGGGTCGCACCAAAATCCATCAGGCCTTGCACATAGGCGGGCAAGCCTTGGCTAGGCAACACCCTTTCTGCGATTTGCCACAATTTTTTCTCTACCTCTGGTAGCCCTGGCCACCCCTCAATGGCATACAACCGGGCCAATACACGTTTCACATTACCATCCAGAATCGTTTGTCGCTGGTTAAATGCAAACACGCTGATCGCTGCGGCGGTAGAACGCCCGATGCCTTTTAAAGTTTGGATGGTCTCAAAATCTGTTGGAAAAATACCACAGTGTTCACGCATAATGGTTTGGGCGGCATGATGCAGGTTTCGCGCGCGTGAATAGTAGCCAAGCCCGCTCCAATAGCGCATGACTTCATCTTGTTCGGCCTCGGCTAGGCTGGCAATGGTAGGAAAGCGCTGCATGAACCGATCATAATAAGCAATGACCGCCGACACCTGCGTTTGCTGCAACATGATTTCTGAGACCCAAATAGCGTAAGGGTCACGCGTCTGCTGCCATGGCAAATCATGGCGGCCATGCGCCTGCTGCCAGGCGATCAGTTTTTCTGCAAAATCACTCACACTTAAACGCTTATCTGCTGGCCCTAAAAATTCAGCAGCTTTTTGAGTGCTTTTTGCTTGAGCTGGTCCACGGGCTTGTCAGGCTCAGTGCTATTACCACCTTCAGGATTGGCTGCCTCGCTACCGCTATTCCCCGGCGTTTTTCCATTCAGCAATCCTTTAAGGGCTTCGGCCTTGTCTCCGCCGATTTTCTCGGTCAAGGCGTCCATAGCCACCGATTTGGCCAGTGCCTGACCTAAAGCCGCCATATCAACACCGAATTTCGGCGCACTAAAACTACCGGTGACCTTCACCGGAATGCCAAGACTGCCTAATTGCTCAGCCTCTTTACCGCCCTGCCCCTTGAGCGAATTCACCAAAGTAGGCTTGGCGAGATAGTTGATCTGTTCTTTGCCTATATCAATATCGCCTTTGCTTTCGCCTTTGGTCAAACGAAAAACCGGTGCCTTCATGGCCAGATCATCATTGTGAGCCACGCCATTCTTGATATTAAAACTGGCAGTCAGCTCACTAAAGTCAGTTTTTTTACTTTTATCTGCGTCTGCGCTGGATTGACCCTTGAGCAAGTTGAGCTTGCTTTTCGCCTCGCGGATGGTCCCGGCCAGATCAAACCCTTTAACGGCGCCATCGGCCATGCGTAAATCAACCGAGCCGCCCAGTGACTTTTTTAGTGCAGTCACCGTATTTCCTTGCGCAGTCACGTTCACATTCAAATTGCCGTTACCAGATAGCATGTCATTGTTGATGGTATCGACTAACAACGGGCCGACAGCGATGTTTTGCAGGCTTTGCTGTATGGTGACTGCAGGCGTGGCACGTGCATCCAGCTTGACGGCACCGCGCACCGTGCCTTGATAGACATCGGCATTGAGTGGATCCAGGCTAGCCAAGCCCTCCTGTGCTTTCAGTCCAATATTGAGGTTTTTGGCTTCGGTTTTGCCATATTTCAACCAGCCAATGCGGATGTTGCCCTGCGCATTTAGCGCCTTCAAGGCAGACAGATCTAGCGGCTGCTCCGCTTGCGCGGTTTTCTCGGCAGGCTTGGCCGTCGCTTCGCCTGCCTTGGCTTCTGCAGCAGGCAGATAACGGTTCAAATCCAGCTTGTCGATGTTGAGCTCAAAGGTATATAGCGGCTTGCTAAACTGGCTAATGCCAACATTGCCCTGGATACGGCTGTCGTCCAATTTGACATCCAGCCCCTGCAAGGCCAGTTTCTGGCCATCGGCTTTAATGCCCACGTTCAAGCCAGTCAGGGTATAGGGGCTGTATAAAATCTTGCCAATATTGATACTGCCATCGAGGAATAAGGTTTTTAACGCGCTCAAATCGGCAGGCTTGTCTGCTTGTGCGCGATTGGCATTGGGGCTGGCAACGGTTTCTTTTTTAGGCTTGGCCTTGCCCAGCAACGCATTCAGGTTCAAGGTGTCGGCGTGCACTTTAAAACCAATATGCGGCGTCGCAAACCCTGCCACGCGCACATCGCCATTGAGCTTGGTTTCCGCCAGGCTCAAATCAAAGGTGGAGTTAACTTGCTCTTGCTTTACGTTGGCGTTGAGGGCCAACTTGAACTGCCCTTGCATGGTTCCATTCGGCAAAGCGGGGTCTTTAATATCAAATTTGCCTGCCAGCGCAGGCACTTCAAACACCAAGTCGGCCAGATTGAGGGTCACAGGCGAAGCAAAATGCCCTTCAACCTTGCGTGCACCGGCATTCAGACTAACATCCGCGGCCAACCCTTTGCTTTCGACGGTTTGCTGGTTGCCTTTTAATTCGGCCAAGACCACGGCCAGATCGAGATCGCCGTTGGCATCTTTTTGCTTGAGTGACAAGGTGACCTTGTCACTGCTGATGAGTTGCGGATTGACGGCAAGCGCAGGCGCCTGCAGGCTGACTGCGCGCTCGGCACCTTTAAAAGTACCTTGCATCGCCAGCTTGAGATCAGAAACATCCAGGGCAGTGTTAGCGGCATCCACATCAATGCCCCCTTGCGCCGTGACCGTCACCGCCTGGCCATCTAGCAAGGCGCCTTTGAGCTGCGCATCCAAACCCTTGATCGCAAAGTGCTTGGCTTCCGGATCGGCCATGACATTGGCTTTAATCAACGCCTTGGCATCCACGACGGGCTGGTTTGCCATCAGATGAAAATCGGTGGCAATATCAAACGGCTTTTTCAGTGCCACCTGGCCGGTGGTGAGGTTTAGCTGGTCAACTGAATACTTGGCACCGCTTTTCTCATTCGTAAAACTGGCCTCAGTATTGGTGATTTTAATGCCTTGCACATCAAAGTTGATCTGCTGGGACTCTTCTTCCTCTTTGCTCAGCAGATCATCAAAGTTGAAGCTGCCATCAGCATGCTGGATGACATTGACCTGCGCGCCATCCAGATAGACCGTATCGACGACAATTTCTTTTTTGAGCAAGGGCAGCACGGCCAATGCCACTTTTGCGCTTTTAATCGCCGCAAACTGTTGTTCTGACTGATGCTCGGACAAGCTGATTTCACCTAAATCGGCGCCGATTTTTGGCCAGAAACTAAGCTTGATGTCGCCTTTGATGTCTAGCGTACGCTGTTTCTTGTCTTTGACCAGTTGAATGATGGTGGACTTGTAATCGTTAGGATTAAACGTCGCCGCCAGATAAACCACCAGCAACAGCAACACCGCCAGGATGGCGGCAAACACATAAGCTACCTTTTTAAACAGCGCACGGTTCATGCATACACCTTAAAACAAATTAATGTGCAAAGAAAACCAGCACCAGAATGCCAAACACGATACGGTACCAGGCAAACACGGCAAACGAATGCTGGGCGACAAATCGGATCAGGGCGCGAATCACCACCAAGGCTGACAAAAATGAGACCACAAAACCGATCAAAAAGATCAATGCATCGTCCACAGACAGTAAGTCACGGGCTTGATAGAGGTCGAGCCCGGTGGCTGCGAACATGATGGGCAAGGCTAAAAAGAATGAAAACTCAGTCGCGGTCTGACGGCTTAGGCCAAAAAACATGCCGCCCAGAATGGTCGCGCCTGAACGTGACATGCCCGGAAACAATGCCAGCGATTGCGCAAAGCCAATCTGCAAGGCTTGCTTGGCTGAAATCTGGTCAATATCACGCGTATTACCTGCTGGCACAAATTTTTCAATCAGCAAAATTAATACCCCCCCCACGACCAGTGCGATGCCAACGGTGAAGGAGGAAAATAAATATTCTTTAATTTGGTGATGAAATGCCAGGCCAATCAAGGCGGCAGGTAAAAAAGCAATGATGAGGTTGCGCACAAAGTGCTGGGCGTTGGTATCCGTTTGAATGCGCTGTACGGTATGCCAGAGCCGTTGCCGGTATTCGACACAGACCGCCAGAATCGCGCCCAGCTGAATGATGATCTCAAACACATCACGTTTATCTTTAGAGAGAAAGTCCAGCCACTCCCCGGTAATGATCAGATGCCCTGTACTACTCACAGGAATAAACTCGGTCGCGCCTTCGACCAGGCCCATGATCACGGCCTTCAGCATCAAATAGATATCCATGCAGTTATTCTAACAGACAGTTTTGCAGACTTGCCGTGGCCATAGAAATTTCACGATTGAAAATACATGGGAGCACGTTGCTTACGCCTGGCAAATGTCCGTGATACGCATCATGACCAATGTCTGCCTACATACTAAGCCATTAATAAAAAAGCGCCTTGATCCCTCAAGGCGCTGGGTATGACGACAGAGTCACAGAAATTTTTAATTATTTAAGATCAAAACGATCCGCATGCATGACCTTGGTCCAGGCGGCGACAAAGTCGTGCACAAACTTCTGCTTGGCATCATCTTGTGCATACACCTCGGCATAAGAACGCAGGATGGAGTTGGAGCCAAACACCAGATCCACACGGGTAGCCGTCCATTTAACTGCACCTGTGTTACGCTCACGGACTTCATACAGGTTGTTGCCAGCAGGCACCCAGGTGTAGCGCATATCGGTCAGGTTGACAAAAAAGTCATTGCTGAGCACACCAGGCTGATCGGTAAATACACCGTGCTTACTCCCACCGTGGTTGGTATCCAGCACACGCATCCCACCCACAAGGACGGTCATTTCTGGTGCAGTCAGACCCATCAGCTGGGTACGGTCCAGCAGCATTTCCTCTGCCGAGGGCACGTAGTCGGCCTTGAGCCAGTTGCGGTAGCCATCATGCACAGGTTCCAGCACCTCAAAAGACTCAATGTCTGTCTGCTCTGCCGTCGCATCACCACGGCCTGCAACAAACGGTACCGTGATGTTCACTCCGGCGGCTTGGGCGGCTTGCTCAACGGCAGCAGAACCACCGAGGACAATCAGGTCAGCGATGCTGACAGGTTTGCCAAAAGCTTGCTGTATGCCTTCGAGCACTGTCAGCACTTTTTGCAGTCTGGCGGGCTCGTTGCCTACCCAGTCTTTTTGTGGCGCCAGACGAATACGTGCACCGTTTGCACCCCCGCGGTAGTCTGAGGCACGGAAAGTACGTGCGCTATCCCAAGCGGTCGCGACCAGTTCTGCGGTGCTTAAGCCGCTCGCCAGAATGTGTGCTTTGAGTGCAGCAATGTCTGTCTCGCTGATAGCTGACCCTGCAGGCACCGGATCTTGCCAGATCAGGTCTTCTTGCGGCACATCCGGGCCGATGTAACGGGCTTTGGGACCCATGTCACGGTGTGTCAGCTTGAACCAGGCACGGGCAAACACTTCAGAGAAATACGCCTGGTCGTCACGGAATCGCTCCGAGATTTTGCGGTAAATCGGGTCCTTGATCATGGCCATATCCGCATCTGTCATGATGGGGTTATAACGGATGCTAGGATCCTCGACATCGACTGGCTTGTCTTCTTCCTTGATGTTCACGGGCTCCCATTGCCACGCACCGGCCGGGCTCTTTTTAAGTTCCCAGTCATGGTTAAACAGCATTGCAAAGTAACCGTTATCCCATTGGGTCGGGTGTGTAGTCCAGGCACCTTCAATGCCGCTGGTCACCGTATCACGGCCCACTCCGCGTCTGGTGTGGTTGTTCCAGCCCATCCCTTGCTCATGTACGTCGGCGGCTTCCGGGTCGACACCAAGGTTGCTGGCCTGACCGTTACCGTGTGCTTTGCCCACCGTGTGGCCGCCTGCCGTCAACGCTACCGTTTCCTCGTCGTTCATCGCCATGCGGGCAAAGGTAACGCGGATATCCTGCGCGGTTTTCAGCGGATCAGGGTTGCCATCCACGCCTTCCGGGTTCACATAAATCAGGCCCATCATCACAGCAGCCAGCGGGTTTTCGAGGTCACGCTGACCAGAATAGCGGCTACCTTCGCTACCGGTTTTTGCCAGCCACTCTTTTTCATTGCCCCAATAGATATCTTTTTCCGGGTGCCAGATATCCTCACGGCCAAAAGCGAATCCGAAAGTCTTGAGGCCCATGGACTCATAGGCAATGGTGCCTGCAAGTACAATCAGGTCCGCCCAGGAGATCTTGTTGCCATATTTTTTCTTGATCGGCCACAGCAGGCGGCGCGCTTTATCTAGGTTGACGTTATCAGGCCAGCTGTTGAGTGGTGCAAAGCGCTGGTTACCTGTACCCGCGCCACCACGGCCATCTGCCACGCGATAAGTCCCGGCGGCGTGCCAGGCCATGCGAATCATCAAGCCACCATAATGACCCCAATCTGCAGGCCACCATGCCTGGCTGTCCGTCATCAAGGCATGCATGTCCTTTTTAAGCGCATCTACATCCAGCGTGGATACTTCCTGTCTATAGTCAAATGACTCACCAAGCGGATTGGTTTTACGGTCATGTTGATGCAAGATATCCAGATTGAGGGCGTTCGGCCACCAATTCGTATTGGTTTGTGCGGTTGTTGTGATTGCGCCATGCGCGAATGGGCACTTGGCGCCCGTGTTTTGATTCTGCATGTGTTAGCTCCTTGTTGTTAATTGATGAGTGCGGCAAAAAATTCATCAAGACTCAAATATACTACGCCTTGATTGTTACGATAATAATTTGATATAAAATAAACTACAGAGTTAAAAACTGGCAGCGTAAGCGGCTAAAGCTTCCTGCCACACGGCTGATTCCTGATTAAGCCAGGTCCACATCTTGCCTCCTTATGTTGTCATCCATGCATCGCATTCTAGAGTGCGCCATTTAATTTGTATAATTGTATGTTTTGATATTGTTGATTAATAAAATTAATGCATATAGACTAGTGATGGTGAAAACAGCGAGACAAGCAAATGACCTTGATTGAATTAAAGTTTGTATTGGCGGTGGCGCAAGAGAGAAACTTCAGGCGCGCAGCAGAAAAATGTTTTGTGACCCAGCCGGCGCTCAGTCTGGGCATCAAAAAACTGGAAGAAGAGCTGGGTGTCTCTCTGTTTGAACGTAACCGGAACGAGGTGACCCCCACCGAAATTGGTGAGCAGATTATTGCACAAACCAATATCGTGCTGGAGCAAGCAGCCAAGATCAAAGAGATGGCGAAACACGGTAACGATCCGCTCAACGGCCTGTTCAAGCTGGGCATGATTCACTCGGTCGGGCCTTATCTGTTACCCGAAATCATTCCGCCACTCATCCAGGTGGCGCCGCAGATGCCGCTGGAGGTTGAGGAAAACATCACGGCGACCCTGGAGCAGCAGCTGAAAAACGGGCTCATCGATGCGGCTGTAGTCGCCTTACCGTTTGATGTGCCGGGCATTGAAACCTTGCCACTGTATGACGAGGACTTTAATGTCGTCGTACCCGTGAGTCACGCCTGGGCCAAGCGCACATCGGTCGAGGCAGATGAATTGAGCCAGGAGAAAGTGTTATTGCTCAACACCGGGCATTGCTTCAGCAATCAGGTAACCCAGGCTTGCCCCGAGCTCAGCCGTAAAGGCGAAGTGTTACAGGGCAATTCGCTGGAAACAATCAGAAATATGGTGGCTTCGAATTTGGGTATCACGGTGCTGCCAGCCATGGCAACTGCGGTGCGCTATCAGAACGCGCTGATTCGCGTGATCCCATTTACCCGCCCTGCCCCTAGCCGACGTATTGCGCTGGCCTGGCGCAAAAGTTTTGTGCGCAAAGAAGCGATTGAAATATTAGGAAAAGTGATGGCTGAAGTGGGCGCTGCGCAACAACAGATTGACCCGGTTTAGATGCAGAAACAATTAGTAGGCAATGGCGACGCGAAAACCCGTTACCAGTTTTTCGTCTACACCTAACAACACTTTGGCGGACTGCTCTTGCAAGGCCGCCAGGCCATTGCTGGCATCGACCGTCTTGGGCAGATAGTCTTCCGGCTTGAGCGTTTTGCGCAATACCGGCTCATCTGCCGTATTGGTCAAAGTCAGCTCTATCATCGGATAGGCCTGTCGCACCTCACCGTGATTCATGAGCACACTGGAAAACACCAGCACGCCGGCGCGTGTCTTGTGCTCTTGAATATCCGCATCATCTATCGTCAATTGCGCAATATCCCTAGGCAAACCCACTTCACAATGCAGTGGCTTGCATAGCGCTTGCAGCCATGGTTTGGTGTGCGGGTAACTGGCGGCAAGCGTGGTGCGAGAGAAATACAGTGTTTGCAGAAAAAAAGTCACCAGCAGCAGGACAGAAAGCAGGCTATATGCCCAAGGGGTGGCGGGCGTCACCCGGGATTGCGGGCGCTCATCCTCGAGTGAAACGTCACGCAGAAAAGCAGGGATTTCAGGCTCAATCGCCTCGTCAGGCCGAATAGACAGCTCCGGCATGACTGCTTCAAACGGCTCGTCAGGCACCGGATGCGCCTGTGCGGCCTCGGCACTCACCTGAAAGTAAATCGCGGCATCGCTGGCAGGCTGGGGATCTACCGCCTCGCTTGCAGCAGTGGCAGCAGATGACGACAGCAAATGCGAGCGCGCATCAAACACATGGTCACATTCACCGCAGCGCACCTTGCCAGCATAGGCCTGCAATTGCTCGTCAGTGACTTCAAATTGTGTTTGGCAGGCCGGGCAGGCCGTAATCAAGGACATTTTCTGGTTCCCGTCAGCAAGACCCATCCATCTTGCTGGATGGGGGCATCCATTTCAAACCACTCGGCATAATGCGCCAGCAACATCTGCTGCTGGCTCTCCAATATGCCGGATAATGCAACTTTACCGCCCGTTTTGCAAGATTTGGCAATCACTGGCGCCAGCACCATCAAGGCGCTGGAGAGAATATTAGCCACGACCAGATCAAACGGCTCATGCAGGTATTCGGCAGAGTCATAAAAAATGGCCTCGACCTGGTTATTGAGCGCGTTATCACGACTGGCAATCACTGCCTGCGGGTCAATATCAACGCCTGTGGCGGTGTTGGCGCCCAGTTTTTTGGCGGCAATGGCCAAAATGCCTGAGCCACATCCGTAATCAAGGACATTGGCACTGCGCAACAGCGTTTCAGGCAACTGCGCCAACCAGCTCAAACACAAATGCGTGGTCGGATGGCTGCCAGTGCCAAATGCCAGGCCCGGATCCAGCACAATGTTGATCGCCTCCGCATTCGGCGCCTCATGCCAGGAAGGCACGATCCACAATCTATCGGTCACGCGGATAGGGTCAAACTGGGCTTGCGTGGCCCGCACCCAATCCTGCTCCTCGATCTGCTCTAACTGATATTTGAGACCGTCCAGTTGCAGCTCGGCTTGCACACGGGCCAGTAAACCCTGGACATCGGCTTCCGCATCCAGCATGGCCGTGACAATGTTTTGCTGCCAGATGCCGGGCGGTGGATCCCCCGGCTCGCCAAAAATTGCCTGCTCGGCCAAGGTGTCAGCGTGCGCATCTTCAATGCTGACGGACAACGCACCCTGCTCCATCAGCACATCGCTGAGTGCCTCGGCCTGCGGCTCGGTTGATTGAATTTTAAGTAACAGCCAATGCAAAATTATTTCGAGCTGATACCCAGCTTCTGCTCCAGATAGTGAATGCTGGTGCCGCCCTGCTGGAAAGCCAAGTCGGCCATCAGATCAGAATGCAGCGCAGTATTGGTTTTAATGCCTTCGACATACATCTCGGACAAGGCCACGCGCATTCTGGCAATCGCCTGTTCGCGTGTCGCACCGTGTGTAATCAGCTTGCCGATCATCGAGTCATAATGCGGTGGCACGGTATAGCCGCCATACACATGCGTATCCATGCGTACGCCAGGGCCGCCGGGCATATGAAAGCGATTGATAAAGCCTGGTGAAGGCACAAAGGTATAAGGATCCTCGGCGTTAATCCGGCATTCGATGGCATGACCATTGAGCACGATATCGCGCTGACGGAACGGCAGCTTCTCACCGGCAGCGATGAAGATCTGCTGCTGAACCAGGTCGATACCCGTGATCATTTCAGTGACGGTATGCTCCACCTGCAAGCGGGTGTTCATCTCAATAAAGTAGAACTCGCCATTTTCATACAGGAACTCGAAGGTGCCTGCGCCACGGTAACCAATCTTGCGGCAGGCCTCGGCACAACGCTCACCAATTTTGTCGCGCAGTCTTTCTGGCAACAAGGGCGAGGGTGCTTCTTCAATAATCTTTTGATGGCGGCGCTGCATGGAGCAATCGCGGTCACCCAAGAACACGGCGTTGCCATGCTGGTCAGCCAGAATCTGGATCTCGATATGGCGCGGGTTTTCAAGGAATTTTTCCATGTAAACCATCGGGTTGCCAAAGGCAGCCTGTGCCTCGGCTTTGGTCATATTGACCGCATTGAGCAAGGCGGCTTCGGTATGCACCACGCGCATGCCACGACCACCGCCACCGCCCGCTGCTTTAATAATCACCGGGTAGCCTACGCGTTTGGCCGTTTTAATGATTTCAGCCGGATCATCATTCAGCGCACCATCTGAGCCAGGCACACATGGCACACCCGCCGCTTTCATGGAGTCCTTGGCAGACACCTTGTCACCCATCAGGCGAATGGTCTCTGCGCGGGGGCCGATAAAGACAAAACCGCTTTGTTCAACCCGCTCGGCAAAGTCGGCATTCTCGGATAAAAAGCCATACCCTGGGTGAATCGCTTGCGCATCCGTTACTTCAGCCGCACTGATCACGGCAGGAATATTCAGGTAGCTTTTTGCAGAAGGTGCTGGGCCAATACAGACAGACTCATCGGCCAGCTTGACATATTTGGCATCACGGTCAGCCTCAGAGTGCACAGCCACCGTTTTAATCCCCAACTCACGACAAGCACGTTGCACGCGCAAGGCAATTTCGCCGCGGTTGGCAATCAGGATTTTCTCGAACATTATTTACTCCGCGTCTCAATAGCCGCTAGACAATTAAACTTCGTTGCTGCGAAACCCGCAGAGGGCTGCTGGTCGCCGCCACGGGCAATCAGTACTTTTTCAACCATCACGATTAACCAATCAGGAACAGAGGCTCGCCGTATTCCACAGGCTGACCGTTCTCAACGAAAATCTTTTTAATCGTGCCCGCATATTCACTCTCAATTTCGTTGAGCAGCTTCATGGCTTCAATAATGCACAGGGTGTCCCCTGTATTGACAGTGCTACCAACATCGACGAACGCTTTCGCATCTGGAGAAGACGCGCGATAGAACGTACCGACCATCGGTGATTTAACTACCGTGCCTTCTAGCACTTCTGCCGCTGCAACGGCGGGAGCAGCGGCTGCTGCGGGTGCCGCTGCAGGCACGGAAACAGGCGCAGCGACATATTGAGTCACTGGTGCAGCACCCGGTGCCATGGCGCGACTGATACGTACCTTCTCTTCACCCTCAGTCAGTTCCAGCTCGGAAATCCCCGATTCCTCGACCAGATCAATCAGTTTTTTGAGTTTGCGTAAATCCATATAAGCCTCGAATGTAAATGTTTTAAATGTTATTAGCGTTGTTGGATGTAGCGATAGGCGGCGTAGTATCCCTCTGCGCCCAAACCGCAGATGACGGCGGTCGCCAGATCGCTGAAATAAGAATGATGCCGGAATGACTCGCGGGCATGCACATTGGAGAGATGCACTTCAATGAATGGAATGTTCACTGCCGAAAGGGCATCCCTGATGGCAATAGAAGTATGTGTGAAGGCGGCAGGATTGATAATGACGTAATCCACCCGGTTCACAGACAATGCATGAATTTTCTCTATGATCTCCGCCTCAGAGTTGCTCTGAAAGGATTCAAGACGTACCTGATCGGCCCGCGCCAATTCCAGCAGATGCTGGTTGATATCTGCAAGCGTTTGGCTACCGTAGTGCTGTGGCTCACGTGTCCCCAGCATATTCAAGTTGGGTCCATGTATCACCAGGATGGATTTGGCGCCCATTTCAGATGCCTCTCAAAGAGAAAAATACAACCTTCATGGCGTCGAAGTTTGCCGAAGTTATTGCATTTTGTCCAGTAAAATTCGCAATTTGGAACAAATGGAAAGTCGCCAAAACGGCAGCAACTGGTACAGATCAGGCGACAAACCTAAGCCATAAGCGGCCTGTTTGCGCACAGAACTGGGCAGGCATTTAGGGCAAGTTGAGTGCTTTTTGCAGCATTTGGCGATTGACTCTGCCGAAGAAGGTGTGTGTCACTTGGCCGTTGGCAGAAATCACCACGGTGTAAGGTAATACGCCTTTGGTGTTGCCCAGTTGCTCGGCCAAAGGCATACCTTCGTTCTCGGCAATTAACAAAGGATAACTGACGGGCGTACTCTCCGCGAACTCATGCACAGCGGCTGCCTCGTCAATGGCCAGGCCTAATACTGCAATTTCGGGGTGTTCGGCCGCCAGCGCTGAGATTTCGGGCATTTCTTCACGGCAAGGCTCACACCATGTCGCCCAAAAATTCATGATGACAGGCTTGCCTTTAAAGCTTGAAAGCGCATACGTCCTGCCACCAGCATCCTGCAAACCGACGCTCCATACCGCGTCAGGCACCATCATCGCCGTTTGAGTAGGGGCAGAAGTCATCCATTGATCACGGTGAAGGTAAAGCCAACGGAATCCGCTACCGAGAACAACGATCAGTAATATCGTCATGACCAAACGCGCAATATTATGCATGTGCAGACTTCTCCATGGCGCTTAAAGGCAATTTGCGTAAGCGGTCAAGAAATTGTGTGGCGTCCTGATAGCCTTTGATCACAGGTTGCAACGGCCGTCCCTGCGCATCAAAAAACACGATCCCTGGCGGCCCGAACAATTCAAAGCGCTTGAGCAATGCGGCATCTTCCGCCCGGTTTTCGGTCACATCAGCCTGCAACAGCACCACATCTTTGAGCGCAGCCCGCACTTCTGGCTGGCTAAAGACAAACTGCTCATATTCTTTGCACGAGACACACCAGTCTGCGTAAAAATCCAGCATCACGGGTTTGCCCCGCGCAGCCGCAAGCGCATTTTCCAGCGCTTGTACATTTTGCACGCGTTTGAATGGCAGTGCTTGCACATCCTTCGCCGAAGCAGACATGACCCCCTGCAAAGGCTGTAGCGGAGAGCGTGCGCCCGACCAGGCACCCACCAGCAGTGCGGCGCCATAAAGCAGCAACATGACCGCAAATCCCTTGCAAAGACGTGCGGTGCTCCCCGCATCCGCAGGCAAAGAGTCTATTGCGCGCATATAAATGGCCGGGACAATACACAAGGCCGCCCATAAAACCAGTTGCGCTGACACAGGCAGCAACGGGCTGACGATCCAGACCGAGACAGCCAACATCAACACCCCAAACAAACGACGAACGGCATTCATCCATTCGCCCGCCTTGGGCAAGACCGTACCCGCTGATGCGCCAATCAGCAATAACGGTACACCCATGCCCAGCGACAATGAAAACAATGCCACCGCGCCCAGCACCACATCATGCGTCTGGCTGATATAAAGCAGCGCACCCGCCAGCGGCGCGGCGACACAAGGGCTGATGATCAAGGCAGATATGGCCCCCATCAAGAAATCGCTGGCCAGATGGCCACCCTTGAAACGACTGCTCCAGTTAAAAAAGTAATTTTCAACCGCTGACGGCAGTTTGAGCTCGTAAAAGCCGAACATGGAGAATGAGAGCACCACAAAAATCAGGGCGCCGATGATCAGGGCGGCAGGCGTTTGCAGCGCGCTGCTCAAGAGTTGCCCAGAGAGCCCGGCAGCGACACCAGCCAGGGTATAAGTCAGGCACATGCCCAGCGTGTATGCCAATGACAAGGTAAACGCCTTGCCACGCGACACATGGGCATTTTTGCCCACAATAATCCCAGACAAAATAGGAATCATGGGGAACACGCAAGGGGTGAATGCCAGCAACAGGCCTGCACCAAAAAAGCCAGCCACAATCTGCCACCAGTGGCCAGAGGCCAAAAGCTTGCCAGAAAACTCGTCCTCACTCTCCGCGTTGACTGGCTGTGCACTGCGAATATTATCCGCCGAGGCAACCGCGTCCAATGCAAGTGATTTGGTTTGTGGGGGATAACACAGGCCTTTTTCACTACAGCCTTGATAGCGTACTTGCAACACCTGAGGGGCGGCCCCTGCAAACGTGACCTCGGCCACGGTGTCGTGGTGAAACACCTGCTGTTCGCCAAAATTGGGATCATGCTTGGTTTCACCGGCTGGCAAGCTGAGCTGTGTCGTGTCGCTGGCCGGTAAGAGTTGTATGCGGTCTCTATATAAATAGTGGCCTGGTGCTACAGTAAACCGGATCTGGGCATGCATGGCATCCGTCAGTGCCGCATCGACCTTGAATGCCTGATCGACAGGCAAAAAATCTTCGCTGCTCTCTTCAGTGAATAGTTTCGAGAATTGTGACGCCGCGTGCACAGGCAACATCATCACGCATAGCATGCCCAGCACCCATGCTACTTTAAACCCATTTTTGATCAACGCTTCACTCCTGCATCCCTGTCTCGGCCGCCACCCATGCCAAATATTCCGGCAAACCCTCGCTCACATGGATGCCTACAATCTCTGGAAGTTCATAAGGATGCAGCATTCTAAGCCTGGCCGCACAGGCGGCATACCCCTGCCGCGTGGTTTTAATGCTCAGGGCGATTTCTTCCGCTTGCTCAATCTGCCCTTGCCAGCGATAAATAGAGGTGACCGGACTTGAAATATTGACGCATGCCGCCAACTTGTCTGTAATTAAGGTCTGCGCGATATGCTCGGCACATGCCTTGTTCGGCACATGCGTAAACACGATTATAATTTCCTCTTTTGGCGTCATCGCGCGCTGACTCACAGACAGGATTCTGACATGCGTTTTCTCATCCTTGCTATTCTACTGGCTTTTCCGTTTCTGGAGATAGCGGTCCTGATCGAACTCAGTCAGCGCTATGGCTGGTGGGTCTTGGTCTACTTGATTATGATCGGCTACCTGGGCCTCAAGCTGATTCGTGGTGAAAAAGACCTGATCGCGTCACGCTTGTTTCAGCAAATGACGGCCGGTGGCAACCCGGTAGCCGCCATCTTTTCCACTGCCAGAAACTTGCTGGCCGGAGTATTACTCCTGATTCCGGGCGTCATTAGCGATGTCATTGCCGTGATTCTGTTACTGATTCCAACCAACAACCCAACCGTCAGCGGGCAGCAGCATCAACAACCTAATGCACGCTACCGTCACAGCGCGAATGACGAGGTGATTGAGGGGGAATTTACCGAAGTCCCTGACAGCAAACCGGTAGATAATGTCGTGCATCTCCCGCGCAAAGATTAACGCTTGGAAAATATCGTCTTATGAACCGTGTCCTGATTGAAAACAGTGGCCATACCTTTGATGTCCGCCCCAGCCAAACCGTGCTCGAAGCCGCCATTGAAGCTGGTATCAACTTACCCTATGGCTGCCGTAATGGCGCTTGCGGCGCCTGCAAAGGCAAGGTACTGACCGGCAAAGTCATGCATGATGATTACCAAGGCAACGCCTTGACCGATGCCGAGCTTGCAGCTGGCATGGCTTTGTTTTGCTGTGCCAGACCCCTTGAAGACCTGGTCATTGAATGCCGCCAGATCGATATGGTGCAAGGCATCAAACCGCGTATTTTGCCGGTACGCATTCAACACAAACAGCAGTTCGGCGACGATGTAATGGTCTTGCACCTGCAATTGCCTGCCACTGAACAACTGACCTTTATGGCTGGACAATACATCGAGTTTCTACTCAAGGATGGCCGCCGCCGGGCTTTCTCCATCGCCAATGCGCCACATGAAAAAGGGTTTCTTGAATTGCATATCCGTAAAATTGCTGGCGGGCATTTTACCGAGCAAGTGTTCAATGACATGCCGCTTAAAACCATATTGCGTATGGAAGCGCCTCTCGGCAGTTTTTTCCTGCGAGAGCAAAACCAAAAACCCATCATCATGGTGGCCGGTGGTACGGGGTTTGCACCGGTCAAAGGCATGATAGAACACATGATTTTCAATCAGATCCAACGCCCCGTTTACCTCTACCGCGGCGCGAGACGAACCGGCGACTTATATATGGATGACCTCTGCCAGCGCTGGACACAGTTCATGCCGAATATTCAGTATATCCCCGTCATTTCTGACGGTCACGACGACGATGGCTGGCAAGGCCGCCGTGGCCTGGTGCATCAAGCCGTGTTGGAAGATAACGCCGATTTAAGCGGGTTTGAGGTCTATGCATGCGGCGCACCAGGCATGGTGGAGATTGCGAAAGCAACGTTTGTGAAACAGGGCCTGCCAGAAGAAGAGTTTTATAGCGATGCGTTTACGTTTGCGCCCAATTAATCGGGCTATAGTAAATCGATTTGGCGCGACGATCAGCGCGCTTCACTGATCGTTTTATCACCGGCCCTGCAGAGCCGGTGATTGTGTGAGGGCGCAAAGCCGCCCGCTCGCAGGGACACGCCTGATCAAACATGCTGTTTAGCCCATCTTGTCAGCCCCCTCAACCATCCCAGCAAATCATCCACGTAGGTGTACAGCACCGGGATCACCACCAGACTCAGCACGGTTGAAGTAATTAATCCGCCAATCACCGTAATCGCCATTGGCGCGCGGAAGCTAGGATCCGCACTCCAGCCCAGGGCAATCGGCAGCATACCGGCAGCCATGGCAATGGTGGTCATGACAATCGGCCGCGCACGTTTATGGCACCCATCGATAATCGCATCAAACCGGCTTAACTGGCGCTCTTTTCTGGCCATGATGGTGTACTCCACCAGCAAGATCGAGTTTTTGGTCACCACACCCATCAACATCAACAACCCAATCACACTCGGCATGGAGAAGCTGTTGTGGGTGACCAGCAAGGCAAAGAAGGCCCCACCCAGTGACAAGGGCAGCGCCCCCAAGATGGTTACTGGTTGCAGAAAGTCGCCAAACAGCAAGACCAGCACCACATAGATGCACATCACGCCGATGACCATGGCGCCGCCAAAGCTGGCAAACAACTCGTTCATGCGTTTGGCATCACCTGACTCCAGCTGCTTCACGCTGGGCGGCAACGATTGCATGGCGGGCAGCTGTTGTACTTCACGCAGGACCTCACCAATCTGACGCTTGTTGAGTTCGATATCGAAGGTCACATTACGCATGCGGTCCATACGGTCAATTTGCTGCGGCCCACTGCCCATGCGAACGGTGGCCACGGTTTCCAGACTGACACTGCCGTTGCGTGCGGGCACCCGCAGCTGGGCAATTTCTTGCAAACTGGTGCGTACACTGGAACCCAACCGCACTCGGATAGGCACCTGGCGTTGTGGCAAATTGAGCTTGGGCATGGTATTGGAGAAGTCGCCAGAGGTGGCAATGCGAATCACCTGTGCAATCGACTCTACCGTCACCCCCAGCTCGGCGGCCTTGTCGATATCGGGGATGATCTGCACCTCTGGCCGTTGCAGGCTGGCACTGGATGTGATGTTGCCGACACCGCTCAAGGTACGCAATTGTTGCTCCAGCTGTTGGCTGGCATTGCCCAGCGCAATGCCATCATCGCTGGCCAGTGTGATCTGCAGTTTTTCACCGGATTCCCCAATGCCGACGTTGACGCGTGCGCCCGGCAAGGCCTTGAGTCGCTCACGTAACTCGGCTTCAATTTCGGATTGTTTCTGATGCCGCTCACTACGATCCGTCAGACTAATCACCAGGCTGCCCTTGCGTACATCCGTACTATTCTGAGAAGCATTGGGCCCACCCCCGCCTGTGCTGGCCGTGCCCGCAGCGCTAAACACTGCCTTCACTTCCGGGTGCTGCTTGACGATCTGCTCTGCCAGACTAACCACTTCGCGCGTCTGTTCCAGCGCGGTCCCCGGCTGCAACTCAATATTGACCTTGGTCTGGCTACTGTCAGAGGAAGGCACAAAGCCTTTGGGCAATAGTGGCATCAAACTCAATGAGCCGACAATGAACAATACAAATGCCAGCACCACGGTTTTACGGTGGCGCAAACACCACTCCACACTGCGTAAGTAAGCGCGCATAAAGCCAGAGATTTGCTCTTCCTTGACTGGGTGCGGTTTTAACAAATAGGCTGACATCATCGGCGTCAGCAAGCGGGCGACGACCAGCGAGCCCATGATGGCAATGGCCGCCGTAATGCCAAACTGCTTGAAGAATTTACCCGGTATGCCGCCCATAAATGCGGTGGGCAGAAAAATCGCCACCAGCGTAAATGTGGTGGCAATCACCGCAAAGCCGATTTCATCAGCGGCCTCCATGGCGGCCTGATAAGGGGACTTGCCCATGCGCAGGTGGCGGACAATGTTTTCGATTTCTACAATGGCATCATCGACCAGAATCCCCACCACCAACGCCATGGCAAGCAAGGTGAGAATATTGAGCGAGAAGCCGAAATATTGCATAAATGCAAAGGTCGGGATCATGGATAAAGGCAGAGCGACGGCGGCAATAATGGTGGCGCGCCAGTCGCGCAAAAACCACCACACCACCAGAATAGCGAGCAATGCCCCCTCGTACAGCAATTGCATGGAGCCGTGATAGTTATCTTCTACCGGCTTAACCATGTTAAAAGCCTCCACAATCTTCACTTGTGGATGCAAGACCCTGAATTTTTCCAGCGCGGCACGCACATCTTTGGCCACCGTCACCTCACTGGTACCTTTGCTACGCGTAATTTCAAACCGGATGACTGGCTTGCCATCATAGCTGGCATAGGTGGTGCGCTCGGCATAGGTATCAATCACCTCCGCCACTTGCGACAACTTGATGTGGCGACCATCGCCGATGGGAATATCCAGATTGCGGACTTCATCCGCACTATGCAAGGCGCCCAGGGTGCGTACCGACTGAATATTGTCGCCAATATCCCCTCGCCCGCCCGAGGCATCCTGCTGTACGCGTTTGAGCTGTGCAGACACATCGCTGACATTGACACCCAAACCCGCCATCAAGGTCGGATCAAGATTAACCTGCACTTCGCGGTCTACGCCACCGGTACGCGTAATCTTGCCCACGCCATTCACTGCCAGCATGGCCTTGCTCACTTCGTTGTCGACAAACCACGATAGCTCGCCTTCATCCATATTGTCAGCCGAGGCGACGAAAGTGAGGATCGCGCTGCCGGAGGTCGTCACTTTAGACACAGTAGGCGTCAGTACCGCAGCGGGCAACTCCGAGCGCGCGCTATCAACCGCATTGCGTACCAGATTCAGCGCCTCTTCACTGTTGGTATCTATGGTGAACTGCACACTTATGCTGACACTGCCATCGGTGATTTTGGTGGTCATATGCTCGATCCCACCAATGGTCGCAATCTTGTCTTCAATCTTGCGGGCCACTTCGGTTTCCAGCTGTGGCGGGGCCGCACCTTCCAGCGTCGCACTGACCGAAATCACCGGCAGCTCAATATCCGGAAAGTTCTGTTTGCCTAATTGATTAAGTGATTTGAGACCAAGAAAGCTCAACACCACAAACAGCAGAATGGCGGGAACCGGATTGCGGATAGACCAGGCTGAAAAATTCATTTTGCAGCCTCAGGTTTGGTCACCGTCACGATTTTGACCCTATCCCCATCGTTGAGAAAAGCGCCACCACTGAGCACCAGCGAGGCCCCTGCCTCCACGCCACCAAGCAACTCTATCAGCTGCTCGCGGGTACGGCCGGTTTGTACCTTGCGCTGTGCGACCTGGCTGATACCGTCAGACCCGGATGGCGCCAGTTCAAACACATAGGCAAAGCCATCGCGGTAGGTGACGGCACTCAGTGGTACCGCCAACCCTTGCTGCTGGCCGATATCCACCTGCCCCTGCACATACATGCCAGGTTTGGCACTGCCTTTGGGAATATCCACATACACCAGCGCATTACGGGTATTGTTGTCGACGGTCGGCGAAATCAACCGCACGGTCCCGGCTACCTTCTTGCCGCCCGGCAAACTCAGGTTGACCGCTTGTCCGGCATGCAAAGCGTTTTGCTGATCTGCATTCACCTCACCGCGCCACTCAATACGACTTTGCCGCACCAGCCTGAATAACTCCGCCCCGGCCGACACCACATTCCCCAAATTGGCAGAACGTGATGAAATGACGCCATCGTCAGGCGCCACCACTTTGGTCTGGCGCAAGCGGATTTTCTGGTTCTCCAGCTCCGCCTCGGATAAAGCGAGATTGGCGCGTGCCGTCTGCTCGGCAATCATGTATTCATTGATTTTTTGCGCCGATAGCGCGCCACTGTCCTTGATTTCGCGCGCACGGTCTGCATTACTTTTTGCCTCGGCCAGCGCGGCCTTGTCTTTTTCAACCGTGGCGAGCTGTTTTTGCAAATCCGCCCTGACGGTTTCATCGGCCAGGACAACCAGCAACTGCCCCTTGCTCACTTGCGCGCCGACATCGGCCAGCACTTGCTGTATGCGCAATCCGGCAATTTCCGCACTGACCAGGGCCTCTTGCCAGGGATAGACGCTGCCATTTAGCATCAGAGTCGTCTGCCATTGCACCTTCACGGGCCGGGTGACCTCTACGCTCAGGGCGGCTTTGCCCTTGCCAGCTGACTGCGGCGCATGTTCTGTTTCAGTTTGACTGACGGCCGCGCGGTTAGCACGTTTTTCTGCCAGCTCGGCCTGATGCCGCGGATGTTGCCAGAACCAGGCACTCACACCCACCAGCACGGCCGCAATGATTAAGAATTTGGTTTTTTTTGTCAGTCTGCTCGCCATTTTGATTTACCTTTTTTCCATGGGCTTGAGGATGATGGGTTTCACCGTCGCCTGTGTTTCCAGCCAGTCACCACCAAACGCCTTGTATAACGCAATCCACTGCAACACACGGTTTTTTTGCTGGGTGATGACGTTCAGCTCGGCATTGATTTTTTGCCTGCGGGCATCTTCGAGTGACAATAAATCCAACCCGCCTGATTTCCAGTTGATCTCGGCGGCCTTGAAATATTGCTGATATTGCTGGGCACTGGCCTGCTCGGAAGTGGCGCGGCGGGTAGCACTCTCCAGATTCACCAAGGCCTGCTCCACTTCTTTGACGGCATTACGCACATCCTGCTGATAGGTTGCCAGCAAGCTATCGTAATTGGCACGCGCTTCTGCCAGATCCGCACGCAAAGTGCCGCCATCAAAAATCGGCAACTTGAGAGAAGGGCCATACGACCAGGAGTCGGTGCGTGTCACCGTGCCATTAAAGTTGGTGCGGCGATAGCCGATCGATCCGGTCAGGGTCAGACTCGGGTACATCTGGGCCTTGGAGACGCCGATATTGGCACTGGCCTCCGCCAAGTTGCGCTCATCAATGGCCAGGTCTGGGCGCCGGGTCAGTAAACTGGCCGGCAAGGCCTGCACGTCAAACATGGCAGGCTCTGGCAAGCTTTTGCCTTTCGCCAACCATTGACGCAACTCAGGCTCAGGCAAATTGGTCAACGCCACCAGCGCCTTCACCAGGCCATCACATTCGGCTTGCTGCCCATCCAGCGTAGACGCACTGGCGCGTGTCGCTGCCTCTGCGAGGGCCAGGTCAGACGGAGCAGAGAAACCAGCCTTGGCAGAAATGCCTGTCAAACGCGCGGTCTCTTTACGGGAGTCATAGGCCTGTTGCAGGGCGTCTACCGACGCCTGGCAGGCACGGTAATTCACATAATTATTTGCTACCTCGGCGGCAAGGCTCAAGCGTGCATCGTGCCAGGCAATTTTCTTGGACTCCAGTTGCGCTTTGGCTGCCTGCTTGGCGGCTTTCACCTTGCCAAACAAATCCACTTCCCAGCTGGCATCCAATGAAATCGAATCAACTTCAATGGTACTGGCCGGAAACGCGCCACCACCACCGCCTTTACTCTTGGTGGCACTGCCGGTGCTGGTTAAATCAGGGATCCCTTGCGCACGGGCAGACAAGACATTGGCGCGCGACACACGGATATTGGCCAGCGCAATTTCAAGCGAGGGACTTTCTTTCTGTGCCTCAGTGAGCAGATGGTCAAGCACAGGATCGTTGAATTGCCCCCACCAATTGTTCAGCGACGCCAGATTGCCGCCATGCGGCAACGGCGCTTGCCATTCTGTAGCTACCTTGGGTTTTGGGCGGATGTACTCATCCATCACCGAGCAACTCGCCAGCGGCAAACACACGACAGCCAACCATAGCGGCAGGCGACGCAGGTTTACCGCAGCCTTTAAGACAGGCTGCTTCATTTTTGTTCCATCCCGTGTAATCCTCTCAAGAATAACTGCACCACAAATGCAATGTGTGCTTCTGCATCCCAATCTGCTTCTTGCACCCCGAATAATGCTTTATGACGAGGGCCGGCGATCAGTAGCTCGCAATAAGACTCAGCCGCCCGCATAAAATTCAGTTGTGGCAACTCGCCTTTATCCGCATACGTTTTAAAGATATTTGCCAACATTTGATAAATGCGCTCCGGCCCCACTTCTTTCACAGCGCGCGTCAACTCTGGCAAATGCGAGACTTCTGAAACCGCAATCCTGAAAAAAGACACCATGCGCGGTTCAAGGACTTTTTTCAACATCAGTCGCCCGATATGCGTGAGCACCGTGGTCAGCGACGGGTCGGCTAACTGCTCAAGATTGGTCATGGCACGCACATCCTGCTCCACCATGTGCTTGAGCGCCGCGATCAATAACGCATCCTTGTTGCTGTACCGCTCATAGATGGTTCGCGTCGAGACGCCACAGGTTGCGGCAATCCGCGCAATACTGGTCCGTGCCACACCCTCGGTCATAAATAGTTCGAGGGCCTGCGCCAGAAATTGGGCGTGACGCTCCTGTGTTGTCCCGGTTTTTGGCCGCCCCACCTTAGGTTTGGCTGCGGCTGTGCGTGTAGAAGGCATGTCGTCCTGCGTTTCCATAAAATAAAAATAAAACGTTTCATTTTTATTTTATGGAGATTATAAAAAAACGCAAGCAGTTTGTTGTATCTCGCTGGCTACAAAGCGCTTAAGAGCATAGTTTAGTTTGTTATACTCGCTGCACTTTTTAATCGCAGGCAGTCGCCATGGCTCTCAAATCCACCATTTATAAAATCAATCTCAATATTGCGGATATGGACAGGCATTACTATCAAACGCATATGCTGACCTTGGCCAAGCACCCCTCGGAAACAGAAGAGCGACTGATGGTCAGACTGCTGGCGTTTGTGCTCTATGCGGATGAAGCCTTGCAATTTGGCAAAGGCCTGAGTGACGACGATGAGCCGGATCTCTGGCAAAAAGACCTTACCGGGGCAATAGAACGCTGGATAGGCGTCGGCCTGCCTGACGAGCGTGAGATTCGCAAAGCCTGCGGAAAAGCCAAGCAAGTGGTGCAAGTGCTTTATGGTGGCAGAACTGCAGAGATGTGGTGGGAGCAACACCAAAAAGCCATGCTCAAACTGGATAATGTCACAGTGATTAACCTGCCGGAAACCCAGGCACTCACAGCCGCTGCCTCACGCAGCCTGAGCATCAGCGTCACCATACAAGATCAGCAATTATTAGTGAGTCATGACAACGGGAGTTTTGAGCTTTCTCCCGTCATCCTCAAGGCCTAGCATCCTTCTTCCGCCTTGGAAGCTGATTGAGCACAGGCTCAAAAACAAAACCCTTCATGGATCACATGAAGGGTTTTGTTGCACCGGCACAGCCGGCGTTCAACAGCACTCAATTAAATTCAGTCTGCCGGTGAGCCCATATAAGGGCGCTTGCCAATAAAGTTCAGGCGCATTTGCTGGTGCTTGTCCAGGCCTTTATCCGGGTTATCTGTGATCAAGCCTGTGCCTTCCCATTTATCTTCAGGGCTTTGCTGTTTTGCCTGTGGGGCTTTACTGTAAGGCCGCTTGCCGAGGAAGTGGTTCTGATGCAGATTGTGTACACCACTCTCAGCGTCAGAGGTATCGCCTGCTTGAACATTCGCCATGAAGCCAAATGTTACCAGTACTGCTAATAACAATTTACTCATTATACGCTCCTTAAATCGCTCATTCTTTAATAGTTTTTACCGTTAGGGTGAGTAACGGTCAGGTTTATGGTGGCATAGTTACCTGACAACTACCTGACTAAAACGAACGTTTGGACAGCTGGTGCATTTTCAACACTTGCTGCGCTTGTGCGGATGCAGGATTTACAACCAAAGTCGCACCTACCCAGGCTTGATCAGCCGCTGCGCTAGCCACCACGGCAGGTGTGGCATAAGGACGTTTGCTTAAAAAATGCTGTGTATGCGCGGTTTGTTGAATATTTTTCTCACCTTCAAATGCCACGGCCGTTGAGGCCACGAACAAACTTGAAACCATAAAACCCACAGAAATAAATTTACGCATCATGTGTCTCCTTGTCCGGTTAATGTGATTCATGTCTTCTCGTTTACATGTTTGCTCAATCACGATGGTTTGTATTTTGCAACCTACCAGGCAAGAAAGAATCTCTCGATATACGTAGTTTGGTATATACCTAACAGCATACATCATTGATGGGTAATCAGAGGGGTTGGGTTACGTAAATATTTGCTTGGTAGGTGCGAAAGGCCAACATTCGACAGAGAAATGCTAGTTTCGATACAAGAATTAAGACTTAATGATTTAAAAAACTCTAGACAAGCCCTCTTATCACGAGATTTATACTATTTGCACAAATAATCCAATCCGAAAGGATATCGATCAGTTCTGAAAATTCAAGTTTCGACTTACCCTTCAAAGAACACTCCCAAACGGTAATAACTCTCCACCCTTTTTCTTGAAGCGCAAAAACTGCTTTATAGTCACTTGATCTGTTTTTATCAATTTTCTCAGCCCAGAAATCTGCTCTTGTTTGGGGCATTTTAAATAAGTAACAATCATGTCCATGCCAAAAGCAACCATGCACAAAAATAACAGCCCGATACTTTGGCAAGACAATATCCGGCTTCCCCTGCAGATCAGTCACATGGATACGAAAGCGGAATCCGCGAGCATGCAATGCTTTCCTGATTTTTAATTCAGGCCGTGTATTCTTGCTTCTTATTCCAGCCATCATCTGGCTTCTTTTGATTTTACTGACAATATCCATACGTAAACTTGACTGGTAATAATAAAGGGCGTAATGTCCGGTTTTATTCCCTTTATGTTCAAAGGTTGCTTTTATGGAACTTTCAACGTTAGATGAAGAAAATGCCGCATGGCAATATTTACTCCACGCCAGAAAGTATTTCACTCAGGATGAGATAGCAGTAAAGCTCGACATGAGTGAGCGACAAGTACGTCGCTGGGAATTAAAACAATCGACTATCAAACCTTACATCATCCCAGCTTTGCAAGCCATGCTACCTTTTGAATATCCTGTGAATCTAACTGCAAAATTTAAATTTATCGACCTCTTTGCCGGTATCGGAGGTATCAGAACAGCTTTTGAGAAGTTTGGTGGTCAGTGCGTATTTACCAGCGAATGGGACAAATATGCACAAAAAACCTATTTGCAAAATTTTGGCGCCTCACACCTAATAAATGGTGACATTACCAAAATTGATACTCAGGACATACCTGACCACGACCTACTACTCGCAGGCTTTCCATGCCAGCCCTTTTCTATCGCCGGAGTCAGCAAAAAAAATGCACTGGGTCGCGCACATGGCTTTAAAGACGAAACCCAAGGTACATTGTTTTTTGACGTAGCGCGCATTATCCAAGCCAAGCAACCGCGCGCCTTTTTACTGGAGAACGTGAAAAATCTGGTTTCGCATGACAAAGGCCGTACCTTCGATGTAATCAAGCGCACGCTCACTGAAGAGCTTGGCTATCACATTCATTACCGTGTAATAGATGGCGCACACTTCACTCCACAACATCGCGAGCGCATTTTGATTGTCGGTTTTCGTGAACCAGTGGCATTTGACTTTGATGCACTGCCATTGCCGGCAAAAGGCGAGCGAACACTCAAAGAAATACTACATCGCACCGATGGCACGGAGCCAGTGCTAGCTTGGGACGAAGGACGCTTTTTTGACCATGCAACCAATCAAGTCCCCGCCAAATATACCCTGACTGACAATCTCTGGCGATACCTGCAAAACTACGCCGAAAAACACCGGTTAAAAGGCAACGGCTTTGGTTTCGGACTGGTTGGGCCAGATAGCGTTACGCGTACACTCTCTGCTCGTTACTATAAAGATGGCTCAGAGATATTGGTGTCTCAAGGCGAAAGTTTAAATCCGAGACGCCTGACCCCACGAGAATGTGCACGCTTGATGGGCTTTCCGGACAGTTTCAAAATCCCCGTTTCCGATACTCGGGCTTACAAACAGTTCGGAAACTCTGTTGTTGTAGAAGTCATGGCTCATGTGGCGAGATTGATGCAACCAATGCTGGAAGCTGACATCCTGGAGCCTGAATTACCTTTCCTGTATAAAACGGCTTAAGGAGTTAATCATGCAAACTCAATCACGTATACCCAAGTTGACCGAGGCATCGTTTGGTGGCGCATTAATGTGGTTTTCTGAAATGCACTGCGAGAAGTTACTTTTCCACCCTGAAGACGATCCAGCAGACATTATTCAGATTGCAGACGGTACTCCAACCTTTTCAACAGAGGAGGTTGAAGAATTACGTCTTGTAATAAATGAGCTAGAGGCTGTAATTGGTCATGAGCAGGTAATTGAAGCGGCATATCCAATTTTCATGAATGCATTCGGCATACAAATGGATGCCTGATTACTTATATTATTGATTCGGCTGAATCTAGCCGGGTGATCTCAATAGTAAGAAAATATACGGTATTAAATCGTGAGCCGATAGCTTTGCATCATGAATTTAACAGAAAACAAACAATCTGTTTTGGAAATTAAGGGGTAGCAGATGTCTGATATTGGGAGCTGGTTAGACAGCGTGTCTGGACGAGAGTGGGTTTGGTATGCAAAACGACTTTCAGCCAACGATTCCGGAGCTACCAAAAGTCATCAGGCAGGCATTTATATTCCCAAGCAGGTTTTATGGAGCATATTCCCATCAATGAAATCAGGTAACAATCCTGATGCCTGGTTTGAGGGTTATGTATTACCTTACGCCGAGAGTCGAAAACTACGCGCCATCTGGTACAACCAAAAAACTCGCGATGAAACGCGTATAACTCAGTGGAATCTTCCAAAAAAGATTCTGGAGCCTGACCTTACTGGCGGGATTGTACTTTTTGCATTCCATATAACGACGCCGGGTGAGGAAGCAAAAGAAGCTTCAATCTGGATATGTCAGTCTGAAGCTGACGAAATAGTTATTGAAGACAGAATAGGCGCAATAGAACCTGGGGAAGGAATTGTCCATCATCCATCTGGAATTATTTCATTTGAGCCAACAATCTCTAGAACTACCCGAAAAGGATGTTCATTATCAGATACTGAAATACCAGCTGAATGGCTGCTAGAGTTCCCATCGGGTCAAACATTGATCGAAAGAGCTTTGTCCATGATGCCAGCAAGTTCAGAGCGTCCAGACTCGCGACTATTGACCAGACGTGAATGCGAAACCGCTTTATTTTACTCAGTAGAACAGGCATTCGTTATGCCAAAAATCAAAGCTGGGTTTACAACAGTAAACGAGTTTGTTGATTTGGCAAATTCAATTACTAATCGGCGCAAGAGCCGGGCGGGTAAATCTCTTGAGCTACATTTGAAAGCAATTTTCTTGGAAGAAAAGCTGGACTTTGCTCATGGTGAAACTTCGGAGGGAAACAAACGCCCTGACTTTCTTTTTCCATCCATTGCAGCTTATCGAAACCCGTCCTGGCAAACATCCGGTTTGCGAATGCTTGCATCAAAAACCACATGCAAAGACCGCTGGCGGCAAATTCTCAACGAAGCAGATCGCATACCGCAAAAACATCTTGTAACTCTGCAGCAGGGTGTTTCTGAAAATCAGTTTAAGGAAATGCGTGAAGCTGGTGTAATTCTGGTTGTGCCTCAAAAGTTACATAAAAGCTATCCTGAGTTGGTACAGCCAGCGCTTTTGTCATTAGAGCAGTTTATTGGGGAAACTAAGCTAGCGTGCAAAGATTCAAGGCGTTAAATGTGACGCCTACATTTTTCTTATGTACTCAAAAGCAGCGCCCTCAACGCTCATCCAACCTCCCAAACCATACATTCTTCAGCTTCACCAGCTTATAGCCCAGCCCGGCCCCTTCATTTGACAACGCGTCGAGGAAGAGTGACAGTCTCCTCGATTTGATCACTGTATAAAACGTGAGCAAACTCACAGGGACAAAGACGATGCTGAAATAGCCCAGCTTCTCCAGCAGAGTGGTTTGGGTCAGGTCGATTAAATTCATGCCCAGCAAGCCGCTGGTCATGGTGCCGATGAGGCCCAGAATAGTGACCACGGTAAGGCGAACGACCGTATCCGCCTGCCGCTTGATTTCTTCGCCTTCCAGATATTCGGCCATATCCATAATGCGGCGGCGAGTTTTCTCAAACAGGCTGACCGAATCAAGTTGCTTGAGCATCAAGGCAAACAGGTCTTTGGCGACGGCCTGATCAGACACATTTTCAAACCAGTAGCGGTGGGTAAAGCGCAGAAACACGGCCGTGACATGCCGGATATTGTTGCGGAAAGATTTGACCGAGTCCTCACTCTGCATATTCAGGCGACTGATGGCTTGCACCATGCGGTCTGACAGCATCAGCAAGGCCGCTTTTTGAAAATGGGCGATTAAGAACAATAGAAAATACTGGTTTTGGTAATGGCGCTTGATGCCGTTTTTGTCATTGCTGAACACGCGGTGCTGATGACTGCCGACCACGACAAAATTCTGGCCGGTACACATTATGCGCGTGGTGCTCCAGGGGTCTTGGCGGACCTCATCCCAGTAGCGGTCATAGCAATGCTGTTGCTCAAAGTCTTGCAAAAACTGTTCACTAAACGGCAAGGTATCTGAATGCCAGGGCTGGCAAACCAGTCCCAGCCGGATCAAGTCTCCGCGCGACAGGGTGCTCACGTCATCAAACGCCAGATAAGCCATCAACGGCATGCGCTGATATTCAATTTCACGGTACCGCAACTCGCCAGACTGGCCGGAGTAATGTTGCACGAGCGGCGACATCAGTGCTGACCAGTGCAATGAGACACAAGGGACGTGATTCTCTTTCACAAAGGCCAGGTAGCGGGCCTTGTCTTCATAATCAGAGGCAGCAATGACCTGATCGTGCTGATCCAGCCACTCCACCCGTTTTGCGCAATGCCCGCCCTCGCCGGTATCATCCCAGTAATTGGGATAGGTGCGGCCCAGACGGTAGAGGATTTCCATAGCGTCGTTGAGCGCGAGATCGCTGGCAGTGACTTCAAGCGCCAGCATGGCAACATCAATATCAAAAAAGAAATACAGCTCGATATGCGCAACGCGCAAAGTGAGCGGGGTCGCATGCTCTGGCAAGGTGATACGGACGCCCCGGATATCCTGACGGCTAAATATATGCAGTGGCGATTCGCCATAGCCGCCAGCCGCATGGCCATGCTTGCCCTCGCCATACAAAAAACGCTGGGCAAAAGGCATAAAGGTGACGAATTCTTGATAGCGCGTTTCACTTAAGTGCGGGGCGCTGTGTAAAAAATCATCCTCAATTTCTACCCAGGGCGAATCCTTGATGGCCTTGAGCGTTTCCCAGGGCGCATCTACGGCGCCGGGGACAAGATGATCAGTCATCAATTGCACGGGCCACAGCAAAGTTTGCCGAAAATCCCTGACGATACTGGTGTGCAGATTGTCTGGCATGTGCAGTCTCCTGACCGCGATTGTGATGGCAAACTATAGCGCGTTTGACCATGGCGACATGGCGCAAAAAACAGTCATTTTGTGGACTAAATGACAAGATTGCTGGCCATAAAAAAACCGGCACGAGGCCGGTTTTTAAAAGCTTAAGGCACCAAAAAATTACACTTTTTGATAAACCTCAGCGCCTTTTTTCACAAACTCGATGGCTTTTTCCTGCATGCCTTTTTCCAGCGCCACCTGTTCATCCACCCCAAGTTTATCGGCGTAGTCGCGCACATCCTGTGTAATTTTCATTGAACAGAAGTGCGGGCCGCACATGGAGCAGAAGTGTGCCTGTTTGGCACCTTCTTGCGGCAAGGTTTCATCGTGGAATTCCTTGGCTTTTTCAGGATCAAGCCCGAGGTTAAACTGGTCTTCCCAGCGGAATTCGAAACGCGCCTTGGACAAGGCATTGTCACGAATCTGTGCGCCTGGATGGCCTTTGGCCAAGTCAGCGGCATGCGCCGCAATCTTGTAGGTGATGATGCCTACGCGGACGTCTTCCTTGTCAGGCAAGCCCAGATGCTCTTTCGGGGTCACATAGCACAGCATGGCGCAGCCGTACCAGCCGATCATGGCCGCACCGATACCGGAAGTAATGTGGTCATAGCCAGGCGCAATGTCGGTGGTCAATGGGCCCAGCGTGTAGAACGGGGCTTCGCCACAGTGCTCCAGTTGCAGGTCCATGTTTTCCTTGATCAGGTGCATAGGCACATGACCCGGGCCTTCGATCATGCATTGCACGTCATGTTTCCAGGCAATCTGGGTCAACTCACCCAAGGTCTTCAGCTCGGCAAATTGCGCTTCGTCGTTGGCATCGTAGATAGAGCCTGGACGCAAGCCGTCACCCAGCGAGAATGACACGTCATACTGCTTCATGATCTCGCAGATTTCTTCAAAGTGCGTATACAGGAAAGACTCTTTATGATGCGCCAGACACCATTTGGCCATGATAGAGCCGCCACGTGACACGATACCGGTCATGCGTTTGGCGGTCATGGGAATGTAAGCCAGACGCACACCAGCGTGAATCGTAAAATAGTCTACGCCCTGCTCTGCTTGTTCAATCAGCGTGTCGCGGAAGATTTCCCAGGTCAGGTCTTCAGCCTTGCCGTTCACTTTTTCCAGCGCCTGGTAGATAGGCACAGTACCAATCGGCACCGGTGAGTTGCGGATAATCCACTCACGCGTTTCGTGGATGTTTTTACCGGTGGACAGATCCATCACGGTATCGCCACCCCAACGGGTGCCCCACACCATTTTTTCCACTTCCTCAGAGATGGAAGAACCCAGCGCCGAGTTACCGATATTGGCGTTGATCTTGACCAAAAAGTTACGGCCAATAATCATGGGCTCGATTTCTGGGTGGTTGATGTTGGCAGGGATAATGGCACGGCCATGCGCCACTTCGTCACGCACAAATTCTGGCGTGATCACAGGTGGAATACTGGCACCGTAGTTCTGACCAGGGTGTTGCGTTTGCAGCAGCTCGCTCATGTTTTCACGGCGCTGGTTTTCACGGATGGCGATGAACTCCATCTCGGGTGTGATGATGCCTTGCCGCGCATAATGCATCTGGCTGACATTTTTACCCGCTTTGGCACGCAGCGGTTTGCGATGCAGGTTAAAGCGCATTTGTGACAATTCTGGATCGACCAGGCGCTGATGTCCGAATTCAGAAGTCGGGCCATCCAGCTGCTCTACATCACCCCGCTCCATAATCCATTGCGCACGCAAGGCTGGCAGACCGTTACGGATATCGATCTCTACATTCGGGTCAGTGTAAGGGCCGGAAGTGTCATACACAACCACAGGTGGATTGGTATCCCCACCAAAGCTGGAAGGGGTATCACTCAGTGAAATTTCACGAAATGGCACACGGATATCAGGGCGTGAACCTTCAACGTAAATTTTGCGCGATTTGGCAAACGGTTTGGTAGCAGCTTCGTCAACTTTGGCATCCGCGTTGACGAATTTGATGTTCTTATCAATAGCGTTCATTAGGCATCCTTAAAAGAAAAGACGTAAGGATGCGAAGACTTGCATTCCCTACGGCGGTATGACCCGCATCAGGTTCGAAGGGTAACTCTCACTGCAAAAACCTCACAAAATGAAGTATTTACAGACCCCTAGCAACGGACGAATTGTGCGGGAAAACGCCTAATAACGCAAGTAAAACAAAGTTTTGCGTCTGCCTGCGCTTGACAAGTAGACAGACCTGTCTACAATTCACCTGCCCGACACAAAAAACATCACGGGTTAATTTTTTAATAGGCTCAGGAGAGAAAATATGAACGTGTTATTAATAGGTGCAGTGGCTTGTATCACTGCGTTGATTTTGTCTGCATGGCTGATGACTTTTGCCCGCTGGTTTCCGATCAAGGGTATAGATGGCGAGTTTTTGGTGGACTATAAAACCATGATACGCGCCCATGTCGACTACGCCCTTATGGCCCTGTTTGGACTGGGATTTTATGGCGCAGCCAAGGCCGCAGGCATAGAGTTGCATTATTTTGCCTGTGTTTGCGTGGCCATTGGCGGCTTTACCAACCCGACCGTGTTTGTGATTGCCGCATTTGATCCCGACTTCTGGAACAAAACCAAATGGAAAGTTTATTCTGCCATCAGCTTCGTGCTCACCACCATCGGCTTTATGACCATTTCATGGCAGCTGATTTGCCATGCCCTGTGCCAATAGCGAATAGATGAACTGAGGTCTCTAACCCGGGTTTATCGAGTTTTAGTTTGATGCTTGCCTGCCGATAACTATTTATGCGTGTGACGAACGTTATGCGCAGGCAGCAAATGACTTTACACTTGAAATGCTAACAGGAGATTAGAATGAAAAAATTCGCAGCTTTAGTATTGGTAATGATGGCCGTATTCTCAAATGTTTCTTTTGCAGATGAGCATTGCAAAGACCATCACGACAAAGAGCATTGCAAGTAATTCTGAGCCACAAAGCTTAGAGAGTCGTGTCAAAAAACAAACCCCGCCAAAAGCGGGGTTTGTTTTTTTATCCAACTGCCAATTAGGGGACTAGCCCAACATCTTCTTAAGTAGCTCATTGACCTGCGCCGGATTCGCCTTGCCTTTAGAGGCTTTCATACACTGGCCCACCAGCGCATTAAAGGCTTTCTCCTTGCCAGACTTGTACTCATCGACCATGGCCTGGTTCGCGGCCAATACTTCGTTAATGATGGCTTCAATCGCGCCAGTATCAGACACTTGTTTGAGGCCTTTGGCTTCGATTGTCTCGTCAACCAACTCTGGATAACCACCTTGCTCACGGTACTCTTTTGCTTTTGAGATTTCCCAGAAACTATTAAATATTTCTTTAGCCCCTTTTGCATTGATAACATTTTCTCTCAAACGTCTTAGGATCATACCTAGCGTATCTGAGCTAACCGCAATCTGTGCTGGTAACAGATTTTCTTGATTAAGTTTGGCAAGAACTTCGTTAATTACCCAGTTTGCGCAGAGTTTAGAATCAGCATCGGCAACGCGTTCGCCAGACTTGACGGAATTAAATAAGACCCCTTCAAAATAACTTGAGACATTCAAGTCAGATGTTAAAACACCTGAGTCATACGAACTTAAACCATACTCATTTTCAAAGCGTTTTTGGATTTCTTGTGGTAGCTCCGGCATCTCGGCCCTGACCCGCGCTTTATCAGCCTCTGTGACTTCCAGAGGCAGCAAATCAGGATCAGGGAAATAGCGGTAATCGTTGGCTTCTTCCTTGGTCCGCATGGCACGCGTTTCACCGGTATCCGGATTAAACAGCACCGTTGCCTGCTGGATGGTGCCACCGTCTTCCAGCGTTTCAATTTGCCACTGGGTTTCGTACTCGATGGCTTGCTGCATGAACTTGAACGAGTTCAGGTTTTTGATCTCGCGGCGGGTACCGAACTTTTCAGTTCCCTTGGGGCGCACCGAGACGTTGACGTCGCAACGGAAAGAACCTTCCTGCATATTGCCGTCGCAAATGCCTATCCACTGCACCAGCTCATGTAACTTCTTGGCATAAGCGACCGCTTCGGCGGCACTGCGCATATCGGGCTCGGTGACAATTTCCAACAAGGGCGTCCCCGCACGGTTCAAGTCTATGCCGGACATGCCTTCGACGGCACCATGCACAGATTTACCAGCATCTTCTTCAAGGTGCGCACGCGTGATATTGATCACCTTCTCATAGGCCTCGGTATTTTTGCCCGCTGGGACCTGAATGGTCAGCTGACCTTTGCCCACTACCGGCAGCTCAAACTGGCTGATCTGGTAGCCCTTGGGCAAATCGGGATAAAAATAATTTTTACGTGAGAATACGCTGCGTGGCGCCATTTCGGCATCAATCGCCAGGCCAAATTTAATCGCGCATTCCACGGCTTTTTTGTTGAGCACAGGCAACACCCCTGGCAGCGCGATACTCACCTCACAGGCTTGCGTATTTGGCGCCGCCCCATAAGTGGTGGAGGCCCCGCTAAACTGTTTGGAATTAGTTTGTAACTGTACGTGGGTTTCCAACCCGATCACGACTTCCCACTGCATGTTAGATGTTCTCCAAACCAGCTGGCATGCGTGTATGCCAGTCTGTGACTTGTTGATAGGCATGGCCAACATTGAGCATGCGCGCCTCATCAAAATAATTGCCAATAATCTGCAAACCAACCGGCAAGGCCTTGCCTTCGCTGCTGGTGGTAAACCCGGCCGGGATGCTCATGCCTGGCAAGCCCGCCAGGTTCACGGCAATGGTGTATAAGTCTTCGAGATACATGGCGACGGGGTCGCTGGTTTTTTCACCGGCTTTAAAGGCCGTTGAAGGCGCGGCCGGGCCCATGATCACATCACACTGCTTGAAGGCTTCCACAAAGTCCTGGGCAATCAGGCGACGGATTTGCTGGGCCTTGAGGTAGTAGGCATCGTAATAACCAGCACTGAGCACATAGGTACCAATCAGGATACGGCGCTTGACCTCGGCACCAAAACCTTCTGCGCGCGACTTCATGTACATGTCGAGCAGGTCATTGTATTCCGCCGCACGGTGACCATAACGGACGCCGTCATAGCGTGACAGGTTGCTAGAAGCCTCGGCTGGGGCGAGCACGTAATACACCGGAATAGAAAGATTGTTATTAGGCAAGCTGATCTCGACAATCTCTGCACCCAGCTTTTTGTATTCTGCAATCGCCGTTTCAATCACTTTAGCCACGTCAGCATTCAAGCCTTCGGCAAAATATTCTTTGGGCAGGCCAATCCGCAAGCCTTTGAGCGGCTGCGCGCCTTGCATGGCGCTCAAGCCACGCGTGTAATCTTCTTGCTCGCGCTGCACGCTGGTGGAGTCACGCTCGTCAAACCCGGCCATGACATTGAGCATGAGCGCACAATCTTCGGCCGACTTGGCCATGGGCCCTGCCTGATCCAGCGAAGAGGCAAACGCGATCATGCCGTAACGTGAGACCAGGCCATAAGTTGGTTTAAGGCCAGTAAAGCCGCACAATGAAGCGGGTTGGCGGATGGAACCGCCAGTATCTGTCCCGGTGGCCGCAGCACACAAGCGGGCGGCCACAGCCGCCGCGGAACCGCCAGAGCTACCGCCAGGCACACGATCAAAGTCCCATGGATTTTTGACACCGCCAAAATAACTGGTTTCGTTGGAGGAACCCATGGCGAACTCATCCATATTGGTTTTGCCCAGATTCACTGCACCGGCCGCATCAAACTGGCTGATCACATGCGCGTCATAGGGGGCAATAAAGTTTTCCAGCATTTTGGAGCTACAGGTGGTGCGCCAGCCCTGGGCACAAAAAATATCTTTTTGCGCGATGGGGATGCCAGTGAGCGGGCCGGCTGTACCGGCGGCGATACGGGCATCTGCCGCTTGCGCCTGCGCCAGGGTTTTTTGTTCGTCTATGGTGACATAGGCATTGATGCTGGGGTTGAGTTTGGCCATGCGTTGCAAATAGGCCTGCGTCAACTCCACGCTGGAAACTTGTTTGCTGGCCAACTGCTGGCCCAGCTGTTTTAAACTACTGTTTATCATAATGGAAACCGTAAAAATGAACCGTCAAAGCAGGGGCTGGCAGCGCTTATTCAATGACTTTGGGCACCAGGTATAAGCCATCTTGCGTGGCTGGTGCAATGGATTGAAACAGTTCGCGCTGGTTGGTTTTAGTCACCACGTCTTCACGCAGACGCTGTGTCACGTCTTGCGAGTGCGACATGGGGGTGATGCCGGTGGTGTCCACCGCCTGCATTTGCTCAATCAGCCCCAGAATACCGGAAAGTTTGCTTAGGGTTTCTTGCGCTTCACTGTCGCTGACCTCGATGCGGGCCAGGTGCGCGATACGCTTGATATCATCTAGATTCAGTGCCATGTGTGGTTAATTGTCTATAAGATTTTGAAAACACATCTTAATTTCATGTGCGTTTTGCGCTATTATACCTTGATTTTATGCCGCACCCAGCGGGCAGCACCAAAGTCAGAATTTTCACAGGATAAAACATGTTCGGTTCAATCAACAGCTACTTCTCCAATGACCTTGCCATTGACCTTGGCACCGCCAACACGCTGATTTACGTACGCGGCAAAGGGGTGGTGCTGGATGAGCCCTCAGTGGTGGCGATTCGTACCGAAGGCGGCCCCAACGGCAAAAAAGTGCTGCTGGCAGTCGGCTCTGATGCAAAAAGCATGCTGGGCCGCGCGCCAGCCAACATTCAGGCCATCCGCCCGATGAAAGACGGTGTGATCGCCGACTTCACCATCACCGAGCAAATGCTCAAGTTCTTTATCCGCAAGGTACACGAATCCCGCTGGTTCTCACCCAGCCCACGCATTATCATCTGCGTCCCCGTGGGCTCCACCCAGGTAGAGCGTCGTGCGATTAAAGAATCTGCCGAGCGCGCAGGTGCCAAGCAGGTGTTTCTGATTGAAGAACCGATGGCCGCTGCGATTGGTGCCGATATGCCTGTGGCGGAAGCCACTGGCTCCATGGTCGTCGATATTGGTGGCGGCACGACTGAAGTTGGCGTGATTTCACTGGGTGGCATTGTGTACGCCAAGTCCGAGCGCGTCGGTGGTGACAAGTTTGACCAGGCGATTATTGACTACATCCGCCGCAACTACGGCATGCAAATCTCCGAGCCCACCGCTGAAGCGATCAAGAAAAAAATCGGCTCCGCCTTCCCGGGTTCTGAAGTGCTTGAAATGGAAGTGACTGGCCGCAACCTGGCTGAAGGCTTGCCGCGCAAGTTCACCATCTCCAGCAACGAGATTCTTGAAGCCTTGACTGAACCACTGAATGCCATCGTCGGTGCAGTAAAATCTGCACTTGAACAAACGCCACCAGAGCTGGGCGCAGACATTGCTGAAAAAGGCATGGTGTTGACCGGTGGTGGTGCCTTGTTGCGCGACCTGGACCGTTTGCTGGTAGAAGAAACCGGCTTGCCAGTCATCGTGGCTGAAGATCCACTGACCTGTGTCGCCCGTGGCTGTGGCCGCGCACTTGAGGAAATGGACAAGCTGGGCAACGTATTCGCTAGCGAATAAATCCGCACCCAGTTGGCGCGACCCTGACTATGCTTAAAGGCATCCACCAACAGCTTGATCCGCAAGAGTCGCCGGCCTTTTTTATACAGGGGCCCAAGCCTTTCTCGCGCCTGATGTTTTTTTGTACGCTGTCTTTGGTCATGATGGCGGTCGATGCACGCTTTGATTATTTGAGCCAGGTAAGGCAATGGTTCAGTACCGCCCTGCACCCGCTTGAAGTGATCGCCAGCGCCCCTAACGAATGGGGGCGCAACATCAATACCTACTTTACCTCGCATAACCAGCTGATTCAGGATAACTTCAAGCTCAAACAGCAGGCGCTGATCGATCATGCAGCCTTGCAGCGCCTGGCCACTGTCGATGCCGAAAATGCGCATTTACGCACATTGCTGGCCGGGGATGCACCGATTATCCCGGAAGCCACACTGGGTGAAGTCATGCATATGGGACGCGACCCATTTAGCAACATCATCACGCTGAACCGCGGCAGTCACCACCACATCACCCCCGGGCAAGCCGTGGTTGATGAACAGGGGGTGGTCGGCCAGATTACACGCGTGTATCCGTTCACCAGCGAAGTCACGCTGATCACGGATAAAAAACTGTCGATTCCTATTCAGATCGAGCGCAACCAATTACGCGCCATTGCCTTTGGGGAGGGCAAACGCAACACGCTGGACATCCCCTACCTGCCCACCAGCGTCGACATCAAGGTTGGTGACAAACTGGTAACCTCGGGCATTGACGGCGTCTATCCCGCCGGTTTGGCAGTGGCCATCGTCACCCAGATCAAGCAAAGCCAGGATTCGCCGTTTGCCAAGATCATCAGCCGCCCGATTGCCGGCGTGAATAACCACAAACATGTGCTGATCCTCAAAGTACCAGAGTCCCCGTCCACCAATCCGATGTCCGAAAGCCGCCCCATGCTGCAACGCAACAACGCGCAGCACCTGGATCAATCCGTGGTGGATGTGTTGCAAAAGAACAACGCATTGGTTGACCCCAATCCGGTCACCACACCGCCCGTGCTGGATGCCGGACAGCAGCCAGACACAGAAATGACCGCGCAACCAGCCAGCGCCCCCCCTACTGACCCAGTGGCACCGCCCACTGCACCCAACACACCGGAGCGTCGATGAAACCGGTTAAGTTCAGCACGTTCTTTTTCACCTTGCTGGTCGGGTTGATTTTTCAACTTTACCCTTGGTCAAATGCGGGCATTATTGTGCGCCCGGATTTTCTGCTGGTCATCATGCTGTATTGGCTGCTGCAAGCACCTTACCACTGCAATATTGGCTGGGTGTGGTTTGCTGGCTTGCTGGTGGATTTATCCACGGGCAGCCTGCTCGGACAACATGCCTTGACGTTTGCAATCACCGCCTTTCTCGGCCTGATCTATCAACGCAGGCTGGTGCTGTTCAATCGCTGGCAGCTCTATTTGTATGTGTTGTTTTTGTTTGGCGTAGAGCGCGGGCTGATTTTGCTGCTCAAGCTGTTTGCCGGCGGCGAATTGCCCGACTGGACCTACGCCTTCCCCATCGTGTCTGACCTGATACTGTGGCAATTCATGATTATCTGGTTTGGCGAACTGACCCGCCCGAAGAAATTGTAAGCACATGGGGTATAGCACTGAACTCAAAAACCATCAAAACGAACAGCACAAGTTCCGGGTTCGTCTGGTTTTTCTGGTACTGTTGGTTTTGGCAGCGTTTTCTGCGCTGCTGGGCCGCTTTTATTTTCTGCAAGTCTTTCGCTATGACTATTATCAAACACTGGCAGAAAACAACCGGATTTCGATTGTCCCCATCACTCCGAACCGTGGCCTGATTTCTGACCGTAACGGCATTATTCTGGCGCATAACTTTTTTGTGTATACGCTGGAAATCACGCCCTCCAAAACCGAAGACTTGCAGGACACAATTGCCGAGCTGGGCAAACTGGTCGAGATTTCGCCAACGGATCTCAAGCGCTTTAAAAAACTGCGGGCGCAAAGCCATACGTTTGAAAGCATTCCGATCCGCACCCACCTTAATGAATACGAAGCCGCCAAGTTTGCCGTGAACCGCTTCCGGTTTCCTGGCGTTGAGCTCAAATCGCGCCTGTTCCGCCATTACCCCTATGGCACCCTGGGCACGCATGGTATCGGCTATATCAGCCGGATCAATGAACATGATCTCAAGCAGCTCAAGGAAAACAACCAGCTCTCCAACTACAAAGGCACTGAGCATATTGGCAAGGCGGGCGTCGAGCAGGCCTATGAAACCGAGCTGCATGGCGTCACCGGCTTTCAGCAGGTAGAGATTGATGCAGATGGCCGGGCTGTGCGCGTCCTCTCCAGCGCCTCGCCCACCTCGGGCAACAACGTGGTGTTGTCCATGGACGCCAAAATGCAAGAAATCGCCGAGCAGGAGTTTGCCGGACGTCGCGGCGCGCTGGTGGCGATCCAACCCAAAACAGGGGAAGTCCTGGCCATGGCCAGCATGCCGTCGTTTGATGCCAACCTGTTTGTGGATGGCATTGATTTTGATAACTGGAACCTGTTGAACAATTCGCTGGATAAACCGCTGATCAACCGCACCTTGAAGGGGATTTACCCGCCTGGTTCCACCTTCAAGCCCTTTGTCGCGCTGGCCGGGCTGGAATCAGGCAAGCGGCAACCGCCGTTTACTATCAGCGACCCGGGCTACTACATGCTGCCCAACAGCCATCACCGCTACCGTGACTGGAAACCATCCGGCCATGGTTCTGTCGATATGCGCAAGGCGATTACCGTGTCTTGCGATACGTTTTTTTATGGGCTGGCCGTCGAGCTTGGCATAGACCGGCTGACCGACTTCGTCAGACATTTTGGTTTTGGTGAAAAAACCAATATTGATATCCAGGGCGAGCTGGCGGGCTTGCTGCCGACGCCGGGCTGGAAGCAAAGACGCTTCAAACAGCCTTGGTATATGGGTGAAACTGTCATTGTAGGCATTGGTCAGGGGTATACGCTGGTCACGCCCATGCAATTGGCCTACGCAACGGCCACGCTGGCCAATAGTGGCAAGGCCATCCAGCCGCATCTTGTCAATGCGATTGTGAATGCCAAAACCAACGAAGTCAGGATGTTGCCGCATAAAGTGGCCGACCAGTTGAACCTGAGCCCGGAGAATCTGGAGATTGTGAAACTGGGCATGATGGATGTGACACGCCCGGGAGGCACAGCCGCGTCAGTAGGCGCCAATGCAGGCTATGACATCGCTGCCAAAACCGGTACGGCGCAAGTGGTAGGTATCAAGCAAAATGAAAAATATAACGAAAAAGCCACGGCAGAACGCCATCGCGACCACGCCTGGTTTATTGCTTACGCCCCGGCTGAAGACCCCAAAATTGCCGTGGCCGTCATTGTGGAAAACGGTGGCCACGGTGGCTCGGCGGCGGGCCCGATTGCACGCAAGGTGATGGACTATTACCTGCTGGGCAAAATACCCGCGGTGGCAACCCCTGCGGTGACTGCCGAAACGCAAGCACAAACCCCATCCCCGGTCGTTGAGGAGGAAGAGCATGATTAAACAGTGGATCGGCCATTTTATCCGCCATATTGACTCCATCTTGCTGGCCACCGTCCTCATGGTGCTGGTGGTTGCGCTTATGGTGCTCTATAGCGCCTCGGGCCAGTCCCTGCTCAAGGTCAATGCACAGCTGATTAATATCCTGGTGATGATGGGCGTGATGTTTCTGGTTGCCAACACGCAACCGCAACACATTGAACGCATTGCTCTGCCCGCCTATTTGTTCGGGCTGGCATTGTTGATTGCGGTAGCGCTGGTCGGCGATATTAGCCATGGCGCCAGGCGCTGGCTCAATCTGGGCGTGACCAAAATCCAGCCCTCGGAACTCATGAAATTGGCCGTGCCGATTATGCTGTCGTGGTATTTTTCAAAACGTGAATCTTTGTTACGCACCACGGACTATGTCGTCGCCGGAGTCATTTTACTGGTGCCGGTCTTGCTAATTGCCAAGCAGCCCGACCTCGGGACCGCCACCCTGGTCTTTGCCGCCGGTTTTTATGTCATTTTTCTGGCCGGTCTGAGTTGGAAATTTATTTTTGGCAGCGCGATTGCCTTTGGCGCGGCGCTGCCCATTTTATGGTCCATGCTGCATGACTATCAGCGGCGTCGGGTGGAAATTCTCATCGACCCTAGTCAGGACCCGCTTGGCGCGGGTTATCACATTATTCAGGCCACCATTGCCATTGGCTCTGGCGGCATGACCGGCAAAGGCTGGCTCAACGGCACCCAGTCACAGTTAGACTTTGTGCCAGAACGCACCACAGACTTTATTTTTGCCGTGTTTGCAGAAGAGTTTGGCCTGGTAGGCTGCAGCCTGTTATTGCTGCTGTTCGCCATTATTATTGGCCGCGCTTTCATCATCGCGTCACAAGCCAAGAGTACTTTTTCCCGCTTATTGGCTGGCAGCATTGCCGCCACCTTTTTTACCTATTGCTTCGTCAACATGGGCATGGTGAGCGGCATTCTGCCTGTGGTCGGCATTCCCTTGCCGCTGGTCAGTTATGGCGGCACCTCACTCTTGACCTTAGGGCTAAGCCTGGGTTTGCTGATGAGCGTGCAGTCGCATAAACGGCTGGTAGCCACCGATTAACGTGGCCAGAAACCACTGAAGGACCTCGATGTCATTGCCCCTACAAAGACTCTTTATCGTGCTGCTGGCTGCCGGGCTGATTGCCTGCGAAAGCAGCATGCCGTCACGTCCAACGGCGCCTGCGCCAATAAAACCCGTGCCCACGCCACGCCCTGCCGCGCCCGCAGCCTCGCCTGCGCCGCCTGCGGTATTGCCGGGCAGCAGTGCGCCCCTAGGTGCACCCAAAGTCATTAATATTGACCCCAAACCCGAGCGCACTGGCAATGCCACCGAAGGCATTGATCCTAACATTCCACTGGAAACCTCGGTGACGCCCAAGTTGGAGCCCATCGTGAAAGGGACCACCAAGCCTTATATCGTGAATGGGGAACTAGTGTCGCCAATGTCGGAAATTACAACGCCGTTTACGCAAACCGGACACGCTTCCTGGTATGGTAAAAAATTTCATGGCCGCCGTACCGCCAGTGGTGAACCTTATAACATGTATAAACTCAGCGCCGCCCACCGCACGCTGCCAATTCCAAGTTATGTGCGCGTCACCAACCTGAGCAATGGCAAAAACCTGATTGCCAGGGTCAATGACCGCGGCCCTTTTGGCCGCGACCGCATCATCGATTTATCGTATGCCGCCGCCAAACAACTGGATATCACCCAGCATGGCTCGGCCCAGGTAGAGATCACTTTAATTGACCCCAACCAGCCTGAAATAGCGTCGGCCCCAAGCAGTGTAGGCGTCGCCAGAGATATTACCCAGGCCACCATGCCAAAAACGCCTGCCAAACCTGCTGCATCACTCGACAATACGGGTTTATATGTTCAGGTGGGCGCCTTTGGCGTTGAGCAAAATGCTGACCGCCTGCAGCAGCGGATTTCCAATGCCGTGCCCGAGACACAAACCCTGCTTAACAAAGTGTATAATGGCAAGATGTTCCAGGTTGTCCTGGGGCCATATCCTGATCATGCCTTGGCCGCGCAAGCAGCCAATCAGATGCGTGACCAATTGCAGTTGCCAGCGCTTGTTTTTTCGCGCTAGCACCGTTTTCTCGTTAAGTATTTTTTCTCGTTAAATGATGACCATGTGGCGTTCTTGTATTGCTTTTCTACTTTCCATTCCTTTAATGACGGTGGCGGCTGAAGCCATTACCGGCAATGTCCCCGTGCCTACGCTGGCGGCCAAAGCCTTTGTGCTGCGCGATGCCAATACCGGCAATCTGCTGGCCGCGAACAACCCCGACATGCCGGTGGAACCTGCGTCACTGACCAAAGTGATGACCGCTTACCTGACCTTTGAAGCGGTCAAACAAAAGCGTTTGTCACTGACACAGACCTTGCCCGTGAGCCAAAAAGCCTGGAAGGTCGAAGGCTCAAAAATGTTTATCGACACGACGATGACCGTCACTGTGGATGAATTGCTTCATGGCCTGATTATTCAGTCAGGCAATGATGCAGCAATTACCCTGGCCGAAGGCATTGCGGGCAGTGAAGAATTGTTCGCCACGCTGATGAACAAAAAAGCGGCAGCGCTGGGCATGAAAAACAGCCATTTTATGAATGCGACAGGCTTGCCAGACCCGGCCCATGTCACCACCGCACGTGACTTGTCCATGTTGGCCAATGCGCTGATTCGGGACTTTCCGCAAGACTACGCGCGCTTATACTCTCAAAAGTCTTACACCTATAACAACATCACCCAGCCTAACCGCAACCGCTTGCTGTTTATAGACCCAACGGTTGATGGCATGAAAACTGGCCACACCGAATCCGCCGGTTATTGCCTGATTTCTTCGGCCAAACGCAATGACTTCCGCTTGATTTCTGTTGTACTTGGCACCACCTCTGACAATGTACGCGCCGCTGAGAGTCAAAAATTACTGAATTTTGGCTTCCAGTTTTATGAATCCAGACTGATTTATGCGGCGGACAAAGCGATTACGCGGCAAAAGGTATGGAAAGGGACAGAAAACCAGGTTGACCTCACAGTGGTAAAACCGGTTTACCTGACGCTGCCCCAGGGTGAATATGCCAATATGAAAGCGAATCTACGCGTGCCCAAACCGCTTGAAGCGCCGTTAAAAGCACATCAAACGGTTGGTGCGGTGGATTTCAGCCTCAATGGCAAGGTGGTGCATAGCGTGCCGCTGGTCACCATGCAGGCAGTCGAGGCCAGCAATATCTTTTCACGCATGATCGATCAGGTCCGCTTGTATTTGCAATAAACAGGCTGACCGTCACTCACTGTTTAAAAGGTAGGTAACATATGACCAAGTTCGAGCAATTACCGGAAATAGAAGAGACCCTGATTGAGTTTCCCACCAATTTCCCGATCAAGGTCATGGGTGAAACGCATGATGATTTCGCCAGCGAAATTACCCGCACCATCCAGTTGCATTGGCCAGACTTTGATACGCACCTGATTGAAATGCGTGGCAGCAGCAATGGCAAATACCTGAGCCTGACCTGTCTGGTGTATGTCACCTCCAAGCCACAACTGGATGATATTTACCGCAGCCTGACCGCTCACCCCATGGTCAAGGTTGTGCTGTAAGCCTTTTTCGATCATGCCTGCCTTGGAAATCCGCCAGTTGGGGCTGACTGATTATGCAGCCACGCTGGCTGCCATGCAGGCATACACTGCCCAACGCACGACCAGTACGCCTGACCAGCTCTGGGTCACCGAACATCCGCCTGTGTATACGCTAGGCCTCAACCGCCGCGGCGTGCGCCTGCCACAAAATGCAATTCCGCTGGTAAATGTAGACCGCGGTGGCAAAATCACCTACCACGGCCCTGGCCAACTCATTATTTATTGCCTGATCGATCTGGCACGCGGCCACTTGAATGTCCGGCAACTTGTCTCCATCTTGGAAGACAGCCTGATAGAATGGCTGGCCGCGCACGGCGTGGTGGCTGTTGCCCGCGCTGATGCCCCTGGCGTGTATGTAGACGGCAAAAAAATTGCCTCGCTGGGGCTACGCCTGAAAAACCAGTGCTGCTACCATGGCCTGAGTTTGAATATAGACATGGATTTACAGCCGTTTGCCGACATCGACCCGTGTGGTTATGCCGGCATGCAAATGACGCAAACCCGGGAATTAAATATTGCGCTGCAAATGCCTGACATTGCCGCTGATTTAACCCACCGATTGAAAGAGAAACTGACGCATGTCAGATAATTCGACCCCAATAGATGCAAGCGCCCGCCCGGCCAAGAAAGTAGCTGGCGTGAAAGAAATCGACGCAGCAAAAACCTCGCGTATCCCGATCAAGATCGTGCCGCAACCCATGCTGCGCAAGCCCGAATGGATACGCATGAAAGTGCCGGATTCGGCACGGTTCCAGGAAATCAAGCAAGTCCTGCGCGACAACAATTTGCATACCGTCTGTGAAGAAGCCAGCTGCCCTAATATTGGCGAATGCTTTAGTGGCGGCACAGCCACTTTTATGATTCTGGGCGATATCTGTACCCGCCGTTGCCCGTTTTGTGATGTGGCACATGGCAAACCCTTGCCGCCTGATCCGAATGAGCCAGAAAACCTCGCCCGCACCATCGCACAGATGAAACTGCGCTATGTAGTCGTTACCTCAGTAGACCGCGATGATTTGCCTGACGGTGGCGCGCAGCATTTTGTCGACTGCATCCGCGCCATACGCGCCCAATCCCCCGCCATTAAAATTGAAATCCTGGTGCCAGATTTTAGGGGCCGCCTCGATATCTCGCTCAAAATTCTGCGTGAAGCACCGCCAGACGTCATGAACCATAACCTGGAAACGGTGCCGCGTTTGTATAAACAGGCGCGCCCTGGTTCTGACTACCAGCATTCGCTGGATTTGCTCAAACAGTTTGGTGAACTGTACCCAACGGTGCCGACCAAATCTGGCTTGATGCTGGGCCTGGGTGAAACGGATGAAGAAATTTTAGAGGTGATGCGTGACTTGCGTGCACATGGCGTCAGCATGCTCACCTTGGGGCAATACTTGCAACCCAGCGTCCATCACCTGCCGGTGTTGAGATATGTCACGCCAGAGCGTTTTGAATGGTTTAAACAACACGCGGATGCCATGGGCTTTGACAATGCGGCCAGCGGGCCCATGGTGCGCAGCAGCTATCATGCCGACCAGCAGGCGCATGCGGTCATCGACTAATCATTGCATCAGCAGTGCCGGATAACCGGTGAATAAAATAACAAGCACAGGAGCAACCATGGTTCCACACTTAACCACGGCTTTAAGCGGCCCTCTCTACACACTGGAAAAACGCGTTTTGCAAGCCATGCCAGATATTGAGCACTGGTTCCGCACCAAATGGCAGGAGATTCCCGCCCCGTTTTATGCCAGCGTGGACCTGCGCAATGCCGGCTTCAAGATTGCCCCGGTGGATACCAACCTGTTTCCAGGCGGCTTTAATAACCTGAATCCCGAATTTTTGAGCCTGGCTGTGCAAGCCGCACAAATGGCGGTCGAGAAAATCTGCCCAGATGCACGCCGTTTACTTCTGATCCCCGAAAACCATACCCGCAACACTTACTACCTGCGTAATGTAGTTGAGCTCTGTCACATTCTCAAAACCGCCGGCATGGAAGTCCGTGTCGGCAGCTTGTCGCCAGAGATTACAGAGATCACCAAACTAGAAACCCATGATGGCTTGCCGCTGGTACTGGAACCGCTGGTGCGCGTAAACAACCGCCTGCAACTGAAGGCGGCAACGTTTGAAGGCGTGGAATACTCGGCCTTTGACAGCTGTGCCATTCTGCTCAATAACGATTTGTCCGGTGGCGTGCCCGAGCTGCTGCAAGGCCTGGAGCAAACCCTGATTCCACCGTTACATGCAGGCTGGTTCAGCCGACGCAAGTCACAGCACTTTAGCGCGTATAACACTGTCGTCGATGAATTCTCGCAATTGCTGCAAATTGATCCCTGGTTGCTAAATCCTTACTTTGATACCGCCAGCGGCCTGGACTTTCACGCCCGGGTAGGTGAAGACCTGCTGGCCGATAAGGTCGAAGCCATCCTGAAAAAAACGCAGGCTAAATACGACGAATATGGCATCACGCAGCCACCGTTTGCGATTGTCAAAGCCGATGCAGGTACCTATGGCATGGGCATTATGAGCGTGAAATCTGCTGACGAGGTACGCGACCTCAATCGCAAGGCGCGTAACAAAATGTCGGTGATCAAAGAAGGCATGCAAGTGTCTGAAGTCATGATCCAGGAAGGCGTTTATACCTTTGAAAGCATCAATGACGCGGTAGCCGAGCCAGTGGTGTATATGATGGATCACTTTGTGATTGGCGGTTTTTACCGTGTGCACACCGGCCGTGGCGTCGATGAGAACCTGAATGCGCCCGGCATGCACTTTGCCCCGCTCGCGTTTGAAAAACCCTGTACCCTGCCCGACTGTGCCGGCGCCCCCGACGCGCCCCCCAACCGCTTCTATGCCTATGGCGTGGTCGCAAGACTGGCCCTGTTAGCGGCTGGCCTCGAGCTGCAAGCGCGGGACCTGCCGGAAAACAACCTGCTCACCGCATAGCAAAGGTTCATCATGAAACTGCTGTTTATTCTTGATCCGCTGGCCTCACTCAAAAGTTACAAAGACACCAGCCTTGCCATCATGCGCGCGGCTCAAGCGCGTGGACACGCGCTATGGGTCTGCGAACAACACGACTGGCACTTGCAGCAAGCCGAGGTCAAGGTGGATGCGCAGACATTTGCGTTTAATACAGACGGGCAGTGGCAAACCGGTGACAAAACCACACAAGCCCCCGCAAGTTTTGATGCCGTGCTGATGCGTAAAGACCCGCCGTTTGATAACGAATACCTGTATAGCACCTATTTGCTTGAGCTGGCGCAACAGCAAGGGGCACGTATCATTAACGACCCGTCATCCATTCGCGGCTGGAACGAAAAACTATCTGTCGCGCGCTTTCCGCAATTTGCCCCGCCGTTTATCGTCACCAGCCTGCAAAGCAAAATTCTGGCCTTTCTGGCCGAACATCAGGACATCATCGTCAAACCGCTGGATGGCATGGGTGGCAGCGGCATTTTCCGCTTGCGTCAGGACGACCCAAATATTTACGCCATCCTGGAAACGCTGACCCGATTTGAAGCACAAACCATCATGGTCCAGCGCTATATTCCAGAGATCGTCAAAGGTGACAAGCGCATCCTGATCATCAACGGTGAACCACTGCCCTACGCCCTCGCCCGCATCCCCAAAACCGGCGAAACCCGTGGCAACCTGGCCGTCGGCGGCAAAGGCGTGGCCCAGCCCCTGACTGCCCGTGACAAAGAAATTGCCGAGACCGTCGGCAGTGTGCTGAAACAACACGGCCTGTTTTTAGTCGGGCTGGACGTGATTGGCGACTACCTGACCGAAGTGAATGTCACCAGCCCAACTGGCATGGTAGAGATTGCGGCACAAACAGACTGTGATCCGGCCAGAGTGATGGTAGAGGCGCTGGAAAAGCAGATGGCCTGACCGCCCGTCTCATCCTTAACGCGATCATATTCCCCCTGCTGACAGCCGATTTTGTTAACATCATCCAGTGCGGGTAAGTCCATCATGACTGCCTCACTATCGTTGCAGGAGTGTCATCATGCGGGTCTTAGTGCTGGGTTCAGGGGTGATAGGCGTGACAAGCGCTTATTATCTGGCGTTAAAAGGCTTTGAAGTCACGGTCATAGACCGTCAACCAGCGGTCGCCCTAGAGACCAGTTTTGCCAATGCAGGGCAAATTTCACCAGGTTATTCCGCCCCTTGGGCCAGCCCGGATGTGCCCCTCAAGGCGCTTAAATGGCTGTTTCAGCGCCATGCGCCACTCTCACTCAAACCGGATTTCACGCGTTGGCAATGTCAATGGATTGCACAGTTTTTAAGCAATTGCTCGCTCGAACGTTATGAATTGAATAAATCACGCATGGTGCGTCTGGCCGAGTATAGCCGCGATTGTCTGCGTCGTTTGCGCGCAGAGACGGGCTTGCATTATGAGCAACGCAGTCAAGGGACCTTGCAGGTATTCCGCACCAAAAAACAACTTGCCGCCGAAGCCAAGGATATTGCCGTACTTGAACGCATGGGCGTGCCGTTTGAGCATTTGGATGCGGCAGGCTGTGTACGCATTGAACCTGCCCTGATTCATGTACAAGATGCGTTGCTGGGTGGGCTGTATCTGCCTGGGGATGAAACCGGGGATTGCCAGCTATTTACCACGCAACTGGCAGCCAAGGCGCAAGCGCTTGGGGTGAAGTTCAGACAAGAAACGCAAATACACCGCTTACTGACACAGCAAAGCCAGTTGCTTGGCGTAGAAGTGCAAACGGCAATTGGCGTGGAAGTGTTGCAGGCAGACCATTATGTGGTCGCCCTTGGCAGCTACTCGCGCCAACTTTCGCAGGCATTGGGGCTCAATCTGCCGGTCTATCCCGTAAAAGGCTATTCTTTGACCGTGCCCCTGATCAACGCTGCCGCCGCCCCCGTCTCCACCGTGATGGATGAGACTTACAAGGTAGCCATTACGCGCTTTGACCAGCGCATCCGGGTGGGCGGGATGGCGGAATTGCATGGGTTTGATTTAAGCCTCAACCCAAGCCGCCGGGCCACGCTGGAATTTGTATTCAACGGCTTGTTCCCGTATGCCGGGGATGTCGCACAAGCGCAATTCTGGACGGGGTTGCGCCCCATGACCCCGGATGGCACGCCGCTGATCGGCCAGGCAAGCGCGGCTTACCCCAATGTGTGGCTCAATACCGGGCATGGCACGCTGGGTTGGACCATGGCCTGTGGCTCCGGGCAAGTACTGGCCGATTTGATGGCGCAGGAGACACCGACCATCGAGACGCAAGACCTGCAACTTTCCCGCTATCTCTAGCCGCGGTCACCCAAGCCATCGCTGCTAAATCGTCTGTGCACTTACATCAGTACAAATTCTTTGGCGGTCGGCAACGCGAGCAAATCACTTTGCCCCAAGGCTTCCATGAGCTCAATGTCTATGACTTCAGTCAGCGCGTTGATTGGCAGCGCATTGGCAATGGGTGCAAAAGGTTCTTCGAGTTCGTTACCGAGAGCATCGAGTCCAAACAGGGTATAAGCTGCCAACGCAGTCACAAACGGTGTGGCCCAGCCCAGGGTATTGGCAAAACAAAAGGGCATCAAAAAACAAAAAGTATAGGCGGTGCGGTGCAACAATAAGGTGTAGCCAAACGGAATCGGCGTGCTCTGGATCCGTTCACAGGCGGCTTGCGTTGCCGCCAGCTTCTGAATCAATTCTTCGAGCAGGTTAAACTGTATGGGCTGGATGCGGCCCTCCGCCAATGCCTGAATCAGGATGCGCTCCATGGCACGTAAAATGACTTCTGGCGGATTTTTGCTCTGCAAGTATGCTTCTGCCACGGGCGCGGCTAACAGTTGCTTGATCCGTGGCAGTTGATCCCCTGGACGCAGCTGCTTCAGCAACGCGTGCGCGTAAGCAATATTGTATTCAAGCAATTGCTTGCGGGCGGCACTGAGTTCACCCTGGGTATCCAGTATCTGGCTCAAGCGTGCCAGGTTTCTCGCGGTGAGCATAAACTCACCCCACACCTTCCTCGCCTCCCACCAGCGCTCATAACAGGCGTTATTTCTAAAGGCAAGAAAAATAGACAGCGTGATGCCAAGCAAGGCGAACGGCCCGCCATCAAACTTGGGTAACCAGTCGGGCTTCAAGGTATAAATCGAGACCACGACGGCTGACAGTGTTGCTACAAATGTCAGCAGCGGCATGATCTTGAGCACGATAGAACCTTTGATGATAAAAAACAGTTCAAACAAGTGTGGTCTGGGTCTAACAATCAAGGCATGTCTCCCGTCTGGTGAACTATCACACCAGTGATATACTCGATAGTTTGTAGTTTATCTGTCAGCGCGGGTCGCAAATGTGGCGATAAGACATGGAAATGCATGATTTAACGCCATTTTCCCAGCGCTATACAAGATGAGAACTTTCAACAGAGACAAGTCACCGGGTTGGAAATTGATGGATGGATATCATGCTTAAATGGAAAGATATACTTAAACTCTCGCGCGAAGGGAATCTGCCCCCAGAACGCAAATTGCAAAAATCCGTGCGTGCCTGGCGCGAGATTTTGGATGACGATGTGTTTGCCATTACACGTTTAAGTGCCACCGAGCGGCCGTTTTCATCAGAAATGTGTGTGGCATTTACGCCAGGGCGCTATGCCTGCGCCTGTTGCGCGCAAACGCTGTTTGATTCTAGCCAAAAGTTTGACTCTGCCTCGGGTTGGCCTTCCTTTGACCAGCCCCTTGCAAAGAATGCGATTGCTTATTACGCCGACGATAGCCATGGCATGCAACGCGTAGAAGTGAAGTGCAATGTATGTGATGCGCATTTGGGCCATGTCTTTCCCGATGGCAAAACAGAGACCGGACTGCGCTATTGCATTAATGGCAAAGCGATTGCATTTGTCGCCCAGTAGTTGGCCGGCGTTAAAAGCAAACGGCGCGGTTTGCTCACGCAAACAACGCCGTTCCAGATTCAGCTCGCTATGCTTTGCTAAATAAGCTTAATGCCCCAATCTTCTACCATAACTGACGGCATAAGCCGCTGGTCTGGCCAGCAAAATAGGATCTTTGCTAGGCGCAATGCCGTCTGTCAGCTGTAGCGGATTGAACATGATGGGCTTTTCAGCCGCTTTACTGTCTGCCACAGCCTTATTCAAGGTCAGTGTTCCCAACTCAATCACCTTGCGGCTGTCCGGCCAAACGACGGTCGCGTTATTGACTTCATCCCCGGCTTCAGCCAGTTGCAGCAATAATTTATATTGCACCCCACCAGTTTTTACGCGCTCGACAATATCGGTCATCAGGTAGTCAGGTGCGGCTTTGTCAGCCGCTTCCTGGCTCAGAAATTTGGCGCCGGCCACGGGCACAATCTGGTAACGGCCAAAGACGGTTTTACCTGCAGCATTGGTAAACTCAAACGCGTTCACGCCATAAAAAGGTTGCGTCGCAAAACTCACAGGCGCCGGTTTTGGTGTGGTCACAAATTTGAGTGCAGCTGGATGGCTGCCTAAAAACTGCTCGACTGGGCTTGGCTTGGCCGTACTGCCCTGAGAGTCGCGCACGGCATTGAGCAAGCCCAGAAAGTCTTCTGGCGTCGCCGTTGGAAAAGCATTCACCGAGATACTGACGATATCCGTTGCGGTGCCATCCGCTAATTGAAAGCGGATCGCAATGCCTTTAGGAAACGCATTGCCATTGGCATCCGGAATATTAGGCACGCCTGTAGCATCCGAGTAACGGACCAACACTGGCACTGCCTTTTGGAAGTGTATTGCTTTAGTGACTGTAGCCGCCTGTGCGGAAGGGGTAAATGTCCCCTCCACCATCACGCCTTTGGCATGGTTGGCACGATAGCCGGCATGAGGGCCGCCGGATAAGGTGGTCAAGGTGTCCACCAATTGTTCAGTCACCGGTTTTTCCTCTGCAAATACCGACGGGCTGGAGACAGTCAATGCTGTGGCAAATAACACGGCAACTAACGCTTGTATCTTCATGTTGAATCCTTTCTATGAAAATTCATATTGTTTAAAATTAAATCGCACACTACTTAAAATACCATAAACCATTTGTTTATGTTTACTACGCTTGATGCTGAATTAAATGGTTGCGCAGCGCATTCAAGCGCTCGCGTAACTCACCTACCTCGTGCAATGAGCAGCCCATGGCACACAACATATCATCCATAATGCCGGCGGCCTTCAGTCTCAGCTGACGGCCGGTCTGCGTCAGGCAGATAATCACTTGCCTTTCATCTTCGGTCGAGCGCACACGCTGCAAAAATTCAGCGGCTTCCAGCCGTTTCAACAAAGGGGTCAGCGTTGCCGAATCCAGAAACAACTGCTCACCAATATCACTGACGGTACGCTGATCGCTCTCCCACAACACCATCATGACCAAATACTGCGGATAGGTTAATTCCAGTGTTTTGAGCAGTGGGCGATATACTTTGTTAATCGCCAACGACAGCGAATACACAGAAAAACATAACTGCTCGTTAAGCAATGGTGTTTGGGCTGATGCAGAATTATTCATATGCTGCGATTATAAATCGCGCGCTATTATATTTTCAACAACTTTTTAATCTTATTTGTTTAGCCACTGCATCATGTAGTGAATGATGAAGTTGGCTTTCTTGTGCATTCTGACTTGGCTCATCTTGCGCTCCTTTCATGTATGGAATGCATGATAAAACAGTTTTATTTTTAAATAAAATTGAATTATTTAATTTAATCAATAAGTATTTTTTATAGAACAGCCCATTGCCTTGAAATCAAGGCCGGGTATGCAGCATTGAATTAATTGAGGTTGTCCAGCGTGTAAGGGTCTTGAGGCTCCGGCTCGATATCGAGCGGATTGACGGCATAGTTAAAATCATCGCCGATATCAATGTCTATGTCGTTTTGACCTTGCCAGCGCTCCAGCCAGATCGAAAAGTCTTTTTCTGGCATGGGCTTGCCAATAAAGTAGCCTTGCCCCTCATTGCAACCGAGCTTGGCCAACTGGTTGAGCACCAGTTCGTTTTCTATGCCTTCGGCCACCACGATCAAGCCCAGGTTGTGCGCCAGATCGATGGTCGATTTCACGATGCTGGCATCGCCGGCGTTTTTATCCATAAACATGACAAATGAGCGGTCAATTTTAAGCTCTTGCACCGGCAGTTGACGCAAATAAGCCAGCGAGGAGTAGCCAGTACCAAAGTCATCAATGGCCAGATGCAACCCCATAGCCGCCAGTTTTCGTACGACAATTTCCGCCCGCTCTGGATCCTGCATCAAGCTGCCTTCGGTGATTTCAAGCTTGAGTGATTTGGTGGTCAAGCCATGCGCTGCCAACAAATCGGCAATCTGTTGCGGCAACTCCATGTTGTTGAGGTCGCGGGTTGAAAGATTCACCGCCAGGCTGATATGCAAGCCTTGTTTTTTGAAATCCGCCAACGCTTCACAGGCGCGGCGCAACATCCATTGCGTGAGGTCACTGATAATACCGGTCTGTTCGGCAAACGGAATAAACTGGTCAGGGAAAATCATGCCTTTTTGCGGATGCACCCAGCGAATCAGGGCTTCACCGCCCAGCGCACGGCGGGTCGAGACATCGACCTTGGGCTGGATGTAGAGCAATAACTGGTTTTGCTGGATGGCTTCCTTAAGGTCAGAGATCAGGGTCAATGTCTCGGACTGGTCAATTTCCAGCGAGGTATTGTAGACAATCCAGGGCGTCTTTTTGAGTCTGGATTCTTGCAGTGCCGTCTCAGCGTGGTTGAGTAAAGATTCTTCGTCCATGCCATGTTCGGGATACAGCGCAATCCCCATGCCCGCCTGTACATCAATCGCTTGGCCCTGCACCTGCACCGGTTGCTCAAATACCTGTTGGATGGCATCTGCAAACCGGGTGGCTTGCGCCTGATCGGCATGCTGTAACAACACAGCAAATTCATCAGCATCGAGGCGCGCCACCATGTCTTGCTCACTCAATACATGCTGTTTGAGCACCTGACCGACGTGACGCAGCAAATCATCGCCAAAATCCCGACCTAGCGTTTGGTTGATAGGCTTGAAGCGGTGAATATTAATGACCAGAATACTCAGCTTGGCATTGCTCTGGGCATGGGCCAGCATGGCCTGATGCACGCCCTGGGTAAATGCCAGCCGGTTCGAAAGACCAGTCAGCTCATCATTAAACGCCAGCCGCTGGATGCGCAAGCTGCGTTGCAACACCGCTTCCCGCATGCTGTTGAGGGCGGTTGCCAGTAAGCCGATCTCATCCGTACTGGTCACCTGAATTGGCTTGTCATAATTGCCCATGGCAATGTCATCGGCATTTTTAACCAGCGTCGCAATCGGTTCGGTAGTTTTGCGCGAAACATACCAGATCAAGGCAGCGAAAATGACCACACCAAGCAAGGTCAGGAAAATCATCACTTTAAACAGCGTGTTCAAATCCTGCAGGTAAGGTTCTACCGAGCCCTGCAGCACCACCAGCAAAGCTTCATCCTTGGTTTCATGCAAGGAACGTATTTTAAGATGGTAGGTAATGCCATCCAGGTCGACCTTGTGTAAAGACAGCTTCTGCGCATACACATCGGAAACGGTTTTGACCAGCAGGTTTGAAAGTTCGTGGTTGGCAGTCCCCGTAACCAGCGCCCAATCGTGCTGATGGGTTTTTTGTACAAAGGTGACATCCAGGTGCGTCAGTTGCTTGATTTGCGCGGCCAGGCGGTTATCCACGGCAAACCCCATCACTACCCAGCCGATCACTTCGGGTGCTTTAACCGGCACGGCTATCAACTGATAAGGTTTGCCATCCACCAGTTCAAACTTGAGTGTGCCGGTTTGATTCTCGATAATGGCCTGTACAAACTCCTGATGGGCCGCACTGCCAGAAATGGCAGACTCGCTTTCCTGGGTGCCGATGACCATCGCTTCATCTTGACTGACGAAATAGGCGACCTGAGCATGGATGCGGCCCTGGTAGCTTTCCAGTGCGGAGGCAATCGTTTCCGCATCGTTGGTGGCAACGGCTTCCCTAAAGGCATAATCCGCGGCCAACACTTGCGTCGCCTGTTTGAGACTTTGCGTGTTGTGTTGCAGCAAATTGACAAATACCCGTTCGCCGACCTCCATCTGCTCTTCGGCCAGGCGGTTGGCATGTTTTACCAGGGCGTATTTAAGCGGAACCAGACCTGCCAACTGAATGGCAATGACCACGGTTAAGAATGTAAAAGCAATTCGCGAACGAATGTGTTTGAACTGGATCATGCAGTGAGAATGTTAGGGAAGCGCAATTTTCAGCTCGGTTGCGGCCCCTTCAATATTTACCTTTTGTTCTGTGCCAGGTTTATTTTGTCCTGGTAGCCAGGCTTGATAACTGTATTGACCATCACTGAGCTTGATCATGGCCTTGCCTTGGTCGTCCGTTTTGACAAAAAACGGGGTATCGACGACATAAATATACCCTACCATAGAATCATGAATGTTGCATCCTAATGTCACCAATCCCGCCTGATCAAACAACACGGGGTCCGTTGGCACGCCGGAATACAACTTCAGCTCGAATTTTTTGGCAGGTGAAAATGAGTAGACATGGTGCCTCACCGTATCTTCATTCGGAAAATTCACCTTGGTACCGGTCTGGATTACGGTTACCTTGGGGTTAAACATTTTGTTTTTTTGCACGATCTTGCCAGGGGCTGGACTGATTGCCGGGGTTTTCTTGTCATAAAACGCGACGACCGCATCGGTGACCAGCCGGCCCGCAGCATCCGTCACAGTGAGCGTCACTTCCGCGGCGTGCGCAGACAGCCCCAGACAGAGTAACCAGAGTCCTGCGCCAAGCAGCGGCCTGCTCAAAAAACGCATCTTCTTATCCTTTGCAAGCTTAATCACTGACCACGTCCCGCTTCATGGGCGCCAGTATCTTCAACAGCTCATTCTTTTCTTTGGTGCCTACGCCATTGATATCCATGCGCTCCCGCAATACCTCAACCATAATTTCGAATTCTGCCATGGTGATATGGGCATCGGCATGCGCATTTTTCATGGTCTCGCCCTCATACTCACATTGCCCGCCAGTTTTAACACATAAAAAATTGGTCAGACTCTGTTTAAGCGTGACCATTTTCACCCCTTCAAATGAGCGGGCTGCACGTGGATCCTTGCTGACAATATCCAAAGTTTGATTCGACAAGCGGCTCAGCATCGGCAGGCCACCGATACGGCTGAACAAGCTTGCATCAGGCTTGGGCTGGGCGGTACACCCCGCCATGCACAGCAACAAGCCAATCCAGATCAACCTTCGCATTTCTTCCTCCGTTAAATTGCCACACTATCAGCATATTACGTGAGCTTAAAAAGTTTGAAACGATGAAAAAGCCAATCAAATCAATCGCTATTTTCGCAATGATTCTTATCGCGAAAACGAGATAATGATGCTATTCGATCAAATTTTGAAAGCGTTACCATGCATTCTTCTCCCCTTCTGATCGGCTGCATTGCAGTGGCAACAGCAATGACCTTGCCTATCGTAGCCAACGCAGGCGATCGCCTGTTAGCGACCGGTGGCGTCACCCAGATTGAGGGGGCGGCAGGCGGTGGCTTGATGCCTTGGGCTGTGATTAGCGGTTATGGCACAGACAAACAAATTGGCGGCTCGGCGTTTTATACGCATGCACAAACCAAGGGCGACTTTAAATTAAATACCTCTGGGATCGCGATTGGTGCTTTCAATCGCATCGAACTCAGTGCCAGCCAGGCGCGGTTCGGCTTGAGCGATACGGTGCCTGGCGAGGAAGTCCGTCTGAACACATTAGGCATAAAATTACGCCTGATAGGCGACGCCGTCTATGAACAGGACAGCTGGCTGCCACAAATCTCGGTGGGGGCCCAATACAAATATAACGAGGACTACCACTTTGTGCCCAAGGCGCTGGGCGCCAAAGATCGCGATGGCATTGATTATTATGTGGCCACCAGCAAGTTATTTTTGGGTGCGATTAATGGCTACAACTTGCTCATCAATGCCAATCTGCATGCCAGTAAAGCCAACCAGTTTGGCCTCTTGGGATTTGGCGGTGACCGGCATGACCGCTATCGTATCCTGCCAGCCGCCTCGGCAGCGATCATGCTTTCGGATAACTGGCTCATCGGCACTGAATATCGCGGAAAACCAAATAACCTGTCGGTATACAAAGAAAACAGTGCGCACGATATTTTCATGACCTGGTTTCCGCACCGCAACGTGTCTATCACTGGCGCCTATATTGATTTGGGCAGAATCGCCAACAAGGACGACCAGACCGGTTGGTACTTCTCAGGCCAGTTAAATTACTAAGTGAACCCACAAGTCATTATTTGAGCGTCTGCAGACCGCAAGTCGCCTGCAAGGCTTTGTCCAGTTGCTTGTAAGCCGCACCATTGCCGGTCGCAAAAGCATATGGATTGGTCAAAAGATAGTGGTTGTAACGCACTTGCCGGTAACTATACTTTTGCGCAAGACCGAGTGCATAGCAGTCGCAGGCCTGCGTCATATCGTCGGCATGGTAGCGCTGCTGGCAAGTCTGCTTCAGTGCCTGCTGATCCGCACCCGTCCAGGGCTTGGGCGTGGATACTGCATCGGCCCTGGCCTGGGTCAACATCGCATACATGAGTTCCACGCTGGCGCGCAATTTACCCAGTGGCGCAGTCTGCAAGGTATCGCGATGCAGCGGCTGCAAGCTGGCCGCATCTAGACTAAAATCAGCCTGATTGTCTGTCGTCTCAGGCACTTGATAGCCTTGTGCAGCCAACATGATTTGCTTGGCCGGATCGGCTTGCAACAAGGCGTGTGCTTCGGCGAGGTCTGCCGCTGGCAGTTGCAACTGCCAGTGGATCTGACAAGGTTGCGTCGTGGTGACGGACATGCTGCCACTGACCTGCTGATCAGCCACTGCATCCGCAAATGCAGGTGGGATACGCTGCAGCATGTATTGCATTTCCTTGTCTGCCAGACTTTTTAAAGACTGCTCATCCAGGCAGGCAATGACGGTGGCATGGACCATCCATAACACCAGGGCGGAGCTGATTTGAGTCAGGCATTTCGTAAGGCCAAGCATAGTGAATTCTCTCAAATGATTCTGGCATTTGAGCAGGCTTGACCAGAAAAGTTTTGTGCGGCATCTTTTATCAAGATAACAGAGTAGCCGGAAATGAAAACGGGCGCTAAAGCGCCCGTTCATGCCATCAGGAACAAATTATTTGTTCATAACGTACATAGTTACTTCAAAGCCGAAACGCATTTCGGTAGCAGCTGGTTTAGTCCACATAGTCATTTCTCCTTTATCCTAAATTCGTCTTAGCAGTTGCTATCAACGTGTGACCATATTAAAACTAGGCTAAAAGATTGTCGTGATTAAACTGCGCAACATGCGTTCATGATTTTCATGAGTATCGCCTGATATACCCCTTAATCCGCCCGCGACTTGATCTGGCGCAACAATTTGCTGATGCCTTTGCGGCCGATGGTGCGCTTGAGGCTCACCTTGAAGTCATAGACGTAAAACGGCCATAAAAACTGCCAGCTCAGGCGGCGACCGCTCATGCCGAGATATATTTGCAAAAACTGCTTGCGGCCTTCCCAATGCAGTTTGTTCAAGGCGCGCGTCAAGTCGGCCAGACGATTTGACATCGGCGTCGCTCTCGGCGTCGCATGCAAGCGGGCGGTGTCTATCAGCACAAACTGTAACTGATCCCCTTCACGCTGCACCAGAATATTACCCCCGGAAAAGTCGCGGAAATAAATCCCCGAATGGTGCATATGCAGGCAAAACCGGGCAAAGGCCTGATACAAATGCTCGGCAGTCAGGCCCTCGTATTCGGTCGCGCCCTCGCGAAAAGCCAAAAACGCCTTGGAAATGGCAAACTGATGCGGCACAAAATCACAGATATAAAAATTGCGGCGCAACGTGGTGTCATGCGTATGCTCGATGAATGCGACAGGCATGGCAGTACCCACGCCTCGCCGCAACAATTCCATCGCCCCGTTCCAGCTGCGCTTGGCTTTGCTGGGTTTAAATCTGTCCAGTAGCGTTTTATGCCAATACATGCGCACCGGTTTTTTCACAGTCACTTGCTGACCGGGAGTTCTCGGATCAGGCAAGGACCAAATCGCATTTCTGGCATGGCGCAACGCCTGCTGTTTGGCAGGCGGAGTCAGCGTTTCCGGATGCCAAGCCTGCCATAATTGTCTGGCTTCTTCGGCATCCTTGGCAAGAATCAAGCCGCGCCAATCGCCTTCATGTACCGGAAAATACTGCTTGCCGCCTATATGCGCATGAATCACCGTGCCACTCAAGGCAGGTTGCGCCGTGCGTAGTAACATCTGGTCCGGCTCTGGCCACACCAGATACAGCGGTGACTCGGTCACTAATTGCCGGTCTGGTACCGGTTGGCCGTCACGGTCAAAAATTTGCGCGAGCTGCAAACAATGCGGGGAATAGACTTGGTCGAGCACTGCACATTGACCGTTGACGGTCCAGGCGATATGCACGGTTTTCCTATGCTGCTGTAATTCGTGGATTTCGAGTCCATGGCCGGTACTCACAGGCGCAATATAGTGCGCCCCGTTCAGCCAGTCGCATGCCGTTTTAAATGCCGCAAAACTGGGTCTGTGCAGATAGTGTTCGCGCTGGCCATCGGCCGATTTGTAATAGGCGACGCGCTCCAGTGCCGGATACTCTGCATCCTTGAGGCCATCATCAATCAAGCCTTCACGGTGACAAATGAGGGCGCCCCAGTTTGCGTGCTGCAAAGCGCCAGAGGCGGCCAACAAAGTAAAGTAGCGTGCCACGTAATCGGCCTGTTTTTGCGCGCCATCCGGCAAGTGGCGTTTGATGCGGTAAATCGCCCAGAAGGCCACCGGCGACACCAGCGCAGGCACACCAAAATCTTCCCCCACTTTTTGCAACAAACGGGCTTTTTTGATCAGGTTAAACTTGAGGTGTCGGGTCCACTGATATTTGAAAATACGCTCATCGGACAGCTCGGGCTCAATCACGCGTTCCACAAACAGGTTGTTGCTGTGCACATCGGGCAAGCGCCGGGTCTGAGCCAGCGTTTTCAGCAGACTGACGTTATACAGCGGCTCAAAATCCTGCACATTCGGGCCCACCACCCGCACCTGATATTGTCTGGCCAGATCGTAAGCCAGCTGCCAGGCTAACATAAAGCCAGGCATGTCATAGCCCGCCCATTTTTTGCGGTTGACCGTGTTACCAATCTCCAGCGCCGCAATGCGTCCCGCATAGGCTTGCAATAGCTCAGACACAAAAGTTGCCCACGCTTGCTGCACACTGGCGTCGCGCATATTTCTTGCCGCGGCAAATGGCTGCACCACATGCAAGGTCACCGAGAGGCCAGCCGCTAACAAACGGCGCAAAAAACGCTCTTGATGGGGGCGTGCATCATCATCGCTGATATCCAGCCGTACCCTGGTCACACCCAGCATCTGCAATTGCGTCAAGACGTAATCATCTGTGGCAGGATCCTGATTACTCGCGACACAGATCCCGATAAAGTCGTCAGGGATGGCATGGTCGAGTTTTGGTAAGTGGCTGTGTTTGAGCCAGAAACCACCTGTGGCCAGATATTTCAAGCCATCAAGAATGACCTGTCGGGTCAGCATGGAGGGTTGTTTTTTCAAAGTCAGCCCTTACTCTGGCAAGCGATAACGCTGCTCTTGATACAACAAGGCAGGCAACAGGCTGTTAGCTAGGGCGCGTTCAGCCAATGCCGCGGCATCCGCTGGCGGTGCGGTATTCTGCAACTGCTTACTGAGTGGATTGTAGTGACCAAAGGCAGGCGCCTTGCCCTCACGCAACACCACCACTTCGTTATCTGCGACCGTTGGGCCAGTTTGCTGCATCCAGCCAAAGTTGTAGTTGTACTGCATCATGGCGCGACCACGATAGTCAGCGCTCACATTGGACAAATCATGCCCGGTCATCGGATGCTTGGCGTCTATGCCCATCAGTGACAGCACGGTCACCGGCAGGTCAATCTGGCTGGCAATTGCTTCAACCGTTTTGGGCTGCACCGCCCCGCCCAGAATCAACGCCGGGATATGAAAGTGTTCGATCGGCACCAGCGAATCGCCGCGCACGCGAATGTCATGGTCGGCCACAATCAAAAACACGGTATCGTTCCAATAAGGGCTGGCTTTGGCCTTTTTAAAGAACTCGCCGATGGCATAGTCTGCATATTTCACTGCATTGTTGTCAGTCGCCTTAGGCTGCTCATACAGCTCGATACGCCCGTCCGGGAACTCAAAGGGCGCGTGGTTAGACGAGCTGAACGCAAGTGTAAAAAACGGCTTGCCGCTGGCGTGGTGTGCCATCAGCTGCTCATGCGTTTTGTTGAGCAAATCTTCGTCAGAAGCCCCCCAGCTGGCAACAAACACCGGATTGATGAAATCTGGTTGGTCCGTGATCTGCTGAAAACCATTGCCCATAAAAAAACTGCGCATATTGTCAAAATGGGATTCCCCCCCGTAAATAAACTCGGTCAGGTAACCACGTTTGGACAATAGCGAAGCCAGCGTAAAAAAGTTCTTCTGGCTCAAGTCCAGCTTGACGGTACTGTCTGACGGCGTCGGCTGAAAACCGGTAACGACCGCCTCAATCCCGCGCACCGAGCGTGTCCCGGTCGCATACAGATGCGTAAACCAGATGCCCTCAGCTTTGAGCTTTTCCAGATTTGGCGTCACCGGCTTGCCGCCCAGAGATTCGACAAAGCCTGCGCCCAGACTCTCTTGCAGCAAAATCACCAGGTTCAATGGTTTGTCTCGCTGCACACTGGGTGTCAGCGTGGTCAGGGTCGGGATATCGGTATCTTGCGCACCGGTCAAGGCAAAGATTTTTTCGCGCGGCAGTTTGCCGTAAATGGCACTGGATTTTGCCTCATGCTGCAAACTGTAGGCGGCATAAAATACCGAATAGCTTGAGTTTAAAATCAGGCTGTTGACCATGCTGTCCTGGGTAATGGCAAACAAGGCCGGATTGGCCGGGCGGTGGCCCAGGCTAGAGCGGATGCCGAAAATCGTCAACACCAGCAATAATGGCCAGACCAGCCATACCGCCAGATTATTCCATTTAGGCTCGGCTTGACGCCAGGGTTTCAATAAACGCGCAACCAGTGCAACCGCCACCAAGCTCATGGCCAAGCCAAAAAACAGTTCGACTTTAAAGCCTTGCCACAACATGCCAAACACTTCATGCGGATACTTGAGATATTCGACAAAGATGCGGTTGGGGCGGACATCATACTCAAGAATAAATCCTGGCGTGGCCGCCTCTAAAAACACCAACAACACCAATGAGAGCAACACCCACCAAAAGGTGAATCGGCGCCAAAACTTGAACAGGCCACGGGTCGCCAGCACCGGCGACACTAACACCGGGATCAAGGCCAGCAAACCAAGCTGAATGACATCCACACGCACGCCCTGCAACAAGATCTGACAAAGTTCACCGGTCGCCTGTACGCGCTCCCACTTCCAGATCACCAGCCCCAGGCGCGTGAGAGAAAGCAAGACCAGCCCACTGATAAACATGACAATCAGCGGCGCATAAGGGCCAAACCAGTGGGCAAATCTCCACAGTTTTGAAGACGGGCGAGGCGTGCCGAAATAGATAGGTTGCATAAAGGCTTAATCTGTTTGAATCAAGCTTGGAATTATAACGGGTTATCTCGTTTATGGCCCTACCGGCAAGCATCCGCCTGCAGATGTGCGATTAAAAGGATTTTTTACGTAAATCGAGGTAGACCATCGACAGCAAAGCGACCGGGATCACAAAGCCCACCAGCAAAGGCACCAAATCCACCAGCATATCCACCATACCGGTCTGGCTGGTGAACAGGCTCCAGCCTTTAGCCAACAAAGGTACGACCGTGAATAACAGCGTGGGAATCAGAAACCAGACGGTGCTGCTTGCCCCGCGTTTGGCCAAACGCGCACAAAAAAATGTGACCAGCGCCACAATAATGGCAGCCCCGGCACCCCAGATAGCCCCGGCAACGATCGTAATCCAGGTCCCTACCTGATACAGCAATAAACAAATGATGGCGGTTAGTATCAGCTTGCGGTTCATCGCAACTTGCATGTCACACTCCTCTGAATGAATGGCTTGTTTTAATGATAAGTGTGACAACAGAGGCGTTAAAAGTTGCAAACAGCCCTGCGTGTTTGAGTACGCTGATCCTGAAAGCCAGCGTCGGCTCCACCGGGAATTCAAGTTCGCCAGCCAGGCCCATGGCCTATACACGCATTAGCCAGGCCAGCTGCCCTTGGATGCCTTAACGTTTTCTGTGTTTTAGCCATCTCACCATCTGCATGCCCAACAGCACCAAGACCCCGATCACACTAAGCAAACATAGGATTGCAGGCAATGGAATCAGACTCACAGCTTGCGGCTGACGCGCAAGCCCCTCTTTTAAAGACGCCGGCAACCGGTTTGGCGTCACTGGAATCACTTTCCATTGGCTACGATCCGCTGGCGCTTGTTGCAGATACTGGGCAAAGCTATATACAGGCGCGAGACCAAACTCACGGCTGGATGGAATTTGCGGAATACGTACAAAGTAAATCGCTTCAAGCTGATCGGCCAGAGGCGCCATACGAGGTGAAGTTAATGTGGACCGGTCACCAGTTTGAGCCATATTGAGCAGGTCATGCCCGATGGCGTCAAATGCTACCGCAGGAAACAGCCGAGTCATTTCAGTATTCAGGTAATCATAAATGGCACGGCCTTTTTGCAGACTCTGCTGCGTGGCAGCCACATACCAGTAAGCGGCACTGGCCTTGAGCAGGCTCTCGACTCCACGCCGGGGCACTTGCCAGCCCAGTTGGCGTAAAGTATCTATGCTGATGCCAGCACAGTTATCCCTGGCGTGATCATATACAAAGTCATTGTGGTAAAAATGCTGCATGACCCGGTTATTCAATGCCTGAACTTGCTGGGGAATCGTCGTCTGACTGAACACCGCCACCAGCATATAGGATGGCCGGTAAAATGCCTGCCCACTATTGAGGTCGCCCATGTATTTATCGAAAGGCGTGACCCCGGCAATGACGCCCTTTTCACTATTGATGGCCAGGTTATAGTAGTTATTGACCAGCCAGTTTGCATATTCGCCTTGCGCACCGACGATCCCGGTAGCCAGGGCAAAGTGACCGCCATGGGCCTCATCATCATCGCCCTGGGCACCATTGAGCAAAATGCCGACGGCTGTTTTGCCTGACGACTGTTGCGCCAGGCCTGGTGACCTCTCCCATAACAGCCGGCTTTGATAGGGGCTGCGGGCACCCCCGTTGGCAAACTGTACCAGGGATTGCAAGGTTTCATCCTTTTGCAACGGTTGCGGGTCAGCGGTTAAATCAAGCTTAAACGCATGTGGCCATACGGTGCGCGCCGTCAAGGTCTCGCCCTCTAACTCGCCGCGTATCCACAGTTTGGACTGGCTGAAATAAGCACTCGTATCCGCATTCCAGTAAGATCGGTTACTGGCAAGTTTGGGCACCAATTTAAAATGGAAGCGCTCGCCTGTTGCGGTTGAGACCGAACTGCCTGCAGCGGTTAACGTCATTTCTGACCAGCGTTGAGTTGCGCCGGTCCAGACCAGTGACGGTAAAGCCACAGGATTGAGTGCCGCACTATCCTCGACTCCACGCATCTGGGTGTCGATGCGTGTTACTGGCTCGCCATCAGCCGGGACAGAAAACGTCTCATGGCGGAAATACCATAAGGTTTGCGGCAACGTCTGGCAGTGCTGGCAAGCCCCCCGCATCGTTTGAAATTGCGTGTTGGCATAGGGTCCTAATTTATCCACTTCGGACTCCGCATGAACAAACGACGACATCAAGCCGATGCCGAATCCAAATCCGACCCCAACCATACGCCGCATGCTATCGCCCCCAAACACGCAAGTAATTGCACACACTGACCCAATATTCCGGCTGGCGCCAGCACAAATAAATTGCCACCAGCACATTGAGCATGGCCGTGATACCAAACAACTGCGGGATGCTGACACCCATGCCAAACAGCAAGACTGAAAATCCGGCAGAGAGCACCATAAACAGTGCATTCATGATGTTGTTAGACGCAATCACACGGGATTGATAGCCTGGTTGCGCGCGACTCTGTAGCAACACGTACAAGGGCACAATATACAAACCGCCACAAATGCCGAGCAAGGCCACATCCAGCAACATGCGCTCATCGCTCCAGCCAGGCAAGCGATGCAAAGTCAGGCCCGGATGTGCCAATAACTGTTGCTGGATATCACCAGTCACCTGGGCAAAATCCCAGGCAAACACAGACATGCCAGCCGCCCCCAGCATGACTAAGCCTAGCTCCTGTTTGCCTTTGGAGAGCTTTTCACACCAGACAGAACCGACGCCTACCCCCACCGAAAAGATCGATAACAGACTGATAAAGTCACGCTCCGTGCCCTGCAATACATGCTTGGCCAGGTTGGGAAATTGCGCCAGCAAGGTCGCGCCAAAAAACCAGAACCAGGAGATCGCAACAATCGCGACCCACAACGTTTGCTGCGCCCAAAAGGTCCGTACGTTCTTGATGGTCTCGGTCACGAGGTTCCAGTTCACCTGGATCTCGGGCACCGGTGGCGGAGAAAGCGGAATGCTGCGGCTCAAGTGATAGCCAGAAATCGCAATCAACAGCACACTCAAGCTGGTGAACAAGGCATGTTGCTCCAAACTGCCTAACCATGCCCCCAATACCTGCCCCAGCAAAATGGCGACAAAACTGCCCATCTCGACCAGGCCATTGCCCGCGGTCAACTCGTTCACTTGCAAATGTTGCGGCAGGTAGGAATATTTCACTGGACCAAACAAGGTTGAATGTACCCCCATTAAAAACAGGGCCAGGGCCAGCATCACCAGGCTGCTGCTTAAAAAGCCGATGCCCGCAAACAGCATGATGCCAATCTCCAATAGTTTTACCCAGCGAATCAACTGCGACTTTTCGTATTTATCCGCCAATTGCCCGGCCGACGCCGAAAACAGGAAAAACGGCAGAATAAACAGGCCGGGCAACAAAGTCGCCAGCATCTTGCCATCCAGGGTGGTCAGGCTGGCCGTATTAAACGCCACCTGGGTAATCAATGCGGTTTTAAACACATTGTCATTAAACGCCCCCAGACCCTGCGTCCAGAAAAAAGGGCCAAACCGTTGCTGGCTTAGTAATTGGAAAGGACTCTTCATGCCGCTTTTTCCGCCATTTGTTTGAGGGTGACGTAGTCAGTTTTACCCGTACCCAATACCGGAATCTGCTCCACCACCACCAATTTACGGGCAATGGCGATTTCTGGGGAGCCAAGGTTTTTCGCCACAATCTGCAAATCCTCACGCTTGAGTCTGGCATCGGTGGTGAACAGCACGATATTCTCGCCACGGCTGGCATCGGCGACTGTCGTCGCGGCATGCTGATGCTCGGGTGCGGCGGTATGGGCGATTTTCTCGACGACTTCGAGCGAGACCATTTCACCGGCCACTTTGGCAAAGCGTTTCACCCGGCCCTTGATGTGGATAAACCCCTCGGTATCGACCTCTACCACATCGCCGGTTTCATACCAGCCATCCTTGGGCGAAACCAGGACGCCAGGCTGGTCATACAGATAGTAGCCCTGCATGATGTTGTCGCCCTTTACATAGAGCAAGCCGCCTTTGTCGATGCCTGGCACCGGCTCCAAACGGTATTCGATTCCCGGGAAAAACTGGCCTACCGTGCCATGGCGGTTCGCCATGGGCGTATTTGCCGCGAGTACTGGGGCACATTCGGTCGTGCCATAGCCTTCGAGGATGCGGATGCCAAATTTTTCGTGATAGATTTTGCGCACTTCTTCATTGAGTTTTTCAGCCCCGGCAAACACCACGCGCAATTTGTAAAAATCATAGGGGTGCGCAAACTTCGCATAGTTGCCCAGAAAGGTGCTGGTAGAGAAAAACACGGTGCAGCCCTTGTCATAAATCACTTCCGGGATCAATTTATATTGCAAGGGCGACGGGAACAGCAAAATCGGGATGCCATTCAGGAAAGGCAACAAGGTGCCGGTAAAGCCAAAGGCATGAAACAGTGGCAATGCCATCATGAATTTATCAGTAGGATTGAAATCCAGCATGGCCAGAATCTGGTGCGTATTCGCCACAATACTTTTATGGTTATGCACCACGCCTTTGGGCTTGCCCTCGGAGCCGGAAGTAAACAGGATGACTGCGGTGTCGTTTTCTGTCGCGGGCTCCATGGCGGCACGCGGATAATGCAAGGCATAGCCCATGAGCCAGGCGCGATCCAGCATGCCAAACTGGGCACGCAAGTCTTCAAGATACACAATATTCAGATCACGCATTTTGGCGATGGTGTCTTCAAGCTTGGCGGCTTCAATAAACTTGCGCGAACTGATAATGGTGCGGACATTGGCGGCAATACAGGCGTTACGCATGCCCTCTGCCCCTGCGGTGTAATTGAGCATGGCCGGGACACGTCTAAACGCGGTCATCCCTAATAGCAAAGCCAGCGTATTGGTGATATTCGGCATCAGCACGCCAACCGCCTCATCCCGCTGACTGACTTTGGTGGCAATGCGGCCCAGCGCCAGGCTGCGTTTGAGCACTTCCTGATACGTCTCTTCGATCTGGTTCATGTCTTCGATGATGCGCGTTTTGGCACCATATTTATCCATGGCATCCAGCATGGCTTCAAACAGGGTGGTGCTGCGCTGCGTCTTGAACAGCATGTGCTGCATGATATTGCGCATGGCTTCACCAGCTATGCGGCGGCGCTGCTTGGCCGTCAACGGCGCGTGATGCCCGTGCGGCTCAATCTGAATCTGGGTGGGCGGTAAAATGGTCAAGGTGACTTTAGGCAACAGCTTGCGTGGATGCGCATCTGACAAGCGGCCAAAATATGACTGCGCCGCCCCCTCTACCCTCACGGGCAAAATCTTGACGCCGGTTTTTGCCGCGACAAAACCAGGGCCGTCATACACCTTCATCAAGGCCCCCGTCAGCGTGATGCGGCCTTCAGGAAAAATCACCACATTTTCACCGGCATTCAGCCGCTGAATGACTTTTTTCATCGCCAGCGGGCTGGCAGGGTCCACCGACAAATGCGGTGTCATCTTGAGCCATAGCCGGAAGAAAAAGTGCTTTAGAACCCCGGTATGCACGACAAAAGTGGCCCGCTTGGGTAGAAACAGGCCAAGCAACAGGCCGTCCAGAAAAGATTCGTGGTTGGCAATAATCAACAACCGGTCTTCGTTTGGTACATTTGCCAGGCCGGTAACACGCACCCTGAACAATAAACGACAGACACCCCTTAATAAACTGACTAGCATATTCACTTCCTACCCTTTTATATTTCGTTTTTTATATAGTCCAGCACATTTCCCAGTGCTTGTTGCATGAACGCTTTATTGACCCAGAAAAAGACTTCGCGCCCGATTTTTTCACTCTGTAACGCGCCACCACGCTCCAGTACCTTGAGATGGTGGGTGACGGCTGTGCGGCTTAATTGAGAGCTTTCCACAATCTGCAGGATGGTCAACCGCTCGTTTTTTTCAAACGATAGCAAAATCCGTTGTCTGTGCGCATCCCCCAGCGCCTCAAAGAGGGCCGAAATGTCTGTCCAGGCTTCTGGAATGTGAGTGACTGTTTTCATATAACTAAATAATTAGTTATTTAGTTTATTTTGTCAAGCGCTGACCGCAAAATATTTAGTCCCCGCCCTAATCCGGTTTTCATTAAATCATCATTTACCGCAAAACAGAGGCCATTACACTATGTTAAAACATTTAAACATAAATAATTCAGGGAATAAAAATGGGACGATACGCCGCACTTTTTTCATTGATGGCAGCACTACCTGTGGCGGCGCATGCCAATACCGTGATCAACCTTGCCAGCACTAGCTGCAGTGGTGCGTTGTCGATTTCATCACTCGCTGGCGCCTCGCTCAGCTGTGCAGGCAATTTGACTCTAAATGGCGGCTGGATAAACTCTGACGACAGTATCTTTATTCGCGCAGACGGCGATTTACTGCTTGAAAACCTAAATCTGAATGCACCAGAGATTTCGTTTTCGACGATCCAAGGCGGCATTCAGGTTGCGAGCACAGTGTCCATTAAAGCTGTTCAAAACGATGGCAAAATTGGTGGGCAAGTGGTGATCAATCAAGGCCCAGTGCACCCGATCATTGACTGGAAACCTTTTGACGTGACGCTCAACCCTGGCGGCTTGATTCACTTCAACATGCCAGACGCAAGCAGCAGCGTCTTGAATAGAATTCAAGGTAATGGTCAAATCGTTATCAATGCAGGCGATGTCAAGATTACCTCTGCCACACTGACTAATAATCCAATCGCGGTTTCATCCGTCCCGGAGGCAAACACAGGCGCAATGTTATTGCTAGGGCTGGGCTTGTTAGCGTTAAGACGCAGAGCCTGTTAATCCGCCAGTGCGGAAAGGCACTTTAAGCCTGAAGATGGTTTTGCAATAACGCCAGCATGGCGCTATCCCCGGAAACACCACTGCAGTAAACCGTCAAACCCGCCGTGCTCGCCTGCTCGGCGATACGGGCGTGGTTAACAAACAACGGCGTGGCTTGCAGCCAGGCTGCATCCTGCGCCAGGTCAAGCAAAAAGCGTAAGGCTTCACTGCTGGTAACGACAATGCCATGCAGCTGGCCTAGGGCATAGGCCTGCGCCAGCACTTGTGCACTGCTTTGCGGATTGACGCGGCGGTAGCATTCGCCAAACACCACTTCGGCCCCGCGTTGTTTCAAGGTCTCGGCCAGCACTTCACGCCCGCCCACCCCGCGCACAATCAACACGCGTTGCGCTGACATTGCCTGGAAGGCCTCCAATGCCAGCAGCGACTCACTATCAAACCGGTCTTGCGGTGTCAGCACTTGTGGGATGCCAAACGCCTGCAAACTGGCGGCCGTGGTCGGGCCAATCGCGGCAAACTTGAGGCTGGGTGGGATGCCTGCCTGCTGCAGTAAAGGCATGCCATGCTGCACGGCATTGCTGCTGATAAAAATGACCCAGTCAAACTGGGCCAAGGGCGTGATGGCTTGATCAAAGCCACTGAGATCAGGCAATGCCTGAATATCCAGCAGCGGAAACGAGATCACCGCACCGCCGGCGGCCTCGATGGCGGCCGTTAGCTTGGTCGCTTGCTCGGGGGGGCGCGTGACGGCAATCCAGCGTCCGGCCAACGGCAGGGTCATTTTACGCCATCCAGCAATGCCAAAATCTTGTCTGCACCGCGCGCCACCAATTGCAGGGCCAGTTGCTGACCCAGTTTTTCAGCGTCTGCTGCGGGTCCCGTGACGGTCTCTTTCAGCATTTGCTGGCCATCCACGCTGGCGACAAATCCCTGCATGGTGATGGTGTCATTTTGCTTGGTGGCATAAGCGCCCAGCGGCACCGTGCAACTCCCCGCCAATGCGCGGCTAAAGCCACGCTCGGCCAGCACGCAAAGCTCGGTGTCGGAGTGATTAAGCGGTGCCAGAATGGTTTTCAAATCCGTCCGCGCGGCATTGATCTCAATGCCCAAGGCACCCTGACCCACTGCCGGAATGCTCTCTTGCGGAGAAATAAACTGGCGGATGCGATGACCCAATTCGAGACGGATCAATCCAGCCGCCGCCAGAATAATCGCGGCATATTGGCCTTCGTCCAGCTTGCGTAACCTGGTTTGCAGATTACCGCGCAAGGATTCAATCTTAAGCGTGGGAAAACGCGCCTGTAACTGGCTTTGTCTGCGCAAACTGGAGGTGCCCACCACACTGCCAGCGGGCAGATCTTCCAGACGGGCATAATCATTGGACACAAACGCATCGCGCGGGTCCTCGCGCTCGCCCGTTGCCACCAGCGTAAAGCCCTCTGGCAAGTGCATGGGCACATCTTTCATGCTGTGCACAGCCAAATCGGCACGGCCATCTGCCAGCGCGTTTTCAAGCTCTTTGACAAACAGGCCTTTACCGCCAATTCTCGATAACGGCGAATCCAGAATCTGATCTCCCATGGTCGTCATGCCCAAAATACTGACGTCACATTGTGGATACAAGGCCTGTAATCTGGCCTGGATGTGCTTGGCCTGCCACATGGCAAGTGCGCTTTCGCGGGAGGCAATGACCAACTTGGCGGGAGAGTTCAGTGTGCTCAAAATGAATAACCTGTGATGAAGTTAGCTGGATTAAGCTGCGCATTTTAACACGGCATGTCCAGATAGCCGCGCAAGCAGCGGAGATGAACCTTTGAGCCACAAGGGAGTCGGATTGAGTTATGCTGAGCATTCGGCAAACACCTCAAGTGGCGATAAAAGTCATGCTTTTAAACATAAAGAGGAGGACTACTCATGCAGTACCAAATCGAAATTTTTCTTTCTTCTCTCAATCAATTCTGGATCGAACTCGTACATTTTGTGCCCAAATTACTGGCGGCCATGGTGATCCTGTTTTTTGGCTGGCTGGTAGCCAAAGCAGTCCGCTTGGGCGTAAAGCGCATTCTGGAACTCTCGCATTTTGATACCTTTGCGCAAAAGTCAGGCCTGGAAGCCTTTATGCGTAGCGCCAATTACAAAGTGAGCCTGAGCGGCATTATCAGCCAGGTCGTGTATTGGCTGGTGATTCTGCTGTTTGTCATTACCGGTGCCAATTCGCTGGGTCTGAGCGAAGTGGCCGCCCTGTTAAAAGAACTGGCCAGCTATCTGCCACACATCATTGTGGCGATTTTGGTCGTGATCTTTGGGACGCTATTTGCCCGCTTTATCAATCGTCTGGTTTTTGCCTGGCTGCACAGCATCAAATTTGACCAGGCGCTAGTGATCAGCACTTCGGCCGAGTATTGCATCCAGATCCTGGCGATTTTCATCGCATTGGAGCAATTAGGCATCGGCATGCAGCTGATACATTCATTATTTGTGATTGTGTTTGGCGCGGTGTTTTTAGCGCTAGCCATCGCCTTTGGTCTGGGTGGCCGTGATTGGGCCGCAAAAGTGATAGACCAGGCGCAACAGAAGAAAAAATAGCGGCATAGGGCCACTACCTTAAGTGGCCTTAATAATGTGCTGGTGACGGCGGCTGACCATCAGGGTCTCGGGAATACCCTTAAGCAAGACCACCCAGGCTGCCTCGCCCGCCTCATCGCCCTCGGCCATGCGTTGTTTTTCAAAGCCGCTGATGGCTGCGCGTGCCACCAGTGCGTTGCGGTGTATACGGACGAACAGATCGGGATAACTTTGCTCCAACTGTGTGAGCGAGCCCTCGAGTAAATAACTTTTTTCGCGCGTGCGCACGGTGATGTATTTAAGCTCAGCGCGCAAATAAAGCACCTCGGCGATGGGCACCAGCATGATTTTGCCACGTTCGTGGATGCTTAAATGATCATGGGTTTGCTGCAAAGGCTGCAATGCTTGTGACTGCGCCGCTGGCAAAGGCTGCGCTTTGGCCAAGGCCGTTGCCAGGCGCTCACTTCGAATCGGTTTCAGCAAATAATCAATCGCATTGAGATCAAAGGCTTGCAGCGCATAATGGTCATAAGCCGTGGTAAAAATCAGTTTGGGCGGCGTTGCCAGGCCACGCAAATGCTGGGCCAGCTCAATGCCATCCATCACGGGCATGCGAATATCCACCAGCACAATCTCGGCAGCGTGTTGCTGCAACAGGGATAATGCCTCCACGCCATTGGCTGCCTCACCAACGATCTCATAACCACCGATATCCCCCACCAGGTCGCGCAAGCGCTGCCTGGCCAAGGGCTCGTCGTCTACAATCAACAGTCGCTGGCTAGCCATGTACCACCTCGGACAAGGGCCGGGTCGGGATGACGATTTCAACGATATAGCGTTGATCCGCTTCGTACTGACGCAATTGCGCCTCAAGGTCGTAATGCAAGCGCAGGCGTTCACGAATGTTCTTGAGCGCCATTTTATTGCCACTCGCCCGGTTGCTTGGCGGGGGAAGCGGGTTGCTTATCCTTAACAGCAAGCTTTTGCCGCTGGGTTTGATCTCAATATGCACCACGCCGCCTTGCGGCTGCGGCTCAATGCCATGATAAATGGCATTCTCAAGCAAAGGCTGCAAAATCAGCGGCGGAATCATCATCTCCGGTGGCACCTCAGACAATTGCCAGTCACATTGCAGCCGTTCATCCAGACGCAGTTTTTCGATATTGAGGTATTGATGACACAAGGCAATTTCTTGCGACAACGGCACCAGGTCACGGTTATCCGCCATTAGCACGCGGAATAGTTCAGCCATATCCTCCAGCGCCGTTTCAGCACGCTGCGGCTGGCTGCGGATCAATGACAAAGCTGCATTCAGGCTATTAAACAAAAAATGCGGGCGAATGCGCGCCTGCAAGGCCTGCAACCGGGCCTCGGCGATGGCGGGCGAATAGGCCCGCTGCAACAGGTCGAGGTAATACAGGCACAGCAGGACATCGGAGGCAGAGAGCAACAGCACCTGACACCATTGCGCGGCACGCAAAGGGACAATCCACACATGGTAGCCTTCCGTGGCCAATGCGGTCAGGCCAACCGCCAGCAGCACAATCCCTGCCAGGGCCGGGCGATACGCCCAGCGGCTCATCCACGGATAAGCCAGGGTCAGCGCCCCCATCACCAGCAACAATGGCGGCAGCCACTGACTACTGATCTGCGTCAGTGCGTTTACCCAGGCGCTAATACTTCCGTCCGGCTGTCCATCGTAGACCACCAGCAAGGCCAGCAAACACAAATGCAGCAACAGTACACGTAAGTGTATGCCCAGATTGCGGAAATTGGGAATGCGGCTAGTTTTACGCACAGCGTGATGTTCATTTATAATGTGGCTCCAGCATCATAAGTATTCAGCGTCTATCGCGCAAGCCAGCCTTATTGGCAGAAAGAATTTGTTTTGACCGCACCCAAACCGACAACCCAGTCTTCTTTGCATCAAAAAGACCAAGCCTGGTCCGGCCGCTTCAATGAGCCGGTGGCAGAGCTGGTCAAGCGTTATACCGCCTCGGTCGATTTTGACAAACGCCTGGCCAGGTTTGATATTGAAGGCTCGATTGCCCACGCCATCATGCTCGGCGCGCAAGGCATCATTTCGGCGCAAGATGTAGAAGAGATCAAACGCGGCCTGGGCGAAATTCTGGCGGAGATTGAAGCAGGCCAATTTGAATGGCTGCTTGATCTTGAAGACGTACACCTGAATATCGAAAAACGCCTGACCGAGAAAATCGGCGATGCTGGCAAACGCCTGCACACCGGCCGTTCACGCAATGACCAAGTTGCCACCGATGTGCGGCTGTGGTTGCGTAGCGTGGTCGATGACGCGATTGCCGGTATCCGCGCCCTGCAAACATCATTGCTAGATTTGGCCGAACAGAACGCTGCCACCATCATGCCTGGCTTTACCCATCTGCAAGTCGCGCAACCGGTGACCTTTGGCCACCACCTGATGGCCTATTTTGAAATGCTCAACCGCGATGCCGAGCGCTTTACCGATGCTCGCAAGCGGATCAACCGCCTGCCCTTGGGCGCGGCCGCACTGGCGGGCACCAGCTACCCGATCAAGCGCGAGCTGGTGGCCGAACTGCTGGGATTTGACAGCGTATGCCAGAACTCGCTCGATGCCGTGTCTGACCGCGACTTCGCGATTGAATTTAATGCCGCGGCCTCGTTGCTCATGATGCACTTGTCGCGCTTCTCCGAAGAGCTGATTCTATGGATGAGTCCAAGATTCGGCTTTATTGATATTGCCGACCGCTTCTGTACCGGCTCGTCTATCATGCCGCAGAAAAAAAACCCGGATGTGCCAGAACTGGTGCGCGGCAAAACCGGTCGCGTCTATGGCCATTTAATCGGGCTGCTGACTCTGATGAAAGGCCAGCCACTGGCCTACAACAAAGACAACCAGGAAGACAAAGAACCGCTGTTTGATGTGGCTGACACGCTGCTGGTGACCTTGCAGATTTATGCCGACATGCTGCGTGGCATTACCGTCAAGGCCGACAATATGCGCCAGGCGGCGCTGGAAGGTTTTGCCACCGCCACCGACCTCGCCGATTACCTGGTGAAAAAAGGCATGCCGTTCCGTGATGCGCACGAAGTCGTCGCGCATGCCGTCAAAGCGGGTGTGGAGTCTGGCCGCGACTTGGCCGAATTCAGCCTGTCTGAGTTACAAGCCTTCAGTACCACGATCACAGATGATGTTTTTAGTGTGCTGACCCTCGAAGGCTCCGTCGCCAGCCGCAATCACACTGGCGGCACCGCCCCAGAACAAGTGCGCCGCGCCATTGCGCAAGCCAGAGTACAGTTAGGGCGCTGATGATCCTCCGCCACCCTCACCAATGGAATCTCAGATCATACTTGGTGATGATGGCGGGCTTGATGATTGTCATCGGCGTGATGCTCCGGCTATTTAACCATCCCGTGCAAGCCGCGTTTGGCATCGCCAATCCCAAGCAAGAGCAATCCATGCTCTGGCCCTTGCTGCCCGGTGAAAGCGTCAACAGTCTCGCCGCCAAACTCTACCCGCAAAGCCCAGTCCTCCAGCAACGCTTTGTGCAGCAATCGCTCACCCTGAGCCGCAGCCGCGGCATCCTGCTCAAGGCCGACCAAGCGGCCAAGTCTGCGCAATTAATCGCCGTACCCAATGCGCAAACCCTGCATACCATCACCCACCGCATTAAAAAAGCCGATGAAGTCGATCCGCAAACCTTTGTCACACCCGGCCTGGTAATGAGTGTGCAACTCTCGCAAGGCGCACAACACCGTTCGGGTTGGCATTTGCCTCAGCTGTCGCTGCCAAGCGTGCACCTGCCAGAATTACCGGCACTTAAAGGCTATTCCTTCTCGGTGGATCATTTAACGCGCCGTGTCATGGCCGTTAAAACGCATGTGGTAGACACCTACCAGGCTAATGCGACAGCGATTGCTAACACCCCGCTCAACAAGCTTTATCAAGCACCGCAATTGGCGTTGATTGTATTGAGCGCGCTATTGTTGCTGGTATTGAGTTTGGTTTGGGGTGTTTTGGAAGAGCGACGGCCTAAGCGGTAACCTTTGCATTACATTCTTTTTCGCCTTTAGGCGACCGTTCTTTCTTATGCTTGTCCATAAGAAAGAAGGCAAAGAACAAGACACCCTAGCTTCCGCTTGTTTCCTGCGTTGCTCATCAAAATAAGCGCTCGCGAAACTCATCCTAGCGGCCTGCACACTTCGCAGGCCACCGCGGGATTCGAACAGCCGCTCGCTCCATCTTATTTTGCCTGCGCTACTCGGCGCGGCAGATAGGGGCCCGAAAACCCATGAGCACCATCGATTGTGCATTGAATAAAAAGAATTTTTTTTGTACCCTCCAAATTTCTACTATGTGAGTTTGGCGAGTCAAATCCCATTCATCACGCTGAGTAGCGGAGACAAAGTAAGAAATAAGGGAGCGACTGTCTGAGCTCCGCGGCAGCTTGCGGTATGTGCAAGCTGCTAGGGCGAGTTTCGTGACCGCTTACTTTGTTGAGCAACGCAAGGCAGCCGTTAGGCCGTGATGGCTGGGTGCCCTCTTCTTTGGTTACTTTCTGTGGGGCAAGCAACAGAAAGTAACTCGCCAAGAGGCGAAATAGATCCTTTATTAGTCAGCAAAAATTCTGACTATGGCAAAAACATCCCCAATAACTCATTCAAAAACCGCTGCCCTTTCAATGTCGGTGCTATCACCCCACTCTGCTCCGCCAACAACCCCTGTTGCTGCGCCGCCTGCAAGGTCGACTGAATAGTCCTTAATGGTAATCCCGTCCGTTGCTGAAGCAAACTAGCCTCTACGCCATCCACCAGCCTTAACGCATTCATCATAAATTCAAACGCCAGGTCCTCACGCCCAATCTGCCATTCACTATCCACCATCTGACCAGTGGCGATAGACTCGAGATACTTTTTCGGATGCTTGTGACGACTTTGGCGAATGATCTTGTCATGAAAACTGAGTTTGGAATGCGCGCCTGCGCCTATGCCCAGGTAATCGCCAAACGTCCAGTAGTTGAGGTTGTGCTGACACTGCTGACCAAGCTGGGCAAACGCGGAGGTTTCGTAATGCTGGTAGCCATTTGCAGCTAGTATTTTCTCGATTTCTTCCTGCATGGTGGCGCTGGTATCGTCGTCGGGCAAGCTCGGTGGCGTGCGGTGAAATGGTGTGTTGGGTTCCAGCGTCAGGTGATAGAACGACAGATGCGCGGGCTTGATCTGGCAGGCGGTTTCGGCATCTTTCAATGCATCCTCAAGGCTTTGTTCTGGTAGTGCATACATCACATCCAGATTAACCTTTTCAAAGGTATTCAGCGCCAACTCGGCGGCGGCCAAAGCTTGGTCGCGGTCATGAATGCGACCTAGCGCTTTGAGGTATTGCGGCTGAAAACTCTGAATGCCGAGCGACACACGATTCACCCCCGCCTGGCGGTAACCTTTGAAGTTGGCGATATCCACTGTGCCCGGGTTGGCTTCAAGTGTGACTTCAGCGCCATATTCCAGCGGCGTGAGCATACGCACATGGCTCAAAATCTTATCAATCGATTCGGCAGAGAAAATGCTGGGCGTGCCGCCGCCAAAAAACACGCTGCGGATTTTGCGGCCCCACACCAGTGGCGTGGCTTGTTCGAGGTCAGCAATCAAGGCATCCACATAAGTGGCTTCCGGGATTTCCTGCCGTGCTTCGTGCGAATTAAAGTCGCAATAAGGGCATTTGCGCACGCACCACGGGATATGGATATACAACGAAAGTGGCGGCGGATTGGAGAGTCCGCTCAGCGTGATGTCGCCTTGAAGCGGCGCATCTTTCAGGCTATTGGCAGGATAAATCGGAATCATGCGCGTATTTTAACCTGTATCCATCCAGGCACAGGGACTTAAACACTTTGCAACAAGACTCTGGGCGGCTGGTTAAACTGGTTGCGCGCCACCAGCCAGGCCGACAAGGGCACCAGCACCATCGCCGCCAGCAAGGCCTGAGTGGTCAGCCAGACGTTGAACTGATAATCCATCTCCAGCACCCGCGTCGCCAGGGCATAAGCGGCAATATTGGTAAAAATATTGGCAACGATACTGGCCAATAGGCCTATGCATAAAAACTCCACCAGCATGGCCAGCACCACCTGCTTTCTGGAAGCGCCCAGCACCCGCATCAAGGTGCTTTCGCGCACCCGCTCTTCACGAGTCGCCATCAGCGCAGCATACAACACGGCCAGGCCCGCCAGCAGGCTAAAACCAAACACGAATTCAATCGCATAGCTCATTTTGCTGATCAGGCTTTGAATCTGCTCCAGCACCGCTGCCACATTGATGATGGTTAAATTGGGGAATGTTTTGACCAGTTGATTCAGGGCGTCTTCTTTGCCCGCTGGCAGGTGAAAGCTGGTGAGGTAATTGGCGGCGTAATTATCCAGCACTTTCGGTGGCGTCACCGCGAAGAAATTCACATGCATGCTGTTCCACTCCACCTTGCGCAAACTGGTGATGGTGAGCTCTAGCTGGGTGCCGGCCACATCGTAAGACAATTTATCGCCCAGCTTTAAATTGAGTGTTTCAGCCAACCCTTGCTCTAACGACAACAGCGGTTTACCAGCATCCTCGGCGCGCCACCACTGCCCTGCCACCAGTGCGTTATCGGCCTGCATTTCTGTCGCCCAAGATAAATTAAACTCCCGCTCAGCCAGACGCTTGGCGCGGTCATCTTTATAATCCTCAATCTTGATAGGTTTGCCATTTACTGAGATCAGCCTTGCGCGCACCATAGGCAAAATATCGGCATGCTGAATAGCATGCGTACTTAATAGCGCATTGATGCCGGGAATCTGGTCGGCCTGGATATTGATGACAAAGCGATTAGGCGCATCTGCGGGTAACGAGGTCTGCCAGTTTTTCAGCAGGTCATTACGCACAAACGCCAGCAGCAAGATCGCCATCAGGCCCATGCTCAAGCCAACCACCTGGGCGATGGTCAACATCGGTCGGCGTCTTAAGCCCATGAACCCGAGCTTGATCACACCGAAATCTCGCACACTGAACGTCTGCACGAAACGCATGCCCGCATAAGCCAGCAAACCAGCCACCACGACCAATCCAAATAGCGCAGCAAATACAATCCCGGCCAGCTTGATATCCCCCGCATGCCAGAACACCAGCCCGGCCAATACCAGCAATGCGGGTAAAAACATCAGACCATGGCTGCGCACATTGCCTTCTAAATCCTGACGCAAAATACGCAGTGCAGGCACCGCCCGTAAACGCTGCAATTGCGGCCACACCACCGTCAGCAAAGTAGCAAAGCCAGTGGCGAAACCCAAGACGACGGGCATCCAGCCCGGGGCTGGCAACGTTTCGAGAAACAGGCGGCCAGCAAGTATCGCCAAGCCATATTGCGCGGCAAACCCCAACACACACCCGATCACGCTACCCACCAATGCCAACAGCAATGTCTGGTAGAGCAAAATCTGTGTAATCAGCTTTTTGGTCACGCCAAAACAGCGCATCAGCGCATACGCATCCAGGCTCTTTTGCACATAGGGGATACTCGCCAGCAACATGGCCACCATCGCCAGAATCACGCCGACCATGGAGGCAATGCCGAGGAATTGTTGCGCTTTGTTGAGCGCACTGCGCATTTCCGGGCGCGCGCTGCGGATATCGTCTACCCGTTCACCGCGGGCTAATTGCGGCTTCAGCCATTCGGCGTAGTCTTCCATAGCCTGATTTACCGCTGCGCCATCGGTATTGGCAGCCACCAGCAACTGGTATTTCACCCGGCTACCAAACTGGACTAGGCCCGTCGCAGGCACATCGGCGCTATTCATAAACAGGCGCGGCGCAATGCTGAACATATCTCCGCCCCGCGACGGTTCCTGCAATACAAAGGCCGCGACCGTAAACTGGCTGTCACCGACGCTGATCTTGTCCCCTATTTTCAGTGCAAGTTTTTGCGCCAGCCGTGGCTCAATCCACACTGCTCCGCGAGCAGGGATCTCTGTTGAAAGAGATTCTTTCGGCGCAGTCACTGACTGCCTGCTAATGCTCAACTGTCCCCGTAGCGGAAACCCCGCTTCCACCGCCTTGATCTCGGCCAGCTCACTACTGTCGTCTTTCAACACCATGCTGGAAAACTCCAGCGCCTGCGTGGTCTGGTATTGGCGCCGCTGTGCCTCGGCAAGATATTTTTCCGGGAGAACATGGTCTGAATTCACCACCAGATCCGCCCCAAGCAGCACATTGCCCTGGGTTTGCATGCTGGCTTTGATACGGTCCGTGAAAAAGCTGACTGAGGTGGTTGCCGTCACCGCCAGGATTAGCGCAAACAGCAATACGCGGATTTCACCCGAAGACCACAGGCTGCGGCACTGACGCCAGGCGATGGAGAAGGCCAGCATTAATGCGCCCCTGCCTGCGTGTCGGCTATCGTGATCTCGCTGAGCACGCCACCCTGCAAATTCAACACACGCTGGCAACGCCTTGCCAGATTCATATCATGCGTGACCAGCACCAGCGTGGTGCCGCTCTTGGCGTTTAAATCGAATAACAATTTGATAATCGCCTCACCGGTCGCCACATCCAGGTTACCGGTTGGCTCATCGGCGAATAAAATCGAAGGCTTCGCTGCAAACGCCCTGGCAATCGCCACCCGCTGCTGCTCGCCGCCCGACAACTGTTTTGGGTAATGCGTGGCCCGTGCTGCCAGACCTACACTGTCGAGTGCCGCTATCGCAATCGCCTGCGCATCCCGCTGGCCCGCCAGCTGCAAAGGCAGCATCACATTTTCCAACGCGGTCAGTGAACCCAGCAATTGGAAGGATTGAAAGACAAATCCCATGTATCTGGCACGCATCGCCGCACGGCCATCTTCATCCATCACGCCGATATCTTCACCGGCAATCAGGACTTTTCCGCTGGTTGCTGTGTCCAATCCAGCCAATAAGCCCAGCAATGTCGATTTACCCGACCCCGAGCTGCCAATAATCGCCAGCCGCTCACCCTGCGGCACGGCCAGATTCAAACCAGTCAAAATAGGGAGTGTTGTATCATTGCTAACAACCGATTTACTTAACGATACCGCTTCGACGGCATAAGGACTTTGCATTAATGATGTTCCGATTTCTCAAGATATTAAGCGTTTGCACTACTCTATTTTTTGCCGATGCCGCCCTGGCTGAAACAACATCCAAACCTGTCATTCTGGTGTTTGGAGACAGTTTATCCGCCGCCTATGGCATCCCCAAAGAAAAAGGTTGGGTGAATTTATTAGCGCAAAGAATAAAAGACAAGCAATTACCCTACGAAGTTGCCAACGCCAGCGTCAGTGGTGAAACCACTGCGGGCGGCCTCAGCCGTTTGCCTGCCGCAATTCAGCAGTTTAAACCCAGTATTGTGTTAATAGAACTAGGCGCCAACGACGGGCTGCGCGGCTTACCAACAGATGCCATGAAGAATAACCTCGAAAAAATGATTGCCGCCTGCAAGCAGGTTAATGCACGCGTTGTTTTGTTGGGGATGTTGATTCCACCAAATTATGGCCCTAAATACACAAACGGCTTTAAGCAAGTTTATCTGGATTTATCGCAAACCTACAAAACCCCCTTTGTGCCATTTTTTCTGGATGGTGTGAGCGGTCACAGTGATTTGGTCATTGAAGACGGCCTGCACCCCAATGTGATTGCACAGCCTAAAATACTGGAGAATGTGTGGCCGAAACTCAAACCGTTACTCAGTAACACACACTAAACTGCCATTCGGCCCGCCATCGTCTCAGAGGCGATCACTAAAATGATTTGTATTTTAATTATGTAGCGCATATTATATCCATTCAATAATCTATTCATTTATCTATTCAATCCATGGCTAACCACGTCCAAGAACTGCGGTTACATCTAGCCGGTGGCCCACTAAAGGCTAGACAACTAGCTGATTTAATTGGGGTTAGTCAGCCAACTATTTCACGCGCTTTATCTCAAATACATCAAGAGCTGGTGCGTTTTGGTGCTGCTGCCTCTATTCAATATGCACTTCGCGATACGTCACGTGGCTTTGATGATATTCCAGTGTATCGCGTGGATAGCGAGGGTAAAATCAGTGCATTAGGTACGCTGATTCCCGTTCGACCACAAGGATTTGTCATGCTGCAAAGTGATGGTGTCGCAAGCCATTTTGATGGCTTACCCTGGTGGTTATATGACATGCGCCCGCAAGGTTTTCTTGGCCGCGCCTATGCCGCCCGCCATGCTGCAGCGCTGGGCTTGCCAGATAAACTGAGTGAATGGACTGACACACATAGCTTGCATGCCTTGCTCGCTCATGGGCAAGACTTAGCTGGCAATCTTCTATTGGGTGCAGTCGCACGTGCCAATTTTATAAGCCATACAACGCTGACGCCTATCGCCCAAGCCGAGCGCCCTCAGCACTTTTTACGTCTCGCCGAGGAAGCAGCCCGTGGCGACATGCCGGGCTCGTCTGCGGGTGGTGAACAACCCAAGTTCACTGCCTGTGTGCAAACACCGCAGGGCCCACAACACGTACTGGTCAAATTTAGTTTACCTGCACAAAACCCGGTCACTCAACGCTGGGCAGATTTGCTATTAGCAGAACACCTGGCGCTAAAAACATTACGCCAAGCAGGGGTGGCCGCTTCTGAGTCTGAGATCATTGACACTGACACACAACGCTTTTTGCAAGTACAACGCTTTGACCGCCTAGGCGAACACGGCCGCCGCGCCTTATTTTCTCTCGCTGCCCTCGATGCAGAATTTGCAGGTAAAGCAAACGCCAGCTGGCCAGTGATTACCCAACACCTGGCAACACAAAAAATCATCACCGCAGAGTCCGCACATGGTGCGCAATTACTATATGCATTTGGCAAACTGATAGGCAATACCGATATGCACAGCGGCAATTTATCGTTTATCAGTGACCACGGACGACCCTACGAACTCGCCCCCGCTTACGACATGCTGCCAATGGCCTTTGCCCCCACGAGTAGCGGACAACTCCCAGCCACATTGACCACCGCAGAAATCAGCGGCGAAATTGGCGCGCTAACCTGGAGACAGGCACTGAGTCTTGCTCAAGCCTACCTGCAACAGCTTGACCAACATCACGGCTTCAGTGTGGAGTTTGCGCCTTGTATGGAGACTTTAAGAAATGCGATTTTTGAAGCAAGTTTGAGAATCGGGAAATTAGCTTAACTATGATGGGCAGATGAGTAAACGCATGGTGAACAAACTAACAATAATGTGATTTTGCAAGACCTGCCCCCATTTGTTGGGCATGTTTATTCCACCGAATTATGGCCCCAAATACACCAATGGGTTTAAAGCGGTTTACCTGGATTTATCAGGCAAATACAAAACGCCGTTTATTCAGTTTTTTCTGGATGGGATTAGTGGGCAAAGTGATCTAGTGCTGGAAGATGGGCTGCACCCGAATGTAAATGCACAAAGAAAGATTTTGGAGAATGTTTGGCCGACTTTGAAGTCTCTCTTAATGAGAAATATAAATCCCAATTAGTGGATAACAAAGACTAAACTCAACTTACAGCATGTGTATGCTTCTAATACTTTGCTTGCTTTAAAAGTCAACCACTTAGTCTTGCATCGGCCCTAAACGAACTAATACCCATCGAATTAACTCATCGCCTGATGTCGATTGAGTTTCAATTAACATACGAAGATCAACCTCATAAAATTGACCAATTGCTGGATTAGGTATTTCTAATATGGCCTCTTCTAATACCTTCCCTGCATAAGTTCTGCCATCATCACTAGACATGATTTCATAACGACGAGTACGTGAGTTGAACCCAATTAACTTGCCAGTGATTGTAATCTCTTCTGCCATGGCAATTTCCATGCGATCAACAATGGTGTAAGCATTTTTTACTTGCGTTGATGTTAATTCAAACTTCCCACCTAAGTTAGGATTTACAGATCCCCACTCAAAGAAAAGACCTGAGTTAATATCTGCAAGTTCTTTTAATAATCTTCGATATTTCGATGTAACTCGACCGCGTAGGCTGTGCAATTTATTACTTAAAAGATCTTCGGAATCCTGAGCCAAAATGATATTAGAAAACTCTTCTAGCGCACGAGTGATAAGCGAATTGTTAAGTAAGTCACTGTAATCAGATGAACTAAATTGAACACCAAAAGACCCTTGGAATGTGTGAGTTACGTTTAATCGTGTTTGACTGAGAATCTCAACTGGTATAGCCCCACGAACAGTCGTCTTTTCAGCAGCAGCCTGCCCTAAAGCATCAACTAATTCTTGAGTAACCGTCAGAATTTCGCCTAGTTTTCGGGCTGGAACTTCATGAATATTTTTACGGCCTGCAAAAATACGATAATCAAAAGTCTCTCTATGTGTTGCATTGGCAATCTCATATACGGAAGGCATTTCAATGGATACATCCTGATCAAATCCCTTTAATTTATAGGATGGTTCCGGTAAGTCATCTTTTGATATTTGTTCAGGTAATACAAGCTCTACTTCAGAAGTACGATTGTCTGCATAGGTGATAACTTTGAAGAGATAACCTGATTCAGGATTTTGAAATGCATTCAATAATGAAAAATCTCCTCTCGCAAATGTTGATTTGCGAGCAGAGGAAATAGCCATGTATATCCAGTGAAACTCATCATCGTCGTCATATATCGACAACCCAATGTATGCTTGTCCTGTCGAATTATGGCAAAGGAAAAGTCGTGGAAAATCGTAATACTCAATCACCTGATCAAGTACTAAGGTACCCAGAATAGTGCCATTTGAGAGGTTCATCATGACATATCCTAAGGGCTCGGCACAGTTTTAAACATACCTACAACATCCGAAGGCATTAAAGATCGCCACCATGTACAATGATTTTCGCAAGAGTTAGAGGGGGTTACTTTAATTACACCTACTGATTGCTCAATGTTTGCAATCGCAATACTCTTTTTCCTTAAGGCTGGCACGGCTTTGCGCATTTCGCCACAATCCTCTGGAGTACGTAGAACAGATAAACCTCGAGCCTCACAAGCCTTATTTCCCCAATTTGCACCAGGCTGGCGTTCATAATGAGACTTAAAGTCTCTCTCTGAGGGATTTGCGCCATTTATGAAACGATAAACAACACCAATTAAATCAGTTGCTTCAGGTGGTGGGCAGGATTCTGGATAATGACTAGGCCAACTGTACACATTTACTCCGAATAATTATGTTTTTTAATAGTTATAAATATATTCTTCTCTTAGTAAATCAGCTTCTAGACGCGTTATTACATCCATTTAAGTAACTACTCAGAAGGCCATTCAATTTAACGTTGTTAAAGAATGATTGCCAGCTTTTTATAAAGAATAAGGCGCGTTTTCAAATCATTCCTTCAAGTACTTGCAAAAAAGCATCACCATATTTCTGCAATTTCGCCTGCCCTATCCCGCTGATCTGCCCCATTTCATCCAAAGTCTGCGGTTTGCGGTTGTGAATCTCTAACAACGTACTATCGTGAAAAATCACATAAGGTGGCACACCCTGCTCTCTTGCCAGTTCCAACCGCTTAGCTTTAAGTGCTTGCCAGAGTGGATCATCATTCGCTCCTTCAAAGGCTTCTTTGGCGCGGGCGCTGCGTTCGGCTTTGCTCATGCGTTTTTCGGGTTCGGCATCGCGGCGTAACCAGACTTCTTGCTCGCCTTTTAATACTGGCCTTGCAGCTTCAGTGAGTTTCAAGCCGCCATAGGCAGCCATGTCTGCTTCCAGTAACCCCGCCGCAATCAGCTGGCGATAAACACCGCTCCACTGGTTTTGATTGAGGGTTTTACCGATGCCAAAGGTGCTGACTTTCTCGTGACCAAAGCGCTCGACTTGTGGCGTGACTTTGCCTATCAGCACATCAATTAGATGGCCGACGCCGAATCTTTGACCGGTGCGGTAGACACAGGAAAGTGCCATTTGCGCGACCTGGGTGGCTTGCCAGGTTTCGACCGGGTGCAGGCAGTTATCGCATTGGCCGCAGGCGCCAGGATGGCTTTCGCCGAAGTAGCGCAGAATGCTTTGGTGACGGCAGGTGGTGGATTCGCAGTAGCCTAGCAAGGCATCCAGCTTCAGGCGTTCCAGCCGTTTTCGTTCTTCTGAGGCTTCGCCGCTATCGAGCATTTGTCGCATGGAGACAACATCACCCATGCCGTAGACCATCCAGGCATTGGCTTGCAAACCATCTCGCCCGGCGCGGCCGGTTTCCTGGTAGTAGCCTTCCATGCTTTTTGGCAAATCTAAATGTGCGACAAAGCGGACGTTGGGTTTATCGATGCCCATGCCGAATGCGATGGTTGCCACCATGATGATGCCTTCTTCACGCAAAAAACGTCGCTGATGCAGCTCACGCAATTGCGCAGGTAAACCGGCGTGGTAAGGCAACGCTGACCAGCCTTTTTCTACCAGCCAGGCGGCGGTTTCTTCGACTTTTCTGCGGGAGAGGCAGTAGATAATGCCAGCGTCGTTAGGGTGTTCGCGCTCTAAAAATGCCTGCAATTGCTGGCGGGCATTGTTTTTGATGCCGACGTGGTAGCGGATATTTGGCCTATCAAAACTGGAAACGAACTGGCGGGCGTTTTCCAGATTCAATTGGCTGATAATTTCAGCACGGGTCGGGGCATCGGCCGTGGCGGTGAGCGCGATACGGGGCACATCTGGGAAGCGGTTGTGCAGTACGGTGAGCTGGCGATATTCGGGCCGGAAATCATGCCCCCATTGCGAGACGCAATGCGCTTCGTCAATGGCAAACAGCGCGAGGCCGATGTGCTGCTGCACTTCATCGAGCAGGCTTAAAAAGCTGCCGACCATCAAGCGTTCTGGCGCGACGTATAAAAGTTTGATTTCGCCAGCGAGCACTTGCCGCGTAATGCGGCTGTTATCTTCGGCACTGAGGCTGGAATTTAAAAATGCGGCATTGACGCCCAGTTGTTGCAAGGCTTCGACCTGATCTTGCATCAGGGCAATTAAGGGCGAGACAACAATCGCCAGCCCATCACGCGCCAAGGCTGGAATTTGATAGCAAAGCGATTTGCCACCACCGGTGGGCATCAGCACCAGCGCATCCTGCCCGCTGATGACATGTTCTACGATGGCTTGTTGCTGGTGGCGAAACTGGTTGTAACCGAAGACGGTTTGGAGGATGTGTTGCGGTGAGAGGGTTGCCATTTGGCAAGCCTAAGGAAGCACTGAATAATTTACTGCGCGGGCAAATTGCTGCGTTGCGCGGTGCTCGCAACCGAGCCGTACACCGCGTACTGTCTCGGTTCCTGTGCTCCGTGCGCCTTGCACTTTATCCCGCTCGCTCAATTATTCAGCACTTCCCTAAATCTTGTTATAAGGATTAACTAAGGCATCAACAAGCTCGTGTAACGCTTTACGCATTTGATCTTCACTGACTTCCATCAGCAAGCCATCTTCCAGCGCGTCTTGGGCAATCTGTTTCAGTTCATCAAAATTTTCGGCCATGACTTTGACCTTTTCGGTGCAGGACACCACCGAACCGTCATCGCGTACCCATTTTGGCCATTCATTACTCATGGTCTTGTTTACTCATCTTGTTTGTTTAATGACTGAGTGTTTTCAGTTGTTGCAGCAGTTTGGCCATCGCTTGACCGCGGTGACTCAACTGACTTTTGATCTCAAGCGGTAATTCTGCCACGGTTTTGCCCGTCTGCGTATCCAGAAACAGTGGGTCGTAGCCAAAGCCTTCGGTACCGCGGAACTCACGCAGGATTTCACCGCGCCATAGGCCATCGGCAATGATCGGTTGCGGATCTTGCGGATGGCGCACCAGCACAACCACGCTGTAAAAATAGGCACGGCGGTCGGCGATGCGTTCCATGGCTGTGAGCAATTTATCGTTATTGCGCTCGTCTTGTGTGAGCAGGCTTTTCGCTGGCTGTGGCCCGGCAAAGCGTGCAGAAATCACGCCTGGTGCGCCTTGCAAGGCCTCGACACACAGGCCGGAATCATCGGCCAGCGCGGGCAAGCCAGTGTGTTGGCTGGCATGGCGCGCCTTGGCGAGGGCGTTTTCAATAAAGGTGCCATACGGCTCGGGGCACTCTGGCACATTAAACTCGGATTGTGGCAGCACCTCGATATTCAAGGGTGCCAGCAAATGGGTGATTTCACGGAGTTTGCCTTTGTTGCCAGAGGCAATCACCAGTTTTTCAAACGGCAAGGCCATATTAAGCGGCCAGTGCGGTTTGCTGAATCACGGCAATTTCGCTGATGCCCTTGGCGGCAAGGTCCAGCATCTGGTTCATGGTTTCGCGGGCAAAGGGCTCGCCTTCGGCGGTGCCCTGAATCTCGACAAAGCCACCGTTGCCGGTCATGACCACGTTCATGTCTGTATCGCAGTCAGAGTCTTCGATATAGTCCAAATCCAGCACGGGTGTGCCTTGGTAAACGCCGACGGAAATGGCGGCCACAGAGTCTTTGATCGGTGTTTCGGTCAAGAGGCCTTTTTGCAGCAAGGTAGACACCGCATCGACCATGGCGACATAGGCGCCGGTGATACTGGCGGTGCGGGTACCGCCATCGGCCTGAATCACGTCACAGTCAAAGTGAATGGTGCGTTCACCGAGTTTTTCGAGGTCGATGATGGCGCGCAGACTGCGGCCGATCAGGCGCTGAATCTCTTGCGTGCGGCCAGTTTGCTTGCCTCGCGCCGCCTCACGGTCCATGCGGGAACCGGTAGACCGTGGCAGCATGCCGTATTCTGCCGTCACCCAACCCTGGCCTTTACCTTTTAAAAAGCCTGGGACTTTTTCTTCTACGCTGGCAGTACAAATCACCTGGGTATCGCCAAATTTAACCAGTACTGAGCCTTCTGCATGCTTGGTGTAATGGCGAATGATTTCGATGGCACGCAACTGGTCGTTGGCGCGCTGGCTGGGTCTGGTCATGGTTACTTTCTCTTATTTAATCAATTGCCGGGTTCTGCCCAGCGCTTCTTGTATCTCGGCAATCGCCTTTTCGATTTCTTCGTCAGTCAGGTCTAACGCATACGGACTGGGCGTAACCGGGCTTTCATTCATCATGGTGGTGGTGACGTCTAGCGGTAAATCCAGCGTTGAAATCGTCAGCGGGGTGACAATGCGTTCGCCCCACTGCAGCGCAATGGCGCTCATGTTATCACCAACGGTAATACTGGCGGCATCGGCATCGTCGAGCAAACGCGTGACACCATCATGGATATCCGCCGCCAGCATGTGTTGCGCCATACTGATCTCGGACACCACGTTCCAGACGCCATCCGAGCACAGCAACACCACATCGCCCTCCCGCAACGGAATCGGCGCAGTCAGTTCGACCTGCGGTTCACGATCCCCGCCGACGCAATTATAAATTTTATTGCGGTGCGGGTGATGGTTGACCTCGTCAGCGCGGATTTTACCCTCGCGCAACAAGGATTGCACCACAGAATGATCTTCGGTTTGAAACTCGACCAGGCCGTTGCGGTAGAGGTAGGCGCGGGAATCGCCGACATGGGCGCAAAACAGTTTGTTGTGTTGAATCAAAGCCACGACGATGGTGGTCCGCGGGGACTCTTGCAGACGCTTTTGCAGGCGGACGTTTTCGATCACCTCATGCACCTGTGCAATCTGCTCGCGCAAAAATTGCGCGGGTTGCGCAATCATGGGCTTTGATTCGCGCTGAAATGCATCGATCATGGTTTTGACCGCGATTTCCGCCGCGACATCGCCATGCTGGTGCCCGCCCATGCCGTCTGCCAACACCATAAAAATGGCATGCCGATGGTAAGAGTAAGCCAGCCGGTCCTGATTATAGGGTCGCGGCCCCTGGCGACTGCCTTGTGCAATGGTGAATTTCATAGGATGAATTTCATAGTGGCTTGGTCAACACTTTAATAATTTTATCCACCAGCGAGCCACGCGGATCTTCAGCCACATGGATGCCGATCATTTTTTTCTGCAATGAAAACACACTTTGCGGTCTGAGCATGTAGTCCAGCTGCATGCACTCATCAATAATCGCCAGCAGTTTTTCAGAGTAGATCTGTTGCCCCAACTCCACAGCCGGCACCAGCGTATCGTGCTTGAGGCGCTGGTTGGCCGCGATCGGCGAGGCCCGGTGCAAACAGGCATACATACTGGCGCCTATACTGTAAATATCACTCCAGGGGCCTAGGTGTTTGCGGTCTATATATTGCTCAGGCGGGGCATAGCCCGGCGTGTAAGTGGGCGCCAGCGTCACCTCGGACAAAGCCTGGCGCGCCGAACCGAAGTCCAGCAGCACTGGCGAGCCATCCAGGCGGATATAGATATTGGCCGGTTTGATATCAAGGTGCAGCAATTTGCGTGAGTGCACCTCACGCAATCCATTGAGCAACTCAACGAACATGCGGATCAGAAAATTCTCGGGCACAGGCTGCGCTAACGCCATGATGTAGTCTTGCAGCGATTTGCCACGCTCATATTTCATGACCATATAGACGGTGCTGTTGGCGCGGAAGAAATTTTTCACGCGCACGATGTTTTTGTGCTCGATATTGGCCAGCGCCAGACCTTCTTCAAAAAAGCACTTCATGCCATGTTTGTAGGCGGCTTCATTTTTGCCATTGGAGCGGATGTGCGTATCGCCCTCGCGCTCGGCCAAGGTCACCGGCATGTATTCCTTGATAGCAACCGTGGTTTTCTGCGCATCTTGCGCCAGATAGACGAAGCTGAACCCGCCCAGACTCAGCACCTTGGTAATGGTGTAGTCATGCAGCACAGTGCCTACCGGCAAGGCAAAATCGTATTTATGAGCGAGCTTCACTAGCGCTTTAACGTCACAATCATGGCTTTTATTAAGGGCATGGCATCAGCAGAGGTTGTGATTTGTTCTGCGCGCCGCCTTGTTTTTACCATTTTCGCATAACGATACCGCATTTGATACAATCAGTGAGTTTGCCAGGAGCCAGATGATGACGATAAAAAATTCCCCCGCTAGCCAACCGATGTTGAGCATGACCGGCTTTGCGGCCACCGAAAGCCGCTTTACTGGCGGACTGCTGCTGATTGAGCTGCGAGCAGTCAACCACCGTTATCTCGAGCTCAATGTCAAAATCGATGACAACTTGCGCCAGTTTGAGGCGCAAGTACGTGAATTGCTGCAGTCCCGCCTGGGACGTGGCAAAGTTGAATGCCGCATCAATCTCAAAAGCGATGCCGCGGTGGCTAACCTGACGCTCAATCCTGAGATGGTCGGGCAGATCGCGCAAACCCTGGCCGCGTTACAGCAACATTTTCCGCAGGCGCAACCCGTCAATCTGGTTGAAGTGCTCAAGCTGCCCGGTGTTTGCCAAACGGAGAGCATCGATACCGAGGCCATGGCGCAGAGCCTGCTCAATGGCTTGTCGCAGGCCATTAATGAACTGATTGCCGCCCGCCAGCGCGAAGGTGAAAAACTCAAGCAAGTGCTGCTCGACCGTCTGCAAGGCGTCCGTGAGCAGATCAGCATCGTCAAACCGCTGTTACCTGCCCTGATCAGCCAATATCAGGATAAACTGACCACCAAACTGCGTGAAGCCATGCAGGCAGAGGATGACCGCGTACGTCAGGAAATCGTGCTCTATGCCCAACGGATTGATGTCGATGAAGAGCTGGCGCGGCTCAATGCCCACATTGTTGAAATGGACCGCATCCTCACGGCTGGCGGCACCATGGGCAAAAAGCTGGACTTTTTGATGCAGGAAATGAACCGGGAAGCCAACACACTAGGCTCCAAATCGGTGGCGATTGAAACGACACAAGTGTCCATGCAACTGAAAGTGTTGATCGAACAGATGCGTGAACAGATTCAGAATATTGAATAAGCCCTATTTAACACACGGTTTGCACCAAAACCGTGATTCGAGAGCGCACCATTTAGGTGCGCTTTCTTTCTGAAACCCGCTCATATAAAACATAAACTCATGATTTAAATGGGTTTTACAGGCTGGCACACGGCTTGCTCTTGTTTAAATGAATTTTACAAGTAAGGCAAAGGTCCAGCACGATGACGCAAACGGCCAAACAGTTTTTTGATGAAATGCAGGGCTATGGGGGCAATGTAAGGGCGATTTACCAGGCCTATAACCGCTGGTTGGCGAATGTGCCTACCCAGCAACTGGCGGCCAAACGCGCAGAAGCAGAAGTCCTGTTCCGCCGCGTCGGCATCACGTTTAACGTGTATGGTGAAGAAGATGGTGCCGAGCGCCTGATTCCATTTGATGTGATTCCACGCATGATTTCGGCCAGTGAATGGGCGCATTTGTCCAAAGGTGCCGTCCAGCGCGTACGCGCCCTCAATATGTTTCTGCATGATATTTATCATGATCAGGAAATCATCAAGGCCGGCATTGTCCCGCACAGCATCCTGACCAATTCCCAATACCGCCCGGAAATGGTGGGTGTGACTGTGCCTAACCAGGTGTATGCGCATGTGGCAGGGATAGACCTGGTCCGCACCAGCGAGTCGCAGTTTTACGTGCTTGAAGACAACCTACGTACCCCTTCCGGCGTGTCTTATATGCTCGAAGACCGCAAGATGATGATGCGGCTGTTCCCGGATTTGTTTAAAAAATACCCGATTGCCCCGGTGGAGCATTACCCCAGTGTACTGCTGAACAACCTGCGCTCGGTCGCCCAGACCGGCGTCACTGACCCGACCGTGGTATTGCTCTCACCTGGCGCTTACAACAGCGCTTACTTTGAACATGCCTTCCTCGCCCAGCAAATGGGCATAGAACTGGTGGAAGGCCAGGATTTGTTTGTCCGTAATAACGCCGTCTATATGCGCACCACGCAAGGCCCGCAAAGGGTGGACGTGATCTACCGCCGCATTGACGACGACTTCCTCGACCCTCTGGTGTTCAAGCCCGATTCCCTGTTGGGCGTGCCAGGTCTGCTCTCCGTTTACCGCAATGGTGGCGTCACATTGGCCAACGCTGTAGGCACCGGCGTGGCCGATGACAAGGCGACGTATATTTACGTGCCGGAGATGATCAAGTTCTACTTGGGTGAATCCCCCATCTTGCAGAACGTGCCTACGTATCAACTCAGCAAGGAAGATGATCTGGCCTATGTGCTGGATCATCTGCCCGAGCTGGTCGTCAAGGAAGTGCAGGGCTCTGGCGGCTACGGCATGCTGGTAGGCCCCACAGCCAGCAAACAGGAAATTGAAGAATTCCGTTTACGCATCGTCTCCAAACCCGCTAACTACATCGCGCAGCCGACGCTGGCACTGTCAACCTGCCCAACGCTGGTCGACCAGGGCATTGCGCCGCGTCATGTGGATTTACGGCCATTTGTGCTGTCTGGCAAAACGGTCAGTGTGGTGCCTGGTGGCCTGTCGCGCGTAGCGCTCAAAGAAGGGTCACTGGTGGTGAACTCCTCGCAAGGGGGCGGCACCAAGGATACCTGGGTGCTGGAGCGGGACGATGTCAGTGCAGAAACCGTGCAGTCGCAAATGGCTGCCCAACAAGCAACGCAAGAGGCCGTCATATGTTAAGCCGTACCGCAGATCATTTATATTGGATGGCACGTTATATCGAGCGTGCTGAAAACGTGGCCCGTGTGCTGGACGTGACTTATAACATGTCCCTGTTGCCTTCAGACAGCAGCAACGAAGCGGAACTTTGGGATGCCGTGCTTGAAATTGCCGGGATCCGCGACATTTATGACAGCAATTACAAAGAACTGTCGGCCGCCAACGTCATCAAACATCTGGTCATGGATAGCCAGAACCCGTCCAGCATTTACAGCTCATTGCGTAGTGCGCGTGAAAACGCCCGTGCCGTGCGTGTGGCCATGACCACCGAGACCTGGGAAAACATGAACACACTGTGGATTGAGTTTGGGCAATATATCAAACAGGACCTGACCCAATCCGGCTTGAGCGAATTTTGCGAATGGGTAAAAAGCCGTTCGCACCTGTTCCGTGGCGTCTGTTTTGGCACCATGTTGCGTGACGAGGCCTTTAGCTTTGTGCGCCTGGGCACCTTTATGGAACGCGCAGACAATACTGCCCGCCTGCTGGATGTGAAGTATGAGTACCTGATGCCCATGCAAGAAGCCAATGACGGCGCGGTGGATTACTACGAATGGAGTGCGGTGTTGCGCTCGGTCTCGGCGTTTCAGGCTTACCAAAAAGTCTACCGCGATGCCATTGAACCGACCAAGGTGTCTGAATTATTGATTCTGCGTGAAGACATGCCGCGGTCTCTGCATGCCTGTTACGCCGAGATCATGCCGATTTTGCGCCAGGTCGCTGGCAGCCGCCACACCGAAGCTGAACGACTGGCTGGCCAGATGCATGCCAGACTGCATTACGGCCGCATGCTGGATATTTTAAAAGATGGCGTACACCATTTTCTGGATGAATTTATTCTGGCCAACCGCAAACTGGGCGAAGAAATACAACGTAATTTTTTAAGCGCCACGGCCTGACGCCTGACACACGATTGCCATGAACCCCTCATGCGCAGATTGCTCTAAGACAGCACTGCGCTTTTTTATTTGGGAAGCGACATGCGGTTAACCATCGAACATCAAACCCAATATGTGTACAGCGAAATGGTGCCATACACCATACAGCAACTGCGCCTGACACCCCGCACCGACCCGCGCCAGCAAGTCAGACATTGGGAGATCAAGGCAGCCGGGCAGCTGACCCCGTTTGCAGATGCGTTTGGCAACCTGGCGCACACGCTGGTCGTCGACCAGCCGCACCAGGCTTTATTGATCACGGTGAGCGGTGAGGTCGACACAGGTGCCGCGACCAGCGCAGCCACGGCAAGCTTGCCAGTGACTGTTTTTTTGCGAGACACGCCACTCACCCAGCCCGATGATGCCATCATGGCCTTTGCCAAAGACTTTGCCCATGCGCCCGCGCAAGCGCTGATGCAGGCCTTGCGCGACCGCATGCAATACAGCAAGGGCGCCACCGAGGTGAACACCCCCGCCGCACTCGCCTTTGAGCTGGGCAAGGGCGTCTGCCAGGACCATGCGCATGCTTTTATCGCCTGCTGCCGCAGCCTGGGCTGGCCCGCCCGTTATGTGAGTGGTTACCTGTTTACCGAGGATGGCAGCCTGATGCAAACCCATGCCTGGGTAGAAGTCTGGCAACAAGAGACATGGCTGGGGCTGGATGTCTCCAATGGTATTCCGGTGGATGAAACCCATGTCAAACTAGCGGTCGGTCTCGACTACCGCAGTGCCAGTCCGGTGACTGGCTCACGTATGGGTGGCGGCCAGGAAGGCATGGCCAGCATGGTGAGCGTCAACCGCCAGACAGCGCTGAGCGAAGCGCAACGGCAGGCACACTTACAGCAATTACGTGAGCAGGCACAAGCCGCCCAGCAATAGCAAGTACTCGCATGCTATGATATTTGTTAACTTGATAAATGACTGACTCGAGATGACTTACTGTGTAGGAATCCTGCTTGAAAAAGGTCTGGTATTGGCCTCAGACACGCGCACCAATGCCGGGGTGGACCAGGTGGCGATTGCACCCAAGATGCACGTGTTTGAGGTGCCGGGTGAACGCATGATTGTGCTGCTGACCGCAGGCAATCTGGCGATCACGCAATCCGTGGTCAACCTGTGCCGCGAACAACTCAAGTCGGCAGAAGGCCATGCCAATCTGCACAATGTGCACTCGATGTTTGAAGCCGCCAGCGTAGTGGGCGCGGCCATGCGCAGCGTGCATCAGCGTGACGGCAAAGCACTCAAGGAGCACGGCATAGACTTTAGTGCCAGCGTGCTGGTCGCAGGGCAAATCAAGGGCGAAAAGCCACGGCTGTTTAATGTGTATGCCGCCGGTAATTTTATCGAAGCGACCCCGGATACGCCTTACCTGCAAATCGGCGAAACCAAATACGGCAAGCCGATCATTGATCGCGTGATCAAACATCAAACCAATGTCACAGATGCGGTAAAATGCGTGCTGATTTCTTTTGACTCCACCATCCGCAGCAATATTTCTGTGGCCTTACCGATTGATTTGATGATATACCGAACTGATACTTTAAGCGCCGGCAAACGGCAACGCCTGACAGAAGATGACCCTTGTTATGCCAGCATCCGTAAAGGCTGGAGCGAGGGCCTGAAAGCCGTGTTCTCTTCCTTGCCTGACCCTGAGTGGTGTGCATGATGAGTCACGGCCATTTATTTATTATCTCTGCCGCCTCTGGCGCCGGTAAAACCAGCCTGGTGCGCGCCATGCTGGCGCAAGACCCGATCCTGAAACTGTCTGTTTCGCACACCACGCGTGCACCGCGTCCGGGTGAAGAAGACGGCATCCACTATCATTTTGTTTCAGAGCCCGCGTTTCTGGAGATTCTAGACGCCGGCGGTTTTCTGGAAAGCGCGCATGTGCACAGCGCCCGCTATGGCACCGCGCAAAGCGAAGTCGAAGGCGCCCTGGCTGCCGGCCGCGATGTGATCCTCGAAATCGACTGGCAAGGCGCACAGCAGATCAGAACCTTATTCCCTGACGCGACCTCTATTTTTATTCTGCCGCCTTCCATCGAAGCGCTGGCGCACCGCCTCAACAGCCGCGGCCAGGACAGTGAAGCCGTGATTGCACAACGGCTGTCCGCCGCGCGTGAGGAGATGCGTCACGTGCATGAGTTTGATTATGTTACAATTAATGATAATTTTGACGTGGCCTTGCAGGATCTGATGGCGATTGTTCGCGCCCAGCGCTTGCAGTTAAACCGCCAGGTAGCCTGCCACGCGTCATTGATTCAATCCCTTACCTAAGCCGGCGCACGCCGCACTTCAGGTTCACACAGATAGAGGTTTTTATGGCACGTATTACTGTCGATGATTGCTTGGACAACATCCCTAACCGTTTTCAACTGACGCTGGTCGCGGCTTATCGCGCCAGACAATTGGCCAATGGTTCCGATCCACTCGTCAGTGGTTATTCACAAAAAGACAAACCGACCGTGATTGCCTTGCGTGAAATTGCTGCCGGTAAAATCGGTGTAGAGATCTTAGAGAAAAAGGGCCACGCTTAAGCAGCCATGCCCCACACCCAAGGCGACCATGCCCATCGCAAGTCCAAACCGCCGCTGAGCGAAGCGGACTTGCTCCCCGCTGACCGTGAGGATTCCCCCCTTACCCAGCTGATCCGCAAATATCTCAACGAAGAAGAAGTGCAACTGGTCTGGCAAGCGTATCGCTATGCCGACCAGGCGCATGCGGGACAAACCCGCAAAACCGGTGAACCGTATATCTCGCACCCGGTGGCGGTGACCTGTATTCTGGCTAAACTGCACCTGGATCTGCCTACCCTGCTGGCCGCATTGCTGCATGATGTGGTCGAGGATACCGAAGTCGACAGTGCCGCCATTGCCGAGCGCTTTGGCAAACAGGTGGCTGATCTGGTAGACGGCCTGACCAAGCTGGATAAGGTCGAGTTGCAAACTGCCATGCAGGCACAAGCGGAAAACTTCCGCAAAATGCTGTTGGCCATGAGCCAGGATGTCCGCGTGATCCTGGTCAAGCTGGCCGACCGGCTGCATAACATGCAAACACTGGACGCCATGCGGCCAGAAAAGCAAAAGCGCATCGCCCGTGAAACGCTGGATATTTATGCGCCCATTGCCAACCGGCTGGGCCTGAACCCGATTTACCATGAGCTGGAAGACCTGAGCCTCAAGTATTTATACCCCAACCGCTACCACGTGATCGACAAAGCCATCCGGCTGGCACGCGGTAACCGTAAAGAAGTGATCAGCAAGATCCTGGAGGCCATCCAGAACCAGCTATTGCAATACGGCATTGAGTACGATGTACAGGGCCGCGAAAAGCATCTGTTCAGTATTTACAAAAAGATGAGCGAAAAGTCGATGAAATTGTCGCAAATCAACGACATTTACGGTTTTCGCGTCATCGTCAAAGACAACGCCGCCTGCTATCTGGCGTTAGGGGCGCTGCATGCGCTTTACAAACCTATTCCCGGCCGCTTCAAGGACTATATTGCCATCCCCAAGGCCAACGGTTATCAATCGTTGCACACCACCCTGTTTGGCCCGTTTGGCACGCCGATTGAGGTACAAATCCGCAGCCAGGAGATGCACAACATTGCCGATGCCGGGGTGGCCGCGCACTGGCTGTATAAAACCACCGATGCCCACCTGACCAAGCTGCAACAACAAACCCACCAGTGGCTGCAACGCTTGGTGGAAATCCAGACCGAAAGCGACGATAGCCACGAATTTCTGGAGAACTTCAAGGTCGACCTGTTCCCGGACGAGGTCTATGTGTTTACGCCCAAAGGCAACATCATGGCCTTGCCACGTGGCTCGACGGCGGTGGATTTTGCCTATGCCGTCCACTCTGATGTGGGCAATAGCTGTGTCGCGGTCAAGATCAATAATGAGCTGGCACCGCTACGCAGTGAAATGCGCAATGGCGACCATGTGGAAATCATTACTGCCCCGCTGGCCAAACCCAATCCGGCCTGGCTCAATTATGTGGTGACCGGCAAGGCACGCTCGCATATCCGCCATTACCTGAAAACGGTCAAGGTGGAAGAGTCGGCACAACTGGGCGAGCGTATGCTTAATGTGGCGTTACGCGCCATGCATATCGAGCCTGGCGACATTAGCGACAAACAATGGCAAAAAGTCATGAATGACTATGGCAGCAAAACGCGCCAGGCCATTCTGACCGATATCGGCCTCGGCAAACGTAACAGCCTGATGGTAGCGCACCAGTTGCTGGCACATCCAGCCGAAACCGAAGATAAAACCGGCAAGGTACTCGATACGATTACCATCCGCGGCTCCGAGGGGATGGCCGTTCAGTTTGCGCCCTGCTGCCGCCCGATTCCTGGCGACCCGATTCTGGGCTTTATCAATAAAGATAAAGGCCTGGTCATTCACACGCATGATTGCCCCGCCATCCGCAAATTCCGGCTGGATCCGGAAAAATGGCTGGATGTGGAATGGGATGCGGATCCGAAAAAACTGTTCAGCGTCAACTTGCGTATCACGGTGGTGGATGAGCGCGGCATGCTGGCCAAGATTGCGGCCACCATTTCCAATGCAGAAGCCAACATTGACAATGTGAGTGTGGAGACCAGCGACGGCAGCCAGTACTCCAACGTCAACTTTACCTTGCAGGTCCACAACCGCGTGCATCTGGCTACCTTGATCCGCAACCTGCGCAAGATCCAGCAGATCGTGCGTATCAACCGCGTCAAAGGCAACCAGGTGGAGCAGCGCATCCAGTAAGCCTGACTTGACCGCATGCGTCCCTTGAGCGAAATCAAAGGTCTGTCGCCTGCCCTGCGCAGCCAGTTGGGTAAACTGGGGATTACCTCGGCCGAAGCCTTACTGCTGCACTTGCCCTTGCGTTATCTGGATGAAACGCGCATTACCGCTATCCGCGATTTGCGTCTGGGTGAACAAACGCAGGTTGAAGGTGTGGTGGTACATCAGGAGGTCAGCTACAAACCGCGCAAAGCCCTCAATGTCAGCCTGCAAGATGACACCGGCATCCTGCATTTGCGCTTTTTACATTTTTATCCCAGCCAGATCGCCCTCATGCAACCAGGCCAGCGCTTGCGCGTGTTTGGTGAAGTGCGTGGCGGCTTTTTTGGCTATGAAATGGTGCACCCCACCCAACGCAAAGTCAGTGAAGAAACGCCCGTCAATCAGGCACTGACGCCCGTCTACCCCACCACCGCAGGTTTGAGCCAGAATAGTCTGCGCAAAGCGGTCAATCTGGTATTGCAGCCTGCATTGTTAACCGAAACTCTGCCCGCCTGGGTATATGCCTCCCTGGCCCTGCCAGACTTTGCCAGCAGCGTGCACTTGCTGCACCAACCCTCGCCAGACAGCCCGCTTTCCAGCCTGGAAGACCGCAGCCATCCGGCCTGGCAACGCCTGGCTTATGACGAGTTGCTGGCCCAACAGTTATCCATGCGCCAGCATTATGCCCGGCGCAAACGCGCCACAGCCCCCGCGATTGCAGACACCCATGCGCTGGCTGACCGCCTGCTCGCCATGCTGCCGTTTGAGCTCACCGCAGCGCAGCAAAAAGTAGTGAAAGAAATCCGCCAGGACCTGGGCCAACCCTACCCCATGCAGCGCTTGCTGCAAGGCGATGTTGGCAGTGGCAAAACCATCGTCGCTTGCCTGGCCGCGCTGCAACTGATCGAACAGGGCTGGCAAGTGGCGATGATGGCGCCCACGGAAATCCTGGCCGAACAACATTACAAGAAACTCAGTAGCTGGTTACAGCCCTTGGGCATCACGCTGGCCTGGCTGACAGGTAGCCAGCCGAAAAGGGAGCGTGAGCATTCACTGTCAATGATTGCCAATGGTGAAGCCATGTTAGCCGTAGGTACACATGCGCTGTTTCAGAACGAAGTGCAGTTCAAGCAACTGGGGTTGGCAATTGTGGATGAGCAGCACCGCTTTGGTGTCGGCCAGCGGTTGGCCCTTAGAAAAAAAGGTGCGACCAGCGGACAAGCCTCTGCGCTGGAACCGCACCAGCTCATGATGTCGGCCACGCCGATTCCGCGCACCTTGTCCATGAGCTACTACGCCGACCTCGATGTGTCGGTGATAGACGAACTACCGCCGGGCCGGACCCCTATCGTCACCAAACTGGTGGCGGATGACAGACGTGAAGAGATTTTGCAGCGCGTCTATGAGGCCTGCACGCAAGGACATCAAGCTTACTGGGTGTGTCCGCTAATTGAAGAGTCTGAGGCCTTGCAATTGCAAACCGCCAATGACACGTTTGCCTATATGCAGCAGGTGTTCCCTACCCTCAAGGTCGGGCTGGTGCATGGCCGGATGAAACCGGTAGAGAAGCAGGCCGTCATGCAGGCGTTTGCGGGCAATGAGATTCAGTTGCTGGTGGCCACCACCGTGATTGAGGTCGGCGTGGATGTACCGAATGCGAGTTTAATGGTGATTGAACACGCCGAACGCATGGGCCTGAGCCAGTTGCACCAGTTACGTGGACGCGTAGGACGCGGCGCTGCAAAAAGTACCTGCATCCTGCTATATAGCAAACAGCAATGCTCACAAATTGGCCGCCAACGGCTGAAAGTGATTTATGAGAGCAATGATGGCTTTGCCATTGCGCAAGCCGACTTGCATATTCGAGGCCCGGGCGAACTGCTAGGTACGCGTCAGAGCGGCGTGCCCATGCTTAAAATTGCCGACCTGGAACGGGACGAGCACCTGCTGGACGCGGCGAAGCCCGTGGCCGAAAAACTGCTACAGACAGACCCTGTTGCGGTGAGCGCACATTTGCAACGCTGGTTAAGTCAGGCGGAAGAGTGGATCAAGGTTTAATAGAGGCGAGTCTGCAATCTGGCCAAAGCCTCAGGCTGCGTCAGAATCGCCTGCAAGCAGGCTTCAAACTCGGCCAGTGGCACCGGTTTGCTAAACAAATAGCCCTGAAAACGCTGGCAGCCCATATGCTGCAGCAGGGTCATCTGCTGCTGTAACTCCACGCCTTCGGCAATCACAGAGTGACTCAGATTTTTGCCCATATTGATGATGGTTTGCACAATGAATGAATCGTAGTTGTTATGTGCAATATCTTTAATAAAACTGCGGTCGATCTTGAGTTCATCCAGCGGCAAACGTCTTAATACCGACAATGAAGACTGGCCTATGCCAAAATCATCCAGCGAGAAGGTGATGCCCAGCGCTTTGAGCGCCTTGATCTTGCCAATCACCTCATCAATGTTTTTTACGATCAGACTCTCGGTCAACTCCAGGCACAGGTGGCGCGCATCACAGCCACTGGCCAGCACAATCTCTGTCACCTGCCGCACAAAGTCGGGCTGACTAAACTGCTTGGCACTGACATTGACGGATAGTTTAAGTCCAGCCGTGTGTGCAGAATCTGCCCAATGCTTGAGTTGCTGGCAGGCCTGAGCCAGCACCCAATGCCCGATGGGCACAATGTCGCCCGTCTCCTCTGCAATCGGGATAAACTGGTCGGGCGGAATCATGCCCAGTGTCGGGTGTTGCCAGCGTAACAAGACTTCGGCACCAATGGGTTGCTGAGCCGCATTCACCTGCACCTGGTAATACAACAACAGTTGATTGGCCTGCAAGGCAAATGCCAGCTCATTCTCAAGCGACGCACGTTGCTCGATGGCGGGATGGAGCGTCTCGTCATACATCTGGATACTGTTGAGCTTGTCCGATTTTTTGGCCTGATACATGGCAATATCTGAGCGACGCAACACCTCGGCTTCGTCGAAGTGATCCCCCATAAACAGGCAAATACCGATACTGGGCGAGGTACGGTACAAACTGTCTTGCAGCTCAAACGGTGCAGAAAATACCGCCATCATATTCTCGGCCGCCCGATGCGCGGCAACCACCGCCTCTGCCTTATCCTTAGAGAGATCATCCAGCACGGCAATAAATTCGTCGCCGCCCATGCGTGCAATCGTATCGCGTTTGCGCAAGCTCAAGGATAAGCGCGCCGCCACCTGCTGTAGCAATTCATCGCCAGCCTGATGGCCTTTGCTGTCGTTCAAGCCCTTGAAATTATTCAGGTCCAGGCAGATGACCGCGCCATAACTTTTGTGCCGTGCACAGCGTGCAAATGACTGGTTGAGCCTATCCGTTAACAGACGGCGGTTAGGCAGCCCGGTTAAAAAATCATAATAGGCCAATTGGTGGACTTTTTTATTGTCCAGGTTAGAGGCAATGCGCAGCATGATATTGTCACGCAAACTGCTGGCGAGGCTGCGGCCGGCCACCGTCACATAAATCACATAGACTATAAATAGCACCGCCAGCGCCAGCGACAACTGTGTGCCATGTAGCACAAAGCGTGGAATCATGAACAACAAAATCCCACCCGTGAACAGATTACTCGTCGTGGTATCCACCGAATAAATGACGATGCCTGCCCCGCAGACACCCACCAGCGCAAAGATTAAAAAGGCCTGATGTTCGGTATCGCTCTCAGGAAACAGCAGAATCCCCGCAAGACCCCAGGCGATGCCGCAAAACAGAGAGGTGGCGCGAAACCACTGCAACCATTGCCGGGTGTGTGCCTCACGCACCGGGTCTTTGGCGTATTGGTAGGTTAAAAAGGCACGTGCGCCATAGGCCAGCAGAAAAAGTACGCTCCAAATCAGCAGAATCGGTGAGGCGATCAAATGCCGTTGCACGAGCAGCAACGCAGCCATGACAATAAACGCAGCCAGTAATGACCTGCGGTTATTGCCATACAGCATATCCACAATTTCAATGTGTAGCGCTGATGATTCTGTCGTGGTGTTTTTCAACACACGCATCCCCCTGCCTATAATTGTTAACGTCTTAACAACGGTTAAAAGCGGCTGATACTTTAATTGGTTATCTTTGCATCATGCGCCAAAAAACGCAAAATGACAGCAGCCAAGCCACGATTTTTAGCTGAAGAATGGCAAAAAAATACTAAGAAATGTCAGCAATGCAAGCGGGAATTCGGTCGCCCAGGATAATGGGCACATCGACAGAGCCGATACAAAGAAAGTGAGGAAAATCAAAGGAATCCGGGAGGCAGCCTTTAGTATGCGTGTCAGGCTAAGCCACAAACAGCGGCTTCAGGGCGGTCACAGCCAGGTCAATAAACGCGCGTAGCTTGGGTGGCATAAAGCGCTGCTTAGGGTAGACCAGGTGCACCGCGTCGGCCTGACCACGCCACTCTGGCAACAGACGTTGCAAGCCGCCCTGCCGCACCGCCGCCTGACAAATAAAAGTCGGCAACAAAGCCACCCCCTGCCCGCTCTCGGCCATGGTTTTGACAACACCGATATTATTGACCAACACCTGACCCGGCAACGGCACCCGGATCTCATTGGTGCCCCGCTGCAACTCCCAATGATGCCGCCCCATGGGCGTAAACTGCACACAGGGATGCTGTGCCAGCTCGACCGGAGAGTTGATAGGCGCGGCCTGCTGCAAATAAGCCGGGCTGGCAAATAACGCCCATTGTATGGTCCCCAGCGATTTGGCAATCAGGCTGGAGTCGCGTAACTCCCCCATGCGGATCGCTACGTCCACGCCTTCTGCGACCAAATCGACATACCGCTCGGTCAACCACAGCTCCAGTGACAATGCCGGATACCGCGCCTGCGTTTCAGCTAGCAAATGTCCCAACAGCGCATCACCCAAATCCGCCGGGGCCGTCATTTTCAATGTCCCTTGCGGCTGTTGCCTGGCCTCATCAAGTGCGGCCTCTGCCTCCATTAAATACCCCAACCCGGTCGAGGCATGTTCAAAATACAGGCTGCCTGCTTCGGTCAGGTGCAAACGGCGCGTGGTGCGTTGCAGCAAGGTCACACCCAGCCGCCGCTCCAGTCTTGCCACCCGCGTGCTCACTGTCGACGTCGGTAATCCCAATTGACGGGCGGCCGCGCTAAAGCTTCCGGCCTGCACCACCCTGACAAACACCGCCGCTTCGTTAAAGTCCATGATTATTCAATTAAATGAAAAGTAATTTCACATTTAACCATCTAGTCACCTGATTGTCATCTGTCTATAGTGTGATCCATGCAATCACGCACACCCCTGAACAAGGAGCAAACCATGAAAAAACTGGCATTTATTAAACGTAGTAATGGCAACCACTGGGTCGGTGACGGTTTTCCGGTACAGAGCATTTTTTCTTACCGCGATATCGCCAGTGATATTTCACCTTTTTTGCTGATGGACTATGCAGGCCCCACTAGCTTTGAGCCAACAGCACACAGACGTGGCGTCGGCCAACACCCGCACCGTGGCTTTGAGACGGTCACCATCGTCTACGATGGCCAGGTCTCGCACCATGATTCCACCAACGCGGGCGGCACCATCGGCCCGGGGGAAGTCCAGTGGATGACTGCAGGCTCAGGCATTATTCACGAGGAGTATCACGGCGACGACTATGCCCGCACGGGCGGTCCGTTTGAAATGATCCAGTTATGGGTCAACCTGCCAGCCAAGGACAAAATGACCGCACCAGGCTATCAAGGCATTACCCATGCACAGATTCCAGAGGTCACTCTGCCGCAAGAGGCAGGCAAGGTGCGTGTCATTGCCGGTGAATATGACGGCAACCCAGGTCCCGCCAAGACCTTCACGCCGATGAACGTGTGGGATGTACGCCTCAACGCCGGAACACGCACCACCTTCACCTTGCCTGAGGGGCACACGACGGCGATTTTTGTATTGCATGGCGCAGTGAAAACCGGTGAAGTGCATACCATCCGCCCAAGTGAGCTGGCCGTGATGCAGCGTGAAGGGACTGAACTGGTATTGCAGGCCCAGCAAGACACCACGTTGCTATTGCTCAATGGTGAGCCGCTCAATGAGCCGGTGATCGGGCATGGTCCTTTTGTCATGAATAGCTGGCAGGAAATCGACCAGGCCATTAATGACTACAACCAGGGCCGCTTTGCCACCGCTTAAGGGCCAGGCATCTTGATCACATTAAAACAGCAGGCACCGCCGTCAACCAGCAGTACAGACGGCGGTGACCCAGCCAACCACATCTCGAGAGGATTACATTATGAAAAATACACCATACACCCGTCTGGACCGTGACAACGCTGCCGTATTGTTGGTAGACCACCAAGCTGGCTTATTATCACTGGTACGCGATATCGAGCCAGACCGCTTTAAAAACAATGTGCTTGCATTGGCCGATGCCGCCAAATTTTTTAACCTGCCCACCATCCTAACCACCAGCTTTGAAACCGGCCCCAACGGCCCGCTTATGCCAGAGCTCAAGGCACTGTTCCCAGATGCGCCCTACATCGCTCGCCCCGGCCAGATTAATGCCTGGGATAACCCGGACTTTGTACAGGCCATCAAGGCGACAAGTAAAAAGCAGCTCATTATTGCTGGCGTCGTCACCGAGGTTTGTGTCGCTTTTGTCGCACTCTCAGCCATTGAAGCCGGTTTTGAAGTATTTGTGGTCGCCGACGCCTCAGGCACTTTTAACGCCCTCACCCGCGATGCCGCCTGGCTACGCATGCAAGCCGCCGGGGTACACATGATGACCTGGTTTGGCGTGGCCTGTGAACTTCAGCGCGACTGGCGCCACGATATTGAAGGCCTGGGTGCCCTTTGTGCCAACCATATTCCAGATTACCGCAACTTGATGACGTCTTACCATGCTTTGTCTGCCGCCAACCCTTAAGGCTTTGCAAGCGTAAAGAATCCCGGTTAAAGGATTTTTTTAGCCTAAATACGTTCAAAAGTTTATGACTGGCAACACGTGGCATAAAGGGCTTCCTACAGTCGCTTAAGCCTGAACCGGATGCCCTACCGCCAGTTACCCGCGTAATCTGCAATTGTCGCGTTTGAAAATGAAGGTTGAATGAATTTTCGACTTCAGTTTGATAACAAGACAACACGGCAGCCATAACGGCTGCCGTTTGCACTCACGCAAAAGGAGGTGTGCCATGCCCAGAGGTTCCAGCCCGAAACGGGAACGTGAATATGAAAAACTCGAAGAGGAATTTAAAAAGGATCACCGTTATCCTGGGCGCGAAGAAGAAGTCGCTGCACGTATTGTGAATAAGCAACGTAAAGAAGCTGGTGAGACCAAAGAGTAATACCAGAGTGGGCGGTACCCCGCCCTCTAGAAATCAATGTGCTTGGCACTGATCCGATAAACCCAATTGCAAAAGGGGGTTGTGATGCAGCAAACAGAACAATTTGTAGTCTCGCCCCTAAGTTACCAGCCCGATTACGAGGTGGTAGCCTCCACCGAACGCACCCGCCAGCAGTACCTGCAGCAAACTCTGCACAAGCTCTCAGAAATCAGCAGCCAGGCCGCCACCCATGCTGCACGCAGTGTGCACCTGAAAAGCCACGGCCTGCTCACAGCCGAAATGCAAATCTATGACCAACTGCCGCCTGCCTATGCACAAGGCCTGTTTGCACGCCCGCAAACCCTGCCGCTGATTATGCGCTTTTCCACTGTCCCTGGTGACATCCTGCACGACAAACCCGGTACGCCCCGCAGCCTCGCGCTGAAGGTGGTAGGTGTAGAAGGCGAGCGCCTGCCAGGCAGTGAAGACGCCATCACGCAAAATTTTTTATTTGTAAACGGCGCCAGTTTTTTATCCTCCAGCGTGCAGGTGTTTTTAAACAACCTCAAACACTTAGCGTGTTCGCCCAACACCAGTACAGAATTCCGGCATTTCCTCGCGCAATTGTTCCGTTCTACCGCACATTTGGTCGAGTCGCTCAAATATGGCCAGCAATCGCAGCTTAACCACCTCTACCAGTCGCAAGAAACCAACTTGCTCGGTGAAACCTACATCAGCCAGGACCCGATCATGTACGGTGACTACATGGCTAAAATCGCGGTTGTCCCCATCGCCCCCGACCTCATCGCCCTCAGCAACAAACCCATAGACCTGTTCGCCTCCGACGGCCTCAGAAAATCCATCGTCGATTTTTTTATCAAGCGCACCGCCGTTTGGGAGCTACGCGTACAACTCTGCACCGATCTCCAAACCATGCCCATCGAAGACGCCACCATCATCTGGCCAGAAGAGCACTCCCCTTATATCCCGGTCGCCCGCATCACCGCCAAACCACAAATCGCCTGGAGTCCTTACCGTTCAAGGCTAATCGATGACGGCATGCTGTTCTCTCCCTGGCAAGGTCTGGCCTCGCACCGGCCGTTAGGCTCAGTCACCCGCCTCAGAAAAATGAACTACGAAATGGCAAAAAATCTGCAGGCACTGCAGGAAAATGGCCGCATCTGCGAGCCAAAACATCTGGATGATTTGTGTTAAACAAGCATCAGCGATCGCTAATGCTTAAAAGTGCAGCTTTTAATTCAGCAGGTTCAATATCCCTGACCAAACGCGCCACTTCCACACCCGCTTTCATAAAAATGAGCGTCGGCCATAGTTTCACGTGAAACGACCGCCCCAACCTGCGGCCTTTACCATCTTCAATTTTAAGGTGGCGGATATGCGGGAACTGGATGAGTTCAGCGCTGATTGTAGATTGCGCCGCCTTGCAGTAGCTGCACCAACTGGCGCCAAACTCTAGTAGCGTGGCACCTATGAGGGCATTGATCTCTTCGCGGGTAGGTTCTGTATTTCCATTTAATCATCCTCGTAAGTGCATCATGGGCATTAAGCATCATTGATACAAAACAAACACTCCCTGAAATCTTGAGGTGACTTTGGCTTCGCTGATCATTTGAGCCATGACTATAATTTTCGCCCTGCCCTTTTCCTGATAAGTCTTTTTAAAACTGTCCCAATCATCCGCTGATTGAAAACTCGCTACACATTCAAAGTCTGTTTTCACTGGCAATAGATAATCAATCTCTTGCCGCTTGATGACCAGGCTGCCTTTAAGCCCGGCTTGTTCAATTTTGGACTGCAGCAGTGACCAAGCTGTGGTAATCGAAATAGCGGCGATGCTGCCACCAAACACGATATCGAGGTGGTTTTTGTTGGGCAAAAAATCGCCGTGGGCGGTGAGTTGGTGTTCATCCATCCTGGCAATGTGTATCCCCAAGTTTTTGGTTTGGGGGATGCGTTGAAACAAGGTTTCTTCAAAATTTTGTTCGCGTTGGCTCATTTTGCTTCCTATGCATAAGGCGATTTCAGTTAGCTGGTTTTTTGCAGTAAGCGACACCCTTCAAACAACTCTGCCACCCACTCGATAAATGCCCGCACTTTAGATGAGAGGTGACGATTTTGTGGATAGAGTGCGTTAATCGGCAAACTCCCGGCCGGAAAATCGGCCAAGACCTTTTCTAATTTACCCTCAGTTAAATACCCTTGCACCATGAATGCGGGCAGCTGGCTGATACCTAACCCTGCCAGCGCAGCGGCGACGATAGCGTCACCATTGTTGATGGCGAGTTTACGCATGGCGGGGATTTCTTGCTGGGTGCCTGCATGCGTGAGCATAAAGGGGCGGATTTTTCCGGTTTTGGAGGAAAAAAAGTGCACGCCCTGGTGGTGTTGCAACGCCTCAGGGTACATAGGCCTGCCATGAGTGTTGAGGTATTGCGGGGCGGCGACCAGTAAAAACTGCATGGTGCCTACGCGCCTGGCAACCAGGCTGGCGTCTTGAGGATTGCCGACGCGGATCACGCAATCGACGCCCTCCTCCAGTAAATCAATTGGCCTGTCGTCACAGCCGATCTCCAGCTGGATCTCGGGATAGCGTTTAAAAAACTCGGCCAGGGCAGGAATAATCACTAACCGGCCTAAAGGCGTGGGCACGTCTACGCGCAAGCGGCCTTTTGCGCTGGCGGTGGACTGCGTGAGTGCGGCTTCGGTTTCTTCGAGCTCGTTTAAAAGCCGAATGGCGCGCTCGTAATAGGCAGCGCCATCCGTAGTCACGCTGATGCGTCTGGTAGTCCGGTGCAACAGTTTGACGCGCAAGCGTTTTTCCAGCGCCAGCACCTGGGCCGAGACCGTGGTTTTGGGCAGGTTGAGTGACATGGCGGCTTTGGTGAAGCTCTCGAGCTCGACCACCCTAGTAAAGGCCAACATGGTGTCAAAACGGTCCATATCCATCCTTGTTTGACTTGATTGTGCAATAAATTAGCACAGTGATTGCATTTTTAGGTGATTTATCTGGGTTTTTTATTTATTTATAGTGGTCACCAGTTTTAAACCACTTTATTAATTGAGGAGTATCAAGATGAGCAAGAAACTGGAAGGAAAAGTCGCTGTAGTCACTGGGGCCTCTAAAGGCATAGGGGCAGAAATTGCCAAACGCTTTGCCCGTGAGGGTGCAGCGGTGGTGGTGAATTATTTATCGAGCAAGGCTGGGGCTGACAAAGTAGTGGCCGAGATTACACAAGCGGGTGGCAAGGCGGTGGCGGTGGGCGGCAATGTGAGTGAGGTGGCTGATGCACACGCGCTGGTAGACGCAGCAATCACTCACTTTGGTAAGCTGGATATTTTGGTCAATAACTCCGGGGTATATGAATTTGCCACCCTTGAAGAAATCACGCCTGACCATTTTCACAAGCAATTCAACATTAATGTGCTGGGCCTGTTGCTCACCTCGCAAGCCGCGGTCAAACACTTGCCTGAGGGCGGCAGCATTATCAATATTGGCTCGGTAGTGAGCCGTTTAACCCCCCCTGCGAGTGCGGTGTATACCGGCACCAAGGGCGCAGTGGATGCCATTACCGGCGTGCTGGCCAGAGAGTTGGGACCACGCAAGATTCGCGTCAACGCCTTGAACCCTGGCCTGGTGGAAACAGAAGGCACGCATACCGCCGGGGTGATCGGTTCAGAAATGGAGTCTGCCTATGTGGCACAGACGCCACTGGGGCGCAGTGGGCAACCGAATGATATTGCCTCTGTCGCAGTGTTTCTGGCCTCTGAAGATGCTTATTGGCTGACGGGTGAGCAATTGCTGGTGGGGGGCGGTTTGCGCTAGTGGATGCCCAAATGCAGGCACGCAGCGCAGTGCCTGCATTAGCGTTTGCATCAACCCTACACCATGTGGACCACTACCTTTGAATATGCCGTCACCGGCCACAGTATCAAGCTGCAGGTGTTTGGCCGCCACCACCGCCATAAGCGAGGGCCAGCACTGCTGTATTTTCATGATGGCCTGTTTAATCAGGGCCAAATTGAGAGCGCGCATGCACTGGCTGAAGCCCTCTCAGACGGCTGTGTCGTGGTATGTGTAGATTATCCGCTGGCGCCGGGTGTGCAGTTTCCACACAGTATAGAAGTCGCCTACCAGGCCTTGCGGTGGCTCAGTGAACATGCAAAAGTATTAGGGGCAAATGCGAAGCTGCTATTTGTAGGTGGCGAGCGCGCTGGCGGCAATCTGGCAGCCGTCACCGCCCTGCTTTACAGAGACCGCGGGCTGCGTGCACCTGCCCAACTGCAAGGGCAAGTCTTGATTAACCCCATGCTGGATGCCTTGCAAACCTCGCCTTCGCTCGCTAGCCTGACCGAGAGTCCCTGCCGGGCGGCATGGGCTGACTATGCGCCCTGCCCCAGTTTGGCTTGGCATCCTTATGTTTCGCCTGTCCAGTCGTGCCGACTAGCGGGGCTGGTTAATGCGCTCATCATTAGCGAACAAGGCCATCCGCTTGTGGATGAAGCAGCAGCCTATGCGAAAAAATTATTATTGGCGGGCGGGCAAGTACAACACTGGTGTGTAAGCGAGAAAGCTTGGGCGCAACATGCGCCGCTGATCCGGCAGTGGATGACTCTCTAAAACGCAAAGGCCGTCTTAAACGGCGTTATGCGTAGGAGAGCTCATCCCAAGCCGAGGGGTCGTTAGCCGTGAGCGGTTCATCAAAGCTGTTTTGATGAAAGCGCTGCATTTTGTCTTGAACAGACAGGGTGAGCTCAAACTTGCTGACACCAGGCAGGCGGCGGAAAGGGCCGGAGGGGTCAAACGAGCGGTAATGCAGGCTGATGAAAATGTCGGGGGAGACTTCCAGGTCAAAGCGCTGGGCGTAGGCAAAATCACTGGAGACATCGGTTTGGTTAAAGCCAAATGCGAGGGCATCGCGGCTGACATTAAACCATTCTTTTTCATGGCAGGCTAAGTCAATCGAAAAACTTAATACATCAAAAATCTGATCAGCAAATTCTTTAGGCGTCTGCATAGCGGTTAATTCTTTAAAATGGCGTTTATGAATGGCTGATAGACACTTTAAACAAGCGTTTGTCAGTAATATATTGGTAGCAATCTGATAGTTATGTCAGATTTATCTGGCAAAGCATTTTTAGCAGCCGTTATTTCAATCTTTATTTCTCTTAAGGGCATCATGCATTCCACTTCTGACTTTCTGGTGCAAGCGGCCATTTACCTGTCTTTCGCCATTATTCTGGTGCCATTGTTCAAGCGGCTCGGCCTGGGTTCAGTGCTGGGTTATTTGATCGCCGGGATTTTGCTGGGCCCTTATGCCTTGAAGTTGATTGCCGACCCTGAGCAAGTGCTGCACTTTGCCGAGTTTGGCGTGGTATTGATGTTGTTTTTAATTGGTCTGGAGCTGGAATCGCAAAAAGTATGGGAGTTGCGCAAGCTTTTGTTTGGCCTGGGTGGCTTGCAGGTAACACTGACCATCGCCGTGGTTGGCAGCATCGCCTACTTAATGCACTTTTCATGGCAGGAGGCGCTGATTATCGGCATGGGCGTGGCGATGTCATCGACCGCCATTGGATTGACAGCGCTGATTGAGAAAAAGCAGTTACACACGCCGGGCGGACAAGCGGCCTTTGCCACTCTGCTGTTTCAGGATTTATCAGTGATCCCGCTGTTTATGATCCTGGCCTTGATTGCCCCGCATCACGCAAGCACCGGGTTTGATGTGATGGCGGTAGGCAAGGCCATTGCCGTGATTGTTGCCATTATTTTTGCCAGCCGCACGCTGTTGCCCCCGGTCATGCGCGTGATTGCCCAAACCGGCTTGCGCGAAATGTTTGTCGCTTTTTCATTGTTACTGGTGATCGGGGTCTCCCTGGCCATGCAATCGGTCGGCTTGTCGATGGCCCTCGGTACCTTTCTGGCGGGCGTGTTGCTCGCAGGCTCTGAGTACCGTTATGAACTCAGGCTGGACATTGAACCAGTCAAAGGTCTGCTCTTAGGGCTGTTTTTCATTTCGGTCGGCATGACCGTGGATATCTCACTGGTCACGCAACAGCCTGGATTGATTTTTGGCTTTGCCCTGCTCATTGTGGCGATCAAAATGGTCGTATTGATGGGCCTGGGCCATGTTTTCAAGTACTCGTTACGCGACAAACTGTTATTGGGCCTGTCTATTTCACAAATTGGCGAGTTTGCGTTTGTGATTTTTGGCTTGGCCTTAAGCCAGGAATCCTTGTCTCGCAACAGCTATAACACCCTCAACGCCATCGTCGCCGTGTCTATGCTCATCACCCCGCTGCTGCTGTTATTGTATGACCGCTTTTTAACCCTGCAATGCGGAGAACGTCCACGCGATGTGATCCCTGAAAATAATACCGTCATCATTGCCGGGTTTGGTCGCTTTGGCCAGATTGTTGGCCGTGTACTGTTAGCCAAAGGCATCAGCGCCACCCTGATTGATAACGACCCCAACCAGGTTGATTTAACCCGCCAGTTTGGCTGGCGATGCTACTACGGTGATGCGTCACGATTGGATGTGCTTGAAGAAGCAGGCATTGGCTCGGCCAAATTGCTGGTCATTGCTTTGAATGACACCCATGCCACACTAGAAATGGCCCGCCTGGTCAAAGAGCGTTGGCCACAAGTCAACATTGTGGTCAGGGCCAGAAGCCGGACGGATGCGTTTGATTTGCGCGAGCTGGATTTGCAACCCATCCGCGAGACGTTTTACTCCTCACTCGAGGCCGCCAGACAAGCCCTATTGGTCATTGGTGAAACAGCCACAGCAGCAAATCGAATCATCCAGCAATTTGAAAAACATGATGTAGAACAACTGGAAACCACGCTCAAAATCCGCCATGACAGAAAAGCCTTGTCGACCGTCATGGCGCAAGGGCGTGAGGATCTTAAGACGTTATTAGCGCTTGAGAATGCGGCATCTGAACCTCTCTCTTTCGTGTCAAAACCGAATCAAAGCGCAAGAGACTAATACGTTATTTTGAGAATATTCTCAATGGCTGTACTCGCGATAACGACGCTTGGTAAAGGTCAATGTACCCCGTTTCAAAACAACGTTGAGCGGCATCAAAATAAACCACATAGTGATCAAACAGTTTTTGACCATATCGTTCAATGATTTTATCTTGATTTCGAAAGAGTCTGATTTTCCATTCAGACAAGGTGCGGGCATAATCCAATCCAATAAGGCGTACAGACGAAATCTCATATTTATCAGTAATCGCCGCCTGGATATCACTGATAGTAGGTAAAGCCGAACCAGGAAATACTTTATCCAGCAAATATCTGGAATCCCTCAATTCTGTCATGGAGTTTGGTGCGCGATTAATAATGATGGTTTGCAGACCCACTTTTGCCTCCAGGGTGGAAGTTTGCAGACACCAGTCAAAGAACGCACGGTAGATATCACGTTGACGAAACGCCACCTGATCTTCAAATGAAGCAAAATGCTCAAAGGCGCCGATAGAAATAATGGCATCAAATTTTTGTCCGGTTGGTGAAAAATCCTGCCATGCTTTTAATTCCACCGAGAGTCTAGGATCGGAATTGCTTTTTACATATTCAAATTGCTCCCTACTCAAGGTCAATCCGTGCGCCTGTGAGTTGGGATAGTTTGCAAGAATAAAGCGCATCAAACCTCCCCATCCGCAGCCAACATCAATCACTCGATGGCCCGTCTTTACATTCGCATATCTGCATAGCCTTTCCAACTTATGTTTTTGCGCCTGATCAAGATTAACAGCACTCTTCCATACGCCACAACTGTAGGCACGGAAACTTTCATCCAAGAAAAGTGCAAAGAAATCATTATCTACGTCATAGTGATACTCAATATCTTTTTTGGATGCCATTTTTCTTCCAGAGATAGATTTTAAAAGCTGATTATGAAACTCTTTAACCGTTTATTCCAAGGCATTAAGCTTGGTGAAAGGTAGATTTTAAAGCGTCAAGATTACAATTCTATTATGCGAGTTTGTCTATGTTTTATCGATTGTTCAATGTTAATGAAAAGTTATGAGGAATATTATGCAATCCAGCGTCATTAAATTATTGTTAGTTATATGGCTTGCCAGTTTGCTTTCTCAGGAGGCTGTCGCGGGCGCTGACGCCTCTATTCATGAAATCTACCAGCTGGCACAAGCAGGTAAAATCACTGAAGCACAAGCACAGATGGAGCAAGTGTTAAAAGACCATCCTGACAGTGCCAAAGCTCATTATGTCAGGGCTGAATTGGATGCGAAGCAAGGGTTGATTAATGAAGCTAAAGCAGAGCTAGAAACGGCTGAGCGTCTACAACCTGGTTTAGCATTTGTAAAACCAGCAGCCCTTGAATGGCTCAAACAAGAAATAGCAAAAACCCCAACGGCGGGCATGCATTATGGCTCCGAGAGTAAAGAGCTTGGCTCATTTCCGTGGGGATTGATGTTTTTTTGTGCGATTGGAATAGGTTTTTTAATATTCGCAGTGAAAAAATTGCTTCCAAAGCCGCAACCGGTTATTCAGACTACACCATATCCTTTACCCAATAGTGATATTAACCCCTCTGCTGCCTCACCTGTTGCATATCCTTCCACTGCCACATCGCCCTCTATGGGATCGAGTATTCTCACTGGCTTGGCGACAGGTGCCGCAGTCGGTGCAGGCATTGTCGCGGGCGAAGCCTTAATGCACAGCGTTTTATCGGATGATCATACAGCTTCTGCAAACAGCATGATCAATAACGCAAATGCACAAGAGCTCACAACACCATCTACACAAATAGCATCGGCGCAGTATTCTGATTTTGGAATTTCTGATGACAGTAGTTGGGACGACAATAGCAATATTGCGGGAGATGAATGGACTTAATTTTAACAAACCCATCAACAGCTTATTTAGTTTTCCGGAAGAGCTTTTTAGAAGTAGTTTTAAGACAAAAGGGACTCAATATGAGTCCCTTTTGTTTATTTCGATTTTATTTTATTCCTATTTGATCATTTTGAAAATTTTTTGGAATTTGAAAGAAATCTCATGGAACCTACAAGCGCTTAAATATCCAGTGAGCTGACGCTTAAGGCGTTGCTTTCGATAAAGGCGCGGCGCGGTTCCACGTTATCACCCATCAAGGTAGTGAAGATTTCATCGGCACCGATGGCATCTTCAATCTGTACTTTTAGCAAGCGACGTACGGTCGGATCCATGGTTGTTTCCCACAGTTGTTCCGGGTTCATTTCGCCCAGACCTTTATACCGCTGAATATTCAGGTTATGTTTGGCTTCGCCTAGCAACCAATCCAGCGCCTGTTTAAAGGTGCTGACTTTTTGCTCTTTTTCACCGCGCTTGATCATGGCGCCTTCACCCAGCAGGTTATTCACCATTTGTGAAGTGCGGTTGATCTGGCGGTAATCGCCGCTGCCTACAAACTCGGCATCAATGACGCAACTTTGCAAGTTACCGTGCACGTATTTGTTCACTTCCAGACGATAGGCGCTGGTCTCTGTATCTTGTGACACAATCACTTCTGAGCCGACTGCACCGAGGATAGGACGCAGTTTTTCTGCCACATTGTTAGCGGCGGCCTCTGTGCTCAGGTCAACCTCGCCCACATCCTGAATGGCGCGCAAAACGCTTTCGTCATACAGATTAGCAATGCGGCGGATTACGGCTTCGGTCAGCACCATTTGTTTGGCGATGCTGGTCAAGGCTTCATCTTTCAGAATCTCGCCGCCCTCTTTGGTCACCAGTATGGCATCGCGCAAGGCTGAATTAAGCAGGTATTCATCGAGCTCATGCTCATCTTTGAGGTAACGCTCATCACGGCCTTGTTTGACTTTGTATAGCGGTGGCTGTGCGATGTAGATATGGCCATTTTCAACCAGCTCTGGCATCTGGCGATAGAAGAATGTCAGTAACAAGGTACGGATGTGCGCACCATCGACGTCCGCATCGGTCATGATGATGATGCGGTGATAGCGCAATTTTTCCAGGTTAAAGTCATCTTTACCAATGCCGGTGCCCATGGCCGTAATCAGTGTGGCAATTTCGGCAGAGCCCAGCAACTTGTCAAAACGTGCTTTTTCCACGTTTAAAATCTTACCCTTGAGTGGCAAAATGGCTTGGAATTTACGGTCACGGCCTTGTTTGGCAGAACCACCCGCAGAGTCCCCCTCGACCAGATAGAGTTCGCAGAGCGCCGGATTTTTTTCCTGGCAATCAGCCAGTTTACCTGGCAGGCCCATGGTGTCCATTACGCCTTTACGGCGGGTGATTTCACGGGCTTTACGGGCCGCTTCACGTGCGCGCGCAGCTTCGACAATCTTGCCGCATACGATTTTGGCATCAATCGGGTTTTCTTCTAGAAACTCAGCCAGTTTAGCGGACACAATTTCGGAGACCACTGGTTGTACTTCACTGGACACCAGTTTGTCTTTGGTTTGTGAACTGAACTTTGGATCTGGCACTTTGACCGAAAGCACACAAGTGATGCCTTCACGCATATCGTCACCGGTGGTTTCGACCTTGGCTTTTTTAGCAAACTCGTTTTGCTCGATATACTGGTTTAGCGTCCGTGTCATGGCGGTGCGCAAACCGGTCAAATGGGTGCCACCATCACGTTGTGGAATATTGTTGGTGAAACATTGCACGGTTTCTGAGTAGCTGTCATTCCATTGCATGGCTACTTCTATCGTGATGTTGTCTTTCTCACCAATGGCATAAAACACTTTAGGGTGCAAAACCGTTTTGCTGCGGTTCATGTACTCCACAAACCCTTTTACACCACCACTGAAGGCAAAGTTTTCTGACTTGCCGGTACGTTGATCAATTAATTCAATCTTGACGCCGTTGTTCAAGAAGGACAATTCGCGAATACGCTTGGCGAGGATTTCAAAGTGATATTCAACCAGCACAAACGTGTCGACAGAAGCCAGAAAATGTACTTCTGTCCCGGTTTTATCTGTGGTTCCAGTCACGGCCAATGGCGCTTGCGGTACGCCACGATGGAATTCCATCTGATGTACCTTACCTTTGCGGTAAATCTTGAGTTTTAACCAGTCTGACAGCGCATTAACGACAGACACACCGACACCGTGCAGACCGCCAGAGACCTTGTAAGAGTTCTGATCAAACTTGCCGCCGGCATGCAACTCGGTCATCACGATTTCTGCCGCTGAGCGTTTGGGCTCATGTTTATCGTCATCTTTGACATCGGTCGGAATGCCGCGACCGTTATCAGAAATACTGATGGAGTTATCCGGGTGGATAATCACTTTAATATCGTCACAATGCCCGGCTAGTGCTTCGTCAATGGCGTTATCCAGCACTTCGAATACCATGTGGTGCAAACCAGAACCGTCTGACGTGTCACCGATGTACATGCCAGGACGCTTACGTACAGCGTCCAAACCTTCCAAAATCTTGATACTGTCTGAGTTATATTCTTGTGGCTGTGCCATAACAAAAGTTTCTTTAATTGAGAGTTAAAAGACCATCACCCTAACATTGGCCGTGTTTCACGTGAAACACGGGCTACCCGCATTATATGCGCATTGGCATCACAACATATTTATAGTTGGCATCGCTGCTTGCGGTGATCAGGCAACTGCTGTTGGCGTCTGCGAACGCAAATTGAATTTGTTCATCACTCAGATTGTTGAGCACATCAATCAGGTAAGTGACATTAAAGCCAATATCCAGTGCGACATTGCTGTAGTCGATATCAAGTTCTTCTTCTGCTTCTTCTTGCTCGGTGTTGGTGCTAATCAGTTTGAGCTGATTATTGGTGATGACCATGCGGATACTGCGATATTTTTCATTCGACAGAATAGACGCACGTTGCAAGGCGCTCAGGATTTGTGTGCGATTGACCAGAAAAGTATTTTGATGACCATTGGGAATGACACGGTTGTAATCCGGAAACTTGCCATCAATCACTTTACTGATCAGTTGGATATCACCAAATTCAAAGCTGACTTGTCCGTTCAAGACTTCAATCACGACAGGCGAATCTGACTGCTCATCCAGTAACTTCGTCAATTCCAGCACTGTTTTACGCGGCAAGATCACTTCTGTTTTTTCAAAGCTTTGCGCCAGGGTGGTATTGGTATAGCTTAAACGGTGTCCATCTGTACCCACCACGTGCAACTGGTTGCCGTTTACTTCCAGCAACAGGCCATTCAAGTAATAGCGGATATCTTGTTGCGCCATGGCGAATTCGACTTGTTTAAGCAAGCGTTTGAACTCTGATTGCGCCAGACTGAAACTGATGTTTTGGCCACTGGCTTTGCTCATCAAAGGATAATCTGCTGCAGGCAGTGTTTGCAGGTTAAAACGGCTCTTGCCTGCTTTCAGTGTAATGCGATTATCCTGATTATTCATTTCTATCGTGGTGCTGTCAGGCAATGAACGGCAGATATCCAGCAGTTTTTTTGCTGAAATCGTTGTACTCAATTCACCTTCAATGCCGCCATGTACTTTCAGAGAAATCTGCATTTCGAGGTCGGTGGCGGTCAAATGCATTTCATCCTGTTTGATATTAACCAACAGGTTAGAAAGGATAGGTAATGTATGCCGACGCTCTACGATGCCAGTCACACTATTGAGTGGTTTAAGCAAAACCTCACGGTTAATTTTGATTTGCATGGCCTGACCTAATTAATAACTTTATTTCAATATATAAAAGATAAGAATAATAGTAATGTTACGTTTTTTTGTGGGTAAGTCTAAAAATATAAATAATTCAAAGACTTATCCGAATATTGCCTTGTGCATAAATTGCGGTTTAAACCTGCATCGTTTGTGGCTGATATTGTAAACTGATTTTATTCAGTCTATACGCAATATTTAAGCACACGTCATTCTCAACTTATCCACAGCATGACTTGCTTGTTTTAATCCCTGATCACTTGTGTGAGTAAACCAATATCACGTGCCAGCGTCTGGTCATTCAAGCGTAATTGTTCAATTTCTTCGCAGGCGTGCATCACGGTTGTGTGGTGACGTCCGCCAAAAGCTTCCCCAATCTCTGGAAAGCTATGATTGGTAAGCTCACGCGCCAAAGACATGGCCACCTGGCGCGGTCTGGCGACATTGCGTGAGCGTTTTTTGCTAAACATATCGCTGACTTTGATTTTGTAATAGTCAGCCACTGTCTTTTGAATGTTTTCGATGGTGATCTGGCGGCCGCGCACGGCAATCAGGTCTCGTAGTGCGTCTTTGGCCAGATGCACATCAATGGCATGACCGGTAAAGTTAGCCATGGCAATAATACGATTCAAGGCGCCTTCAAGTTCTCGCACGCTAGAGCGTATCTGTTTGGCAACAAAAAAGGCCACATCTTCATGCAGATCTATATTCAGGTTTTCAGCCTTTTTGCGCAGAATGGCTACCCGCATTTCCAGCTCTGGTGGCTCCACCGCGACGGTAAGCCCCCAGCTGAAGCGAGTACGTAGCCGTTCATCCATGTCTGCGATTTCTTTAGGATAGGTATCGCAAGTGATGACTATTTGTTTTTTTTCTTCAATCAGCGTATTAAAAGCATAGAAGAACTCTTCCTGGGTGCGTGTTTTTTTGGCGAAAAACTGAATATCATCAATTAGCAATAGATCCAGCGAATGATAAAGTTGTTTGAATTCATCAAACGCCTTGTTTTCATAAGCCTTTACTACATCGGAGACATAACGTTCTGCGTGCAGGTAACGGATATTCGCTTCTGGCTTAATTTTCTTTAATTCGTTGCCGATGGCTTGTAGCAAATGTGTTTTGCCTAAGCCAACACCGCCATAAATAAACAGTGGGTTATATGCTTGGCCAGGATTGCCTGCCACCTGTATTGCCGCTGCGCGTGCCAGCTGGTTTGCACGGCCAGTGACATAGTTATCAAACAAGAAGCTGTCATTGAGCCCACTACTCTTCTCGTTTTTAACCGGTTTTGCGCTTGCTCGAGGAATCGGTGGGCGATTTGGTTTGGTAACGGTTTTTGTCGGTGCTGTTGCAATCGCGGCTTCAACCGGGTTTTCGCTCACACTGGCTGCCTTGTTAACCACGGTGAGCGCTGCCGGTGCCAAGGATTCACTACTGTCAACAATCAGTTCAAGAATGGCTGTTGGAGAGAGTTCGGTCGCGATCGTCTCTATGCGTGAAAAAAATTTGCTTTTGACCCATTGCATGACAAATTTGTTGGGCGCAACAATTTGCACGGATTCCCCATTGATGCGTGCTTTCAGGGGCTTGATCCAGGTGTTGTATTGTTGTGCTGACAGCTCTTGCTCGAACTTTAACAAACAATAGGCCCAAAAATTTTCCATTGCTCCAGTGCTTTTTTAAAAGTAATTGCAACACATTGATCGCGAAGAGGGATCAGCGTGTTGAATATTTATTCGTTATAATTGCCAGGAAAGAGTGGCAGAAGAAGTGGTCTTGTCTTGGTTGTTGTCATGACCATCTGTTGAGTATTCTAAACGTTTTAAGGCGAGTTATCCACAGCCCGCCATCATAAAAAATTAAAAAAAATCATTGACATAAACTCTGAATTTGATGTTTAATTAAGGGTTTTTGAAATCGGCAAATATTGAGCGTAATAATCAAGCTTGCCGGATTAGAGTTTAATTGCCATTTTTGGCTGGAGTTTAATAATGAAACGTACCTATCAACCATCTAAAACCCGTCGTGCACGTACCCATGGCTTTCTGGTACGTATGAAAACCAAAGGTGGCCGCGCAGTGATTGCTGCTCGTCGCGCTAAAGGTCGTAAACGTTTGGGTCTGTAATCCCTGACGATGCATTGCGGATACTCAATGCATGACATTGTATAAGCTAAAAAAAACGGATGAATTTTCATCCGTTTTTAGTTTCAGGAAGCGGTTTTATGGTGAATGGTTATTTGCCAACATCAAACCAAATCAGCTTTCACATCACCGCTACGGTCTGGTTGTTTCAAAAAAAGTGTCCAAACTGGCGGTTAGACGCAATTACATGAAACGGGTATTGCGAGAAGTCTTGCGTGCTCACCCAGCAATGGCGCCTGTTTGTTTTGATGTGGTGGTACAAGTGCGTAAGCCGTTCAAACAAGGTGAATTTGCTCAAGTGCGTCAAGATGTAGAGACTTTGCTACGCCGTTTAAGCAAATCCGTGCATGTGCATGCTTCCTGATGAATCCTTGCCGATGAAGACGTTGTTGATATTCTTGATCAAGTGTTACCAATGGGGACTCAGTCCCTGGTTGGGAAGACAATGTCGTTTTCACCCTACCTGTTCACACTATGCCATTGAGGCCTTGCAACGCTATGGTGCGTGGCGTGGGAGTGTGTTAGCCTTACGCCGCATCGGTCGTTGTCATCCCTGGCATCCAGGTGGTGTAGACCCCCTACCCTGACTTTTAAACGAAATCTTATGGATACTCGCCGTCTAATTCTGTTCGTGATTTTTTCTTTTTCCATCATGTTGCTGTGGGATGCCTGGCAACAAGACCATTCACCACAACCAACTGCCGAGCAAGTGGCACAAGCGCTGCCTGCAACTGCTGATAAACCGCAGGTAGATGGCTTTCATTTAAACAAAGGCACACGTATCGCCGTCACAACTGATCGTTATGCGGCGGTGATTGACACTGCCGGCGGTGATTTGCGTCAATTATCCTTGTTAGAACATAAAGCAGATAATGGCGCTGGTCCTTATGAGTTGATGAGTGATAGCAGTAAAGACAAATTATATGTTGCGCAAACCGGCCTCAAGGGTGAAGGCTTGCCTACGCATTATGAAAACTTTACCGCTGAGGCTAGCAGCTACCAAATGCAAGCGGATCAACAAACGTTGGATATCCGTTTAACTGCCCCGGAGAAGAATGGTATTGCAGTAGACAAGATTTACCGCTTTCATCGTGGTGAATATGTTATTGATGTGTTGTATGAAATTAAGAATAACAGCGAAAAAGCCATTTCGCCTTCGGTGTATTACCAAATCATTCACGATAATGAATCCAATCAGGGTTCTAAAATGATGCCGACCTTTACTGGCGGCGCTTATTTCACCGAAGCAGACAAATACAACAAGGTGAAATTTGATGAAATGGCCAAAAAGGATGTTTCTATCAATGCTAAAGATGGTTGGATTGGCTTGGTACAACATTACTTTGTCAGCGCCTGGATTCCACAATCAAAAGCTGAACGCAAGTTTTACACGACAAAACTCAGTGAGCATGACTTCTCAATTGGTACTATTTTGCCTGTAGGTGAAATTGCACCAGGGACAAGTAAAACAGTAGACGCAAAATTATTCAGTGGACCGCAAGTTCAGCAAGCTTTGGAAGCGACGGCGCCTGGCTTGGAATATGTGGTCGATTACGGCATTTTGACCGTGATTGCTAAACCGTTAATGTGGTTGTTGAGTCATATCCACGATCTGGTGAAAAACTGGGGTGTGTCGATTATTGTGCTGACCATCCTCATCAAGGCAGCTTTCTTCAAACTGTCAGCTTCTGGCTATCGCAATATGGCGCATTTGCGCGAAATTGCCCCACGCATGCAAGCACTGAAAGACAAGTTTGGCGACGACAAGCAAAAGCTGCAGCAAGCCATGATGGAAATGTATCGCACCGAAAAAATTAACCCGATGGGTGGTTGCTTGCCCATACTGGTACAAATCCCGGTGTTTATTTCCTTGTATTGGGTATTGTTGGGCTCTGTAGAATTACGGCATGCCCCATTTTTTGGCTGGATACAGGATCTTTCCGCCACCGATCCCTATTTTGTGTTGCCCATATTGATGGGCGCCACCATGATCATCCAAACCTTCTTGAATCCACCACCGACTGATCCGATTCAAGCCAAAGTGATGAAGATTATGCCTGTGTTGTTCAGCGTATTCTTCTTCTTCTTTCCTGCCGGATTGGTGTTGTACTGGCTGGTCAACAATATCCTGTCTATCTGGCAACAATGGGCAATTAATCGCATGATCCACGCCGAAGCGCTGGCGAAAAAAGGACATGGCAAATAATCTTCCGATTGCCAACGATACCATTGCCGCGATTGCAACCGCCCCCGGTGCAGGCGGCATTGGTGTCGTCAGGGTCTCCGGCCCGCTAGCAGCCAGTATTGCTGCTAAAATTCTCGGGCACTGCCCTCCCCCGCGTCACGCAGCGTATCTTTCTTTTCTACAAGCCGACGGTGTATTAATAGATCGTGGCATTGCGATTTATTTCCCCAATCCTCATTCGTATACAGGTGAAGATGTGCTTGAGCTACAGGCGCATGGCGGGACTGCGTTGATGCAAATCTTGCTTGCGCGTTGCATCGAATGCGGTGCACGCCACGCCGTGGCCGGCGAGTTCACACAACGCGCATATTTGAATGACAAACTGGATCTCGCACAAGCTGAAGCAGTGGCTGATCTGATCAATGCCTCGACCGAGGAAGCAGCCCGCAGTGCAGTTCGATCGTTGTCTGGCGAGTTTTCTAATGCGGTACAGGACTTGTTGCATCAATTGATTGATTTGCGGATGTATGTCGAGGCTTGCCTGGATTTTCCTGAGGAAGAGATTGATTTCATCACGCAAGGGCGAGTGTTGGAAAAGCTTCAACAAAATCAGGTCACCTTGCAAAGAATTTTCCACCAGGCAAAACAGGGTGCTTTGCTGCGCGAAGGCATGAATGTGGTGTTGATTGGACAGCCCAATGTTGGCAAATCCAGTTTATTAAATGCTTTATCTGGTGAAGAGGTTGCGATTGTGACACCGATAGCTGGTACGACACGTGATACCATCAAAAACGTCATTCAAATCCAGGGTGTGCCTTTGCATATCATTGATACTGCAGGTTTGCGTGAGACCGAAGATACCGTGGAGCAATTTGGCATAGCCCGGACCTGGAAAGCGATTGCAAGTGCGCATGTGGCTTTGTTACTTGTGGATAGTCAGCATGGCATTGGTGCATTTGAAAAGTCCATTCTTGAAAAGTTACCGAGTCAGGTCAAAAAAGTTTGGGTGCACAATAAGATAGATGTTTCACGTGAAACATCGCGCACTGATGTTATTGATCATGAGCAGCACGTGTTTTTATCAGCCAAGACAGGTCTAGGTATTCCTTTGTTGCAAAAAACTTTGCTGGAGATGATTGGTTATCAACCTGGCGGAGAAGGTGTGTTTATGGCAAGGGCTAGACACTTGCAGGCGTTGCAAGCCGTATCAGAGCACTTAAGTTATGCGGTGAGCCAAATGAATGCTGCGGAGCTCATTGCAGAAGAGTTGCGTTGCGCACAAGAGGCGTTGGGTAGTATCACTGGCGAGTTTACGCCGGATGATTTGCTTGGGGAAATATTCAGTCGTTTTTGTATAGGTAAATAAAAACCCGCATCAGCGGGTTTTTTTTCGGGGGAACGGTGTGTTTTTTTGGTCAAACCGTTCTTCAATACTGCATACGCGTTTACACCCTGTAATCATCGCCCAGATCAGGTTATCACGATTGATGATGCTTTCAAAAATCACACCGAAGACATGGACCACCACCACACCCAGCCATGTCCAAGTCACATAGTGATGTAAGGTTTTGGCCATTTCATCATCAATAAAGTCCCAGCCATTGTTATAAACAATGCAGCCGGAACCTACCGTCAGGATGCCTAGGCCCAGCATCGCATAAATTGCTATCGCACCTGTAGGGTTGTGGCCGATATAGTGCTTGGCTGTTCCATGGATAAGCTTGTAGAGATGCTTCAGCGCCCACACCGGGTTCAGCGGGAAGCTATGAAAGTTGGCATAACCTGTGGAAATAATGCCCCAGATAATGCGCGCCACGATCAGAGTGCCGGCCACATAACCCGCATAAGCATGATGTAGCCGATCCCACATCGAGTCGTGCGTATAAAAGGCATAAGCAAACGCCGCGACCAGTGACCAATGGAAGATCCGTATAAACGGATCCCATACGTAACGTAGCATTGATTATTTGCTAGGTTTTGTTTCGGTTAACAGATAAGCGATAAAGTTTGCCTTTTCTGAAGGTGAGCAGTCTGCACCCAAAATATCATTGCAGTGCTTGGTGAACTCTTCTTCTACTTTATCAATATCGGTAAAGCGCTTGGTATTCACGCGTGGTGCCAGTGGAGGGATTTCTTTGCCAGTGACGATGTTCTTGCCAACGTTTGCAGGGTTGTTAGTGTGGCAAGAGGCACATGCCGCTTCTTTACCACTAGGTGTTTTGAATTTGCGGTTAAAGAAAATTTTACCATCAGTAATGGATGGGGCTTCGTACATGGAGTTTGCAGAGTGTGCAATGTTGGTATATTTGTATACCAGTTTTTCTGCATTGGTGACATCAGCCAATGCGTGCGCAGAAAAAAGAACCCCGAATACGGCAATGATTGTTTTGATTTTCATGGTAATAGCTCCTTGGTTGTTTTAGGAAAAATTCTATTCTTGTTATGTTAAGCAAATATGGCCTGCTTGTTATTGATTTGTATTAAACCGTAAATACATTGTATTAAATCATAGTTTAGGTGTAACAATGCAGTGATTTAAATGACCATTTAGTAAGTTTAAGCTAAAATCATAAATCTTTTTAAATCAAACAGTTCAAGATTCTTTATGATGGACTTTCCTGATCGATTCGATGTCATTGTGGTGGGTGGTGGGCATGCCGGCACCGAGGCTGCGCTGGCGGCAGCCCGTATGGGTCAAAAAACCCTCTTGTTGAGCCACAACATTGAAACTCTGGGGCAAATGTCCTGTAACCCTTCTATTGGTGGCATAGGCAAGGGTCACCTGGTCAAAGAGGTTGATGCCCTCGGTGGCGCCATGGCGGCCGCCACTGATGAGGGAGGCATCCAGTTTCGTATCTTGAATTCTAGCAAAGGCCCGGCTGTGCGTGCCACGCGTGCGCAAGCCGATCGCATTTTGTACAAGGCGGCCATTCGACGCCGTCTGGAGAACCAGCAAAATTTGTGGCTGTTTCAGCAGGCTGTAGACGATATCATTCTTGAGAATCATCGCGCTGCGGGAGTGGTAACGCAGATTGGTTTGCGTTTCTATGCAAGGTCGGTGGTGCTCACTGCAGGGACATTTTTGGGTGGCTTGGTGCATGTGGGTTTGCAAAGTTATAGCGCCGGGCGCGCCGGAGACCCGCCCGCAATCTCCCTGGCGGCTAGACTGAGAGAAATTGGTCTTCCGGCCGGCCGGCTAAAAACTGGAACACCACCACGTATTGATGGTAGAACCATTGATTACAGTGTGATGACTGAGCAGCCTGGTGATACACCAGTGCCGGTGTTCTCCTTTTTGGGTAATATAGCCCAGCATCCGCAACAGTTACCTTGCTGGATTACGCATACCAATCAGCAGACGCATGACATTATCCGCAGTGGATTGGATCGTTCGCCGATGTACACGGGTGTGATTGAAGGTGTGGGCCCGCGTTATTGCCCCTCTGTTGAAGACAAAATTCATCGCTTTGCCGACAAAGAGTCTCATCAGGTATTTCTTGAGCCTGAGGGGTTGACCACCCATGAGATCTATCCGAACGGCATTTCCACCAGTTTGCCTTTTGATATTCAGTTATCGTTGGTGCGTTCGATTCGCGGGCTGGAGCAAGCGCATATCTTGCGCCCCGGATACGCCATTGAATACGACTATTACGATCCAAGAGGATTAAAATCGACTCTCGAAACCAAGGCTGTGCAAGGCTTGTTTTTTGCCGGACAGATCAATGGGACAACCGGCTACGAAGAGGCGGCAGCACAAGGGTTGTTAGCGGGCGCAAATGCCGCACTTTATGCGCAGGATAAAGACGGTTGGTGCCCCTCCCGTGAACAAGCCTATTTGGGTGTGTTGGTGGATGATTTGATTACAACGGGGGTGAATGAGCCATACCGGATGTTTACTAGTCGTGCAGAGTACCGTTTGCAGTTGCGGGAAGATAATGCAGATATGCGCTTGACCGAAGTCGGTCGTCAACTGGGGTTGGTTGATGATGTGCGCTGGGCGGCCTTCTGTAAAAAACAGGAAGCGATCACGTGTGAGCAAGCAAGATTGAAGCGCACGTTTTTACAGCCTGACCAAGGTCAACCCCTGGGCAATAGCCAAAATAAAATTGTTTCACGTGAAACACAAACGTTGATTTTTGGTAAAGCTTTGGAGCATGAGTATTCGTTATTTGAATTATTACGGCGTCCAGAGGTGAGTTATCAATCATTGCTGGAGATTGTTCCCTCCTCTGAAGTGTTGGCCGAAGATGTGATGGAGCAAGTAGAAATTGCTGCCAAGTATCAAGGCTATATTGATCGCCAAAATGAGGAAATTTCACGCCAAAAAAATAGTGAGCACGTCAAGTTGGGCGATGCTATCGATTATAATGATGTGCATGGCTTGAGTATTGAAGCGCGGCAAAAACTACTGGCACAGAAACCCGAAACAATTGGCCAAGCCAGTCGCATCCAGGGGATTACCCCTGCCACGATTTCTTTGTTGATGGTTTATCTCAAGCGTAAACAGAAAAAGCAGAGCCAGTCTGGCGATATTGCAGCAGCATGATGGACTTGGCTTCAAAGTTAGCGGCCGGTGTCGAGGTGCTCGGTTTGCAGGCGATGGTTACGCCTGAAATGCAGCAGAAGTGTCTCGCTTATATGGCGCTGATGCAAAAGTGGAACAAGGTCTATAACCTGACTGCGGTCCGTGATTCAGAAGAGATGCTGGTGCTACATGTGCTGGATAGTTTGAGCGTTCTGCCTTTTGTAGAGGCCGGTAATGTGCTGGACGTAGGCAGTGGTGGAGGCTTGCCGGGGTTGATAATCGCAATTACGCGTCCCGAGGTCGAAGTCACCACGATTGATACTGTACAAAAAAAAGCTATCTTTATGCGGCAGGTCAAGGCTGAGCTGGGATTGTCCAACGCGCAAGTGGTGCATGGCCGGGTTGAGGCGTATGCGCCCCCTACTCGCTTTTCACAAGTGATCTCGAGAGCCTTTTCCGATATTGCTTTGTTTAAGCAGTTGACTGCACATTTAATTGCGCCACAGGGGCGATGGTTAGCCATGAAGGGAGTGGTGCCAAGCGATGAGTTGGCGCAGGCAAAGGTCATCCCCAAAGAAGTGATCCGTCTTCATGTGCCCTACTTGCAGGCCGAAAGACATTTAATCGTGTTTGAGAATACATAATGAAAATAATTGCCATCACCAACCAAAAAGGGGGCGTCGGTAAAACCACCACTTGCGTCAATCTGGCTGCCAGTTTGGCCGAGCACGGAAAAAAAGTCTTGTTAGTCGATCTGGATCCACAGGGTAATGCCAGTACTGGCAGTGGCATTGATAAATCACATTTAAAAGACAGTATTTATCAGGTGTTGATTGGTAACAAGACACTGCAGGAGGTGGTGATTCATGCTGAAGCTGCTAAGTATGATGTGGCGGCTTCTAATCGCGACCTTGCTGGGGCCGAAGTAGAGTTGGTCAATGAAATGGCGCGTGAAACGCGGTTGAAAAATGCAATTCTCAAGTTGGGTGATGATCGCTACGATTTTGTCTTGCTGGACTGTCCGCCTTCATTAAATCTGGTGACCGTTAACGCATTAACTGCAGCACACTCAGTCATGATCCCGATGCAATGTGAGTATTATGCCTTGGAAGGTTTGTCTGATCTGGTCAATACTGTCAAGAAAGTGCGCGCTCACTTAAATCCTGTTCTGGAGATAGAGGGTTTGCTGCGTACCATGTTTGATAACCGCAATATGCTGGCACAGCAAGTGTCAGCCCAGCTGGTCAATCACTTTGGCAAAAAGGTGTATCAAACCATTATTCCGCGCAATGTCAGACTGGCTGAGGCGCCCAGTTACGGCATGCCTGTTTTGCTGTATGACCGTTCTTCCAAGGGTGCGCAGGCTTATCTTGAATTGGCGCAAGAAATCATTCAAAAAAATTAATTATTCATCCATTTCATTTCAGACATACATTTATAAGGAAGTAGCAGCATGGTGAAGCCCAAGGGACTCGGTCGCGGACTCGACGCATTGTTATCAGGGGATGCGGAAACAATTGCCCAGTCAGACATGTTGCGCACATTGCCTGTAGGGCAGTTGCAGCCAGGCAAGTATCAGCCGCGTTCCTATATGAACGAGGAAGCCCTGCAAACGTTGGCTGACTCGATCGCGGCACAAGGCATTATGCAGCCGATTCTGGTACGTGAAATTGCCCCGGAAAAATTTGAGATTATTGCCGGTGAACGTCGCTGGCGTGCTTCGCAAAAGGCGGGCCTGACCGAAGTGCCCGTGCTGGTGCGGGAAATTGCCGACGAAGCCGCACTGGCGATGGCGCTGATTGAAAACATTCAGCGTGAAAACCTCAATCCACTCGAAGAAGCCATGGGCATTAAGCGCCTGATTGACGAGTTTGAGATGACGCACGAAAAAGCGGCACAAGCCGTGGGTCGCTCGAGAGTGGCGGTGTCCAACTTGTTGCGCCTGTTGACACTGACCCCTATGGTGCAGGATATGTTGCTGGATAACCAGATCGACATGGGCCATGCACGTGCGTTGGTGGGGATAGAGCCGGCCCAGCAAATCTTGTTGGCAAACAAGGTGGTTCAGGATGGCTTATCTGTGCGTGAAGTGGAGCGCATGATTCAATCCGAGCCGGCGAGTGGCAAAAAAGCCAAGCCTGCCGTGCATCCAGATGTGGCGACTCTGCAAAACCAACTCAGTGAGCAGTTGGGGGCTGAGGTCAGTATTAGCAGTAAGGCGAACGGCGCGGGTGTCTTGAAACTGAGTTTTGCAAATCTGGATCAGCTTGATGATTGGATAGCGAAACTGACCGACAATCACCTAAAATCGTAAGCAAAATGACGTAGCCAACCTGCAGGCCTCGATTTTTCCAGCTCATTCAGGCAGTTATGGCTAGTTTGGTGCTTGACTTCGTCGGGTGAATAATTCAAAATCTCGCGTCTTTGTAGTATTTTGTCTTGAATTTTTGCGGGCTAACCCCATGAGTGGTCTCGAAACCCAAGCGGCTGGCATGTCGCTTTACCGTAACATGCTGCGCTGGCAACTCATGGCGACAGCGGCAGTGACCATAGCAGCATTTGCATTGGCAGGGATCAATGCAGCATTATCAGCCTTGATGGGCGGCATTTCCGTTGTGATCGGTGCCTGGTTTGCTGCAAGAATTGCAGCCAAAGGTCAGCTGAAAACAGATCCCACGGCGGTATTACTCAATTTACTCAAGGCAGAAGCAGTAAAAATATTAATCATCGCGATTATCCTGTTTGTGGTTTTCAAGCTGTTTCGTGCATTGGTGCCTTTTGCATTGATTGCAGGCTTGGCAGCCGCTGCGCTTTTTTCTGGCGCCGCGCTCGCAAAATCACAAGCAAATGTGTAGACCAGTTAACTTAAAAATAGTTTGAACATATGACAACCGAACACGCACAACACGCAGAACTGACTCCTTCTGAATATATCGCGCACCACCTGAGCTTTAATGCACAAGGTGTGAATGGCAATGCCACCTCTGAAGGCTTTTGGGTATTGCACTATGACACCCTGCTGACTTCAGTCGTGCTGGGTTTGCTGGTGATGGGGCTGATCTGGTGGGTGGCACGCGGAGCGACCGCTGGCGTACCGACTAAGCGTCAGGCGTTTGTTGAGTTGTTATTCGGTTTTGTCGATGACCAGGTTAAAAACATTTTTCACGGTAACCGTCATTCCTTTATTGCGCCGGCTGCACTGACCGTGTTTGTTTGGGTGCTGGTCATGAACGCGATGGACTTCCTGCCGGTAGACCACGTAGCAAATGTGGCATCAGCAATTGGTGGCGAGCATACCAAATGGCGTATCGTCCCTACTTCTGACATTAACACCACGTTTGCTTTGGCATTGGCGGTGTGGTTCCTGATGATTTTCTTCTCTATCAAAGCCAAAGGCCTGGGTGGCTGGATTCACGAATTGTTCTGTGCACCATTTGGTAGCAATCCTTTGGTATGGCCTGCCAACTTCTTGTTTAACCTGATTGAATACGTTTCAAAACCACTTTCTCACTCATTGCGTCTGTTCGGTAACATGTACGCTGGTGAAATCATCTTCTTGCTGTTGGGTATGTGGGCTGCCACTGGCCTGACTGGTACCGTTGCCGGTGCTGTACTGGGTGCTGGATGGTCTATCTTCCACATCCTGATTGTGGCCTTGCAAGCGTTTATTTTCATGATGTTGACTGTGGTCTACCTGGCCATGGCGCATGAATCACACTAGTTTTAACTTTGTAGTTGTTTTTAATTCTTTATAAGAGAGGGTATTAAATGGAAGCATTAGCATTGATTCAAGCCTACACAGGCGTTGGTATTGGTTTGATCATTGGTTTGGGTGCCGCTGGCGCTTGTATCGGTATTGGTATCATGTGTGCAAGTTTCCTGGAAGGCGCTGCTCGTCAACCAGAAATGATCCCTGCCCTGCAAGGTAAAGTATTCCTGCTGTTGGGTTTGATTGACGCTTCTTTCATTATCGGTGTTGGTCTGGCAATGATGTTTGCATTCGCAAACCCATTGTTGAGCGTTGTTGCCAAGTAATTTTTACTCGGTAATCACCGCCCGGTAGGGTTTAAGTAGTGACTTAAACCTTTCAACCAATCAGTATGATGGATCCAACATGAATATTAATTTCACACTCATCGCGCAAGCTATCGCATTTGCAGTGTTGATCTGGTTCACAGTGAAATTCGTTTGGCCGCCGCTGTTAAAAGCGATCGAAACACGCCAAAAGGAAATCGCAGATGGTTTGGCTGCTGCCCAAGAGGGCAAGAGCGCCCTGGAAGTGGCTGCCAAAAAATCTGAAGCAACATTGAACGAGGCCAAACAAAAAGCAAGTGAGATTATTGGGCAAGCCGAAAAACGCGCCGCTCAAATCATTGATGAAGCCAAAGCAAACGCCAAGGCTGAAGGTGATCGCATTATTGCCGGTGCCAAAGCTGAAATCGATCAGGAAGTGAACCGTGCCAAAGAGGGTCTGCGTGCACAGGTTTCAACACTGGCTGTCGCTGGTGCAGAAAAAATCCTGCGCAAAGAGATTGATGCCAAAGCACATAGCGAAATGTTGTCTAAACTCGCTGCGGAACTATAAGGTTAAAGGGATAAAACATGGCTGAACTCTCAACCATTGCAAGGCCTTATGCTGTCGCTGCCTACAAGTTGGGCAAAGAGAAAAATGCATTGGCAACATGGTCTGATATGTTGGCATTGGCAGCCGGAGTGGCTTCTAATGACCAAATGAAAACCCTGATTGATAACCCCAAACTGAATGCGGCAGATGTTGAAGGCGCATTCCTCAAAGTCTGTGGCGACAATCTTAACGAGCATGGTCAAAATTTGATCAAGACTTTGGTTGAATATGGCCGTTTATCCTTATTGCCTGCCATTGCTGAAGCCTTTGAGGCTTTAAAAGCGCAAGATGAAGGCACCTTGGACGCACAAATCATTGCCGCTGCCAAAATCACGGCAACGCAAACCAAAGATTTGGTCAAGCGTCTGGAAGCCAAGTTCGGCAAGAAAATTGAAGCAAGCGTTTCCGTTGATCCGGAAATCATCGGCGGCATCAAAATTATTGTTGGCGACACCGTTATCGACGCGTCTGTCCAAGGTCAGTTACAAAATTTAGCCTATACGCTCACAGCATAAGGCATAGGAGAATTAAATGCAGTTATCTACATCAGAGATTAGCGAGCTCATTAAGAGCCGTTTGGAAAACTTCTCTACCGCCGCAGAAGCACGTACCCAGGGTACTGTGATTTCTGTGACAGACGGCATTGTGCGCATTCACGGCCTGTCTAACGTCATGGCTGGTGAGATGATCGAGTTTCCAGGCAACACATTCGGTCTGGCATTGAACCTGGAGCGTGACTCCGTGGGTGCCGTGGTGCTGGGTGAGTATGAACACATCACTGAAGGCGACGTCTGTAAATGTACAGGTCGTATTCTGGAAGTGCCAGTGGGCCCCGAGCTGATTGGCCGTGTGGTGAACGCGTTGGGTCAGCCGATTGATGGCAAGGGTCCAGTCAACACCAAGCTGACAGACAAAATTGAAAAAATCGCCCCAGGTGTGATTGCACGTAAATCCGTGTCACAGCCTGTACAAACTGGTTTGAAGTCTATTGACTCCATGGTGCCAGTGGGTCGTGGTCAGCGTGAATTGATCATTGGTGACCGTCAGACAGGTAAAACAGCGGTTGCTGTCGATGCGATCATTAACCAAAAAGGTCAGAACATGACCTGTATCTACGTTGCGATTGGCCAGAAAGCGTCTACCATTGCTAATGTGGTACGCAAACTTGAAGAGCACGGCGCGATGGCCTATACCATCGTGGTGGCGGCAACCGCTTCTGACTCAGCTGCTCTGCAATTCCTGGCACCCTATGCCGGTTGTACCATGGGCGAATACTTCCGTGACCGTGGTGAAGATGCATTGATTGTCTACGATGACTTGTCCAAACAAGCCGTGGCTTACCGTCAGATTTCCCTGTTGCTGCGTCGTCCACCAGGCCGTGAAGCTTACCCAGGTGACGTGTTCTACATCCACTCCCGTCTGCTGGAGCGTGCTGCGCGCGTCAATGAAGAATATGTTGAAAAATTCACCAACGGTGAAGTTAAAGGCAAAACAGGTTCATTGACTGCCTTGCCAGTGATTGAAACACAAGCTGGTGACGTGTCTGCATTCGTTCCAACCAACGTGATTTCGATTACCGATGGTCAGATCTTCCTGGAAAGTGACCTGTTTAACGCTGGTGTCCGCCCTGCGATCAACGCCGGTATTTCCGTGTCTCGTGTGGGTGGTGCAGCGCAAACTAAAGTGATCAAAAAACTGGGCGGTGGTGTCCGTCTGGCTTTGGCGCAGTATCGTGAATTGGCTGCGTTTGCGCAGTTTGCTTCCGACTTGGACGAAGCGACCCGCAAACAGCTGGACCGCGGTCGTATGTTTACCGAGTTGATGAAGCAAGCCCAATACGCACCTTTGAGCGTGGCGAATATGGGTATCAGCCTGTTTGCTGCCAACAAAGGTTACTTTGATGATGTGCCAACCAACAAAGTCTTGGCCTTTGAAAACGCATTACACGGTTTCCTGAGCTCCAAGTACAAAAATATCGTTGATACGATCGAATCCAGCAAGGATTTGAGCGGTGATAACGAAAAGGCACTGGAAGCAGCAATTCAGGACTTCAAAGCGACCAACGCTTATTAATCTCTGACACTTCGACTTAGGAAACGCATATGGCAGGAAGTAAAGAGATTAGAACCAAGATCAAGAGTGTAGAAAATACACGCAAGATCACCAAGGCGATGGAGATGGTGGCCGCCTCTAAAATGCGCAAGGCGCAGGATAGAATGCGTGCCTCCCGCCCTTATGCGGAAAAAATCCGCAACGTGGCGGCTCACCTTTCATTTGCACAATCAGAGTATCGTCATCCGTTTTTGATTAAACGTGACGTGGTGAAAAACGTGGGTCTGATTGTCGTCAGCTCGGACAAAGGATTGTGCGGTGGCTTGAATACCAACGTACTGCGCATGTCGGTGAACCAGATGAAAACCTGGGAAAGCGAAGGCAAAGGCATCAGCGTCAGCGCCATTGGTAACAAAGGCTATGGCTTCATGAACCGGGTGGGCGCACAAGTGAAATCCCATATCACCGGTTTGGGCGATACTCCGCATCTGGAAAAACTCATCGGCACCATCAAGGTGATGCTCGATGCGTACATTGCCGGTGAAATTGATCAGCTTTACATCTGCTATACCAAATTCATCAATACCATGAAGCAAGTGCCAACCATGCAACAATTGTTGCCTTTGACTGGCGAGCAACTGGGCAGTCCTAATGGTCATTGGGATTACATCTATGAGCCAGAAGCAAAACCGGTCGTAGATGAATTGATGATGCGTTACATTGAGTCATTGATTTATAACGCAGTGGCTGAAAACATGGCGTCTGAGCAATCTGCCCGTATGGTAGCGATGAAATCAGCCTCGGATAACGCTAAGAGCGTGATTGGTGAACTGAAACTGGTCTACAACAAGGCACGTCAGGCTGCCATTACCAAAGAGATTTCTGAAATCGTCGGCGGTGCAGCTGCGGTTTCGTCCTAAGGGTGCGTTTTAGGGCAGCAAGTTTAAGAATTCAATTAGATCTGACTCATACAGTTAGGAAAAGAAAATGGCAAAGGCAAATCAAGCAGTAACAGGTAAAGTAGTGCAGTGTATCGGCGCTGTGGTTGACGTGGAGTTTCCACGCGATCAAATGCCTAAAGTATTCGATGCATTGATTATTGATGACAAAGATTCCAAAGCTGAGACTGGCTTGACTTTGGAAGTGCAACAACAATTGGGCGACGGCATTGTCCGTACCATCGCCATGGGTTCCTCCGATGGTTTGGCACGTGGCACTGCGTTCAAAAACACAGGTGCAGCGATCTCTGTGCCAGTCGGTGAAGGCACATTGGGCCGTATCATGGACGTATTGGGCCGTCCAATTGACGAAGTCGGTCCTATCGATTCACAAGAGTTCCGTTCTATCCACCAGAAAGCGCCAGCGTTTGAAGAGCTGTCTCCTTCGGTTGACCTGCTCGAAACAGGCATTAAGGTGATTGACCTGGTTTGCCCATTTGCTAAAGGCGGTAAAGTGGGTCTGTTCGGTGGCGCGGGTGTTGGTAAAACCGTGAACATGCTGGAACTGATCAACAACATTGCTAAACAGCACTCCGGTTTGTCAGTATTTGCCGGTGTGGGTGAGCGTACCCGTGAAGGTAACGACTTCTACCACGAGATGGCAGAAGCTGGCGTGATCAAGCTGGACAACATGAAAGAGTCCAAAGTGGCGATGGTGTTCGGTCAGATGAACGAGCCTCCTGGTAACCGTCTGCGCGTCGCGTTGTCCGGGTTGACCATGGCTGAAAAATTCCGTGACGAAGGCCGTGACGTGTTGTTCTTCGTAGATAACATTTACCGTTACACATTGGCCGGTACAGAAGTATCTGCGTTGCTGGGCCGTATGCCATCTGCCGTAGGTTACCAACCTACCCTGGCTGATGAAATGGGCCGTCTGCAAGAGCGTATTACTTCAACCAAAGTCGGTTCTATTACATCTATCCAGGCCGTTTACGTACCTGCGGATGACTTGACTGACCCATCCCCAGCAACCACATTCCAGCATTTGGACTCGACCGTGGTTCTGTCACGTGACATTGCTTCATTGGGTATTTACCCAGCGGTTGACCCACTGGATTCAACTTCACGTCAGCTGGATCCACAAATTGTGGGTGAAGAGCACTACTCTGTTGCACGTGCGGTGCAGTCTACACTGCAACGTTATAAAGAGCTGCGCGACATTATTGCGATTCTGGGCATGGACGAGCTGTCACCTGAAGATAAACTGGTGGTTGGCCGTGCACGTAAGATCCAACGTTTCTTGTCACAGCCTTTCCACGTGGCAGAAGTGTTTACCGGTGCGCCTGGTAAATATGTACCTCTGAAAGAAACCATTAAAGGCTTTAAAGCGATTGTAAATGGTGAGTATGACCACTTGCCAGAGCAAGCCTTCTACATGGTAGGTGCCATTGAAGAGGCTGTTGAAAAGGCTAAAACACTGAACTAATGGAGTATGAATACAGGCAGATGGACGCCATCTGCTTGTTTCTTTCAGTGATATAGAAAAGAGAACATTATGGCAAATACAGTGCATATCGATGTGGTGAGTGCCGAAGAGTCTATCTTCTCCGGCGAAGCCGAATTTGTCGTGGCCCCCGCAGGTGCAGGTGAAGTGGGTATCTACCCAAATCACGCACCAATGATTACCACGATCAAGCCCGGTGCATTGCGTATCAAGCAATCTGCAGCGCAGGAAGAAACCCTGATCTTCATTTCTGGCGGCATGCTGGAAGTGCAGCCAGGCATGATAACCGTACTGGCGGATACAGCCATTCGTGGTCAGGATCTGGACGAAGCCAAGGCTATTGCAGCTAAGGAAGCGGCCGAAGAAGCATTGAAAAACCGTTCTTCCGAGATTGACTATGCCGCAGCGCAAGCTGAGTTGGCAGAGGCTGTTGCACAAATCCAGGCAATTCAGAAATTGCGTAAATCAGTCCACTAGTTGTTGCATTAGCGTTTAACATTAAATTTAATGCAGACAATGACAAATGAGGCGGCTTTCAAGCCGCCTTTTTTGTTTCTGAGATAAAATAATCGCATGACTGATTTGAATATTGTAATTCTGGCGGCAGGCAAAGGCACCCGTATGCGCTCAGACCTGCCTAAGGTACTGCACGCCATTGGCGGCAAACCGATACTGCATCATGTGATCAACGCCGCACGCAAACTCAATCCTCAAAAAATCATTGTGGTCTATGGTTTTGGGGGTGAACAGGTCCAGCAACAAACCCCGGGCGAGGATTTGGTGTGGGTTTTACAAGCCGAGCAACTGGGGACCGGACATGCCGTGCAGCAAGCCCTCCCCCATCTGCCTGCACAAGGAAGAACACTGATTCTGCTGGGCGATGTGCCGCTGGTCGATGTTGAGGCCTGTCGCGACATGCTGTCGCAGGCAGATGCACATCTGGTTGTACAAACGTTTATCAAGGATGATCCGACCGGCTATGGCCGTATCGTGCGCAATGCACAAAATCAGGTTGTGGCCATTGTTGAGCATAAGGATGCCAGTGAAGCACAACGAGCCCTTCAGGAAGTGAATACCGGCATTATGGCCATGCCTAATGCAGCGCTGAAACATTGGCTGGCTCAACTGCAAAACAACAATGCGCAGCAAGAGTATTATCTGACAGATATCATTGCAATGTCTGTAAGCGAAGGACGGGCGGTACTACCACATGTGGTCGCCGATGCCTGGTCTGTTACGGGCATCAATTCCAAGCTGGATTTACAACAGATGGAGCGTGAATATCAACACAGACAGGCGCTCAACTTGATGACGCAAGGCGTCACCCTCATGGATGCGCAACGAATTGATATTCGAGGTCTCCTGAACTGCGGCCGTGATGTGCGTATTGATGTGAACTGTGTCTTTGAAGGGGAAGTCACCTTGGAAGATGGTGTTGATGTCGGTCCAAATTGCGTGATCAAAAATGCCGTGATTGCACGCAATACCACATTAGCTGCATTTACCCATATAGAAGAGGCCAGGATCGGCCAGGATAGTAAAGTCGGCCCATTTGCGCGTTTGCGACCAGGTACGCACCTGGCTGCCGAGACGCATGTGGGCAACTTCGTCGAAATTAAAAATGCCAGCGTCGGCCTGGGTAGCAAGGTCAACCACTTGAGTTATGTGGGAGACGCCACTATCGGGGCAAACGTCAATATTGGAGCTGGCACGATTACTTGCAATTACGATGGGGCCAATAAGCATCAGACTGTGATAGAAGATGATGTGTTTGTGGGCTCTGACAGTCAATTGGTCGCCCCTGTAACCATAGGCAAAGGGGCGACGATTGCCGCAGGCTCCACCATCACTAAAGATGTGCCGGCAGAGACATTAACACTCTGTCGTGCACGTGAGCAACGTTCAATTCAAGGATGGAAACGTCCGCAAAAGGTGAAAAAATAAACATATGTGTGGCATTGTCGGTGCAGTTTCAAACCGTAATATTGTTCCCTTGTTGATTGAAGGCCTTAGCCGTCTGGAATATCGCGGCTATGACTCAGCGGGGATTGCTGTACTCAACCAGTCCATCGTACGTGTGCGTGCGGTCGGCCGCGTCTCTGAATTAGAGCGCAAAGCTCAGGGCTTAACCAGCCAGATCGGCATAGGCCACACGCGTTGGGCCACGCACGGTGGCGTCACCGAACAAAATGCACATCCGCATGTTTCGCCTACGCAAGAGCAGGCTGAAATCGCCGTGGTACATAACGGCATTATCGAAAACCACGATGAACAGCGTGACCGTTTACAAGCCTTGGGTTATCACTTTACTTCACAAACTGATACCGAAGTGATTGCCCATCTGGTGCATTATTATTACCAGCAGAGCAAAGACCTGCTGGTGGCTGTCAGACAAGCGATCAGTGAATTGACCGGCGCGTATGCGATCAGTGTGATCGCCCTGGCCCAGCCACAAACCATGATTGTTGCCCGCTTGGGCTGCCCGCTGTTGATTGGCTATGGAGAAGGCGAAAATTTCGTTGCTTCCGATGTGTCTGCGGTGCTGTCAGCCACGCGTAAAGTGGTTTATCTGGAGGATGGCGATGTCGCCACCTTGCAAACCGATCGCGTGACGATTATCGATAAGCAAGGCGAAACCGTGCAGCGCAAAGTGCACATGAGTGATGTCTCTCTGGCCTCATTGGAATTGGGCCCTTACAGCCATTTCATGCAAAAAGAGATTCATGAGCAACCACGCGCGATTAGCGATACGATAGAAGCGCTTATTGATGATGGCGCTTTCAGGTGTGAATTGTTTGGTGCGACAGCAGCTGACATTTTCAAACAGATTGATAGCGTATTGATTTTAGCGGCGGGGACCAGCTATTACGCGGGCATGACCGCCAAATACTGGCTGGAAAGCATTGCAAAAATTCCAACCTCAGTCGAAATCGCCAGCGAATACCGGTATCGTGATTCGGTGCCTAATCCCAAGCAGCTGATCGTCACCATTTCGCAATCCGGTGAAACGTTGGATACGATGGAAGCGCTCAAACATGCCCAAAAATTGGGGCATCCTTTCAGTCTTGCCATCTGCAACGTGCAAGAAAGCGCCATCCCACGGGCATCATCCCTGATTTACTACACACGTGCTGGTGCAGAAATCGGTGTGGCCAGTACCAAGGCGTTTACCACGCAATTGATTGCATTGTTTGTCCTGTCCGTTACCTTGAGCAAAGTGCGCGGTCTCTTGACCGATGCGCAAGAGCAACAATACCTGGCCGAGCTGCGCCAACTGACCGGCAGCGTGCAAATTGCGCTGAATCTGGAGCCGCAGATTCGCGAATGGGCACATCGCTTTGGCGATAAGGAACATGCCTTGTTCCTCGGCCGTGGCATCCACTTCCCGATTGCGATGGAAGGCGCGCTCAAGCTTAAAGAGATTTCCTATATCCATGCCGAAGCCTATCCTGCCGGTGAGTTAAAACATGGCCCCTTGGCGCTGGTTGATAGCAATATGCCCGTAGTGGTGATTGCCCCCAACGATGCATTGCTTGAAAAGGTCAAGTCCAACATGCAGGAAGTCCGGGCACGCGGTGGCGAGTTGTTTGTGTTTGCGGATGCAGACAGTCACTTTCATGCGTCTGAAGGCGTACAGGTCATCCGCACGCCGCGCCATGTCGGCGCGCTCTCCCCGGTATTGCATGTGATTCCGGTGCAGCTGCTGGCTTATCACGCCGCCTTGTTTAAAGGCACCGATGTAGACAAACCACGTAACCTGGCCAAGAGTGTGACCGTCGAATAGTCATAAACCCCAGAAAAGCCCCGACATTCGGGGCTTTTTTTTCAATACAAAATGGCGATGACTGCCATAAACTGGTAATCGGTGCTAATCAGGAATGCAGTCATGACCACGTCACAACACAGTATTATCGGTCGCCAGCCGGTTGTTAATGATCAACAACAAATCATAGGCTACGAGTTTTTCTTCCGTAATGAGACGGATGGCAGCAACACGCCCTTTGAGGAAGATATTCAAACCTGCGCGCGTATCCTGAATACCACTATGGACGAAATGCATGAGAGCTGGTTACTCGGCCAGCAGCTGGCATTCATCAACGTCGATCATGTCATGCTCAATAGCGTGTTTCTCGAATTGATGCCGGCAGAAAAAACCGTGCTCGAAGTGGTGCATCACCTTCAGGTCACCCCAGAAATCCTGGCGCGTTGCCAGGAGTTGAAACAACTCAAATTCCGTATCGCATTGGATAATCCGCAACACTATCCGCATTTGGAAGCCTTGTTGCCTTATGCCGACTTTATCAAGATCGATATGCGCAATGTGGGCATTGCACAAGCTAAACAATGGTTAAAAAAATACCAGCACGATCAATGTTCCCTCATCGCAGAAAAGGTGGAGGAAAATAACCAGTTTCAGGACCTGCTGGATGCGGGTTACCACCAGTTCCAAGGCTATTTTTATGCCAAGCCAGAAAATATCAGCAGCAAGGTCATTAATCCAAGCTTTGATGGCGTGTTGCATTTGTTGAACCTGGTCAGCCAGGAGGCAGAAAACAAGGACATCGAAAATGGGTTTAAACGTGATACCACGCTGAGCTATAAACTGCTGCGCTATATCAATTCCGTGGGCTTTGGCTTGTCATGCGAAGTGCAATCCATCGGTCATGCTTTGACCATCTTGGGGCGCAACCAGCTTTATCGCTGGCTGACTTTACTTATGGTCACGGCGGGTAACAACAGCAGCTCCACTGCCCTGATGAAAACCTCAATTACACGTGGCCGCTTGACCGAGTTATTGGGCGAACCGTTTTTTGAAAAGCGCGACCGTGACAATCTGTTTGTGGTGGGCGTATTTTCGCTGCTGGATGTGATGCTTAAAGTGCCGATGGAAAATATCCTCGAGAAACTACAATTACCTGAGACGATCGTCGATGCACTCGTTGAGCGCCAGGGTATTTTTGGCCCTTTCCTCAAGCTCACCGAAGCTTGCGAAGATGCCAACAATGAAGAAATTTTAGAGATGGCTGCCATGCTGCAACTCAAGCCGGAAAAAGTAAATCAGTGCCATATGGAGGCCCTGGCCTGGACCGAGGCCCTGGGAATATAAATCAATACCTGACCCTCTTGAAAAGATAAAGCGCATACCCATTTACACGATACAGATGCTTGCAGTTTGAGGTCTGTGAATCATGTTAATCGCTTATTTTTGAAAGGATCAACGTATGCGTAGTTATGACTTAACCCCCTTCTACAGAACCGCAATTGGCTTTGACCGTTTGGCTAAAATGCTCAACGAAAGCCAGCGCAGTGAAAACGAAATCAGCTATCCACCTTACAACATCGAACTGGTAGACGAAAACGCCTACAAAATCGTGATGGCAGTGGCTGGCTTCCAGCAAGATGAACTGGAGATTGAAACTGAACACCAGGCATTGCGCGTGACTGGTCGCAAAGCCAAAAAAGAGCAGGAAACCACCTATCTGCACCGTGGTATTGCCACCCGGGACTTTGAGCACAAGTTCCAGTTGGCCGATCATGTGAAAGTGACCGGCGCACAGCTCGAAAATGGCTTGTTGACGATTGCTTTGGTGCGTGAGATTCCTGAGGCACTCAAGCCACGCAAAATTGAAATTGGCACCGCAGTCCCAAATGCAAGCGCTACCTTGATCGAGCAAAAAGCAGCTTAAGCTGAGGGCATAAAAAGGGCCAGTTGGCCCTTTTTTCATATTTAGCTGCAGAATAGAAATCTGTTTAGTCGCTGAGCAAAGGCATCCAGTCAACCGCCTTGCATGCGCATGTCACTGTCCGCATTCCACGCTCATCCGCGGTTATCTAACGCTAAAGAATTCCTTGTTTATCCCCGCTCTGCGTTAAAATAGCCGCTTCCAACCATACTCTGGATGTAATACAAATGGCGCAATATGTGATGTCCATGCTCCGCGTGAGCAAAATCGTGCCGCCCAAACGGCAAATCATCAAAAATATTTCCCTTTCATTTTTCCCGGGCGCAAAAATTGGCTTGCTAGGCTTAAACGGTTCAGGCAAGTCGACCGTGCTGCGCATCATGGCGGGCGCGGATAAAGAGTTTGAAGGCGAAGTGCAATGGCAACCGAATATTTCGATTGGCTATCTGCCGCAAGAGCCACAGCTGGATGCTGAAAAAACCGTGCGTCAGGAGGTCGAAGCCGGCTTGGGCGCTATCATGGAAGCCAAGCAAAAGCTGGAAGAAATTTATGCCGCCTATGCTGAACCTGATGCCGATTTTGACAAACTGGCCGAAGAGCAGGCCAAGTACGAAAATATCCTGGCCGCCAGCGGCAGTGACGTCGAGCAGCAATTAGAGATTGCCGCCGATGCACTGCGCTTGCCACCCTGGGACGTAAAAATCGGCCCGTTGTCAGGCGGTGAAAAACGCCGCGTGGCCTTGTGCAAATTATTACTGTCAAAACCTGACATGCTGTTGCTGGACGAGCCGACCAACCATTTGGATGCGGAATCCGTCGAGTGGCTGGAACAGTTTCTGGTGCGTTTCCCTGGCACTGTGGTGGCTGTCACCCACGACCGCTACTTCTTGGATAATGCGGCTGAATGGATTCTGGAACTCGACCGCGGTGAGGGTATTCCGTGGAAAGGTAATTACTCCAGCTGGCTGGAACAAAAAGAAGACCGCTTAGCGCTGGAGCAAAAACAGGAAGATGCCCACCGCAAAGCCATGAAGCAAGAGCTGGAATGGGTGCGCCAAGGGGCTAAAGCGCGCCAGAGCAAGAGCAAGGCGCGCTTGGCACGTTATGAAGAAATGTCCAGCGTCGAATACCAGCGCCGCAACGAGACACAGGAAATCTTTATCCCGCCCGGCGACCGCCTTGGCAATCAGGTCATTGAGTTTAGTAACGTCTCCAAAGGCTTTGGGGATCGCTTGTTGATTGATAATCTCTCCTTCACCATTCCGCCTGGCGCGATTGTCGGCGTGATCGGCCCCAACGGTGCCGGTAAGTCCACGCTGTTCCGCATGCTTCAAGGCAAAGAACAGCCTGATAGTGGTGAAATCATCACCGGGCCCACCGTGAAACTGGCTGCAGTCGACCAGACCCGTGATGGTTTGGATAACGATAAAACCGTATTCGAGGCCATTTCTGGCGGGCTGGATGTACTCAGCGTTGGTAAATTTGAAATGCCTAGCCGGGCTTATATTGGTCGCTTCAACTTCAAAGGCGGCGACCAGCAAAAAATCGTTGGTCAACTCTCGGGTGGTGAACGTGGTCGCTTGCACTTGGCCAAGACCCTGATTTCCGGGGCTAACGTCTTGCTGCTGGATGAACCATCGAATGACCTTGATGTGGAAACCCTGCGCGCTCTCGAAGATGCCTTGCTTGAGTTTTCAGGTTGCGTACTGGTCACCTCGCACGACCGCTGGTTCCTGGACCGGATTGCCACGCACATTCTGGCCGCCGAAGGCGACTCGCAATGGACGTTTTTCAACGGCAACTATCAGGAATACGAAGCTGACAAGAAAAAACGCCTGGGTGAAGAAGGTGCCAAACCCAAACGTATCCGCTATAAACCGATTAGCAGATAAAGCAATCCCGTTTATTTAAACTGAGTATTTGAGGCATTCAATTCATCGAAAAATATTGTTTTGGGGATTGGTTTAGGGGTTCTTTATTTTATAAGTTAGTTGGTGCTTCAATCATCATAGTCTCCTTTTTTGGCCAATCCTGGAAAATCATTTAGTCAAGCAAGGTATGCATTGGATTGCCGAAGAGGCTTGGCATCCTCTATCGAGAATTGGCAGAGTTGGCGCGCATACAACCAGCCCCTTAAGTTGTTTCACAACCGAAGTGAATTTCTAGTTGCGAATTTGCTATAAACGCCTTCAACTGTTAAAATCATTTAATGATTTGAGCAGCTGCAATGCGTCGCTTCTCTGAGATATTTTACTTCGTAATGGCCTGCATATAGTCCACAACAGAATGTTTTGTATGGTAGTGGCTTTATGAAATGGGTGGGTTTGTGAATCAATTAAAAAATGTAATCACCATAGATGCAAATGGCTCGGCAAAAAATAACGTTCGTTTTGATGAAGTTCATCAGTGTTTGATAGTTGTGTCACAACTTGTCCACATTCTTTTTGGCGTGTCAGGTAAGTCCTGCTCTACGGAAAGCTGCTTTCTCGCACCGCTCTGCGAAGGGGTGGCCTTTTGAGTGGTCAAGATCATAAGCAGAGTGACTTTTTTGCAGCGATTGCCGCTTATGACCTGTGGTCTTTTTGGGCATGGCAAGACATAAAAATAAAATATCGGCGCTCCAAAATCGGTCCATTCTGGATCACACTCAGTATGGCTGTTTTCTGTGTCACTTTAGGCGTTGTTTACAGCAAACTTTTTAAAGCGGAAATTTCTGAATTGCTGCCTTTTTTAGCGATTGGCCTGGTGGTTTGGAGTTTTATTGCAAGCTGCATTGGCGAAATGCCTAATTTATTTGTCGACAATTCATCCTACATCAAGGATATGCGGATCAATCCGCTAACTATCCTGCTACGCGTACTCACCAGAAACGCCATTAATTTTGGCCACAATTTGCTTATTGTGGTTGGGATTTATCTCTATTTCGGCATCTGGCCGGGATGGACTGGGCTGTTGGCGCTCCCAGGTATTATGCTTGTTATGCTTAATCTGATGGTGATTGCTGTCCCATTAAGCATTATTGGTGCTCGATTTCGCGATATTGCTCAAATCACTCAAAGCATTCTTCAGGTAGTGTTTTTTGTTACGCCCATCTTCTGGTTCCCGCGCTTACTTGCAAAAGGCAGCTGGGTGATTGCAGCGAACCCTGTAGCCTATTTTATTGACTTAGTTAGGTCCCCTCTTTTGGGGCATGCCCCAGAACCTATTTCGTGGGGAGTGTCATTGTTAACGCTGTTGGCAACATCCATTCTGGCAGCGTGGGTTTATAGAAGCAAAAGCGCTTACATCGCGTTTTGGGTGTGAGGTCAGTGATATGAGTTCGATTGAAGTTAGCCAGGTCCATCTTGATTACCCGCTGGTGGGTATTGGCAGTAGATCACTAAAAAAGCGGCTTTTGGGAACTGCTACAGGCGGTCTCGTTTCATCGGGCGATACTGTGCCCGTCGTCAAGGCTCTCCGGGATATCAACTTTTCTCTCAAGGAGGGTGACCGCCTAGGTCTGGTCGGGCACAATGGAGCAGGAAAATCCACGCTCTTAAAGGTTTTGGCCGGAATATATCAGCCAACAACTGGGTCTGTAAGGGCAAAGGGTCGAATTGTTTCAACCCTAAATATTTCTCTTGGGATGGAGCCAGAGGCTACGGGTTTTGAAAACATCATTATCCGTGGACTCGTTCTTGGTATGAAACGGATCGAGATTAATGCAAAGCTTGATGAAATTGCTGCTTTCACAGAACTCGGTGAATATCTTGACATGCCTGTCCGCATCTATTCCTCTGGCATGACCACTAGGCTAGCATTCGCCACAGTAACGGCAATGGATTCGGACATTCTACTTATGGATGAGGTTATTGGCACAGGAGATGCTGCATTCATGGATAAGGCGGAAAAGCGCCTGAATGAGTTTATGAACAGAAGCAAAATTATCGTGCTTGCTTCGCACTCTGATGAGGTGATCAAAAAATTCTGCAATAAGGCCTTGTTGCTTGAGCATGGTCAAATTATTGCTGCGGGTGGCCCTGACGAAGTCATTGCCACATATCACTCTCGAACTGTTGAGGCCGTTGGCGCATGAAAAGCATTAGGCCTTCTGAAATGCTAATCCTTGCTGGTGGGTTGGGTACACGCTTGAAGTCTGTAGTAAGTGATGTACCAAAGCCCATGGCCCCTATTTCTGGTCGCCCATTTCTTGCATATTTAATTGACCACTGGATTGGTCAAGGTGTTAAACGTTTTGTGCTATCTACTGGACATTTGGGTAATGTTGTTCATGCGTATTTTGGTGAAACTTATCATGGCGCAGTCATTGATTATGTGCATGAACAGATACCGCTTGGTACTGGCGGGGCATTGCGGTTGGCGATGAATAGCGTGGTGTGGGCGGAAGAAGCTGTCTTGATGATTAATGGGGATACTTGGTTTCCTGTTGACTTGAATCAGTTGTGTGATGACGTAAAGCACCAAAACCTACCAATTACACTCACACTCAAAACCATCGAAAAAAATGACCGATATGGTGGCGTTGATATTGGCGCTGACGGAAAAGTCAAACTGTTCGGTGTCAAGTCTGAAGGCTCTGCACGTATCAACGCAGGATGTTATTTTTTGAGTGTTGGCCAGCTAAAGCAAGCGCTTGCCCAAATGCCTGAGACCTTCTCGTTTGAGGGCGATTTTCTCCCCCTTTACGCAGCAAAGGGTCTGGTGGGATCAAGCCTCCAGGATCAACCTTTTTTAGATATTGGTATTCCTGAAGACTATAAAAAAGCATCAACTTTTCTGAAATGACCGTCCTGATATGAAACTCCTAGAAAACAATATCCTGGCAGCGATTGAAGCTCAGCAAACCCTGTTGGCGGATGAGGGCTTAAAGTCGACATTTAGCCAAGCCGTTGATCATGTTGTATCCTGCTATCAAAAAGGCGGGCGACTTTACATCGCTGGCAATGGTGGCTCTGCCGCGGACTCGCAGCATCTTGCAGCCGAATTTGTGAGTAAACTGGCGCGGGATCGTAACCCGCTCCCCGCAGAAGCCTTGACCACTGACAGTTCAATACTGACTGCCATCGGCAATGACTATGGGTTTGAGCACGTATTCTCCAGGCAGCTAGCGGCCAAATTGCAGACGAATGACGTTTTTCTGGGCATTACTACATCGGGTCAGTCGCTAAATATTCTGAAGGCTCTTCAAGAATGTAGAGCCAAGGGAATAAAAACTATTGTATTTACTGGGCGGGATGGTGGTCAAACGAAAGATCTCGCGGACTACTGCCTTATTGCCCCCGGAAAAATGACAAGCACCATACAGGAGCTTCATATTTTGCTAGCGCATACATTGTGCGAGAGCGTTGAATCTACGTTGTTCCCAAACTAAATAACAAACTCAGGACATTTACACATGACACAAAATATTCTAGTAACAGGCGGTGCAGGTTATCTCGGCTCCACCATGGTTCCGGACCTCTTAGCAGCTGGTCACAAAGTGACCGTGCTTGATAACTTCATGTATGGTCAAAATAGCTTGGCACATGTATGCCATCACCCAAACTTCAGCGTAGTTAGGGGTGATGTGCGTCAGGAGGCCACCCTGCTGCCGTTATTAAAAAAAGCAGACACCATCATTCCCTTGGCCGCATTAGTTGGAGCTCCCATCTGCTCTATTGATCCAGTCGGTGCAACCACTATCAATCATGATGCAATTTTTATGATGCTCAAAAACGTGAGCAAAGATCAACGCATACTGATGCCTACTACCAATAGCGCATATGGTTCTGGTGATAAGAATAACTTTTGCACTGAAGAGTCACCACTCAATCCGATTTCCAAATACGCCATCGACAAAGTAGAAATCGAAAAGGCTTTGTTGGAGCATCCCAATTTCATCAGTTTCCGCCTTGCCACTGTATTTGGCATGTCTCCGCGTATGCGTATTGACTTGCTGGTGAATGACTTCACTCATCGTGCCGTCAACGACCGTTTTGTTGTTTTGTTTGAAGGCACGTTCAAGCGTAATTACATTCATGTGAGAGATGTCAGTCGTGTGTTCCAGCATGCTATTGCCAATTTTGACACGATGAAGGGTGAAATTTTCAATGTTGGCCTTTCAGATGCCAATGTTTCCAAACAAGAACTCTGTCAACGTATTCAAAAATATGTGCCTGAGTTTGTGTTTATCGATGCGCCTGTTGGTAAAGATCCTGATCAGCGGAACTACATTGTATCCAACGCGAAAATTGAAGCGACTGGCTTCACCCCAACACATTCGCTTGACTTCGGCATACAAGAGCTGATCAAAGGTTACACAATGATCCGTAATACCCGTTACGGCAACGTCTAAATAAAAATTGATGTCACAGCTTAATTTTGATTTCGTCATTATTGGTGCCGGTATCGTCGGTCTTACGGTTGCGTCTGAAATTGTCAAACGCAACCCGAAGGCGACGGTCGCTATTTTAGAAAAGGAATCGGCACCTGGTCTGCATGCCAGTGGGCGCAACAGTGGCGTTCTGCACTGTGGTATCTATTATGGGAGTGATACACTTAAAGCCAAAGTATGTGCAGAGGGTGCTCGCCGTATGGTGGCTTATGCAGAAGCCGAAGGTATCGCGGTCAACCGATGTGGTAAGGTCATTATTGCAACAAGTGAAGCTCAACTGCCAACGGTCGAAAAGCTGATGGGTAATGCAAGAGATAACAATATCCTTGCGGAGCGCATTGATTCCCAGCAGCTCAAAGAAATCGAGCCATTCGCCGCTTCTGGTCCCGCAGCAATATATTGCCCAAGCACCGCTGTCATTGATAGTACAGTCGTTCTGGCGCGCATTAAAGACAAGTTAGTACAGCATGGCACTACTTTTCTGTTTGATTACACATTTCAGAGTGTCAAGCGCAGAGGATGCATACAGACCAATCAGGGAGACATAAGTTACGGCTTTTTGGTCAATTGTGCCGGTGCTTATGCAGATACTGTGGCCAAGGCATACGGACTGGCCAGTGAATACGCACTAGTTCCGTTCAAGGGCATTTACTGGAAGCTAAGCAAGGCTGCAAATCATAAAGTTCGCGCCAACATTTACCCGGTACCAGATGTTTCAATGCCATTTCTTGGTGTGCATCTTACACGGGTCATCAGTTCCGATGTTTATGTTGGACCAACGGCTATTCCAGCATTTGGGCGTGAAAACTATGGGCTTTTACAAGGCATGAGCCTCGCCGAATCTGCGGCAATTGGCTACCAGCTTGCTGGCATGTATTTGCGCAATGAAAACAATTTCCGCAAATTGGCGCACCTTGAAATGGGTAAGTACAGCAAAAAAAACTTTCTTGAAGCCGCGAAGGCGCTCATGCCATCGCTCAATGCTGAGGACATGGTGCCCACACCCAAAGCGGGCATCCGCCCACAACTGGTTAATACCAAGACACGTAGGCTGGAAATGGATTACATTCTCGCTAATACCGATGACTCCTTACATGTCTTGAATGCGATTTCTCCAGCGTTCACTGGCTCCTTGGCCTTTGCTGAGCTTATCGCTGACAACATTGGCGCATAAGCGAAATTATGCACTTCACTTTACACACCCCTCGTGCGGGTCATCCTGTCCCAGCCGTTTTTCTTGATCGAGACGGCACCGTTAATGTTGAAAAAAATTACCTTTATCGGATAGAGGACTGGGAGTGGATTCCAGGTGCGGCAGAAGCAATACGGCAGCTGAACGAGGCGGGTTTCTTGGTGGTGGTCGTTAGTAATCAAGCTGGTATTGCGAGAGGATTGTATTCAGCGAAGCATGTTCATGCTTTACATAATCATGTGTCTGCTGATTTGGTACGTAAAGGGGGCAAAATCGATGCCTATTACTTTTGCCCTCACCATCCTGAGTATGGGGAGATTCGTGCTTGTAAATGCCGAAAGCCAAGTCCAACCATGTTGCTTGAAGCGGCAATTGCACTCAATATTGATCTTTCTAGGTCATGGATGATCGGTGACAAGGCTATTGATATTCAAGCAGGACAACTTGCGGGTGTTTCTACAATTCTCGTGCGTACAGGGTATGGCGTAAGTGAAGAGGCAATCACGACTGGAGCCGAATTCGTAACGGCTTCACTTTGCGATGCGATTGAACGCATCGCGGAGTTGGACGCAATGCGAAAGCCGACTCCATGAATCGTAATTTCATCTTGATCGATCATTCGATCGAAGACTCGACCGGACACTATCTTGAATACGCCAATCGCATTCTGCGTGCGGCAAAATCGCTTGGTTATAGAACTGTTCTTGGCGTAAACGTCAGGGCTGGCGATGTGGTCTGTCATGGTGCAGATGTTATAGACAAAGCTTTTTCGCGCACTTTTTGGGAAAATCAGGCAATAAGCCGAACAGCTCTGATAACAAACTATTTGCGGAAAAGCAGCAAAATTGCAGGCAATCCTGATTTGGCTAAGATATATGCTGAAGAGTTACAAAGTTTTTTTATTCGTGTTGGTGCAAAAACGGGTGATATTGTCTTTGTTCCAACTTTGGGAGGGATAGAGCTCATCGCCATCTCGCTGTATTCCGCAACAAAAAATGCTATCTCCTTGGACTGGCATCTTCTCTTTCGGCGGGACTTATGTACGTTAGATGAGAGTTTGATTAGCAAAGCACGTGTGAATCACTTTCGAATCGTCAAGTGTTTTTCTGAATTCGATGCGCGTTTCAGCAAGGGCCATGCTGCTTTCTATACAGATACTGATGAGCTTACCGAGCGATACAGTTGTGCGGTCGAAAAGGTTTTTACAACCCTTCCAATCCCGATTGACGAGACGCTCGGTTTTAAAAGTATAAAGAATGGCGGGCCACTTGTTGTTTCTTATCTAGGGGATGCGCGTGAGGAGAAGGGAATTCATCTTTTGCCGAAACTAATCGCCGTCACTCGCTCAAAAGGATTTAGTGAGGCTAATGTTCAATTTCGTGTACAGGCAAACTTTCCTTTATCCGTAACCAGTGCGCGCGTCATCCGAGCTAAAAAACAACTAATAAAATTGCAAGGGAAAGGGCTTGATATCCTTGATGGACCCTTCAGTAGTGATGCTTATAATCACCTGATTTGCTCGTCTGATATAATCCTGATTCCTTATTGTAAAAAAAATTATCAGGCACGAAGCTCTGGTATATTTGCCGAAGCGTTGGCGGCTGGGGTCCCGACGGTCTACCCAAAAGGTACATGGATGGCAAAAACCAAAACGCTGTGTGGATCAGTTGAATATGACGACATCTCTGGCTTGCATAATGCATTTCTAAAAATTCTCAGCGATTACCCAAAGCATGAAGAAAAAAGCATCGCATTCAGTACGCAATGGCGACAACAGCATTCCGCACACAACTTGCTGGTACAAATGTTAAAGAAATCGTAAAAGTTATGAAAATATTGCTCATTACTACTGACCTCTATAAGGCAACCGGCGGCGGCCAAACAGTTTATAAAAAAATCATTGAAGCTACACCCGACATAGAGTTTTATTATTTCCAGCGTGCAGAGTCAGCAACTGCATCTCGCCCAGCAAATGCCCGCTGCATTCCATTAGCAGAACGTCGTCGTCTGCGCGCTATAGTTCCTCCACCTTACCCCAGATATAAATTAGAAACATTAATAGAGGCTGATCAGATTGCGAGATCGGTAGCAGGCGAGAGTTTTGACATCGTTGATATCCCTGATTTTCAATCATTTGGAAGCGCTTTGCGGGATGCGTTTGCTCATCATCGCGTCAATGTTGAGCGCATTGTGCTTGCCATGCACGGTAATATATCCAAATCGATGGAGTTAAATTGGGGTTCTGCTGACAATAGCTTGCTGGAGAAGCGCTTATTGGAGCGGACTCAGTTCGAAGCGGCGGATGCAGTCTATGCAATTTCTCCACGCTATATCAGTGAATGGCAGACAGTCGTTAATCGCCCCGTTCATTATATTGACCCCGCTCATTTTGTCAGTGCTGAATTACAATCGCTCAACCAAATTGATGTGCATAAGAAACCTTCAATTTACTGTATTGGCCGCAGCGAGCGGCGTAAGGGAAATGACCTTTTCGTTGAATTGGTTCGTTGGCTGAGGCAAGAATCATTTGATAGCGCTGCGCATATTGGTGACTCGGACTTCTCGCAGCACGGTGTATCATCAGCCTCCCTGTTAGAGGGTATTGCCAAGCATCGCGGTATCGAAGTACCCACTCTACCATCACTGAGTAGAGGTCAACTGGCAAAGTTATATGGCCAGCGATCAATCGTTGTCTTGCCCGTCCGATACGACACATTGAATCTCGTTGCCCTTGAAGCCTTGTTTAGTGGTTGTCCTGTAGCGATTTCAACAAAAGCAGGAGTGTGTGATTATCTAGATGAGTTTCATCCAGATTTACCGTACATTAAAATCGATTTTGACAATTTTTATGCGGCCGTAAGCGACTTGCAAGAACTGGTTGATCACTATGATAACCATCGTCAAAAACTTGCTACGTATTTGACTCAACGCTCAGTAAAGCCACAGAGCTCATTAAATATGCGTTCATTTTACGAGAATGCACTTAAATCTGCTTCCGTTGAGCTTAGCTTAACCGGTTCTTACGTAGTGCCCTACGAAGTACGTGGCCGTTCCTATAAGGCGCAATTGGTAAAACTAGCGCGTCAACTACTACCCACCCATGTTTATCAAGTGCTAATGCGACTTATCCTTGCTCCTAGATCTTGGATAGTCGAAAAATTAAAAAAATCTGGTTATTTTGGCGATGCCAAATTTTTTGGATTCCTAGTCGATTCAAAATCAGTGCCATGGCGCTTGACAAGGATTGCTGAATGCTCTGAACATAATCTCAAGTTGCTGCGTAGCAAGCTTGATAAAATTTATAGTAAGGCAAGCAACCCACTCTATCGTTGTAACTTCTGGAAGGAGATTGCACGTATCGAACGCATTCTGGGCAACGAGTTGATGGCAGTCACTTATGAACTTAGAATACTTCGCTTGCTTGGTGAAGATAAACTAGGCCTTTTACCTGGGGTGATTGCCACACTAAATAAACACGGGCTAGCTCAAGAAGCCGTAGCCGCACAAGCCATGTACGGAGACCCAAACAAGGCTGAAGAAAATGTATATGCCTATTTAAAAGCAGCCTATCAACGTAACCTTATTCGGCAAGATAAACCGCTTCAGGTGCTTGATGATCGGCGTACTCTAAGTGTTCCAAGAGTGTCTGTCATTGTTTCTCTTTATAAAGCAGCTGATAAACTTAACTACTTTCTGACTGCGCTGAGTCAACAAACGCTAGTGAAGCGTGGCGAGGTTGAGATTATTCTGGTTGATAGCGGCTCTCCCACCAATGAACGAGAAGTCATCGAAGCATTCTTGCAAAAAACCCCACTAAATGCCGCTTACGCTCGGTCTGCGGAACGCGAAACAATTCAGGCTGCCTGGAATCGAGGTATTGGTCTTGCGAAAGCGCCTTATCTCGTATTTCTTGGAGCAGATGAGACGTTATACCCAGAAGGCTTGGAGGTTTTAGCAGATGAGCTGGATCAGAACCCCGAAGTCGATTGGGTGATGGCCAATAGCTTGGTTACTTCAGTGGATGAACATGGCGTCCATGAGTACGATATCATGTCATATGATCGAACAGGTGCTTGCAAAGATCATACATATCTAGAAACCTGTTATCTTTCATGGGTTGGCGGTATGTATCGTAAAACGTTGCATGAGCGATTTGGGTATTACGATGAAACCTTTGGGGCAGCTGGTGATACCGAGATCAAGAATCGTATTTTGCCCTACATCAACGTCAAGTTTATTCCCAAAATGCTTGGCTTGTTCATCAATTATCCTGATGGACAAACCACAGCCAGCCCAAAAGCAGAGATTGAAGATCTGCGGGCTTGGTATATGCATCGTACTCCGGGTGGGCTCCGATATGCCTTCGAAAACAGGCCAATTGAGGAGGCGGAAAAACAGCTTTGCTTGGCTTTGGGTTATCGCAAATCCTATTGTGGTCATATGTCCTGTGACATTGAATATGCAACCTATTTGGCTCAGCATATCAAGGCGAGAAACTTGAACTCTGAAGTTGCAAGCCGAACGCTTCCAGGTTTGGAGGAAATGTTGCTCGATTTGCGAACACTTGAATTTGCTCAGAAGGAAGCTTCCAGATTGGGGAGCATGAAGATACTGTTTAGTGCTTGGCGCAATGCCTCTCGGTATCAGACACAACATCGCGTTGACCTAAAGACTATCTCATGGCCTTGCTACAGCGTATTGAATGACAATCGGCATGAGCAGCACTCATGGCTTTGGAAGTCAAATTAGGGCATTGAAAATGCAGTCAATAACAATCGACTGCATTAGTCGAATTACAGTTATAAAGCGAACTTTTGGTTTAAAACGCGGATTTGTCGAAGTCTCTGTTAATTGCAAAAAATAATTTATTAAGGTCAAAAATGGTTAATTTAAAAAAATTATTGAAGAATAAACTCATTGCCTTTATGCGACATAATCTCGAGGATTGGAAAGCTGAGACTGTCGAAAGAACACTTTCAATGGTTAGACTAGAGGATCGGGAAGATAAGATTGTCGAAAGAACACTTTCAATGGTCCGAAACGAATACACGGTTATGCCTCGATTTGGATTCCATCAGCCACTGGATTACTACTTAGAGACGGCACCAATAAGCTTTGAACAACCCTTGAAAATTGATGGAGTTGAATTGTTAGTTCCTGCATCTGCTGACCGTATGGGTTATAGTCCTGATGATACAAATGAATATCTGAGTTGGGGTCTAAACGACAAAAACTTGGTCAAAGCTCAGATTGATATTCATCTTGCAAAAACGAACGATTTGGCCATTTTGGATTTTGGGTGTTCATCCGGTAGAGTGCTACGCCATTTTCATGCGGAGTCAAGGTCCAAAAATTGGAAGTTATATGGTGTTGATATTCAGGCAAAACCAATTCAATGGATGCGAGAATTCATGCCCCCAGAGTTTTGTGTATATACGGGGTCTACGGTGCCAGTGCTTCCATTTCCAGATAATCATTTCGATGTTATATATGGTTTTTCTATATTCACACATATCAAATTTCATTGGGATATGTGGTTACTTGAACTGAAGCGTGTTTTGAAACCTGGTGGTTTAATAATTCAAACAATTCATACAGAAAATGCATGGCGCTTTTATTACGACCATAGAGATTTATCTTGGGTCAAGAATAATCATTCGGCAACGATGCTGAAAACTCGGGATATGCCTTATGATTATTTTTATTATGGTGACATAGGCGTTAGTCAGGTTTTCTGGAAGCGCGAAGTGGCTAAGCAATATTGGGGTAGATATTTTACTGTTCTCGATGTGATGCAACCGCCCGATGACCGTTCGTTCCAAGATTGGATGGTTTGTACTAAATCTGTTGGCAAAGGAGAGTAAAAATGATCTGCCGTATCTGTGATTCAACCCATCTTGAACCTGTTGTTGATCTTGGCGAGCAGCCTTGGTGCAACCACTTTCTGAAAAAGGAGGAGGTCGGTAAGGAGCCTTTTTATCCATTGCGAGTCCTGTTCTGTCACGACTGCCATACCTCTCAGCTTGATTTCACGGTTAAGAAGGAGATCATGTTTGGGGATCACACCTATTTGTCTGGGACGACCAAATCACTCTCAGAACATTTTCGTAATATTGCCAACGAGGTGGATACTAAGTTTTTTGCGCACGCAAAACAAAAGTCTGTGCTTGATATTGGCTCTAATGACGGCACGCAATTAAAGCATTTTCAGGCGTTGGGTTACGAAGTGTTGGGCGTAGAGTCGTCCAAGACCACAGCACGTATTGCAAACGATGCGGGTGTACCAACATTGAACGCATTCTTCAACCAGCAAACGATGGCCAATATTGGCAAGCAGTTTGATGTGTTCAATGCTTCTGGGGTCTTTTTTCATCTGGAAGAGTTGCATTCAGTCTGTGAGGCGATCAAGCAGGGATTGAAGCAAGACGGCGTGTTCGTCGTCCAGTTTTTATACATGAAAAGTATTATGGAGAACCTGGCTTTTGACCAGATTTATCATGAGCACCTTTTGTACTACACGCTCGAAACGATTGAAGTTTTGCTCAACCGTCATGGTCTTTCCATGTTCGATGCATACCTGGCTCCAATTCATGGCGGCTCTATCATCGGCTATATCTCTCATCAAGGTGCCCGAGAGCCATCTGAGCAGTTATTGGCAATGCGTGAAGAAGAGCGCACTTCTGGGTGCAACACCATCGAAGCCTATCGACAATTTGATCTGCGTATAAAACAGATGAAGCAGGATAATCTCAATTACTTGAATGCCGCGAAGGCAGCTGGTAGGCGTATCTACGGTTTTGGCGCACCCGTAAAAGGTAATACCATGCTTAACTACTTCGGCGTGGGACCTGAGTTAATCGAGAGTTTGGTAGAAAAAAATGAGCTACGTCGCGGATTGTATTCGCCTGGCATGCACATACCTTTGTTAATTGAAGACGAGGTAACCGATCTTCCGGACATTTATTATGTGCTTGCCTGGAATTTTAAAAAGGAGATATTGGCAAACAATCAGTCGCTAATTGATCAAGGCGTCGAGTTCTATTTTCCGGTGAATCCCAAGGTGAGCGCATGAAGATCATTGTTACAGGCAGTTCGGGTTTTCTTGGTACGGCGTTATGCCGCTTTTTAGAAGCGCAGGGCCACGAATTGACCAAGCTTACTTCTCACAATTGTAATCTACGCAAGGCAGACAGTCTGAACGCTTTTTCATCGGAAAAGTACGATCTACTATTCCATCTTGCAGCATGGACGCAGGCGGGAGATTTCTGCATCAAACACCCTGGCGAGCAGTGGATCATCAACCAACAGATCAATACCAATGTTCTGGCTTGGTGGGCCGAGCAACAGCCGCAAGCAAAGTTGGTGTTCATGGGGACTAGCTGTGTATATGCGCCAGATAGTAATTTGCGTGAGACGGAGTACATGCTGGGTGAACCTATTGACAGTCTCTACACTTATGCGATGACAAAGCGCATGCTCTATCAGGGTGCGCGTGCATTGAGTAATCAATTCGGTTTACGTTATCTATGCGCGGTTCCATCAACACTGTACGGTGCCGGCTATCACACGGATGGCCGCCAAATGCACTTTATCTTCGATCTGATGCGAAAGATTATCCGTGGCAAAGAGTATGGAGAACCTGTAGTGCTGTGGGGAGATGGTTACCAAAAACGGGAGTTGGTCCTTGTTGACGATTTCGTTCAAATCCTTTGGCAACTTGCACAAAAATTCGACAATGAGATTTTTAACATTGGGGCGGGGGAGGAGTATCCGATACGAATGTTTGCCGAAAGCATTTGCAAGGTAGTTGGCTATCCAGTAGCGGACATTCTGTATGACAGCAGTCGGTATGTTGGGGCGAAATCAAAATGCCTAAACGTAGAAAAGATCAAAGAAGCGTTACCGGACTACTCGCTTGAGGCTCTAGATGTGGGGCTCAAAAAAACGATTGAGTGGTTTTATGAGGCAAAAGCTTATGAGCAGGTTGGTTGAGTAAGCAGCTATGTTTAACCAACTGGAGCATAATGATTTCTGCTCTTCGAAATGAATTGATGTGTCATGGAATTGGGTCTTTCACGCGCTAAAATTAATCGTTTTGAAGGCATATTTATATTGGATACCAATAACTACAAAGAAATTCAAGCGAAAGACTCGGCGTAAAGCTAAATGCTAAGTTTATCTATTTGGGTGGTTCGTTATACTTGTTACAGTTAAATCATAATTAGTGTAATGGCTTCCGCCTCGATTGGTCGCTGGTTTTTCTCGAAAATTAGTCAAAAAACGAGCAAACTTAATGATTATTTCACGGACACCTTTCCGTATTTCCTTTTTTGGAGGCGGTACCGACTACCCGCCATGGTACAAACAACATGGTGGTGCAGTATTGTCGACATCGTTCGATAAATATTGCTATATCACCTGCCGCGAACTACCACCATTTTTCGACCATAAATACCGGATTGCCTATTCCAAGGTTGAAAATACTATGTCGATTGCTGACATTGAGCATCCGGCGGTTCGTGCGGTGCTTGGAGACATGGGTTTTGAGCATGGTCTTGAAATTCATTGTGATGCAGACCTCCCTGCGCGTTCTGGACTAGGCTCTAGTTCTTCTTTTGTCGTCGGCATGCTGCATTCTCTAAGTGCGCTCCAAGGCAAACGCGTTACAAAGGACTGGCTGGCTCAGGAAGCGATTCGAATCGAACAGGAGGTGTTGTGTGAGAATGTGGGCTCGCAAGATCAGGCAGCAGCAGCTTATGGTGGATTCAATGTCATTCATTTCCAACAAGATGGCAGTTTGAAAGTTGAGCCTCTTGTTGTACCAGCAGAGAGAAAGCAGGCGTTGAATGATCATCTGATGTTGTTCTTTACTGGATTTTCTCGAATTTCATCCGAAATAGCCAAGGCTCAGGTAGCAAATATAGCGAATAAATCCATTGAGCTTCATCGAATGCGCGCCATGGTCGATCAAGGGGTAGACATCCTTTGCAATAGCCAAGATATTCGCCCTTTTGGTGAATTGTTGCATTCAGGGTGGATGCATAAACGTGCCATGTCTGATCAAGTTTCAAATTCAAGCATCGATTCGCTTTATGACACCGCACGAAAGGCGGGGGCTATTGGTGGAAAATTGTTAGGTGCAGGCGGTGGTGGCTTCATGTTGATGTTTGTGTCGCCAGAAAAGCAAGCTGCTGTTCGGACTGCGCTCGGGGAGTTGATTTATGTGCCCTTCAAATTTGAAACGGCAGGCAGCCAAGTGATCTACTACGAGCCATAATCATATGATTATGGAAAAGAAACGAATTCTTTGTGTGGTGGGGACGCGTCCTGAGGCTATTAAAATGGCACCCGTGATATTGGCATTAAAGACCCAGCAATGGGCGGATGTTCGAGTACTCGCCACTGCACAGCATCGACATATGCTCGATCAGGTGTTGAGCTTTTTCAACATCGAACCCGATGTTGATCTCGACATTATGCGGCCAAATCAAGCCCTGACGACGCTGACAGCACGATTGTTACTAGACATGGACGAGGTCTTACTCGCTGAGAAACCAGATGCCGTACTTGTGCAAGGCGATACCACAACTGTCATGGCAGTAGCCTTGGCCTGCTTTTATCACCGAATTCCGATCGGGCATGTGGAAGCGGGATTACGGACTTGGGATATGCAAACCCCGTTTCCTGAAGAGGCAAATCGAGTGATTGCTGGCAAGTTGGCACGCTGGCATTTTGCGCCGACAGAACGTTCCAGGCAGAATCTTTTACGAGAGGGCGTGCGGGATGCCGACATTACAGTGTCCGGCAATACGGTGATTGATGCACTGCTCATGACTGCATCCAAGGTACATGAGGTGGGTATCACATTGGATGCTACCAAGCGGCTGGTGTTGGTGACATCACATCGCCGTGAAAACTTTGGTGAACCGTTTCGTAATATCTGCCGAGCACTCAAAACTTTGGCCGAGCGAAACTTGGATATCCAAATTCTTTACCCAGTGCATCCTAATCCGAACGTCAAGGATATAGCTCATGAGATGTTGGGTCATTGCTGCAATATCATTTTGTGTGAGCCGTTAGATTATGCGCCATTTGTTGCAGCGATGAAAAAGGCGTATCTGATTATCAGTGACTCTGGTGGTGTGCAAGAGGAGGCACCTGCTTTGGGTAAGCCTGTGCTTGTATTGCGTGAAGAAACAGAACGGCCGGAGGCCGTTGAAATGGGCGTTGTTAAGCTTGTGGGGACGAACTATGAACGTATCGTCGAGGAGGCTCAGGTGCTGTTGGACGATCCAGCTGTTTATGGCGAAATGGCGTGTGGTGTTTCACCGTATGGTGATGGCAAAGGGGCGGAACGAATTATGTCGGTATTACGGGAGCATTTTGCTTGAAGCGGCTCATTTACCTATCACCCGTTCCATGGACTAGCTTTGCGCAAAGGCCTCACAAGTTTGTCGAATGGTTTCACCAGACGACAGGTGGTCATGTACTTTGGGTTGACCCTTATCCCACCAGGTTTCCTTCGCTGTCAGATTTTCGTAGGCTGGGACAGCAAGTCAGTCAGGAAAATGATTCCTGCACTACCTGGTTGAAGGTGATCAGGCCTTCTGCTTTGCCGATAGAGCCTCTGCCTTGGTCAGGATTGGTTAATGCTTTGATTTGGAGAGGTGTGCTTGACGAGGTCGTTGCATTTGCGCATCAACAGCCGACTTTGCTAGGTATTGGTAAGCCCTCGGTATTCGCATTAGCCGTTATGAGTCGGCTCAATGGCGCTGTTTCTGTTTATGACGCCATGGACGACTTTCCATCGTTTTATACTGGGCTTTCTCGTATGGCAATGCGACGGCGGGAGCTGGAGTTAATAAGCCGCTCGACCCATGTATTAGTTTCATCGACATCATTGCAGCGTCGTTGGAGCAGTTTGCGGTCAGATGTTCAGCTTGTGCTTAACGGCCTGGATGCTAGTGTTTTGCCAGTTCCAAAAGTTGGTATCTCGTCAAGAGCAGAAAAAGTTCTGGGTTATGTGGGCACGATTGGCCCATGGTTTGATTGGGATTGGGTCATTAACCTGGCCAGAGTGCGGCCACAGGATGAAGTGCGTTTAATCGGGCCGATGTTCACACCTGCGCCTTATGTATTGCCAGCAAATGTAAAAATTCACCCACCCTGCTCTCACCAAGATGCAATGCGTGCAATGCAGGAGTTTGACATCGGGTTGATTCCATTCAAAAAGAATAACCTGACTGCTTCGGTAGATCCCATTAAATATTACGAGTATCGAGCGCTTGGTTTGCCTATTATTTCGACAAACTTTGGTGAGATGGCATTTCGCGGAGCTGAAGATGGAACGTTGCTTAGCCATGGCACTCAGGATGTCAGTGGATTGGTTCAAACTGCACTCCTTTATCGTCCAGAGATTGGATCAGTAAGCCGATTTGTGTCTCTCAATACTTGGGAGGGACGTTTTTCTGGAGCAAAAATCATTTAATACTGTGATTTGGATATCGTCAATTACAATCCAGAGAACTGCTGGATAGACGCTCGAATGACCTTGATGTGGAAACTCTGCGTGCCCTTGAAGATGCCTTGCTTGAGTTTTCAGGTTGCGTACTGGTGACCTCGCACGACCGCTGGTTCCTGGACCGGATTGCCACGCACATTCTGGCAGCCGAAGGCGACTCGCAATGGACGTTTTTCAACGGCAACTATCAGGAATACGAAGCTGACAAGAAAAAACGGTTGGGTGAGGAAGGCGCCAAACCTAAACGTATCCGCTATAAACCGATTACGCGATAAAAGACAGCCCACCCGCAAGGTGGGCTTTTTTATGGTGATCGTGTTACTGTGGAGCGCACTTCAGAGCAACTTGTTCACAGGATCCTATTCACATGCAAGCAACCAATTTCAAACTGCAAGATTATTTCAACCGCATAGGCTATGTCGGACAGCCTGACACCAATATCGAGACCTTGCGTGCACTCATGCGCTGTCAGCTATTCAGTGTGCCGTTTGAAAATCTGGATGTACAGGCTGGCAAGGTGGTTTCCATGGTGCCAGAGGAGATAGTCGAGAAAGTTATTTATCGGCAACGCGGGGGATATTGCTACGAAGTGAATGGGGTCTTTGCCATGGCATTACAGGCGCTGGGCTTTCGCTTTCAACTGGTCGCGGCGCGACCAATGTTTTATCCGGTGCGCAGACCCAAAACGCATATGGCAATTGTGGTACATCTCGAGCAACAAGCATGGTTATGTGATTTGGGTTTTGGCAGCTATGGTATCCGCGCACCACTGGCCTTAAATAGGCTGGATACGGAAACCATGCAGGACCATGATTGCTTTATGTTGCGTACCCAGGGCGAGCGCGAATTTTTAGTACAGGCACGCGTCGATGAGGACTGGCAAAACCAGTTTGCGTTTGACCTGCATCCCTGGGAGTGGATTGATTTTTATCCGGCAAATTTTATGAACTCCACTCACCCTGAGGCGATTTTTGTGCAGAGATTGCTGGTCGTATTACATCAGCCGGCAGGCAGGATGATTTTATTCGGCGATACCTTGAAAACCATCACCGATGGCGTGGTGACAAAAAGGATCATACCGAAGAGTGAGCGTAGCGATACGCTTAAAACCCTCTTTGGGTTGTCGACGTAAAAACCTTTACCCCTGCATCCTGACCTGGCAGGACGTCGCAGAGGCTGGTTTGACTAGCGTGGAGCAGATTGCTCTTTGTTCACCAGTTTACGTATCAGCCGGTTGGCATTAATGGCTGCCAGCGTGGCACCGAATTCGTAATCGTCAAAGCGTGACGCTTCAATATAAGGCAAGGCAACCAGCTTGCCGTTAATCAGGCAGATGCGGCATTGGTCTTGCCAGACCTCGTGTGCTTGTGGCTGTAGAGGGTGTTGGCGGGGTTGGGTGTTGTCCATACTTCTCTTAAAACAAGGTGGGTTTGTTTGATTATCTCCAACTGAAATATCTACTCAATAGCCTGTTCGGGCTAATCGACTTTAATTGCCGCTAAATTTAATCGGGTAGCCTGGCTTTATGCGGTGCTTTTTTCATGATCCAGTCCCACAGGCCGGGCGGGATCAGGCGGAGCAGGCGTGCGACGATACCCATTTGCCATGGGATGACACTAAAGCGGCGTTGTTGGGCAATCACGCGCATGGCTTTGCGGGCGAAGACATCGGCATCCATGAGAAAGGGCATCGGGTAGGTGTTGATGTCGGTCATGGGCGTGCGGATGTAGCCGGGGGCGATGGTGGTGACGGTAATCGCATATTGCTGCATTTCGACGCGCAGGCTTTCGAGGTAGGTAATGGCCGCTGCTTTACTCGCGCTGTAAGCGCCGGCGCCAGGCAAGCCGCGAATACCGGCCACACTGGCGATGCCTACTAGTTGCGCCATCTTGCCCTGCTCTGCTGCCTGTTTCATGGCCTCGATAAACGGTTGAAAGGTGTGCACCAGTCCCATGACGTTGGTATCAAACACGGCTTGAAAGGCGGGGATGTCGTCCTGGTATTCGGTGAGGGTGCCACGGCTGATGCCGGCATTGCCGATGACGATATGCGGGGTGCCATATTGATGGATGGCCGTTTGCGCCATGGCTTGCATCTGGTCTGCCTGCCTTACATCGACGCTGTAAGTTGTACAGGCAACCTGATATTGGCTGCTCAGCTGACTGGCAAGCGCTTGCAGTGCGCCCGTATTGCGACCGCACAGACTTAGTTGCAACTGTTGCCGATAATGTTGGGCATAGGCCGTGGCCATGGCGGCGCCTAGGCCACTGGAGGCACCGGTAATCACAATATGCAGGCAGTCAGAATTGGTTTTCGCCATAAAATACATTGCAGTAAACAAATTTTAATCGGGTAGAATGCCATAAAACACTGGTCGGGGAAACGTAGATGAATTTGGAAAAAGTGATTTTTGGCTTTTTTATTATTCTAGCCATGACGCTTAACTTTGGATTTTTTGTTGGTGATCTTGATAACCCGCAACATCACTTGCATTACGAGTTGTATGTCGCCATTGTGGTGAATTTGATTGCCACCGTACTTAAATTTGGTGACCGGACGCAGATTGGCGCGATCCACCTCGCTACCAGCCTGGTCGCCGATTTACAGTTGATTGCCGCAGCAATTATCTGGACCGTTGCTGGCAGCAACGGCGCGGATACTGAGGTGATTGTCGGGGTGGTTTCTTTGTCTGGTGGTGCATTTCTCGCCAATATCACGTCGGTCATTTTGCTGATTTATGAAACCGTGACCTTGCGTCGCTAAGCACGTAGTCAGCATGACGCTCAATCAAATTGTGTTCTGGATTTTGCGGCGTATGCGTGCGCCGCTGCTGATGTTGATTGTCAGCTATGCCATTGCGATGATCGGCTTTGTGTTGATCCCCGGGGTAAATGACCGCGGCCAAGCCTATCATCTGAATTTCTTCGATGCCTTTTATATTCTGAGTTATACCGCGACCACCATCGGTTTTGGTGAACTCCCCTACCCGTTTACCACGCCACAGCGTCTGTGGATGACTTTTTCGATTTATGTGACGGTGATCTCCTGGTTTTACGCCATCGGGGCGATTATCGGGTTGTTTCAGGAGGGCGCACTCAAGCAGGCGTTTAAAACTGCGATTTTCCAGCGCGATGTCAAAAACCTGATGGAGCCGTTTTACCTGATTTGTGGCTATGGGGAAACCGGCGGCGAGCTGGTCAGGGCGCTGGATAGAAACGAGTTGCGGGTGGTGGTGCTTGAACGCTCGCCAGAACGCGTGAATGAACTTGAGCTGACGAATTACCAGTTTCATATTCCGCACTTATGCGCAGATGCAAAGTTATCCGAGGTGTTGCTCTACGCCGGCATTAAAAATCCCATGTGCCGCGGGGTGGCGGCGCTGACCGATGATGACCATGCCAACCTGGCAATCTCGGTGGCGGTGAAGCTGATCAAGCCTGGATTGCCGGTGCTGGCGCGTGTACAGGATGATGTCATCGCCGCCAATATGGCCTCGTTTGGCACAGACCGCATTATTAATCCTTACCATATTTTTGGGGAACACTTGGCCATGCGGCTCAACGCATTGGGCACTTACCTGCTGCATGAGTGGTTGACGCGTGCACCGGGCGATGCGATCGAAACCCCGGCCGCCATCCCGCAAGGCCACTGGATTGCTTGTGGCTTTGGTCGCTTTGGCAAGTCTGTCGTCAATAGCCTGCAAAATGAGGCCATGCATGTCACGATCATCGAGGCAGATCCGGCAGGCACGCAATGTGAGCAATGCATTATCGGCAGCGGTGTGGAGTCGCACATCTTGAAACAGGCCGGGATTGAGCAGGCGGTGGGCATTGTAGCGGGTACCGATAATGACATTAATAATCTGTCTATCGTCATGACGGCATTGGAGCTCAACCCTAATCTGTTTGTGATCATCCGCAAGAACAAGCGCCATAACGATCCGCTGTTTCAACATTTTGATGCCGACATCACCATGCAGCCCAGTGATGTGATTGCACACACCTGTTTGTCTTATATGGTTTCACCCATGTTGGCCGAGTTTCTGGCCACTGCGCGGCATCAGGGCAATGCTTGGGCCAATGCCGTGATTGCGCAACTGGTTTCCAAGCTCGGTGAGCAAGTGCCAGATACCTGGGATATTACGATTGCGGATGACATGGCCGTGGCGGTGTGTGGCCTCATGCAGCAAGGGATGCGGCCAGCGCTCAAGCATTTACTCATGAATCCTGCCGGCCAACAGCGGCATGAAATGCCGGTGGTGCCGTTAATGTTGCTGCGCGCGGGTGAAAAAATGTTATTACCGGACCTGGCGACGCCGCTGGAGATGGGCGATAAAATTTTATTCTGTGGTCTGGATCAGGCCAAATCGATCCAGCGCTATCTGCTGCACGACCTGAAAACCTTGCATTATCTAGTGACAGGGAATGAGATGCCTGAAACCTGGATTGGCCGCTGGCTGAAACAATAAAAAACCCTGCCTAAGCAGGGTTTTTTATTGTCATTGTTGCTTATTTTTTACCCGCTGCGCGGTCCTTGCGCACGTTCTGGATAATAAAGTCCGCTGTTTGCAAGGCAGCTTCATTGCCTCCGGCCATGGAGCTGCCGGTGATGTACTTGCCATCAATAATCAAGGCAGGCACGCCTGTGGCGCCGGAAGCGCGGAACACTTGCATGGCTTTATTCATTTGCATGTTCAGCGCAAACGACTTAAAGGCTTTTTCAACTTTAATCTTGTCCAGGCCGCCTTGTTTGGTCACCCAATCAATAGCTGCAGCTTCGTCCGCCGGGTTCAAGCTTTTTGTTTTATGAATGGCGTCAAACAATGGGGTATGCAGTTTATCCAGTACGCCCAGTTCTTGCATGGCAAAATAGGTTTTGGCCATGGGCGCCCAGCTGGCATTGGGTAAGGCTGGCATGCGTTTGAAATACACATCTGCTGGTAACTTTTTCACCCAGGCTTCCAGCGGGTGTTCCATGTGATAGCAGTGCGGACAGCCATACCAGAACAGCTCCATGACTTCGATTTTGGCCGGTTGATCCGTCGTCATTTGTTGTGCGACCTGATCAAACTGCTCACCCATTTGCGGCTCAGCCAAGGCAGCAGTGGCGGTGAAGCCTGCCCAGAGCATCAAACTTAACAACATTTTTTTCATGATATTCGTTTCCTATGTGTGGAAAGTAATGGTTTAACGTGACAGCTGGCGATACGATGACAGCATTAATGCGATGCTGAAGATTCGATATTGACCTTGATCAGATTAGGCTGAAAGCCATTGGTTTCCAGGTCATGGCTGATTTTTGTAATTTTTGCCAGATCGTTGAGCGGTCCAATGCGTACACGGTGCATGGTGCCCTTATTCGGAATTTCTGCCGTTTGTACAACGGCCTCAAAGCCTACCAGTGCCAGTCGGGTTTTGAGATTGTTGGCATCATCCTCTTTGGCAAACGCGCCCACCTGAATAAAGTAGCTTTCTTGTTTGATAGTCGGGTTCTTTTTCACTTGCTCTTCACTGATTTTGCTCTCGGTATCCGGCAAAATGGTGTAGAAGTCAAATTTGTTAGGGTCCTCAATCGAGGTGCTCCCAGGTTTGACTTCTTCTTCGGTGACGGTGCTTTTGATCGGCAGCTCTTGCGAGCCGCTGTCATTCTTGAAGGCGCTGGAGAACGGGCTGTGGTCACCTTTGATATAAATGATGAGCGCGACCGTCAAGGCGACGCCCAAAAACAGGCCGACCAGCAGGCCGTTAAAGAAGGTGCTGCCGCTGCTCTTGCTTTTTGCTTTGGCTTGTGAGGGTTTGTAGTCGCGACTCATAGATAATTTGAACCAATCAATTCGGGCACTTTTCAGGTGCTTACATTTTATCCGGGGCGCTTACCCCCAGCAAAGACAAGCCATTGCGAAGGACAACGCGGGTTGCGGTAATCAGCGACAGGCGTGCCAGTTTGACTTGTGCATCATCCACCAAAAATTTGGTGTCATTGTAATAACTATGCAGGGCACTGGCTAGCTCCTTGAGATAGTTGGCCACCATGTGCGGTGCCAGTGCCTGGCAGGCGCTGCTGACCACTTCAGGATATTGCCCCAAGGCTTGCATCAGGGTTGTTTCTGCTGTGCTGTTGAGTGGTGACAGGTCGGTGGTGGTGAGGCTGCCAACATCGCCACCCCACTGATTGAGTACGCTGCAAATGCGCGCATGCGCGTACTGGATATAGTAAACCGGGTTGTCATTGGTTTGCGCACGTGCCAGATCGATGTCGAACACCAATTGCGAATCCGGGCTACGCGCCGCCAAAAAGTAACGCGTGGCATCACAGCCAACTTCTTCAATCAGGTCGCGCAAAGTCACATAGCTCCCTGCACGTTTGGAGAGCTTGACCTCTTCACCGCCGCGCATCACCGTGACCATTTGGTGCAGCACGTATTCGGGCCAGCCTTGCGGAATGCCAACATTGAGGGCTTGCAGCCCGGCTCGCACGCGCGTAATGGTGCTGTGGTGGTCTGCGCCCTGCTCGTTGATCACACGTTTGAAACCGCGCTGCCACTTTTCACGATGGTAAGCGACATCCGGCACAAAATAGGTGTAGCCACCTTCTTTTTTGCGCATGACGCGGTCTTTGTCATCACCAAAATCCGTTGTGCGCAGCCATAAGGCGTCGTCTTGTTCATAGGTGTGACCACTGGCGAGCAGCGATTGCACGGTGTTGTCTACCTTGCCTTCGGTGTATAGCGCGCTTTCGAGTGAGAACACATCAAATTTGATCTGGAATGCCTGCAAGTCCAAATCTTGCTCATGGCGCAAATAAGCCACCGCAAACTTGCGTATGGATTCCGTATCATTGACATCACCGCTGGCAGTCACCTGCATGTCGTCAGCAGTCACCGTCGCTTTGGCTAAAAAGGCCTCTGCAATTTCGAGGATATAGTCTCCACGGTAACCATCTTCAGGGAAGCTTGCATCGTCTGGCGTTATCCCTTGCGCGCGCGCCAGCACCGATTTGGTCAGGTTATCGATTTGTGCGCCTGCATCATTGTAATAAAACTCACGCGTCACCTCCCAGCCATTGGCGGCCAGTAATCGGCATAAACAGTCGCCGACCGCAGCACCGCGGCCATGGCCCACATGTAACGGGCCAGTGGGGTTGGCAGAGACAAACTCCACCTGGACTTTTTCGCCTTGCCCTGCCGGGTTGCGGCCAAACTGGTCGGTTTGTTTCAAAATATCGTGCACGATGGCCTGTTTGCTATCTGCCGACAAAAAGAAATTGATAAAGCCTGCACCCGCAATCTCCACCTTGCTGATCACCTGGTTGGCGGGCAAGCCGTCGATAATCTGCTGGGCAATCATGCGCGGATTTTGCTTGAGCGGTTTAGCCAGTTGCATGGCGATATTGGTCGCGAAATCCCCATGCTCGGCAGATTTTGGCCGCTCAAGGATGATATGGAGACTGGAGGTGTCTGCCACCAGCGGCGTCACCGCTTGCAGAATCAGTTCTGTGATCGTTTGTTTCAAGGTTAAAATGATGCGTTATCGTCAAACCGCCATTTTAACCTAATTAAGCCTTTTCACCCATGTGTTCAACATCCGCCGCTCCTCAGGTCACCACGTCCGCCAGCATTGTGCGCGTCGTGCTTGATGTGCCGCTGGACCGTGAGTTTGATTATCTGAATCCTGGCCTGGTGATCAAAGTGGGTAACCGCGTGGTGGTGCCATTTGCCGGACGGCAACTGGTGGGGATCGTGATGGCTCTGGTCAATGAGACCGATATCCCCTTGCACAAGCTCAAAGCGGTATTGCAAGTGTTTGACGACGTGCCGCTGGATGCTGCCAGCTTCAAATTGTTGCGCTTTTGTGCAGACTATTATCACTATCCGTTTGGGCAAACCGTATTATCCAGCCTGCCATTGCGCTTGCGGCAAATCAAGCCGGCGGTGTCGCGCAAAATGTGGCTTTATCATCTGGCACAAGCGGTGCCAGATGCGTTGATCGGCAAGCGGCAACAAGTCTTAGCGAGGTTGCTGGCCTTGCTGCAGCAGCACGCGGAATGCAGTGAGGCCATGCTCGCCGCGGTTTCTGCCACCTGGCGCAAAGCGTTACAGCCCTTGCTGGATGGTGGTTATGTGAGCAGGCGAGAAGTCATCGCGACCCGGCCCTCCATGCCTGCTTCCGCGCAGGTCCCCGAACTCAATGACGAGCAGGCCGCGGCCGTTGAGGCGATTCTGGGCCGCCTGCATGGTTTTCAGCCCTGGCTACTGTTTGGGATCACGGGCTCGGGTAAAACCGAGGTGTATATTCGCTTGCTGGAAAAAGTGTTGGCTGATCCACAGTCGCAAGTGCTGATTATGGTGCCCGAAATCAACCTGACACCGCAGCTGGAAAGCCGTTTTCGTAGCCGGCTCAGTGAGTACGCATTGGTTACCTTGCATAGCCATTTGAGTGAGAGTGAGCGCTTGCAAAACTGGCAAGCGGCACAGTCTGGCGCCGGACGCATTGTGATCGGGACGCGCTTGAGTGTGTTTACGCCCATGCCTCACCTCAAGCTGATGATTCTGGACGAAGAGCATGACAGCTCTTACAAGCAACAAGATGGCATGCGTTATCATGCGCGCGATGTTGCGCTGGTACGTGCGAAGCAGCATGGTGTGCCCGTGGTGCTTGGCAGTGCCACGCCTTCGCTGGAAAGCTGGTACAACGCAACGGGCGATCACGAGCACGCAGGCGGCAGAAAGCCGATTTATCGTTTGCTCACATTAAACAAGCGGGCGGTGGCGCAAGCCACATTGCCACGTATTTTTTGTATAGATACTGCGCATCCGCCGCCAGAAGCCGGATTGACGCCCTTGTTAAAGCAGGCGATAGAGCAGCGTTTGCAGCGTGGCGAACAAAGCTTGTTGTTTATTAATCGCCGTGGCTATGCCCCGGTGCTGCATTGCTCGGCCTGCCAGTGGCTGGCCGATTGCCGCCGGTGCTCTGCCAAAGCGGTGCTGCACTTGCGGCAGCGCGTGCTGCGCTGTCACCACTGTGGCGATGAGCAGCCTATTCCGCTGCAATGCCCAAGTTGCGGCAATCCAGATTTGCGCCCGGTTGGTCAGGCGACGCAACGCATCGAGGAAACGCTGCAGCAGGTCTTTCCGCAGGCGCGAGTCGCGCGCGTGGACAGAGATACCATTCAGGCCAAAGATGCTTTAACTACCTTGCTTTCCGAGGTGCATGCCGGTGAAATCGATATTTTGGTGGGCACCCAAATGCTGGCCAAAGGCCATGATTTTGCTAATCTGACCTTAGTGGGTGTGCTCGATACCGACAGTGCATTGTATAGCCCGGATTACCGCGCCAGCGAGCGCTTGTTTGCCCAATTAATGCAGGTGGCCGGTCGTGCCGGCCGTGGTGAAAAACCGGGTGAGGTGTTAATACAAACGGCCTTCCCGCAGCACCCTTTATTTGCCGCCTTGCGCGAGCAGAATTACGCCGAGTTTGCACAGGCTTTGTTGCAAGAGCGAATGGCGATGCAGTTCCCGCCTGCTACCTATATTGCCGTGATGAAAGCAGAAGCCACTGAGTATGCCCTGGTAAACCAGTTTCTGACGGAGTTTAGTTTGGCCGCCAGAGCCTATGTCGATCAGCATGCTGCAACTTTGCCTGATCAGCCGCTGATTTATGACCCGGTAAGACCAGGGCTTGCACGCCTGAACCGTATGGAGCGTGGCTATGTGATGATGCAGTCTGCACATCGCAATGCCTTGCAGCAGCTACTGCAAGTGGCCGTCGCTTGGGTGAGAGCACATCCATTACAGGCGAAAATTCGCTGGGTATTGGATGTCGATGCCCTGGAATACTAGCAAATTTGCAAAAGTGGTCTTCAATGACAGGGTATGTTGTAAAAAAGGGTTAGTGTTTGATGGTTTTTTAAGGTAAATTTAATGGTTGCGATATTATTTGTAGCATATTGATTTTAATAAAAGTTTTTGGGGAGTTATTTTGAAAAAACACACGACAGGTATGCGCCTGGTTCCTTGGCTGGTCATGGGATATTGTTCGCAGGTTTTGGCAGGGGGCGTTTCGTTCCCGGAGCCCTTGCAGCCCAATATCCCTAGACCGATTATTCCAGAGCCACGGCCCATTATTCAGGTACCACAAGAAACGCCACAGCCAGAAAAAAAACAAAAGAAATCCAGTCTGAAGATTGTGGTCAAGGCGTTCAAATTTTCTGGCAACAAGCAGTTTTCAGATGAGGTGCTTGCAGCACAAGTCGCCTCGCTGACTGGTCATGAAGTTGGTATGCGCGAGCTAAATGAAGCCGTGGGCACCATTCGGAACTATTACCGCCAACGGGGCTACTTGTTGACGCAAGTGTATTTGCCTACGCAAGATTTGCAAAAAACTACTGAAGCAGAAGCTGTGGTTGAGTTGGCGATTCTGGAAGGTACTTTGGGCGAGGTGAAAGCCGAAACAGGTGCGGGGCTGGATCAGTCCTATTTCCAGTCTGTTTCCGAATACGGCTTGAACAAGGGGGATGTGCTCAATGAGCGCAACCTCGTGCGCAATATCATGGTGATGAACGGCTTGCCGGGCATTCAGGTCACCTCTCAGCTCAACCCCGGTGAGGCTGTGGGCAGTTCAGATGTGGCTGTGTCTGTTGAACCCAGAGCGCGTTACAGTGGGTATGTTGCGGCAAACACTTACGGCAACCGTTACACCGGTCGAGAAACATTAGGTTTTGGCGGTGCCGTCAACAACCTGAACGGTCGTGGAGATCAATTGGCGGTGGTGGGTAAAGTTTCCAGAGACGAAGGTCAGCGCTCATTGAGTGGATTGTATCTGACCCCCGTTGGCAGTGCAGGTAATATTTTGAATCTGGCCTACAGCTATGTGGATTATGAACTCGGTCGCGATTTTAAACAGTTTGATGCGTCTGGTGATGCCCATTATTTTTATGCCTCTTTAGAGCATCCTTGGTTGCGTGAAACCAAAAAAAGTATTTCGTTCAAGGTAGGCAGTAACTACAAAATTCTTGATGACGAAGTAAAAGCATTTTCTATTGATAACCGCCGAAATATCAGTAGTGTGGAATTAGGTGTGCTAGGTGATTGGATCAATGAAGCAGGTGATGTTGCTTATCAGTGGAGTTTTGTGCTGACACAGGGGAATGTTTCAATTAAGGACAACGCAGCCAAAGCAAATGACAAGGCTCAACTGGATGTTCAAGGCAGTTTTACCAAATGGAACTGGACTTCCAGCCGTACGCAGGTGTTTGACAATGGCGTTAACTGGATTGTGCGGGCAGATTACCAAGGCACAAATAGTAACCTTGATATCGCAGAGCGCTTTGGCATCGGGGCTATTAATCGCTGGCGCCAATTCTCTGATATCCCCAGCCAGGCCGACCAAGGCTGGATGGCTGGGACAGATATACGCCGGACATTTGTGACTACGGGTGCCGATGTCACGCCTTATATCCAGTCTGTGACGCCATTTGCATTTTATGATATTGGTCGTGGCAAGTTAAACCATGATCCAGTTGGCAGAAGCAACTATGTTCTTTCTAATCATGTGGGTGTCGGTAGCGATATCCAGTTTCCTGGCCAGTGGATTTTAACGACCACCTATTCTCAGCAGCGGCGCAATTTGGATGGCTCACCTAGCAATACCGAGTATCAGCTCTGGGGTCAGTTGAGAAAAAATTTCTAGTCGTAAAAACAGGCCTTGGCCTGGCAAAAAATAAGTAGCCCGGATGAATCGGTATTAGTCATACTGGGCTACATACAAAAAAAAATTCCTGAACCAAAATTACATACATATCAGGAATATGAGAGAAGTAATGGTAACCCACTGGTCATGAGATCAGTGGCGTTTATTATTAACAAGGAGAAGTGTCATGAAAGCAGCATCCTTAAACCATATTTACCGCCTTGTGTGGAGCCGGCTTCAACAAGCTTGGGTTGCCGTGGCAGAAACCGCACGCGCACAAGGTAAGTCCAGTGTCAGTGGAAAAGTGCCTGAACCAGTTTCAGGCTATGTAGGCAAGCGACATATTGGTGTTATCACCTCATCAGCCAAACGTGGCATGCTTGTCGCCAGTGCATTTGCTGCGGTCATGACTCCATTGACTTCTTTTGCTGACACTAATGTGGTTGCTGGGGTGGTTGCGGGTGATCTGGCAGTCAAGGATCTGAGCAGCACGCATACCCAGTATACCCATACAGCCAATGTCAATATTGTTGATTTTTACAAGTTTGGTGTGGAAAAAGGCCATCAGTTAGATGTCGTGATGCCAGATGCGGGTCGTGCACTATATCGTGTGATTGGCGATAGCCGTTCCGAAATCATGGGCACGCTCAACTCCAATGGAAGCCTGTTCCTGATTAACCAAAATGGGATTTTATTTGGGCACGGTTCAGAAGTGAATGTTGGTAATATCGTTGCCTCCAGTTTAGATATTTCTAACGATGATTTTATCAAAGGCAAATACAACTTTGCCGTGGGCAGCATTGTTGGTAACGTGGAAAACTATGGTGTCATCAAAGCAAAAAATGAAGGTTACATTGTTCTCTTAGGCAAAACCGTTGATAACAGTGGTACCTTGGTCGCAAGCAACGGTAGCGTAGTATTAGGCTCTGCCCAACAGGCCACATTGGACTTTTTTGGCAATGGCCTAGTTAAAACCAAATTATCTGGTGGTGCACTCGAAGCGACCATTAAAAATAGTGGTGCCATCTATGCCGATGGTGGCTTTGTGCAAATGGCAACCAATGCCCGTGCCTCAGCCATCAATATCTCCGGCATTGTGGAGGCCAATCAACTGGTCGAACGTAATGGCGTCATCCGCCTGGAGGGTGGCGATAATGCCAAGGTTCAAGTCTCAGGTCAATTGATTGCCAAAGGTTTGAACACTACTGGCGGCACCATTGAGGTCACAGGTGAGCAAGTGGCTTTGATGAACGGCGCTGTGCTGGATGCTTCTGGTGATAAAGGAGGTGGTAAAGTATTGGTCGGTGGTGATTACCAAGGTAAAAATGACGCGGTTTACAACGCAAGAACCACTTATGTAGCCAGCGGTGCAACTATCAAAGCGGATGCCATTCAAGAAGGTAATGGCGGCAAAGTGGTGGTCTGGGCAGATGATTTGACCCGTTACTATGGCGATATTTCTGCACAAGGCGGCGCCAGAAATGGTAATGGTGGGTTTGTTGAGGTCTCTGGAAAACAGTACTTGGCTATGCTGGGTGACGTCAATGTTGGTGCCGCAAATGGCATCGGTGGCAAGGTTTTATTTGACCCAGAGAATATTGAGTTAACTGATCGTGCGGAGACGCCAATTACTGATAAGCCCGATGGAACGCCAGATAAAGCTTTTACCGATAACCTAGGTGCAGATATTCAGATCAATGTGTCGCGGGTAAGAGGTTTTAGCGAGCTCTATTTGCAAGCCAACAATAATATTACTGTCAGTAACGCTTTGAATATGACTCAATCAACGGGCAGTATTCGCATGGAAGCAAACAACAACATCAATGTAAATGCTGACATTACATCAGGCTTTCTTGGCTCTGTTAATTTAAAAGCGGATGCAGATAATTCGGGTGTCGGTGATATTCTTATCAACGCAACGATTACAGGTGGTGCGGGTTTCACTACAGGCAATGTTGGAGTCACATTGGCAGCACAAAATATTACCCAGACAGCTGGCAATATTAATACTAATCAATTTATTGGCGGCCAAGTAAAAATGGATGCTAAGGGCGATATTAATTTGGGGGCCGCTAACATTAATACCTTTGGTACCACTCTTGGACAAACCGCTGGGGTCAATGGCGGAAATGTTCAAATTAATGCCCGCAGCCTGACAATGACTGGGAATATTAATACCATGGGTGCAGCTTCTGGTCAGCTTAACAATCAGGGCGGTCAGGGCGGAACTGTGACGATCACGACAACCAATAATCTCAGTGTTGGCAGTATTACAACGAGTGGGGGCGATGCTGGTGCAAATTCTGTAGGTTCTGCAAAATCAGGTCAAGTGAACTTGACCAGTCAAAACGGGAATATTAGTACTGGTGCTATTAATGCCAATGGTGGATTAAATGATTTTGGTGCGAATGTCTCCTTGAATGCTGCGGGAGCGATAATCGCAGGCAACATTAATACGAATGCAGGTTTGGGAAGCGCCACTTCACAAGGGGCCGGGCAGGTTAATCTGAACGCGGGTACTAATCTTACCGTGGGCAATATCACCGCATCTGTTGCGAATGGGCAAGCTCAAAATAATTCTGGTGGCGTTGCAGGCGGCGTAAACCTCAAGGCAAATGGAAACATTAGCGTGGGGAGCATCTCAAATATTGGCGGTGCCCAAGCGGGTAATGTGGTGACGACGGCCAAGGTTTTAGTGAATGCTGGTCAGAACCTCACGGTTAACGGTGATATTGTGAATAACGATACCAGCACCAATGCGGTTCAATTGGTTGCGGGAGGAGCGTTTGACAACGCTCAAAACATTAATATTACGACTAATGGCAAGTGGACTGTTTACAGTAATGATCCAACCAATGATATCAAAGGCAGCAAATTATTAGCGGCATATGATTACAAACAGTATGGGACCGCCTTTGGGGGCACATTATTGGGGACTGGTAATGGATTTGTACATCAAGTCAGTCCAACTGTGACAGCAACATTGACGGGTACGTCTACCAAAGTGGTTGACGGTACGACAGCGGTTACTGATTTGTCCGGTTTGAATGTTAATGTGACAGGGATACTTGATAAAGATGTAGTCATTTTATCTCCTGCGCCATCGCCAATAACCAGCGCATCCTTTGATACTGCTGCTGTCGGGACAGGAAAAGCAATTTCTACTGGTGCTTATACGATCACCAGCGCCCGTACCAATGAAAATAAACCTATTTTCAATGCCTATAATACGGTGGTAAATAACTCTACAGCTACTGGTTCGATAACGGCAGTTCCAACCACGCCTACTACGCTGTTGAATATCTCTCCCCGTGACAACGCTGGTTTAGGTGGCCTGGTCGGAACTAACCCTGCTTTGAATACGATGACCATCGTGTCTCTGAACCCTGCTGCGGGTGATGATGAAGATCCTGATGCAGTGGCTTGTCCCGTGAATGAAGATCACCTGGGTAGTACGCCTATCCTGAGTTCTGGCGTTAAATTGCCGGATGGTGTGAACTCGAATTGTATTTAATGTGTTGAGTGTTAATAAAGCCGGGCAATTGTCCGGCTTTATTTTTATGCTGAATAATGTTTTGTATTCATGCTAACACCAAGTAAAATAGAGCCCGTTCATCTGCGGCTGTAGTTCAATGGTAGAACGCCAGCTTCCCAAGCTTGATACGCGGGTTCGATTCCCGTCAGCCGCTCCAAAGGATTTTTCATGGCAAATACCCCTCCCACCGTTTTAACGTTTGCGGCCACAGATCCCAGCAGTGGTGCAGGTGTGCAGGCCGATATTCTGGCGCTCTCCAGCATCGGGTGCTACCCCTTGTCAGTGATTACTGGCATTACCGCGCAAGATACGGTGGGGGTAGAGAGCGTGATGCCGCTGGATGCAGACCTGATCAATGATCAGGCACGCACCATTCTGGAAGATGTCTCCGTCAGCGCGTTTAAATTGGGTTTGCTGGGGAGCGTTGAAAATGTGGCAGTGATTGCCGAGATAGTGGCTGATTACCCGGATGTGCCGCTTATCATCGATCCGATTCTTGCATCCGGCCGCGGCGACGAGTTGTCGAATGAAGAAATGCAGGCCGCGATGTGCGAGCTATTGTTCCCGCAAGCCACTCTGATTACGCCTAATAGCCTGGAGGCGCGTCGCCTGGCCTATTACGATGAAAGCGACGAGGTGAAGCATAGTTCGCTTGAAGAATGTGCGCTACGCCTGCTGGGCATGGGGGCTGAATATGTGATGATTACGGGCACGCACGAGCGTTCAAATGACGTCGTTAACAGTTTGTATGGTTTACAAAATGGCGTGCCTAGCTTGATCAAGGATTATCACTGGGAGCGTTTGCCTGGCAGTTATCATGGCTCTGGCTGCACGCTCACCAGTGCCATCACCGCATGTCTGGCACATGGCTTGAGTATGGAAGAAGCCGTGCATGAAGCACAGGAATTTACCTGGCAAACCCTGCGTCACGCTTTTCGGCCGGGCATGGGGCAATTTATTCCCGACCGTTTCTTCTGGGCACGTGAGTCCGAGGTACAGGAAAAAGCGAGTGAGCTTCAGCATTAAAGGTTTGTATCTGGTCACGCCAGATTGTGATGACACTGCATTGTTGTGCGGACAGGTGGCACAGGCCTTGCAAGGGGGCGTTGCCATTGTGCAATACCGTCATAAAACGGCCACCGAGGCCTTGCGTCTGGAGCAAGCGGCAGCCTTGTTGGCGTTATGCCGTGGCGCGCAGATTCCCTTTCTGATTAATGACCATGTTGATCTGGCCGCTCATCTGGATGCAGATGGCGTGCATGTGGGCCAACATGACCGTGCCATCACGCAGGCACGCGCCCTGCTCGGTAAACAAAAAATCATTGGCGCTTCTTGCTATAACCAGTTTTCGCTGGCGGAACACGCGCAAACTGCGGGGGCGGATTACGTGGCTTTTGGCGCCTGTTACCCTTCTTCGACCAAGCCGAATGCGCCGCGTGCCGAGACAGCGTTATTTGCGCAAGCCAGGCAACAGTTGTCTGTGCCGGTGGTTGGCATTGGGGGGATAACGTTGGAGAATGCCCGTCCATTGATCACGGCTGGCGCGGATGCACTGGCCGTGATTAGCGATATTTTCCAGGCGGACGATATCACTGTCCATTGCCGGGCATATCAGTCTTTATTTGCGTCAAATTGAATCACATCACTACCGTTTTGCCAGACGTTGTTTGGTAAAATGCATGCGTTAATCTGTTCTGGTAAATTCTATGCATATTCACATCCTTGGCATTTGTGGCACGTTTATGGGCGGCATCGCCGTGCTGGCCAAGGCGGCCGGGCATCGGGTCACGGGCTGTGATGCCAATGTGTACCCGCCTATGAGCACCCAACTCGAGGCTCAGGGCATTGAGTTGATCCAAGGCTTTGATCCTTCGCAAACCGGCTTGCAGCCTGATATTTACGTGATTGGCAACGTGGTGACGCGCGGCAATCCTTTAATGGAGGAAATCCTCAATCAAGGATTGCCTTATATTTCTGGCCCACAGTGGCTGGCAGAGAATGTACTGCAAGGTAAATGGGTACTGGCCGTGGCCGGGACACACGGCAAAACCACCACGTCTTCGATGCTGGCTTGGGTACTGGAGTACGCCGGACTGGCACCTGGCTTTTTGATTGGCGGCGTGCCTGAAAACTTTGGTGTTTCTGCGCGGTTGCCACAAACACCCAGGCAAGATCCGCAATCGGTCTCCCCTTTCTTTGTGATTGAGGCCGATGAATACGACACCGCTTTCTTCGACAAGCGCTCAAAGTTCGTGCATTACCGTCCGCGTACGGCCGTACTGAATAATCTGGAATTCGATCATGCGGATATCTTTGACGACCTTGCCGCCATTGAAAAGCAGTTCCACCATCTGGTGCGCACCGTGCCTCAGCAAGGTCTTGTGGTCGCGAACCAACAAGAAAGCCTGGACCGGGTACTTGCACGCGGGTGTTGGAGTGCCGTGGAGCGTATAGACAGCGCGAGTGGCTGGCAAGTGCAACATGTGGACGCCCAAGGTCGTTTTGATGTGTTTTTTAACGGTGAGCGCCAGGGTAATGTGAGCTGGGACCTGCTCGGCGAACATAACCGTAATAATGCGCTGGCTGTGATTGCCGCCGCCCGCCATGTCGGTGTTGCACCTTGCATAGCGATTGAGGCCTTGAGCGAATTCAAAAACGTCAAACGCCGCATGGAAGTCAAAGGCGTGGTTAACGAAATCACGGTGTATGACGATTTTGCCCACCATCCTACCGCGATTGCCACCACGATTGCAGGCTTGCGCGCCAAAGTGGGCGCAGCTCGCATTCTGGCCGTCCTCGAGCCGCGCTCTAACACCATGAAACTAGGTGTAATGAAAGAGGCCCTGCCCGACAGCCTGCGCGATGCCGATGCCGTATTTTGCTACGCCAGCAACCTGGGCTGGGATGCTGCAGCGGCGCTGGCGCCGATTCAGCACAAAGCCCAAACCTTTGATGACCTGACACAGTTAGTGGCCGCTGTCAGCGCCATGGCCAAACCTGGCGACCATGTGCTGGTGATGAGCAATGGCGGGTTTGGTGGCGTGCACCAGAAATTATTGCAGGCTTTGCAGGGATAAACAGGCAGACGCCGCATGGGCCTCGTGAAAGGTTTCAGCAAACAGTCACCACTGGTATGGGCCTTGTGGGCTTCTTTACTGGTGCACGCCGTATTGCTGACGCTCCATTTTCAACCCGAACTCAAGGCGTTTAAAGACCAGATTCCCTCCTTGCAGGTGATGCTGGTCAACAGCAAAACCCGCAGTGCGCCAGAAAAAGCGGATGCGCTGGCACAAGCCAACCTCGATCGCGGCGGCAATACCGATGAAAAGCGGCAGATGAAAAGTCCGCTGCCCAGTGTGCAGCAATTACAAGCAGCCTTGCCCGCTACGCCACAGGCAAACACCGCCTCAGCAACGCCTGCTGCGGCCCCGCAAGAGTCTGAGCTGGTTCGAGAAAAACAGCGGGTGACCCAACTGGAGCAAGAAGCACAGGCACTACTGACGCAACTAAAAGCCAGTACATCGGTCACTAGTCTGCAGGCGCCGTCCACATTGCCGCATCCATCCAGCAAAGAGCAACCGCCGGCAAAATTGCTGCCAGAGCAATCACAGCCGCAATTGGCTGCCATGCAAGAAATGGCCAAGCTGGAAGCATTGATTGCCAAGCAGCAGGAGGCCTATGAAAACCGCCCTAAGCGACAGTTTATCGGCGCCCGCACACGCGAATATCGCTTTGCGAATTATGTGGAGCAATGGCGGCAAAAAATTGAGCGTGTGGGAAACCTGAATTATCCGCAGGCGGCCCGAACACAAAAGTTATATGGTCAATTGCAGATGACGGTATCGATCAAGGCCGATGGGTCGATAGAAGATATTCGTATTCATCGCAGCTCCGGGCACAGGTTGCTCGATGAGTCCGCACGGCGCATTGTGCAATTGGCCGCGCCGTTTCCGGTATTCACCGAAGATATTCGTCAGGATACCGATGTGCTGAGTATTACCCGTACCTGGAACTTTACCAGGGATGACCAACTTTCGACTGAGTAATGTGCAGTCCCTATTTACTGAGGCAATTTAGATGACTCCAAGCCACTTTCAATACCATGTCTTTTTCTGCCTGAACCAGCGTGAAAACGGTGAAGACTGTTGTATGAACAAAGGTGCCGAAGCGGCTTTTGATTACATGAAAAAGCAGGTCAAACAGCAAGGCTTGGCTGGGGCTGGCAAAGTGCGGATTAACCGTGCCGGTTGCCTGGACCGTTGTGGCGTTGGCCCGGTCATGGTCGTCTATCCAGATGCGGTCTGGTATACCTTTGTCGATGAAAGCGATATTGACGACATCATCGAAAGTCATCTGCAGCAAGGCAAGGTTGTGGAGCGCCTGGTGGTCTAAGCATTGCTCAACATGGTCAGACTCTGGTGCAAACGCCTGTTACTCACGCTCTTGGCAGCTGTCCTGCTGACAACGCTCGCCGTCACCGCCTGGATTTGGCAGCCCTATGATAAAACTGCCTGGCGAATAAAGCTGCCGATAGGCAGTGGCGTTCAGGTCCGTGTGTTGCCGCTGTTCATGCTGGCGACCTCGCCAGTTGGCCGCTGGTGGCTGGACCACAAGGCATTTAGCCTGCACCATGGCCAGATCCGCTTGTATGATGCAGACGGCTTGCGTGTCCACTGCCAGCAATGCTGGTTAATCGCTAAATCGGTGAGTGATAAGCCCCTGATGCTGGAAAGTGTCGAGTTATGGCTCAAGCTGAATGGCCAGCAACTTCACGGACACCTGGTTGCGCACTCCTCAGCGCTCCCCAATACCCCTTCCGCAGTGCCCCCGCCCGCCTTCAAAATTAACTTTGAAGGCAAAGTCACCATGCACGCCTTAAAGCTTAACTGGACGCTGCCTGCTACCCCCTTAGCGAGCTTGCTGGCGCCTTTGGCCAGTCATTCCTCCAGCATCGCGCAGGCGCATGTCTCAGGGATTCTTAGCGCCAGCGGCACCCTGCGCTGGCCCAAGCAGAGCTGGAGTGCACAACCTCAGCTTGAACAGCTGCAAGTGACAGGGCTTGATCTCAGCAAGGTCACAGCGTCGACGGTGCAGTATGATTGCCCCTTGCTTGATGAGCAAAAACATCCTGAAAAAGTCCACTGGCTCAGTTATGAAAACATGGGGCATTGGCTGCCGATGGCGGTGATCATCGCCGAGGATGCCGAGTTCAGGCACCATCCCGGCTATGTGCTCACGCAAATGCGGCAGCTCTTAGGCAAGGAAAGCACGGATAAAGCGGTAGGCGGCAGCACCATCACCCAGCAGGTCGTGAAATACATGTTCACCAATGGTGAACGGACCTGGAAGCGTAAAATTGAAGAATTGCTCTACGCGGTGCAGCTTGAACACACTTTAAATAAAACACAGATTCTTAATTTGTATCTGAATACGGTGGATTGGGGCCCGGGGCTGTGTGGTGCACACGCAGCGGCCAACTATTATTTTGGCCTGGAGCCTGCCAAGATGAATCCGATTCAGGCCGCCTGGCTGGCGGGCATCATCCGCAACCCGCACCGTGCCTGGAAACAACAGTTTATTGCCAGAAACCCCGTATTGTCGCGTGCTGAAAGTATTTTGCACTACATGCCAGAAAGTGCCCGCAAACAGCCTGGCACCCTGAATTTTCGTCCGCTGCCAGTCAAATAAATTACAATAGCGTCTTATTCATTTTCTATGGTGAGACGACTACTTTGTCTACGCTCAAACTCAATAAATCTCCCGCGGCCACAGAACAAAAACGAGAAAAGCCGGTGCGGCCACTTTCACCCGAGCTGCGTGACCGCAGCAAAGCGCCCCCTGTCAAAAAAGAACGGGCTGCAGCCGAGCCGCAAGCGCGCGACGCACAAGCGCAACCCGCACGCAAAGAAAAAGCCGTGCGTGATAAAAAGCCGCGGGCATTTGATGGCAAACCCGAACAAAAAGAGAGACGCTCACCCACCGCCAACGACGGCCGTCGACAATACAACCGCGAACAGCCGCGTCCGCGCATGGCAAAAACCGATGACCGTCCCCCTCGCCCGTCAGCCCCTGCGCCCGCTGCCATTGACCAGCAGCCTCGCTTGTCTAAAGTCATGGCCGACCGCGGCTTGTGCTCACGTCGCGAAGCCGATGACTGGATCGTGAACGGTTGGGTCAAGGTCAATGGTGAAATCATTGAAACCTTGGGCACCCGCATTGACCCAGAGGCCGAGATTATTATCAGTGCATATGCCAAAGAGCATCAGGCCGAAACCGTCACCATTCTGCTACACAAACCCGTGGGTTACGTTAGCGGCCAGGCTGAAGATGGCTATGAACCAGCAGTAGTACTGGTCAATCCAGACAATCAATGGCCCGAAGATAGCAGCGGTATCGACTTCAAGCGAGGCCATTTACGTGGCTTGGCCCCCGCCGGGCGGCTGGATATTGACTCCACCGGACTGCTCGTACTCACACAAGATGGCCGCGTTGCGCGCAAGCTGATCGGGGATGACTCCAGCGTTGAAAAAGAATACTTGGTGCGGGTTGAAGGTCAGCTCAGTGCCAATGGCCTGGCTTTGTTGAATCATGGCCTGAGTCTGGATGGGGTGCAGTTAAAACCTGCCAAAGTTTCCTGGCAAAATGAAGATCAACTGCGATTTGTGTTACGCGAGGGGCGTAAGCGCCAGATTCGACGCATGTGTGAACTGGTGGGATTGCACGTCGTCGGCTTAAAACGGATTCGCATAGGCAGTATCAACTTGGGTAAGTTACCGCCGGGACAATGGCGTTATTTGGGCGAGCATGAGCGTTTTTGATTGGTCTTTTCTGAATCGGTAAACAATCTACTTCTAAGATAGTGATTAAAGTAGATTGATTGGCTCTTGGGATCTGTCATTCCGGCCTAGGGCGGATCCAGGCCGGGGTAATCGTTGCCTGGGTGCAATAAAAGAAGAACTATTTGGACAATAAACTAGGAGCAGCCCAGAATGGGATTATTCGATAGCGTCGCTGGGGCCATGATGAACAAGGTCATGGGTGATAAAGGTCCATTGGCAAAACTGGCGATGGAGCTATTTCAACAATACGGTGGCTTGCCTGGCATTTTGCAAACGCTGAAAAACGGCGGCTTGAGCGAGCAGGTTGATTCGTGGGTAGGTACAGGGGCGAATTTGAATGTGAGCGCCCAGCAAATCGGCGCTGCCTTGGGGACTGCAGTATTGAGTGGGATCGCCGGTAAGTTGAATATGACGACCGATGAGCTGAGCAGCAAAATTGCCGAACATTTACCCGATGTGGTGAATCAATTAACGCCGAATGGTGTGGTGGAGAATAATCCGGCACTTATCATGTCGCGCTTGATGGGCATGCTGAAATAAAAAAAGCGAGCCGATGCTCGCTTTTTGGTGGGATCCGCCGGCTTAGCGTACGCAATATTGTGCGCGGTACGCTTCAATGGCCGGGAAATACTGCGCCAGCTTTTCGTTGCCTTGCAAATAGGCAAACAGGTCAGCCAGTTTGGCAATGCTGACTACCGGCATCTGGTTGGTTTGTTCAACTTCTTGCACTGCGGACAATTCCCCTAAGCCTTTTTCCTGGCGGTCCAGGGCGATGCTCACTGCACAAGGCGTGGCTCCTGCTTTGCGGATGAGTTCAACAGACTCCCGGATAGAAGTGCCCGCAGAAATCACGTCATCAATAATCAGCACGCGTCCTTTGAGAGCAGCACCCACCAACGTCCCGCCTTCGCCATGGTCCTTGGCTTCTTTGCGGTTATACGCATACGGATAATTATGGCCTAGACGTGCAAATGCAATGCTGATCGCCGTCACCAGCGGAATGCCTTTATAAGCTGGCCCAAACAGCATGTCGAATTGCAAGCCAGACTGTAGAATGCTGTTTGCATAAAACTCACCCAGTTTGAGCATGCTCTCGCCGTCATCAAACAGGCCAGCATTAAAAAAATATGGGCTCAAGCGGCCGGCTTTGGTTTTAAATTCACCAAAGCGCAATACCTGTTTGTGGATGGAAAAAGCAATAAAATCGGCACTGAGTGTGTTGGCAGTCATTTTAAAAAAGCAGAAAGTATTTAAACAATGCGTATTATAACCTTGAACCTCAATGGCATACGGTCAGCCTGCAACAAAGGATTTTTGCCTTGGCTGGCGAATAGTGGCGGCGAGATTGTGTGTTTACAGGAGCTCAAAGCCCAGGCAGGTGACATGCATCCTGACATGCTGCAGCCGCCTGGTTACCACGGCTATTTTCATTATGCCGAGAAAAAAGGTTACAGCGGTGTGGGGATTTACAGCAAGCAGCCTGCAGATAAGGTGATTATTGGCTTGGGCCATGCCGAAATAGACGCTGAAGGGCGCTATCTGGAATGTCAGTACGGCAATCTAAGCGTGGTGTCTTTATACCTGCCGAGCGGCTCTAGCGGCGAAGAGCGGCAGCAATTCAAATTTGCCGTGATGGCAAAATTTTTGCCGCATCTGGAGCAGTTGATTGCCTGTGGCCGTGAGGTCGTAATTTGCGGCGACTGGAATATCGCGCATCAGGAAATCGACCTCAAAAACTGGAAAGGCAATAAAAAGAATTCCGGCTTTTTGCCAGAAGAGCGCGCCTGGATGGGGGATGTGTTGCAACGTGTCGGCTGGGTCGACACTTATCGGATGCTGTATCCGGACACCACCGATGCGTGCTACACCTGGTGGAGTAACCGTGGGCAGGCTTGGGCCAAGAATGTGGGGTGGCGGATTGATTATCAGCTAGCAACGCCTGCGTTAGGTGCGAAGGTGATGGCGGCGAGCGTGTATAAGGCGGAACGGTTTAGTGACCATGCACCTTTGATTGTGGATTATACGGATTGAGTAAGTAAGCTTGTTCTTTTTTAGCTTGCTGGGATAGTGCGTTCTGTCATTCTGACGTAGGTCGGAATCCAAGTGCTCTAGTGAGTACTTTGTTAATATGATGCCGAATGCATGAAGAGTTTGTTTCGCCTCTAGGCGAGTTACTTTCTGTTGCTTGCCCCACAGAAAGTAACCACAACTAACGCAGTGTTGCGGCGAAGGCTAACCTTTAGGTTAAGCCACGCAGTGGCGGCCGAAGCCAAAGAAGAGGGCACCCAGCCATCACGGCCTTTGGCTTCCTTGCGTTGTTGGCTACGGCCGCTGCACTTAACATCGCTACGCGAGTTAGCCTACGCCGTAACAGACTGCTCTGCAGTCTTAGTTATCAACAAAGTGGGCGTCCATCGAAACTCGCCCTGACAAGCCACACACTTCGTGGCTTGTTGCGGAACTCAAACAGCCGATGGCCGACATCCCCCACTTCGTCTCCGCTACTCAGCGTGATGGAATGGGATTCATCTCGCCAAACTCACACTATTGAAATTTGGACCGTTCAAAAACTCAAATTCTTTCTTTAATTCACCACGGGTAGCGCTGATGGGTTTTCGGGCTCCTATCTGACGCGCCGAGTAGCGCAGCCAAAACAAGGAAGAAGGGAGCGACTGTTCGAGTCCCGCAGCAGCTCACGTATTTTGTGAGCTGCCAGATCGAGTTTCGTGACCGCTTGTTTTGGCGAGCAACGCAGGAATGAAGCGGAAGCTAGGGTGTCTTGTTCTTTGCCTTCTTTCTTATGGACAAGCATAAGAAAGAATGGTCGCCTAAAGGCGAAATAGACCCTTCCAAAATCCCAAAGCGCACTCAAAAGTAAATCACAGCCTGTGCAAGCAAAGAAAAGTAACTCGTCAAGAGTCGAAAAGAAACATATTTGTCTGCGAGAAACCTATTTTTCCCGCCAAGGTGCTACCTTAAACAACAGCAACATCCCCGGGATTGCCAGCAAAGTGCACACATAAAAAAACTGCTGCCATCCCAGTGCCTCCACCATGCCACCAGTCAGAGCATTAAAAACGGAGCGCGGTACGGCGGAGAGACTGGTAAACAAGGCGAGCTGGGTTGCGGTATAGGCGGGGTTGGTTTCGCGTGCCATGTAGGCCACATAAGCCGCTGTGCCCAAGCCAACGCCAAAGGCTTCAAAGCCGATCACAATCGCAAGCATGCTGCGTTCTGGGGCACCGATCTCGGTAAAGGGGCCGCTGCCCGCGAGCCAGGCGAATCCCAGGATGGAGAGCGCCTGCACGACTCCAAAGGTCCATAAACCGCGGTTAATGCCCAATTTCAGCATCCATATGCCGCCAACGAAGGCACCGGCGATTTGCATGACCAGGCCGCTGCCTTTGGCAATGGCGCCGATATCGGTTTTGCTGAAGCCCATGTCAATATAAAACGGGGTCGCGAGTGCGGTGGCCATGCTGTCGCCCAGCTTATAAAGCAAGATAAATAGCAACACCCACAGCGCATGCTGCCAGCCGCTACGGTGGATAAACTCCTTGAAAGGTTCAATCACGGAGGCGAGCAAGGTTTTGGGTGCGCTGGCCATCACGGGTTCTTGCGACCACAGTGTAAATCCGATACCGGGCAGCATAAACAGGCCAACGACCAAAAATACCTGCGACCAGGCCAGATGGTCTGCCAGAATCAGGGCCAGCGAGCCAGGGACCAAGCCAGCAATCCTATAGGCGTTGACATACAGGCTGTTGCCCAACCCGAGCTCTTCATCACTCAGTGTTTCGCGGCGGTAGGCATCAATGACGATATCCTGACTGGCCGAAAATAGCGCTACCAGCGTGGCAAGCAGGGCGACCATGCTGATTTCTTGCTGCGGCTGGAACATGCCCAGGCCCACAATACTGGCAAGCAGCGCGAATTGAGTGCCCAGTATCCAGCTACGGCGGCGGCCCAGCGCTTGTAATAAGCTATAGCGGTCCATCAAGGGCGACCACAAAAACTTCCAGGTATAGGGCAGTTGCATAAAGGCAAAGGCGGCGATGGTTTTGAGATTGAGGCCTTCGCTACGTAACCAGGCAGGCAACAGTTGCAGCAAAAGATACAGGGGGAGGCCAGAACTGAAGCCTAGGGCGACACACATCAGCATGCGGCGTGTAAACAGGGTTTGCGAGATCGTCATGCCCGCATTGTAAACGCTTTTAAGGCTTGGCTAATTCGGCGGCAAAAAAAAGCCAACCCTTGCGGGTTGGCACACTCGGAGATCAATGGTAAAACGGTTGGAAACAGGGCGTCAGTGGGTAAGTGAATCATCCATATTGCACAGGCCACCGACGCCTTATTTCGCAGGGGAACTACAAACTCAACACCCACTGGACGATGGTCTTGATATCTTCGTCCTTCACTTGTGGGCTGTTCGGTGGCATGGGCATTTCACCCCATACCCCGCTGCCACCGGCTTTCACCTTCTGGATCAGCTTGGCTTCAGCGGTTTTATCACCTTTGTATTTGGCGGCGACTTCTTTGTAAGCCGGGCCAACGACTTTTTTGTCGATGCCATGGCAAAGCAAGCAGCCGCTTTTTTGAGCCAAGGCCTCGGCGCCACTCCCTGCAATGGCAGAGGCTGTGGCAGCCAGCAAGGCCGTGGCGAGCAAGGTTTGGTTAAACAATTGCATGCGACTTCCTCTCTTATAAGCTGAATACATTCATGGCGCCACCACCAGGTGCGGCGTTGTATTTAGTCAGTTCCTTGTAACCACCGGCAGCACCCAAGCCATCGGTATCATTGGTCAAGCCCAGGTTCATCGCCACGGCCGCCCAACCACCAATGCCAGACAGTACGCCGACATATTGTTTGCCTTTGTGACCGTAGGTGATCATGTTGCCGACCACGCCGGAACCTACCTGGAATTTCCACAGTTCTTTACCGGTTTTGGCATCCAGTGCTTTCACCCAACGGTCCAGTGTGCCGTAGAAGACCAGATCAGACGCGGTGACCAGTGCGCCACCCCAAGCAGAGAATTTCTCCTTGTTGTACCACTGAGCTTTGCCTTTGAGGCCATCCCAAGCCATAAAGCCACCCATCACGCCGTCTGGACCGGCAAACATGGTCAATGTCGCCCCTACCCAAGGTTGACCGGCCACATATTTCGATTCAACTGGCTCATAGGTCATGCACACGTGGTTAAGCGGGACATAGAACGTTTTGGTTTTCGGTGAAAACGCGGACGGTTGTTCGTCTTTAACACCCAGTGCAGAAGGGCAAACGCCTTTTGCGTTGTAATCCTGGTGCGTAGAGTATTTTGGATCCTTGACCGGAATACCGGTTTTCAGATCAATCTTGGTTGCCCAGTTGACGAACGGATGCATTTTTTCAGCGACCAGCAGCGTGCCGTTGGTGCGGTCAAAGGTATAGCCAAAACCGTTACGGTCAAAGTGGGTGGCCAATTGCTTGCCGTTTGCTTCCCACAACACGATTTCGTTCATGCCGTCATAATCCCACTCGTCGTGTGGCGTCATCTGGTAGCCCCAGCGTGCCAAGCCGGTATCGAGGTCACGGGCAAAAATCGTCATCGACCATTTGTTGTCACCTGGACGTACGTCTGGGTTCCAGGTACCTGGGTTACCGCTGCCGTAGTACATCAGGTTCAATTTTGGATCATAAGAATACCAACCCCATGTTGGGCCGCCGCCATTTTGCCAGCCATCTTTCTGCTGTTGTGGTTTGAGCCAGGTGCGTACACCCAGGTTGGCTTCTGGAAATTTCAGTTGTGCTTTGTCCAGATTCTTGAAGGAACCACCCATTTTGTTACCGCCATTCACGTCTTCGTACAGAGACAGTGCGTTGTAATGTGGGTTTTCCTTGTTGAAATCTGGTCCAATCATCACTTCGCTGTCTGGACCGGTGCTGTAGGCTTTCCAGATCAGGCTGCCATCTTTGATGTTGTAAGCACTGATGTGGCAACGTACACCGAATTCACCGCCTGAACAGCCAGTGATCACTTTATCTTTAAACACGTGTGGAGCGTTGGTGTTGGCCGCGCCTGTTCTTGGGTCGTTGACAGTTACTTCCCAAACCTTGGCCCCTGTTTTTGCATCCAGAGCGACCAGTACGCCATTATTCTGTTGCAGCAGAATCTTGCCGTCACCGTAGCCCAAGCCTTTGTTCACGTTGTCGCAACACATGACGGATTGCACATCCGGGCTTTGTTTAGGGAAATAAGACCACAGAATTTTCTGGTCATCGTTCAAGTCCAGCGCATACACGTTGTTAGGGAATGCGGTGTGGATAAACATGGTATTGCCGATCACCAGTGGTGCACCTTCGTGACCGCGGTTCACACCAGTGGCAAACGACCAGGCCATTTTCAATTGTTTGACATTACCTTTGTTGATTTGTGACAACCGGCTATAGCCCTGATTCGCGTAGTCTTTACGCTGCATGGCCCACTGGTTGTCATCTTTCATTAAAGTGTCCAGTTCAGCATCTGCCCATACGCTGGTGCTGATGCTGCCTAACAGTAATGCGCTGATGGCAAGCTTGATACGTTGTTGCATAAATAACCTCCAAAATGGTTGCTTTGAAGCTGGATGAGTTGTGTTGACACGCCGTTAACAAATGCTTCTTTTGTGACGGCTTGATCACTCATTGCAATGCGTGTGCCAACCGCAATCATGTTTTGAAAATTTTTAAAAAATATATTAAAATCAGTAGGTTATAAAAGTATGATCAATGCTCGAGATTCTGTGCAAGATAGCCTGTACTGTTCACGACTGTGTCATACTGGTACAGTTGTTCAATCCGATGTGACAGGTGTTCAGTTTTCCATGCCCAACAAGTATTCCCCCTCCTCCACTCCCCTGCCGCAAGTTGGCTTGCGTGATGATCAGCGCGCGATTGCCGAAGCGATTGCCCGCTCCTGGCGACGTTGCATGGTCAAGGGCGTGGATGAGCAAGCCCCGGCAGAAGACCAGATTATTACTGCCCAGGAATTGGCGCAGCGGCTGGAGAAAAACCGCCTGTTATTGGCGCAAGCTGAGCCGGAAATGATCACCTTGAGTGAGCAAATCGCCCATACGCGTAGCCTGGTGATTTTGACCGATCACGAAGGGGTGATTTTGCGCACCATGGGTGAAGGCGTGGATGAAAACCAGATCCGCGCTTCGTTATTGCCTGGTGCGTCGTGGAGCGAAGAGCACCGGGGCACCAACGCCATTGGCACCGCGCTGGTAGAGCGCCTGGCCATCAGTGTGCAGGGGGCTGAGCACTTCATGGCCTATCATCATTCACTCAGTTGTTCCGCCGTGCCTATCTTTGCTGCCAATAACCATTTGGTTGCGACGCTGGACGTATCCAACGACCTTAATGCGCCACAGCAGCACACGCTGGCCCTGGTCAAAATGGCGGCGCAAATGGTCGAAAACCGGCTGTTTCATGCCACTGCAGAGGGTGAAATCGCCGTGCATTTTCATGTGCGGCCAGAATTTATTGGTACCTTGTGGGAAGGGGTGGCTTTGTTTGATGCGGCTGGCCAGCTACAGACGATCAACCGTAGTGGTCAGTTCCAGTTTGGTTTGCCGCTGGACCAGGATAGCCTGTCTGCGCGGCGTATTGCATTTGAAGATATTTTTGACGAGTCGTGGATCGCGTTCAAGCAACGCGGTTTAAATACCGATGTCCTATTTCCACTGCATCTGCGTAATGGCGCGCGGTTATATGCCCGCGCCTCGGCGAGCCAGGCGCCTTCCGCTCCGAAAAAAATGCCGCCGTTGGCGCCGCGAGAGTCTGCCGCCAGTCTGGAGTTGCTGGACAGTGGCGACCCGCAATTCAAGCTGGCCATCACTCAGGTCAAGCAGGTGCTGGATAAGGACATCCCGGTGCTGATCCTCGGCGAGACCGGGGCCGGTAAAGAATTATTTTCACGCGCGATTCACGATGCCAGTGCGCGCCGCCACAAGCCGTTTATTGCCGTCAACTGTGCGGCCTTGCCAGAAGGGCTGATTGAAGCCGAACTGTTTGGCTACGAAGAAGGCGCTTATACAGGGGCCAAGCGTAAAGGCAATCTTGGCAAAATCCAGCAAGCGGATGGCGGCACCTTGTTTCTGGATGAGATTGGCGATATGCCATTGTCACTGCAAGCGCGCTTGTTGCGCGTCTTGCAAGAGCGCAGTGTGACGCCGTTGGGCGGCAGCAAGTCTATCCCGGTCAACTTTATGCTGCTCAGCGCGACGAATCAGAAGTTAAAAGACAAAGTGGCAGCGGGTGAGTTTCGCAGTGATTTGTATTACCGTATCAATGGTTTGAGTGTGCAATTACCCGCATTGCGTGAGCGGCTGGATATGGCAAGGCTGATTCAAGTGATTTTGCAAATTGAACAGGCGCCGCAAGCCAGCTTGAGTGAAGAAGTCATGGCATTGTTTAATGCGCATCCTTGGCCAGGGAATGTACGCCAGTTACATAATGTTTTGCGCACGGCGGTGGCATTGGCAGATGGCGGCGTCATTGGCCGCCAGCATTTGATGCAGGACTTTCTGGATGAAATGCTGGCGAAAAAAGCAGATGCTGAGCCGTCTGCGGTCGGCATGGCCGCGTTGCCAGCAGCCAGCCTGAAAGTGCAAAATGATGAAGCGATCCGGCAAGCCATGTTGCAACATGGCGGCAATATTTCAGCGGTGTCCCGTCAGCTGGGGTTGAGCAGAAATACGCTTTACCGGCGCTTAAAAGCGCTCAATCTTTCTTGAAATGGCTGGTTTGGTGTTATCAGGCAGCGCGTTTTAAGCGGTACATGGCCAGGTTGCCCAGCAGATTGGGCAAGACGTGGATATCCTGGCCGTCGGTAATTACCTTGCGCTCAATCACTTGAATGTCGTGCTGGCGGCAAAAATGGTCAAAATCGTGGATGGTGCATAGGTGCACGTTTGGCGTGTCGTACCATTGATAGGGCAGGCTTTTGGAGACCGGCATGTTGCCCAGCGTGATTTGCAGGCGGTTGCGCCAATAGCCAAAATTGGGGAAGGTGACGATGATTTCGCGCCCTACTCGCAGCATTTCATGCACGATGCTTTCAGTATTGTGCATGGCCTGCAAGGTTTGCGACAAAATGACTGTATCAAACGACTGGTCTTCAAAGCCGGACAGGCCTTCTTCGAGGTTCATTTGAATCACATCCACCCCATTTTTTAATGCCGCCAACCAATTGGCATCGTCTTTTTCAATGCCGTAGCCTGTAATGCCTAGTGTTTGATGCAAGTGCGTGAGCAGCGTGCCATCTGCGCAACCTAAATCCAGCACTTTGGCTTTCATTTGCACCCATTTTGTAATTAATGCAAAGTCTGGGCGAACATTGGTAATATTTACATTCTTCATACTTTGATTTGCTCCAGATAGGCGCGCATGATGGCATGGTAATGCGGATCAGGCATCAAGAAGGCATCATGCCCATGGGCCGAGGTGACCTCGGCATACTTCACGGGCAAGGCGTTATCCAGCAAGGCCTGGACGATCTCGCGCGAACGTGCAGGCGAAAAACGCCAGTCGGTGGTAAACGAGATGACGACAAACTTGGCTTTGGCGCGGCTGAGCGCCTTGCTCAAATTGCCTTCAAAATCCAGCGCCGGATCAAAATAATCCAGCGCGCGTGTCATGCGTAAATAGGTGTTGGCATCAAATTCGCCGGCAAACTTGTCGCCTTGATAGCGCAAGTAAGACTCCATTTCAAACTCGACATCAAAGCTGTACTTCACATCGCCATGACGCAGTTTGCGGCCAAATTTTTCACCCATGGCATCGTCTGACAGATAGGTGATATGACCCAGCATGCGGGCAATGCGCAAGCCACGGCGCGGCACGGTGCCATGGTTGTAATAATCGCCGTCAAAAAACTCGGGGTCAGTGATAATCGCCTGGCGTGCCACTTCGTTAAACGCCATGTTCTGTGCGGTCAGGTTGGGTGCAGAGGCGATCACAAAGGCATGCCGCACACGCTCGGGATACACAATGTTCCAGTGCAGCGCTTGCATGCCCCCTAGACTGCCGCCAATCACCGCCGCCAGTTGGTCAATACCCAGGTAATCTAGCAGTCGCGCTTGTGACTCTACCCAGTCTTCTACGGTCACGACCGGAAAAGTAGCGCTATAAGGCTTGTCTGTCAGCGGATCCACGCTGGATGGGCCGCTACTGCCATGACAGCCGCCCAGGTTATTCAACCCGATCACAAAAAACTTGTTGGTATCCAGCGGTTTGCCCGGACCCACCAGGTTATCCCACCAGCCAGGATATTTATCTTCTGGCGTATAACGGCCAGCCACATGATGGTTGCCAGACAGGGCGTGGCAAATCAACACGGCATTGCTTTTGGCCGCGTTAAGTTCACCATAGGTTTCATAAGCAAGATGGTATTGTGGCAACACGGCGCCGCTTTTAAGCGTGAGCGGCCGGGTGAAATGCGCAACTTGCGCTTTAACGATACCAACAGAATTCGATTCAAACATGCCGCAATTATACTATGCGGCATGCCGAAACGGCGAGACCGGGCTGACCCGGTCAGGAGGAATGGGCGGAGGCAGAAAAACAGCCTAGCAATGCCGGTAAATCTGCCACTGAAGCAATCATCGCATCCGGCTCCACGGCGGATAAGCGCGTATAGGTTTCGCGATATTTTCCGGTTTTGACCAGAATGCCATGCAAGCCCGCATCTTGCGCACCGCCAATATCTGCATCGATATCATCGCCTATCATCAGCACTTCCGAAGGTTTCAGACGTAAGGCATCGATGGCCATATGAAAGAAATGCTGCGAAGGCTTGCCCATTAGCATGGCTTTGGTATTGCTGGCGTACTCCAGCCCGGTGACAAACGCACCAATATCCATTTGCAAGCCGGTCTCGGTTTGCCAGAAGCGGTTTTTATGGATGGCAATTAACTGCGCGCCATTCACCAGGCAGGTAAACACTTCATTGAGTAGTTGGTAAGACCAGCGGTCGCCAATATCGCCGATCACCACATAATTGGCGGCGGTTTCCGATTGATCAAAGCAGGCAAAATCTTTTTTCACATCGTCTGCCAGCAATAATTTACAGACCGGATTGGGCTGCTTTTTGAGGTACTGGATGGTCGCTTGTGGTGCACTCATGATTTCTTCGGGCACTACATTGAAGCCCAACGCATTCAGCTTGGATTGCAAGGACGCTAAAGATAGCGTGCTAGTGTTGGTGACAAAGCGGACCGCAATGCCCGCTTCGCGCAGTTGTTTAACGGCCGCGATCGCGCCATTGATGACTTGATTGCCGATATACAACACGCCATCCAGGTCAAATAGTACGGCTTTAATATTAGGGATAGGCTGCATCACAACTCCTTAGATAAAGGTTTTGTTTTCAATCTAGCAAAAATCATACTGGTTTTGCTAGTGGCCATTTTCCTGACGTGACTCGGGGCTGATTACCCAGATCATGCATCGTTGCAATCTCTGCAAACCCTTGTGCTTTTAAGAGTGATTGCACGGCGTCCGCCTGGTTGTAACCGTGCTCCAGCATGAGCCAGCCATTTTCAGTCAAATAGCCAGGCGCCTGGGCAATAATCTGCCGGATCGCTTGCAAACCGTCTGCCCCTGAAGCCAGCGCCGATAAGGGTTCAAAACGCAAATCGCCTTGTTGTAGATGCGGGTCATCCGCTTCGATATAGGGCGGATTACTCACGATTACATGGTAAGGTTTGGGAGCCAGCGCTGAAAACCAGTCGCTTAACACAAACTGCGTATTCTCAATGCCCAGCGCATAAGCGTTGTCTTTCGCGACGGCCAAGGCCGCTTCAGAGGCATCCACCGCAGTCACCTGGCAGTCTGGTCCATGTTTGGCCAGCGCGAGTGCGATAGCCCCAGTTCCTGTGCCCAGGTCCAACACTTCAAGCGGTTTGCCGCGCGCATGCTGGTTGATTTTTTCCAAGGCCGCTTCTACCAGTGTTTCAGTATCTGGTCGCGGGATCAAGGTATCAGGCGTCACTCTGAGCGCGAGCCCGAAAAATTCCCGATAGCCCAAAATATGCGCGATGGGCTCCCCTTGCAGGCGGCGGGCAACTAAGGCGTTAAAGTCTGTTTGTTTTTGCGTATCCAGCAAATCCAGTGCATGACCGAGTAGCCAGGCATGGTTCACCTTGAGCACCTCCATTAATAACATGCGGGCTTCTATGCTGGCTTCGTCAGCCGGGATGGTTTGCATCAATTGGATTTTTGCAGCATCCAGGCAGGCGCGGATGGTGGGCAGCATTTATTTTCCTCCTGCCGCCAGCCGGATAGCACGCGCATGCGCGTTGCCTTGCTTGGCCGGATGGCGCACCGCATGGCGGATCACCCATTTCAAGTCTTTATCCGCATTAGTCAGCCAGCGCTCACATACTTCAAATGCCAATGCTGGATGGTCTTTGGCGATATCGCCCAGATGATTGGCAACACTGCGGCGTACATACAGGCTGGGGTCATTTTTCAGGGCTTCCAGAATAGGCAGTGTTGGCCTGGGGTCTTTAATCAACTGGGGAATGCGCGCCCCCCAAGGCAAGCGGGGACGACAGCCTTCAGAGCATAAGCGGCGCACATGCGGATCTGCGTCGTTTAGCCACAAGGTCAGTTGATTCAAAGTGCGCTCAAAATCATGCATCAGGAACGGACGGATCGAAAATTCGGCGGTAAAGCGGCGCGTCAATTCATATTGGGCACGCATGGCCGTGTCGAAAGGATCTTCACCGCCATTGTGTTGCGGGTCACGCCCGTAGTCGGCAATGAAGCGTGTATGCGGCAAGTAAAAAAACACACTCAAGCCGAGACGTTCGGTGTGTACATTCGGCGGCGTTAGCGTGCTGAGCAGAATGTCCGTGGCTTCGGAAAACTTTGCGGGTAAGGTCGCTTTTAATGCCGCCGCAATATGCGCTGAGCGATCCATAATCCCCAGCGCTGCAATGTTGGTGAGCGCCAAGCTTTTGAATGAGTGTCCATCAAAAGCCGAATGCACTAATCCGATATTATGTGCCAAGCAGTCGACGGCTTCAGTATCCAGTAAAAACTTGATTGGGTTGTCTTTCTGGATACTACGCGGCGCAACAGGGATGCGAAATGGGGTCATGTTCGGGGACGATTCAGTCACGGGCGCTCAATATATTGGGGCGCATCATCGTGAATCTCATGCCAGTCTGCTTTTGAGCCAACAAAGATATGGGCTGATACCTGAGTGGGGAGCGGCGTATCTAGGGTCCCGATTCGAAGTCGCAAGATATCGGGTGCACTCTCGCGGTAAGCCATGATGGGCGAGCCACAATGACTGCAAAATACACGACAAACCCCTGCTTCACTGCGGTAAGTTTTAAGTGCCGTCTCGCCCTGCGTGATTGTGAAGTTGGCCTTGGGCACAGGGGCAACTGCAATAAAGGCAGAGCCGGTGGCTTTGCGGCAACGATGGCAGTGGCAATATACCAGTTCTCCCAGTGCGCCTCTGACTTCATAGTGCACCGTTTCACATAGGCAACTGCCTCGATGGTGGAGATGAGTTTCTGTCACCATATTTTTCGATTAGGCGTCTTCGCCCAAACTCGCCAACAAATCCGCCTGATATTCAGTCGCCAGCGCATTAATCAACTCATCCATATCGCCCTCGGTAATCGCATCAATTTTATACAGTGTCAGGTTGATGCGGTGGTCGGTAATGCGGCCTTGCGGGTAATTGTAAGTGCGGATACGTTCTGAGCGGTCACCCGAACCAATCAGGTTACGCCGCTCGGAGGCGATTTTGCTTTGTTGTTCATCGACTTGCTTGGCTTTGATGCGTGCGGCCAACACCTGCATGGCTTGCGCCTTGTTGGCGTGCTGGCTACGGCCATCCTGACATTCCACTACGATACCGGTGGGGGCGTGGGTGATCCGCACCGCAGAGTCGGTTTTGTTGATGTGCTGACCACCTGCACCTGAGGCGCGGAAGGTGTCGATACGGATATCGGCGGGATTGATTTCAACATCACCCACCTCTTCGACTTCTGGCAGAATCGCGACTGTACAGGCTGAAGTGTGAATCCGGCCTTGTGTTTCGGTATCGGGCACGCGCTGTACGCGGTGGCCACCGGACTCGAATTTGAGTTTTGAATATGCCCCGTAGCCGATAATTTTGGCAATAATTTCTTTGTAGCCGCCGACCTCGCCTTCGTTGGCCGAGACCACTTCTACCTTCCAGCCCTGCCGGTCGGCATAGCGCGAATACATACGGAACAGGTCACCGGCAAACAGGCCAGACTCATCGCCGCCGGTGCCGGCACGGATTTCGAGGAAAATATTTTTGTCATCGTTGGGGTCTTTAGGCAGCAGCAGTTTTTGCAGGGTGAGCGCCACTTCTTCCAGACGTTTTTTGCCAGTCTCGATTTCTTCCTGGGCAAACTCTTTCATCTCAGGGTCAGACAGCATGGCATGTGCCTCTTTGATGTCGGACTCGGTTTGCGCGTAGACGTGATACTGCTCGACAATCGGAGTGATTTCCGTATGTTCCTGCATGATTTTACGGTAATTATCCATATTGTCAGTCACGCCCTCGCTGCTGAGTAGGCGGTTCAGTTCTTCAAGGCGCTCGCTTAGGTTGGCGAGCTTTTGCAACATGCTTGGTTTCATTGTGGGACCCTAAAATTCAAAGCGTCAGCGGAGGCCGATATCTTGAAAAAGTTATTTTTTTAACTGAAAAAGTTGTTTGACCAGATGCTCCATGTGCGCATGGGCATCGCCTTCGGTGTTGTTGAGCGCGTGGCTGGGGCCATGCAAAAACTTGTTGGTCAGTGCATTGCTGAGATGTTCGAGTACTTTTTCGGGCGGCTCGCCTTTTTGCAGCAATTTGAGCGATTTTTCCACCTCAGCTTTGCGTAGGCTGTCTACTTGATCACGCAGGGCTTTGATGGTGGGCACCGCTTCGCGCTGCTTGAGCCATTGCATAAAATGTTCAACGCGTGCGTTGACGATCATTTCTGCATCTATCGCGGCTTCTTTACGATTGCCCAGACCTTCGGAGACCACTTGCGCCAAATCATCTACGGTGTACAAAAATACGTCATCGAGCGCGGAAACTTCGGGCTCGATATCCCGCGGCACGGCCAGGTCTACCATAAACATCGGTCTGTGTTTACGCGCTTTAATAGCGCGCTCGACCATGCCCAGGCCAACAATCGGCAGCTGGCTGGCGGTGCTTGTGATGACGATATCAAATTCCTGAAAACGCTCTGGCAGGTCGTTGAGCAAAATGGCCTGCACATTGAGGCCCTGGCCGCGAATCTTGTCTGCCAGTTGTTCGCCGCGCTCCAGTGTACGGTTTGCCACAGTGATTTTTTTCGGTTTTTGCGCAGCAAAATGGTCAGCACAGAGCTCTATCATTTCACCGGCGCCAATAAACAGCACCCGTTGCGCACTCAAATCACCAAAAATACGTTGTGCCAGTTTCACCGCCGCAGCAGCCATCGAAATCGAGCTGCCACCGATATCGGTATTGGTGCGCACTTCTTTGGCCACTTCAAACGTGCGTTGAAACAGTTTGTGCAGCAGGGTGCCCAGCGTACCTGCATCCTGCGCAATTTTGACTGACTGCTTGAATTGCCCAAGTATTTGCGCCTCGCCCAGCACCATACTATCCAAGCCGCTGGCCACGCGGAAGGCGTGTTTGACGGCCTCGTGGCTGCTCAAGGTGTAGGTGTAGGGCAGCAACTTGTCTGCCTCCAGGCGGTGATACGCTGCCAGCCAATCAATCACCACTTCTGGCCGGATGGATTGCACATAGATTTCGGTGCGGTTGCAGGTGGACAGGATCGCCACCTCTGCCACATTGTGTCGTGCCAGATCAGCCAATGCTTGCGGCAAGGTTTCGTTGTTAAACGCAACGTTCTCGCGGATGGCAATAGGGGCGGTGGTGTGGTTAACACCAATGGTATACAGTTGCATGGCGCTATTTTACCTGCGGGACAGGGTCAAAAGTGAAACACGTGGGCGCTTGCAGGTGGTTCATGGCGAATTGGAGAGGCATCCATGTCAAAAGTGCCGACATTTTCTTATATTCGGCGGCGGCAAGCAAGAATCCTGTCAATTTGTCACAAAATGGCGTTAAAATATTGGTTTTGCTAACTTTTTATTAGATTCATTTACGGAACATCAAGCGCATGGACAAAACTTTCCGCATTGCCCCCAGTATTCTATCTGCCAACTTTGCCAAGTTGGGCCAGGAGATCGAAAACGTGATCAAATCCGGCACCGATATCGTGCACTTTGACGTGATGGACAACCATTACGTGCCTAACCTGACCATTGGCCCATTGGTCTGTGATGCGATTCGTGACCTGTCACACAATGTTGGTGCACTCATCGACGTGCACCTGATGGTGAAACCTGTTGACCGTATCATCCCAGACTTTGCCAAAGCGGGTGCGGATATCATCACTTTCCATCCGGAAGCGTCTGACCATATTGACCGCAGCCTGGCCTTGATCCGTGATAGCGGCTGTAAGTCTGGCTTGGTATTTAACCCAGCGACACCATTGCATTACCTGGATTACGTGATGGATAAAGTGGACATGATTTTGCTGATGTCTGTGAACCCAGGCTTTGGTGGCCAAAAATTCATTCCCGCCACGCTGGACAAACTGAAACAAGCGCGTGCCCGTATTGATGCTTATTACGAAAAAACCGGCCGCCAAATCTGGCTCGAAGTAGACGGTGGTGTGAACGCCAACAACATCGCAGAGATCGCCAAAGCCGGTGCGGATACCTTCGTTGCAGGCAGCGCGATTTTTGGCTCACCTAAAGACACCGACCCTAACCGTTATGACACGGTTGTTGCGGCGATGCGTGCTTCTTTAGCCACGGTTTAATTTAAAAAAGCCTGTTGTGATGCGGTTTCAAGTGAAGTTGGTGATGTTCGACCTGGACGGCACCCTGCTGGATACCGCACCGCAAATTGCCGAAGCTGCCAACCGTATGTTGGTGGCTTTGGGCAAACCCATGTTGCCGCAAGCACAAATCGCCACTTATATTGGCGAAGGTGTGCAAAACCTGATCAAGCGCTGCCTCACAGGGAGCGTGCAGGTGGAGCCGGAGGCCGATTTGTTTGCGCAGGCGCAGCCGCTGTATCATGATTTTTATACCGCCAACGCCACCCAAAGCCAGCCATTCGCAGGGGTTGTCCCTGCTTTGCAGCAGCTGAAGAAGCAAGGCTACCGCCTGGCGTGTGTGACCAATAAACCCGAAAAATTCACCTTACCTTTGCTGCAACAAGCAGGGTTGGCTGATTTTTTTGAGGTCATTATTTCTGGCGATAGCTTGCCCAAAAAGAAACCTGACCCCTTGCCTTTGTTGCATATTTGCCAAAAGCTAGGTGTGCTGCCTGCTGAAGCGGTGATGGTGGGGGATTCGGAGACGGATATTCAGGCCGCGCATGCTGCCGGATGCTTTGTCGTGACCGTGCCTTATGGGTATAATCAAGGCCGCGAAATTGATGTCGCGACGGTAGATGCTACCGTGCAGCAGCTCACCGAGGTGGTGAACTTGCTAGAGTTACCTGCCCTCTTAAAGCAGGGATCATAAAAAACAGACCTTATTACCATGATGTTTTGTGCTCATCATTCTTCCAGTTGGCCAGTATTAAGCTGGCGTCGTTCGTGGCGGGGCTAGTCCTGCCCAACGCGCAGGTGCGCGCCATTTGCACCGACCTGCTGTGATTGTTTGCACGGCACTCTACGAATCAACCTGGAAAAAAGCATCATGTTAAGCACATTAAGCAAGACCGAATTCGACGCGCTGGCGGCGCAAGGCTACAACCGTATTCCGCTGGTGCTAGAAACCTTTGCCGATCTGGATACGCCTTTATCCCTGTATCTTAAACTGGCCAATCAACCTTATTCCTATCTGCTTGAAAGCGTACAAGGCGGTGAGCGCTTTGGCCGCTATTCGATCATAGGCCTGCCTGCCACCACGCGAATTGTGGTGCGTGAGCAGCAATTGCAGGTGATTCAGGATCATCAAGTCATTGAATCGCATAGCGATCAAAATCCGCTGGACTTTATCAAGGCCTATCAGGCGCGCTTTAAAACGCCGCCTTACGATGGTTTGCCGCGCTTTACCGGTGGCCTGGCTGGCTATTTTGGCTATGAGACTATTCAATACATTGAAAAACGTCTGGGTAAGCAGAAAAAGCCAGATGTGATTGGTACGCCAGATATATTGTTGATGGTTTCAGAAGAAATTGCCGTGGTGGATAACCTCTCCGGCAAACTGTATTTCATCGTGTATGCTGACCCGGCTAAAGCCAATGCCTATGAAACTGCATGCGCACGCATGCACACCTTGGTCGGGAAGTTACGGTGTAGCGTAGAGATTCCTGCTGGATTGCCGAGTGCTAAAACAGCGGCCATTTCTGAGTTTGGTGAAGACAACTTCAAAGCGGCAGTCAAAAAAGCACAGCAATATATTTTAGAAGGCGACATCATGCAGGTCGTATTGAGCCAGCGGATGTCGCAAGACTTTGACGCCTCGCCATTGAGCTTGTACCGCGCCTTGCGTAGCCTCAATCCCTCCCCATATATGTTCTATTATGATATGGATGATCACCATGTGGTCGGCGCTTCACCAGAAATTCTGGTGCGTCTGGAAGAGACCACCGTGACATCACGGCCGATTGCCGGGACACGCCCACGCGGTAAAAACCGTGACCATGACCTGGCGCTGGAAGCTGAATTACTGGCTGACCCTAAAGAGCGTGCCGAGCATGTGCAGTTGATGGATCTGGGCCGTAATGATGTGGGCCGCGTCGCGCTCACTGGCACCGTGAAAGTCACCGACAACATGACGATAGAGCGTTATTCACACGTCATGCATATCGTCAGCAATGTTGAAGGTCAGCTCAAGCCAGGCTTGGATGCGATTGATGTGCTCAAAGCGACTTTCCCTGCCGGGACCGTTTCTGGTGCCCCTAAAGTGCGCGCCATGGAAATCATTGAAGAACTGGAGCCTTCCAAACGTGGCATTTATGCTGGCGCCGTCGGCTATTTAGGCTTTAATGGCGATATGGATGTGGCGATTGCGATCCGTACTGCCGTGATCAAAAACAAAAAACTCTATGTGCAGGCGGGCGCCGGCATTGTGGCCGACTCGGTGCCGCAAAGCGAATGGGAAGAAACCCAAAACAAGGCCAAAGCTGTGATCCGCGCCGCTGAACTGGTGCAGGCAGGACTGGATAGCCAGGCCGTCAATGTCCAAACCCATGCAGGAAAAGGAGCCTGATATGTTGTTGATGATTGATAACTACGACTCTTTTACCTATAACCTCGTGCAGTATTTTGGCGAGCTGGGGCAAGATGTGCATGTGCACCGCAATGATGAAATCACACTGGCGCAAATCAAAGCCATGCAGCCAGAAAAAATCGTGATTTCCCCAGGGCCTTGTACGCCCAATGAAGCCGGGATTTCTGTGCCACTGATTCATGAGTTTGCCGGCAAGATTCCTTTGCTGGGCGTCTGTTTGGGTCACCAGAGCATAGGCCAGGCGTTTGGCGGCAACATCATCAAGGCCAAAACCCTGATGCACGGCAAAACCTCATTGATCCACCATACCAATACCGGTGTGTTCAGAAATCTGCCTAATCCCTATACCGCGACGCGTTACCATTCGCTGGTCATCGAGCGCGAAACTATTCCGGATTGCCTGGAGATTACGGCCTGGACTGAAGATGGCGAGATCATGGGCGTCAAGCATAAAACACTGGCCGTGGAAGGCGTACAGTTTCACCCCGAGTCTATCTTGACTGAATATGGACATGAGCTGCTGGACAACTTCCTGAAAGGCTATTGATGGCCATCACACCTAAAATCGCCTTACAGCGCCTGATTGACCATACAGATTTCACGCATGAAGAAATGCTGGAAATCATGCAGCAGATCATGAGCGGCGAGTTTACTCAAATCCAGATTGCCGGCTTTTTGTCGGCCCTGCGCGTCAAGGGTGAAACCGTCACCGAAATCGCCGCGGCTGCACAGGTGATGCGCGACCTGTCCAGCAAGGTAGAAATTACCGATTCTACGCATTTAATTGACACCTGCGGCACCGGCGGTGCGCCCAACAAAGCCTTTAATGTGTCAACCGCATCCGCGTTTGTGGCGGCTGGTGCCGGCGCAAAAATCGCCAAGCATGGTGGCCGGGCCGCTTCGTCCAAGAGCGGTTCTGCCGATGTGCTGGAAGCACTGGGGGTTAATATCGGCTTAACGGCTGAGCAAGTGGCGCGCTGCGTGAACGAGGCCGGAATCGGCTTTATGTTTGCGCCTAACCACCACGCGGCCATGAAATATGCTGCCCCGGTGCGCCGTGAGCTGGGCGTGCGCACCATGTTCAACCTGTTAGGCCCCATGACCAATCCGGCCGGCGCCAAGCGTCAGGTGATGGGGGTTTTTCACCGTGACCTGGTGCCTTTGCTGGCGCAAACTTTGCAAAAGCTCGGCAGCGAGCATGTCATGGTGGTGCACAGTGCGGATGAAATGGATGAAATTTCTTTTTCAGCAGACACTTATGTGGCCGAGCTCAAGCATGGCCAGGTGAGTCAATACACTTTAAACCCTACCCAGTTTGGCATGCCCGTGCATGATGTGAACAGCATCCATGTGGAAAGTGCGCAGCATTCGAGTGACATTATCTTAGGCCTGCTCTCAGGCGAAACAGGTCCTGCCCGCGATATCGTCTTGCTCAATGCCGGGGCGGCGATTTATGTGTCTGGCCTGGCAAGCGACTTGCCATCAGGCATTGCGCAAGCCGCGCAATCGATTGATTCAGGCGCAGCGTTGCGTAAACTGCAACAATTGAAGGCCTTGAGTCAGGCAGCATGAAACAAGGGGCGCTGATTGCAATATTCTGCCTGCTGGCCGCCTGCCAGCAAGCAGAGCAATCCAGTCCGCTGAATCAGCCACAGTCTGCGCTAGAGGTAAAATCGCAGGTGCAGTCTGTACACTTGCAACCGCTCTCGGCAGGACTCGTCACTGAAGAGAATGCAGCGCTTAAGCAGGCGTTTGCCCAAAAGCAAAGTCATGTCTGGCTCGAAGGCAGCGGTACGGTGAAGAAGCTGCTGCCCGATGACACTCAAGGTGCCAGGCACCAGCGGTTTCTGGTGAGCGTCCCGCCAGATCAAACATTATTATTTGCGCATAATATTGACCTCGCGCCCAGGGTAGAAAACCTGAACATAGGGGATCAGATCAGGTTTAAAGGCGAATATATTTATAACCCCAAAGGCGGCATTATGCACTGGACGCATCATGACCCGCAGGGCCACCAGCATGGCTGGATCAAACATCAAAATCACACTTACGAATAAGGCATGCGAGCAGATTATGTCCGATATTTTAAATAAAATTTTAGCGACCAAACGTGAAGAAATCAGCAAAGCGCAAGCCAGCAAGTCATTGGATGCGATACGTGATGAAGCGCTGAGTCAGCCGGATTGCCGTGACTTTATCGGCAATATTGTTAAAAAGGTGGATGCAGATAAACCTGCCGTGATTGCTGAAATTAAAAAAGCCAGCCCGTCCAAAGGCATCATCCGTGCTGACTTTAATCCGGCCGCCATTGCTAAAAGCTATGAAAAAGGCGGCGCGGCCTGTTTATCGGTACTGACTGACGAGCAATATTTTCAGGGATCTGCTGCCTACCTTCAGCAAGCGCGCGCTGCCTGCAAATTGCCCGTGTTGCGCAAGGATTTCATGATAGATGCTTATCAGATTTACGAAGCCCGAGCCATGGGCGCTGACTGCGTGTTGCTCATCGTGGCTGCTCTCGAACTGTCACAAATGCAGGAACTGGAGCTGACGGCCCACAATCTGGGCATGGCGGTACTCGTCGAAGTCCATGACGCGGATGAGCTTGAACTCGCGCTGCAACTGGAAACGCCGCTACTGGGAATCAACAACCGCAATTTGCGCACGTTCGATGTCACCTTGCAAACCACGCTCGACCTGCTCGAGAACATGCCGGAAGACCGTTTTGTCGTCACAGAGTCTGGCATTTTCACACCAGAAGATGTGGCTTTGATGCGCAGCCATCATGTGAATGGCTTTTTGGTCGGCGAAGCATTTATGCGGCAAGAGGATCCAGGTGCAGAACTCGCCAGGGTCTTTGGTTAGGAGAAGTTTTAAATAGCGTGAGTGCAAAGGTATGCCCTGCATGAGCGTATCCAAATCAGGCGCAATGATTGAAAGCGCAAGCAATTTGACCAGATGCTGTGGTCAAAAAAGGAATCGATATGAGTAATCAATTTTTAGCCATCCGTCCACGCCGTATGCGCAAAGACGAATTTTCACGTCGCTTGATGCGTGAAAACGTTCTCACCACCAATGACTTGATTTACCCGGTGTTTGTGCTTGAGGGTGAAGGCGCGATTGAAGAAGTCAAATCGATGCCTGGCGTACAGCGTCAAAGCCTGGATGTGCTGCTCAAGACCGCTGAAGAGTGCGTAAAACTAGGTATTCCCGCGCTGGCTTTATTTCCGGTGGTGCCACAAGAATTTAAAAGCCTAGATGCCAAAGAAGCTTATAACCCTGAAGGCTTGGTGCCACGGACTGTGCGTGCCTTGAAAAAGGCTTTCCCGGACTTGGGCGTGATCACTGACGTGGCTTTAGACCCGTACACCACTCACGGCCAGGATGGCCTGATCGACGATACCAGCTATGTCCTGAATGACGAAACTGTTGAAGTGCTGGTCAAGCAGGCGTTATGTCACGCAGAAGCGGGTGCAGATGTAGTTGCGCCCTCTGACATGATGGATGGCCGTATTGGCGCCATTCGTGATGCGCTTGAAGAGCAAGGCTACATCTATACGCGAATTCTTGCTTACTCTGCCAAATACGCCTCAGCGTTTTACGGTCCTTTCCGCGATGCGGTGGGTTCAGCGGCCAATCTGGGCAAAAGCAACAAATACAACTACCAGATGGACCCAGCCAATTCTGATGAAGCATTAAAAGAAGTCGCACTGGATTTGGAAGAAGGTGCGGATATGGTCATGGTTAAACCAGGCATGCCCTATCTGGATATCGTACGCCGTGTCAAAGACGAGTTTGGCGTACCGACTTATGCATATCATGTTAGCGGTGAATACGCCATGCTCAAAGCCGCTGCACAAAATGGCTGGCTGGATGAAAAAGCCTGTGTGCTGGAAGCAATGCTTGGGTTTAAACGCGCCGGAGCGGACGGCGTGCTAACTTATTATGCGATGGATATCGCGAGATGGTTAAAAGCATAACGATGAGTGCGATTTTTGCTCAAGTTCTGGCTATTGTTGGTGGCTTGTTTATCGCAGCTGCAACATTCTGGTTTACTAAGAAAAAAGAGCGAGAGGCTGAGTGGCGTAAAGAAAAACTAGCTTATTACAAAGCATTTGTGGATAGCTTGAGTGGGGTGGTTAATGGCGAGCATACACATCAAAACCAGAAAGAGTTTTCGAAGGCGGTAAATAATTTAATGTTATTTGCTCCCCAACAGGTGCTTAAGGAACTCTATAAATTTGTTGAAGCGATTACCGTAAACAAGAGTTTGCCTTTAGATGAGCATGATAAATTGCTAAGTGATTTGCTTTATCAAGTCCGAAAAGATGTTGGAATTTACCCTCCCGATGAAGTGGAAACATTTATCGTCCATTTGCGCTCTTCTGGCAACCAAAATCATTAGTTTCGCAGACAGGCGAAACAGATTTGTTAAATTAAGAACCAAGTTCTGAGATTCAGTAGAATTAAGATTTTAATGCGCACTCTACACGCGCAATCACAACTCTTTCCAATTGATCCCTTACTGCTTGAATCAGTGGTCGACTCTCGGAATCCCGCATCGTGCTGCCCCAGTGGCTATTCGGAAAGTGTTTGTCACTCTCGAATCTTGGCAACACATGCCAGTGCATATGCGGCGTTTTATTGCCCAGGCTAGCCAGGTTGATTTTATCCGGTTGTATGACTTCCCGCAGCGCTGTTTCGACAGCAAACACGACTTTCATGGTGCGTGCTCGCGCTGCGGGAGGCAGGTCGGTCATTTCCTTGATATGTGCAATTAATTCCACCCGGCAATAGGCAGGGTAATCTGCGTCGTGCAATAACACTACCCGGCAAAAATCATCCTGCCATAGCAAGTCGTAGGGGGTTGGTTGGCACAGCGGGCAATCACGCATCAGGAAACGGCCAGCATTCTATCCAGTGTGAGTTTGGCCAGTTTGGCTTCATGCGCTGGCACTTTAATCTGGTTGACCACATTACCTTCGGCCAGGTTTTCCAGGCACCAGGCCAGGTGTTGCGGGTCAATACGTGCCATAGTTGAGCATTCGCAAACCACATGGCTCATGAACTGAACCAGCTTGTTTTGCGGTTTCATTTCTTCGGCCAGGCGTGTGACCAGGTTCAATTCGGTGCCTACCAGCCATTTCGTCCCAGGCTCGGCTTCACTCACGGTACGCAAGATGTATTCTGTAGAGCCAACATAATCTGAGTTGATGCAGACCTCAAACGCCGTTTCCGGGTGAGAGATGACTTTGCCATCTGGATGCTGGGCACGGAACTGGTCGATATTCTGTTTGCGGAACATCTGGTGTACTGAGCAATGACCTTTCCACAGCAGGATTTTTGCGTCTTTGATTTGCTGTTCGGTCAAGCCGCCCATGGGCAGGTCTGGATCCCAGACAGGCATTTGCTCTAATGGAATACCCATTTTGTAACCGCTCCAACGGCCCAGATGCTGATCCGGGAAGAACAGGATTTTTTCGCGCTGGCTGAAGCCCCACTCCAGGATTTTGGGGGCGTTGGTGCTGGTGCACACAATGCCGCCATGTTCACCACAGAAGGCTTTCAGGTCCGCCGCGGAATTGATATAAGTGACCGGTGTGATGGTTTCATCAAAATCAAGGACTTTGCTGAGTTCTCGATAGCTACGCTCAACCTTGGCCAGATTGGCCATGTCTGCCATGGAGCAGCCTGCGGCCAAGTCTGGCAAGATCACGACCTGATCCGGGCGGCTCAGGATGTCAGCCACCTCGGCCATGAAATGCACGCCCAGAAAGACGATGTATTCCGCATCCAGGCTGTCACAATATTTAGACAGTTTCAGTGAGTCACCAGAGTAATCCGCATGGCGGTAAACACTCTCGTGCTGGTAATGGTGGCCCAGAATCACCAGTCGCTTACCCAGCTTTTCGCGGGCAGCCAGAATACGGGCCTGACAGTCATCGTCTTTGGCCGACTGGAACTTTTCAAATTTGATAGTGGCGGTTTGCATGGTCATAGCCATTAGTTGAGGGTAAAACGCTATTTTACAACCGATGTGGATTTATCCCAATTGCCTAGCGTGGGTTACAAGGTTAAACGGTGTTTTTCACCAAGCCGTTTCAGGGCGTCTACATTGGTCCAGCTGAAGACTTTTTTAGCTGCTTGCCGCCAGTCTACCCACTCATAACGCGTATGCTCGGCTGGCGCGAGTGTCACGTTGAGCGGCGATGGCAGGCATAAGCCAAACAAATGCTCTGTGTTTTGCGTGATGCCCGGCGGATAGCGGTGACGCCAGTGCGGATAAATTTCATAGACATTGCTGGCGTGCCAGTCTTCAAAGTCGTACGCCAGTGCGTCTAGGCCGGTTTCTTCCCGCACTTCGCGGATGGCGGCCTGATAGGGGGATTCATCTGCTTCTATGCTCCCGGTCACTGACTGCCAGTATCCTGGCTTATCCGTACGTTCGAGCAACAGGACTTGCAAATCTTGGGTATGAATTAACACCAGTGCAGAGATGGGAGTCTTAAATGATTTTGTCATAAGTATGATTGTCTATAAAGGCTACCACCTTGTCCATCGCTGGCACTGTTTACAATCGGCGCTTTCCGCAAAGATTAAGTTTTTGTGAAAGATTGTCGTAAGCCCATAAGGCTATTATGATGAGGCATAATCAGGCTTATGCCATAAAAATTAACTCATAGATACAGGGATAGGGTGTATGTTGCGGGGGCAGCTAAGCTATATATATATGTTGCTAATGACCAGTCTTGAGGTTGTTGCGGAGGCTGGCAATCCTCAGATGATTGCATTGGATCAACGTAGCCTACAGCAGGCAGTGCAATTATTTGCGGGGGATAATCTTGATCTTCACGCTGTTAAAAGAGCCGCTGAAAATACTGAGGCTGAGATTTTGATCGGCAGCCATCAGCCAAATCCTTTACTATCTTCCTGTTCTAGTTGGAATATAAACCCCAGCAACGATTCGCGCCAAGCCAAGGCTGATGATGTCAGCGCCCTATCCATCTGGTTAGCTGCAACCCGCCAGGCCTTTGCCTATCAAGATTAATCTTATGATGCTTACACCTCCTATAATTTTGACTCATGCCGTGAAGATGCTGAGCCGGCTCATTTTTGCGCTGTGCACAACATGCTTTTACCAGACCTCAGGCCTAGCTGCAGAGAAGGTTACTGGCTCAACTCCCTTGCCAGGGAACCAGATCGTTCTGACGCCAGGTTCGCCCCAATTAACCAGCCTGAAAATAGAGCCAGTCACCGAGATCCCTGTTCCAGTGACAGAGCCTTTGAATGGCAAGATTGTCTTCGACGAAAACCGGACGGCGCGCGTGTATTCGCCGGTGGCAGGACGTGCGCTGAATATTCTGGCGCAAGTAGGGGATAGCGTCAAAGCTGGCCAGACGCTGCTGGTGATGGATTCGCCAGATGTGGGGGCTGCCGTCGCTGACGTTCGCAAGGCGCAGGCGGATTTGGCCCTGAAACAACAAGCCCTCGAACGTAGCCGCATGTTGTTAGAAGGGGGCGTGGTGGCCAGAAAAGAAATGGAAGTCGCGCAGGCAGACTGGGCAAGCTCACGCGCAGAATATGAGCGCGCAATTGCCAGGTTAAAAAATTTGCGGGTATCAGCGGGTGCCAGTGATAGTTATGTTGTGCGTTCTCCGATTGCGGGAGTGGTGGTTGACCGTAAAGTGAACCCTGGTAGTGAAGTGCGGCCTGATGCGGCCGATCCATTGTTTTTGATCACGGATCCTAGTCATGTTTGGGCCAGTATTGATTTACCCGAGCGGGACTTAAGCCGTATTTCGCAAGGGCAAAAGGTCAGCGTGCAGGTCGATGCTTATCCCGATGACGTTTTTGAAGGCGAGATCAAAACCATCGGTGTGATGGTGGACCCGGCCACTCGCCGTATTCCAGTGCGTTGCCTGTTGGATAGCAAAGGCAAGCTCAAGCCTGAGATGTATGCGCGGATTACGCCATTGGATACCAGCCAGCACCGAGTCATCCGCGTACCTAATAGCGCCTTGATTACCGAGGGCCTCTATAGCTATGTGTTTGTGGAAGAGCAGCCATTGCACTTCAGCAAGCGCAAAGTCGCCCTGGATTTACAGCGCAGGGAATATGCGACAGTCAAAAGCGGGTTAAAAGCGGGTGAGCGTATCGTGACTGGCGGCGCGATCTTGTTGAATTCTGATTTGTCCGTGAGCAAATAAGCCATGTTAAAAGGCTTAATCACCTTCTCCCTGCAGCAGCGTGTATTTTTGCTGATTGGCGCCGTGATCCTGATGGTTTTTGGGTGGTTCGCGGTACAGAACTTGCCCATTGAGGCGTTCCCGGATGTCGAAGATGTGCACGTAATTATCGTGACGCAATCGCCTGGGATGGCACCAGAAGAAGTCGAGCGCGTGGTCTCGCTGCCCATTGAGCACGGCATGAGTGGTGTGCCTGGCCTGGCGCAGATCCGCTCGGTGTCTATTACGGGGCTGTCTGTGGTGACGCTCACTTTTGCTGAACGCACGCAAGATTATTTTGCTCGGCAGCAAGTGTTAGAGCGCTTGCAAGGCGTAAGCTTGCCGACTGGTTTGCAACCGACGCTGGCGCCGCTGACGACGGCGGTTGGTGAGGTTTACCGCTATCTGGTCGAAGCGCCGGCAGAGATGCCGCAGCGCGAAATCCGCGCCATTCAGGACTGGAAGATTATCCCGCAACTGCGCATGGTACCCGGTGTGGCGGATATCACCAGTTTTGGTGGTTCGGTCAAGGAATACCAAATCAAGCTGGACCCATACCGCCTGAAAAAATTTGGTGTGAGCATTGACCAAGTCAATCAGGCGGTGAGTAACAATAGTAGCAACGTGGGTGGCGGACTCATGCATAGAGGGGATGAGGCCCTGGTTGTGCGGGGCATTGGCCTGTTCCACAGTTTGGATGATATTGCGCAATCAGTGGTTGATACGCGGGATGGTAAACCGATTCTGGTCAGTGATCTGGGCCAAGTGGTGATCGGCGACCGGCCACGCTCTGGCATCGTCTCCTTCAATCAGCAGGATGACATTATTGAAGGCATCGTGCTCATGACCAAAGGCCAGAATGCGGCCAAAGTGATTGAAGCCTTGCGTGAGAAAGTCGATCTGGTAAACCAGACCCTGCCGCACGGGGTGAAAATCGTGCCTTTTTATGACCGGACTGGCCTAGTGCATCACACGGTGCATACCGTAGCAGAAAACCTCATAGTGGGCGCTTTGTTGGTGGTGACAATTTTGGTGGTGTTCTTACGCAACTGGCGTGCCGCCTTGATTGTAGCTTCGGTGATTCCGTTGTCTCTGCTATTCGCTTTTATTATCATGGACTTGCGAGGCGTTTCTGCCAACCTGATCTCACTCGGTGCAGTAGACTTTGGCATTATTATTGACAGTGCTGTGGTCTTGGTAGAAGCGCTGATGGTGCGCTTGGCGGTGGCTGAGATGGACAAAACGCCGGCGAATATGGGATTGGCTTGGCGTATGCAGACGCTAAAAAGTACGGCGATTGATATGGGCCATCCGATTTTGTTTTCCAAAGCGATTATCATTACCGCCTTTTTGCCAATTTTTACCTTCCAGCGCGTTGAAGGAAAAATTTTCTCGCCCATGGTTTTTACCTTGAGCTTTGCGTTGCTGGGGGCCATTATCCTCACTTTGACGCTAGTGCCGGCCTTGTTGTCATACACTATGAAACGAGAGGATATGGTTGAGAAGCATAGTGGCTGGATGCATGGTTTGCAGGATGCTTATCGGCACATTTTGCTAAAAAGCCGCAAATGCAGAATGTTGGTTGTCATTGCATCTCTCTTAATTTTGGCGGTGTCTATCATATCGGCTCCTATGCTCGGATCAGAGTTTTTACCCAAACTGGATGAGGGCAATATCTGGTTGACAGTCGATTTGCCGCCTTCTTCAAGTTTGGAAAAAACTAAAGAAGTTGAGCGCGAAATTCGCAAAATCCTCACTAGCTATCAAGAAGTACGATTGGTGGTGGCACACGTGGGAAGGCCTGATGATGGAACCGACCCGAAAGGGCCTTACCACATGGAGATTCTGGCGGACCTTAAACCGCACAGTGCGTGGAAGTTTGCAGATAAAGAGTCTTTGGTCAAGGATATGTCGCACCGTATCCATGAGATTCCTGGGGTGCCCACTAACTTTTCTCAAGTCATTCAGGATAATGTAGAAGAATCGCTCTCTGGCGTGAAAGGTGAAATTGCGGTCAAGATTTTTGGTCCAGATTTGACCATCCTTGAGCAGAAAGCGACCGCCGTGGTGGATGTGATTAATCATGTCAGAGGCGCAACAGACGTGGCGGCGGTACGTATTTCTGGCAACTCGGAGCTTGATATTACGCTTAATCGTACGCAATTATCGCGTTATGGGCTCATGGCTGGCGATGTCAACAATACCGTGCAAACTGCTTTGGCGGGCATCGCCGCGAATACCTTTTATGATGGTGACCGGCATTTTGATGTTACGTTAAGACTGGATCGCCCATTTCGGGATTCAGTGGATGATATAGATGAACTTCCCATTGCTCTGCCTAACGGAAAAGGGAGTATTCCGCTGAGCGAAGTGGCTGAGGTGACGATTAAGCAGGGTGCTTCACGCGTGAGCCGCGAGTCAGGCTCCCGTATTGTCTCGATCAAAGCCAATATTACGGACCGTGATCAGGGCAGCTTTGTGAAAGAGGCCATGCAACAGGTCAAGGCACAGGTTAAGCTGCCGCCTGGCTACAGCATGACCTGGGGCGGGCAATTTGAAAACCAGCAACGCGCCATGAAGCGCTTGATGGTAATTGTGCCCTTGTCTGTTTTATTGATTTTTATCTTATTGTTTTGGGCATTTAAGTCGGTCAAAAATGCCTTGCTGGTGTTGCTGATGATTCCGTTTACTCTGGTGGGCGGCCTGGCTGGACTGGCCGTGGCTGGATTGCATTTGTCCGTGTCAGCTGCCGTCGGCTTTATTGCTTTGGCCGGCATTTCGGTGCAAAACGGGGTGATCATGGTCGAGCAGATCAAGAGTTTGATGCGTGAAGGCAGAGAGCTGTCGGAGTCGGTGATTGAAGGCGCGGTTGCCCGCTTGCGCCCGATATTAATGACGGCCTTGATGGCCGGATTGGGCTTGATGCCAGCGGCGCTCTCGCATGGCATTGGCTCTGAAACGCAGCGGCCGTTTGCGGTGGTGATTGTCGGTGGGTTAATTACTGCGACCTTGTTCACGCTGTTGTTGTTGCCTTTGCTGTTCCCGCTGTTTTCCGATCTGCGCCGTCCTCGCGCTTCATAACCACCGAATTGGCTATATTTAACCAATTTTGTGGTTTATATCAGCCAATTTTTATGGGTGGGTGCGCCTCATGTCTAGATTTGTTCAATTAAAATCAAGTGCTTGGATTGTTTAAATGATTTGGCACAAATCATGCATGCGTGAATAAGTGTAGTGGAATTCAATCGCAATGGCAGTCAACAATAATCACATGCGAGTTTCCCGACTATCCTTTCCCGAGGATATTGCTTGCCCCAAGCCTGAAATGGCTTGGGCTTTTTTTTGCCGGTGGCTGGTCAGAATTTTTTGATGAGGGGATGGTGCCGGAGAAGGGAGTCGAACCCCCGACCTTTTCATTACGAATGAACCGCTCTACCAACTGAGCTACACCGGCAAACAAGGCGAATATTGACTGCCAATATTAGCAAGGGACGGCCAGCCCATCAATGCGGAAAGCGTTTAAACCGTGCTGCGTTTCTCTGCATTGACCAGATTTTTTGGCAGCTGGAACACGACGTTTTCCACCACACCTTGCAACTCTTCCACCTGGTTGGCGCCCATATTTTTCAATGCGGCAATCACTTCCTGCACCAACACCTCAGGGGCAGAGGCGCCGGCGGAAATGCCGATTTTCTTTTTACCTTGTAACCAGGCCGCTTGCAGGTGGCTGGCATTATCGACCATATAGGCTTCTACCCCTTGGTTTTTGGCAACTTCACGCAGGCGGTTTGAGTTGGAGCTATTGGGCGAACCGACAATGATGACCAGATCACAGTCTTTGGCCATGATTTTGACCGCATCCTGGCGATTTTGCGTGGCGTAGCAAATATCATCGCTTTTGGGTGCCTTGATGTTGGGGAAGCGTGTTTTAAGGGCGTTGATGACCTGAGTGGCGTCATCCACCGATAAGGTGGTTTGTGTCACATAGGCCAGTTTGTCAGGGTCGGTGACGGTGAGGGCGGTCACCTCTTCCGGGGTTTCCACCAGATACATGCCTGCTTCGGATTGGCCCATGGTGCCTTCGACTTCTGGATGGCCTTTGTGGCCGATCATAATGATCTCCAGGCCATCTTTACGCATTTTGGCGACTTCGATATGCACCTTGGTCACCAGCGGACAAGTGGCGTCAAACGCGGTCAGGCCGCGCGACTCTGCCTCTGCGCGCACCGCTTTGGAAACGCCATGCGCACTAAAAATCACAATGCTGCCTGCCGGAATTTTTTCCAGATCATCGACAAAAATGGCGCCTTTGTCGCGCAATTGACCCACGACAAATTTGTTGTGAACCACTTCATTGCGCACATAAATCGGCGCGCCGAATTTTTCGAGTGCCTGTTCGACAATAATAATGGCACGGTCTACGCCCGCACAAAAGCCACGCGGGTTGGCCAATACGATCTCAGGTGTCACTTCTGTTTGCATAATGAATTCCGTCAAGAGTCTGCTGCTGTCTGCGCCTGCAACTGCCAAGGTCAACCACAAGGGCTGGCAGGCATCAGGTATAATCTGCATTTTTGTTGCTCGCTTAAAGCCCATGTTATGAAAAACACTGCTACCTTGCTGATTACCTGCCCGGATACCAAAGGGATTGTGGCGGCGATTGCGCAATTTTTGTATGAGCACAATGCCAATATTTTACACGCAGACCAGCATCAGGATGCGGAAAATAATCTGTTTTTGATGCGCGTCGAGTGGGACCTGACCAATTTCAATGTGGCCGTTGCCGATTTCGAGCAGGCGTTTGGCCCGGTAGCGCAACGCTTTGGCATGACCTGGCAACTCAAGTTGTCCGAGCAAAAAACACGCATGGCGATCATGGTGTCGCAATATGATCATTGCCTGGTAGACCTGCTGCACCGTCATCATAGTGGCGAGCTGGCCTGCGAGATTCCACTGATTATCAGCAATCATAGAGATACGGAGAAACTGGCGCAGTTCTATGGCATCCCGTTTCACTATCTGCCGATGACCAAAGAGACCAAAGCCGACGTCGAGGCGCAGCAGTTTGCTTTGTTTGACCAACACAAGATTGACCTGATTGTGCTGGCAAGATACATGCAGATTCTGTCTCCCGAGTTTGTCGCGCGCTATCCTCAGCGGATTATCAATATCCACCATTCATTTTTGCCAGCCTTTATCGGTGCGCGCCCCTATCACCGTGCCTTTGAGCGCGGTGTGAAGCTGATTGGTGCGACCAGCCATTATGTGACTGAGGTATTGGATGAGGGCCCTATTATTGAGCAGGATCTGGCGCGTATTTCTCACCGTGACCAGGTCGAGGACCTGATTCAGAAAGGCCGTGATCTGGAACGGGTTGTGCTCTCCAAAGCCGTGCGCTGGCATATTGAACATCGTATTTTGCTTTATGCGAACAAGACCGTGATTTTTGATTAACACGTATCTTTTAACAATAAAAAAACCGAAGCAATCAAATGCTTCGGTTTTTTTATTGATTACTGCTGAAAATTGCAATGCCGGCCAATGTTACGGCAAGACGCGCTCCAGTTTAAACAGATCAGCAATCTGCTCGCGCTCGCGAATCACATGCACCTGATCGCCGTCGACCAGTACTTCTGCGGCACGTGCACGCGTGTTGTAGTTGCTGGCCATGCTCATGCCATAAGCACCGGCAGAGTGTATGGCCAGATAATCGCCTTCTGCAATTGCCAGTGTCCGGTCATGGCCCAAAAAGTCACCACTTTCGCAGACGGGACCTACGATTTCATAGACCGCAGTGGGTGCCGCAGACGGGGCAATGGTCGTGATTTTGTGAAAAGCGTCGTACAAGGCGGGGCGCATGAGGTCGTTCATGGCGGCATCGACGATGGCGAAGTTTTTGGTCTCACCTGGCTTGAGGTATTCGACTTTGGTCAGTAATACGCCTGCATTGCCGACCAGCGCGCGGCCGGGTTCAAAGAGTACCTTGACGTTTCTGCCTGCCAGTTTTTGCAGGATGGCGGCTGTATAGGCGGCAAAGTCCGGCGGGGTTTCGTCACTGTAGGTAATGCCTACGCCGCCGCCGACATCAATATGCTGAATAGGGATGCCTTTGGCCGCTAGCGCATCCACTAAACCAAGGACTTTATCCAGCGCATCTAGAAACGGCGATAGCTCGGTAATCTGCGAGCCAATATGGCAATCGACGCCATGCACGGCAATGTTGGGCAATTGCGCCGCTTTTTCATACAAAGCCAGTGCATCTTCAAACGCCACGCCAAACTTGTTATTTTTAAGGCCGGTAGAGATATAAGGGTGGGTTTTTGCGTCCACATTTGGATTGACCCGCAACGAAACCGGGGCCTGTTTACCCAAGCGAGCCGCCACTTGCTGGATACGGTCCAGCTCATTGATAGACTCTACGTTAAAGCAATAGATCCCTGCTTCAAGGGCGGCCTCAATTTCAGCGTGGGATTTTCCAACGCCAGAGAACACGACTTTTTTCGGATCACCGCCAGCTGCAATTACACGGGCCAGCTCTCCGCCAGACACAATATCAAAGCCGGCACCCAGGCGGGCAAACAGATTCAGTATCGCCAGGCTAGGGTTGGCCTTCACGGCAAAACAGACCAAATGGTCATGCCCACGCAGCCCGGCAGCAAAACGCTCAAACGCCTGGGTGAGTGCCGCCCGCGAATAGACGTAGGTGGGGGTTTGGTGGGTTTGCGCAATATCACGCAAGGCTACATTTTCGGCATGTAGCAGGCCTTGTTGGGTTGAAAACGGGATCACGATGGCGACTTGTCTGATGGCGGTTGTGGTTGAGGATACTGACGCTCAGGAAGATACAAATTGCCTTTGAGGCCACAAGCACTCAGTGTGCATAACAGCAGCGCAAGTGCTATTAATTTTGTAGAGCTGGCAAACATGATCCTGGCGTCCAATCAAAATAAAGCCAGATTTTACCACTAAAGCTGCGCAGGCCCATGCCTGGTCGCGCTCGCTCGGGGCAAGGCTACCGTTTGTCGGCCAGGGTTAACCGCTAGTCGGCTACTGCTAGACAGGAAGAATCGCTGTTTGCATGATAAGGCTGTGCAAAAAGGGGATATTCATGAAGCGTCTTTTACAACAAGGCTTTAGTCTGATTGAAGTCATGGTGGTGGTGGCCATTATCGGCTTGCTCGCCAGCATTGCCGTGCCGGGTTACCAGGATTATGTCAAAAGTGGCAACGCGGCGGAGGCACCTGCCAATCTGGCCAATTGCCGTGTGCAGGTCGAACAGTTTTACCAGGATAACTTTACCTACGTGGGCTTTGTCTGCAACCCAAGTGATGCCAAGTATTTCGATTACTCGATTGATAACCAGTCAGCAACGACTTACACCCTGAAAGCGACAGGCAAATCAGCGCAGAACATGGGTAATTTTTCATTTACCGTCAACCAGGATAACGCCAAGACCTCTATTTACGACGGCACCACTGGCGCCACTTGCTGGCTGACTTCATCCTCAGGAAGTTGCTAATGCAGCAGCAAGGCTTTACCTTGATTGAGCTGGTCGTCACCGTGGTTGTGATGGTGGCGGTCTCCAGTATTGCCATCCCGGCTTTTCAGACGGCGATTGGCAATTCGCAAATCAGAACCGTGGCCGAGTCTGTCAGGAACGGTTTGCAGCAATCACGTGCCGAAGCGATCAAGCGTAATAGTCGAGTGAAATTCACTTTGCAAACCAACAGTGCCTGGCAAATTGGCTGCGTTGCCATCACGCCAGCCTGCCCAGCGGTCATCACCCAGAAAAGTGCCACCGAAGGCGCATCCAGCAATATCACCGTGACCGCAGATAACTATAGCGCGGTGTTTAGCAGTTTTGGCACGCGCGATCCTGCTAGTCAAAATGCACTGTCCGTGGTCAATATAAGCAATAGTCAGGTCGCTGCGGATGAGCGTAAAGCCTTGCGCGTCATGTTGGCGGCAGGTGGCAACGTAAAGGTGTGTGATCCTACTGTCACCTTAACTGGAGACCCAAGAGCATGTTAGCTAAAGGTGTCTTGATGAGTCGGCAATCTCATGTTAAATCCTTACAACAAGGATCTGTATTGATTGAGTCTTTGGTCGCAGTTGTGATTTTTAGCATGGGTGTTCTGGCACTTGTGGGGTTACAAAGTGCCATGTTGAAAAACAGCAGTGATAACCGTTTTCGGGCCGAAGCCCTTTTGATTGCACAAACGCATTTATCGAACATGATGGCCTACGGAGGAGATGCTTCGACTTATGTTGCACAAGTGGATCGTACAAAGATCAGGGCACAGTTGCCAAATGGGGCAATTGCATTTTCAGCAATCACGAATAGTATGGTCACTGTTTCGGTCTCTTGGCAAGTGCCTGGTGGAAGTGTGCATCAGGTCAATGCCTCCAGCTATCTGTTTGATGTTGTTGAACCATGATGCTGAACCTCAGCGTGGCCGCAAAAAAACAAGAGGGATTAAGCCTGGTCGAGCTGCTGCTTGGGCTCGTCATTGGGTTGGTGGCGACGCTCGCTATCACCAATGTATTCAGTAGTTTTGAATCTCGCAAGCGCGTGATTAGTGCTGGAAGTGATGCACAATCTAGTGGTGTGCTGGCCATGTATTATATTCAACGCGATATGCAGAATGCAGGTTTCGGACTGCCTTTAAATAATAGTGATGATCCCTCCCCTCTCCTTTGTCCGTTAGATACCTCTATTACACAAAATGGGGTAGTGATTAATCTAACCCCTGTGCAGATTGTGGACGGTGGTATGACTAGCGATATCGTCAATATACGTTATGGTACGTCTCCAAGTGGTGGTGGGTCTGTCAGGGCGACGGGCACGATAACATCACCTACCTTGAATGGTAGTTTAATCGGCTGCCAACTGAATGATGTGGTGTTGTATACCCAAACCCCGAGCAGCCCCCGTTGTTCGTTGGCAAGATTAAGTCAGCTCAACTCTGACAGAACCGTAAAAAGTTTGACCGAGTTAAATACAGCACCGACAGGCAATCCAGTGACAGATTTGAATGGATCGGATTTTGTACGCTTTTCATGTCTAGGGGTCTGGAATCAATACCAATATGGCGTCTCCGCAAATCAGGAGTTGACGCGTAGCGGTGGGACACCAGATGGGGCGGTATTCCCAGATAGCACTGCAGTGCCTATTGTGAGTGATGTTGTTGCACTTCAGGCTCAGTACGGGATAGCGAACACTTTAGATCCAGGCTTGGCTTCAGCCACCTCTTCAGCATATCTTAATGAAGTTGATCAGTGGGTGGATGCGACGGGAGATTATGGCCCTACCATGACGCTGCTCAATAGAAACAGGATTCGAGCGGTGCGCGTCGCAATTGTGACACGTGATGGGGTATTGCAAAAGAGTCCTGTCACTCAGGCATGCAATGGAACAGCCAGCGGTTTAAACAGAGTGTGTATCTGGACCAATGATGCAAATCCGGCAAGTGTTAATTTAAGCAGCTTGCCTAATTGGCAGAATTATCGGTACAGAGTCTTTGAAGCGGTGATCCCTTTAAGAAATGTCCTTTGGAATCGAGATGCGCTCTAGACGCCGATTAAGTTTCCCTCAATCTGTGCGCAAGGCCTATCAAGCCGGGATTGTGCTGTTTTTTGCGCTGCTTGCTTTGGTGGTGATGTCAATTGCAGCGGTCGCATTGATTCGTAGTGTGGATACGAATAACTTGCTTTCTGGCAATTTGGTGTTCCGTCAGTCTGCTTCGCCTGCGTCTAATGTGGCACTAGAAGTGATTACTGCATATATTTCGCAAAATCTTCCTCTAGCAAACAATGCAGTCAATAACCCCTCATTAGGTTATTACGCTAATTGCATTCATTTCGATACCACGCCAGTAAATCAGGTATGTGATGGGGGCACGCTGACCTCCATGACGTGGAGTGATGCAAATAGCCAGCTTGTCCCAACACAAGTGGATGGGAATGCTGAGATTAGTGGTGGGATGGATCGTCAGGGTAATCAAATTCGCTATATTGTTGAAAGAATGTGTAATTACAGTGATGCAGAGCTTGCCACTGCCACCACAGCTACTGATGCAAAGCGTTGCATGATGGCTAGTGCCGCTACAAATGGTCAGACATGTTCGCACAGCCAAACAAACGTCGAATTATTCAAACAGTGTGTGACTAGTCCTGATACTCCTCTATATCGAGTGACTTTACAAATTGCCGGGCCCAAAAACACCCTGAGCTATATGCAAACCTTTATCTCTAACTAATTGGATATTTGAAAGAAGCCATCATGTATTTGAAAAAGTTTTTGAGAGGGATGATTTGTCTGGGGATGGTGCTGACAACGATGGCACGTGCTGATTTCTTAAATATATCTAGCATGCCGTTACAAACATCTGGTACGTCGGATGTATTGCCTAACTTGATGTTTTTGCTTGATAACTCTGGCAGCATGGCTTGGAACTATACCCCTGATTGGGGTGGTTACGACCCAGTCAACACCTATCAGAACGCGCCTGCCTGGTTATTTAATAATGCTGCATACAATGCGCAATATTACAACCCCGGCGTCACCTATATTCCGCCGGTGAATTATCTTGGTGTGAGTATGCCAAACCAAACTAATTTTACCGCCGTTGCGAATGCCGTGACAGATACGGGCGCCACTAAAGGCGGGACGAGCAATTTAACGGGCTCAGCCAACTATTATGCATATGTTCCCGGAGAGTATTGTGCGTCAGCTAATCTCACAAATTGTACAATTTCTACGGCGGCTACAGGCGTGTATACCTACCCATCTCAGCTAAGATGGTGTAATACATCTGCTGCAGCCAATGCTCGTGTTTTGTCCGGCTCACAAAAGTGCCAGGCCATTCGTAACGATGTCAGCAGTATTAATGACAGTAATACCTATAACTTTCTTCGTCAGCCTAGAGCCACTTATAAGCTTACGTTGGTGCGTAACAGCGGGACTGTCACGGTGTCGAGTATCAAAATTAATAATATTGAGATTCTTTATACATCTACTTCAGCAAGCTCCAGCAACACCTTGGCAAACAACGTGGCAAGCGCAATTTGTACGACAAGCCAGAGGGGGAATTGTAATATTTCAGGTAATACAGTTTCTGTGAGTAGTAACGTGCTCACTATAGTGACGCCAATTGGCAATCCATTAAATACGGCTGCACCTATTCAGGTAACATTCTCTGGTAGTGGTAGTTCGAGTGCGGTGTTGGTGGCGCCTTCAGCAACAGATATTCCCGGTAGCCTGGTCTATGTGAGTATTAACAGTGGCCTCAGCAATTACACTGCCCCAGGCAGTACTACCAAGAATCCTGATCGCATGGATTGTGCGGGTACCATTTGCACTTATACCGAAGAAATGAAAAATTTCTCAAACTGGTGGACGTACTACAGTACTCGTATACAGTCTATGCAAACTGCAGCAAGTTTGGCCTTCAACACATTGGATGCTAGATACCGCGTTGGCTTTTCTACCATTAACAATAACTCAAGTAATTATCTGGCAATCGCGCCATTTAATAATGCACAAAAGCAGGCTTGGTATCAAAAACTGTTTGCTGTCAGCCCGAACAACAGTACGCCACTAAGAACGGCACTGGCAAATGTTGGACGTCATTTTGCGGGTAAAAAGACACTTGGATCGGATGATCCTATGCAATACGCTTGTCAGCCAAACTTCACCTTAATGACCACGGATGGCTATTGGAACGATACGACAAATCCTGTTCAGTTGAATGGGTCAACAACGATCGGAAACCAGGATGGAGGCTCAACCCCAAGACCACAATTGGATGCCTTGAATGCGGCGAATACCCTCGCTGATGTTGCCATGTATTATTTTAGTAATGATATTCGAGATGCAAGCTTTTCGAATTGTACAGGTGCGTTAGGTAACTCTGTGTGTGGGACGTCTGTGGATTATCCCAAGCAAAATATGGTCACCCTGACACTTGGACTGGGTGTTTCTGGCACCCTTTTTTATTCGCCTGACTATAAAACACAAACCGTTGGCGACTACAAGGATTTAACCACCGGCGCCAAAAACTGGGACAACCCGATTACTAATACCGAAGGTCAGCGGGTAGACGATTTGTGGCATGCGGCTGTTAATGCTGGAGGTACTTACTATAGTGCAACAAATCCCAAACTACTGAGAGACTCCCTAGCGATGGGGCTTGCACAAATTAAATCTATTCAAGGGGCAAGTGCGGCTGCTGCGGCCAGTAGCCTAGCACCAACGAATGGAGATAATTTCCAGTATGTGGCTAGTTATCAGACGGTAAGCTGGATTGGAAATCTTGAAGCCCGCACGGTGAATACGGACACTTTACAAACCTCACAAAGTGATGTTTGGTGTATTGAAAATGTGGCTTCCCAAGTATGTGCCTTGCCTGCAACACGAGTACAGATCAGCAGCGGAAGCAGTACCAGCATTTACTGTAAAACCACCAACTCCGATCAAACCACTTGTGACAATGCTGGCGGTATTTTAGGGACGGTATTAGGGACTAGTGAATTGAGTTCTTGCTATGTAGAAATCGCCAGTAGTTGTATTGGAAAACTTCAATCTCAAGTGGCAAGTAATACGCGCAATATTTACTTTAATTTGAGTGGGTCGTTAGCTCCGTTTCAGTCAGCCAATCTGCCATCTGCACATGTGAGCAGTTTAACAAATGGGTATTTAGCCTTAAGTCAAATGCAGGGTTTGGCTGCATCGGATCCTAAAATTACTGACCCCAATAAGGTTGCAAAATTAGTCGACTACTTACGCGGGAATAAAACCTATGAAGACTCCAGTACGAACAGTATCGCGGCCAACCATTTGTTTAGGGTCAGGCAGGCAACATTAGGGGATATTGCACAATCAAGACCGAGTTATTTTCAGGAGTCCAACGCTGCTTATCTTGATGCAGGTTATACCGCTTTCAAAAATAGTATCTCTAATCGAGTCCCCGCTGTGTATGTCGGTGCGAATGATGGCATGTTGCATGCTTTTAATGCAAATACAGGCAGTGAGTTGTGGGCTTTTATTCCTACGCCAGTAATTCCTAACTTGGCAAATTTGGCAGATGAACAGTATGGCGCAACTTACCATACTAATTTTGTAAATGGTAATCCTATTGTTGCTGATGTATGTATCTCTGGCTGTGGAGGCAATGGCGCTCTCTGGAAAACAATATTAGTTTCTGGTCTTAACGGTGGTGGCCGTGGTTACTTTGCACTCGATGTCACAGACCCCACTGCGCCTGCTTTGCTTTGGGAATACACTGCATCAGCCAACCAAGCTAACCTCGGCTATACATTTGGTAATCCAGTCATTACTAAAATGGCAGATGGAACCTGGGTGGTCGTGATCGCATCTGGCTACAACAATGGCATTTACGCGAGCCAGAAAAGTGATGGCAGTTATGTCAATAACCAACCGGCAGGAAATGGCATGGGTTATCTCTATGTATTAAATGCCTATAGTGGCAGTTTGATTAACACGCTTTCCACTGGCTCTGGCTCCTCAAGCTCACCCAGTGGGCTTGCCAAGATCGCTGGTTATGCTAATAACATGTTTGAAAATAATACATCCACTGCAATTTATGGTGGAGACCTAAATGGGGATGTGTGGCGATTTGATATCAATTCTGGAGTCGTGAAAAAGATTGCATCTTTTTCTGACCCAAGTGGCGGTAGGCAAGCCATTACTACGCAACCAGAGTTAGGTAATATTAATAATTATGTTGTGGTAATGGTCGGTACTGGCAAGTTTCTTGAAGTGGCAGATTTAACTAATGCGCCTACAAACTCAGTATATGTCTTTAAAGACATTAATCAGTCCGCTCCGATTGGTCGAAATCAAATGGTTGCGCAATCACTTTCTTCTAGCAGGGTTGTAACAACGAATACAGTTAACTTTGATAATACTTATGGGTGGTATTTAGATTTTCCGGCTGGAGAGCGAGTAAATCTTGACCCGCTGCTTTTACAAGGGATACTTATTATGCCAACACTAGTCCCTACTAGCTCATCTTGTAGTGGAACAGGCTATGGCTGGTTAAATTATTTTAATTACAAAACAGGGGGGGGCGTAATAAGTGGTGGATTGGTTTCTGAAAAACTATCAACCCCTGCTGTAGGTTTCAATATTGTATACGATGGAAATGGGACGCCTCATGTAGTGGTAACCGGAAGCACAGATCCAACGCCTCAGATGTCTGATATGGGGAATAAGGTCTTTTCGGAAGGGAAGCCCAGTAATGCAACACAAATTTTTCAGCAAAAAACCAATGGTAGCTATGGCACCAAGCAAAGCTGGCGTGAATTGATCCAGTAACCAATCCCAGTAAAAAATCTGAGCTATGCAATAAAAAAGCCCCGTAAACGGGGCTTTTTTATGTGATACGGATTACTTTACCTTTTTTGCAAATACATACAATATCAGGCAAATTGCGACGATGATGCCAATCAGTGTGTAGATGCCTGCTGCGCCTAAAAACATGGTTGCCTCCTTCTCGTCCGGTTGAAGAGAGGTTTTATTGTAGGCAAACGTCAGGCGGGTGTCTATCAGTTGAGGGCTGGACCAGTTGGGTGTCTGGGCAAGCGACATGCGATGCAATGCCACGCTATGAACTGCGTGGAGGTGTGAGGCAAACTGCCGGTGTGTTTTACACGACTTCCAGCGTCAGCTCAGCAGGTTTGTAAATTGCCTGAATGTTGCTGTCTGCAGTGATATCTTCAGCCAGATACATAATGTCCTGCGCCGTCATCAATTCTGGCATGCTGGCGGTATAAGTCAGCGGCTCGTCTTGTTGCAAGTCTTTCATGGGGCGTCCTTTAGTTCTGTTTATGTATACTTGTATTAACGTCATCAGGTTTCCATTCTTGAATTAATTTGTTCATGCGATCATTTAAATCTATGTTAATGGTCTTGTATGACGCTTTAATGAACCAATCCAGCTTTTATAAGGGCTGTCGGCCGGTTTGGCTTAAAATATTGGCAGGGTTGAACAACAAAAAGGAGTCGGATGTATGCTTGCGAGTCGGTTTATGTGGGTTGTGTTGATGGCCATGCTGGCGGCGGTGGGGTATTGGTATTGGCAATCGCTGCAGTTGCCAGCGTCTTCACCTGCGCAAAGTGCGCTGGCTCATGCTATCAATGAGTGTGATTTGATTGCCAGTAAGGCAGCGGCCGCGTTACCAGAGCAACTACCCTTCCAGAAGCTGGAAAAAGCGGCTAGACAGTCACGCGTGTTGGAACATTGCATGCAAGACCGGAGCTATCAGGAAAATCCTGACTGGGTGGTTGCTGCGAACAAGCAGGCGAAAGCGATGGCCTCTGCCCAAGGAATTTCAGACAGCGAAGCCTATGAGACATTGCGCCGTAAAGCCATGTTGCAGTCAGACCAGCAACCGGGCTACTGGCGCAAACGGCCTTGAGGCATCAGCGCTTTTGACCCAGGTAGTCAGTTTTGCCCAGTGGCACCCCAAGATGGCGCAAAATGTTGTATGCCGTGGTGACATGAAAATAGACATTGGGCATGACCCATTTTTCGAGATAATCCAAGCCAGTGAAGGTCAGATCCACTTTACGTATGGTTAACACCACTTCTTTATGCTCGGCGCCTTCCAGCTGTGAAGGCTTGATGGCTTCGAGAAACGCGACTGTCTTGGCGATTCTGGCGTAGAGCTGTTCAAAACTCGCTTCATCATCCGCGTATTGCGGAATGTCTATGCCTGCCAGTCGTCCACCCGCCCCTTTGCTCATGTCACTCACCAGTTGCACCTGTTTGATTAATGGGTACATGTCCACATACAAGCGGCTATTCAGTAGCACTTCTGGTGCGACTTTTTTCTGTTCTGCATAGGCTTCCCCTTGCCGCAGAATATGCTCGAGATTTTGCAGGTTACGAATCAGCGGGGCGATACTGGCATCATAAAGTTGCATGTGGAATACGCTTTCAATAGTCATGACGCCGATATTGTAGCGCCTCTGCAATGTGCTTATCCAGAATGTGTTCGGCCTGGGCCAGGTCAGCGATGGTTCTGGCGACCTTGAGGATGCGGTGATAGCTGCGGGCAGACAGTGAAAACTTTTGCACCGCCATTTGCAGTAAGTGATTCGCCTGCTCACCCAATTGGCAATGGGTGGAAATCTCAAGCGCACCCAAGGCAGCATTCGGCTTCTGTTGGCGGGTCAGTTGACGCTCTCGCGCCTGAATCACGCGTGCACGAATGGCCGCACTCTGCTCACCATGATGGTCATGTGACAACTCTTCTGGCTTGAGTGCTGGCACATCAATATTCATGTCTATCCTGTCCAGCAGCGGGCCGGAAAGTTTGTTTTTATAGCGCAGAATTTGCTCAGGCGTACAGCGGCAGCGTTGGTTATAGTGCCCGTAATAGCCACATGGACAAGGATTCATCGCTGCAAGCAATTGAAACTGGGCCGGAAACGTGGCCTGTCTGGCTGCGCGAGAAATGGTGATATTGCCACTTTCCAGAGGCTCGCGGAGCACCTCCAGCACTTTCCTGTCGAACTCAGGTAGCTCATCCAAAAATAACACGCCGTGATGGGCGAGGCTGATTTCTCCGGGTCTGGGCACACTGCCGCCACCCACCAGTGCCACGGCAGAGGCGGTGTGATGTGGCGCCCTGAATGGCCGCTTTTTCCATTGGCTGGCCGGAAACTGGCCGGTCAGTGACAAAATTGCCGCACTTTCCAGCGCTTCCTGCGTAGTCATGTCCGGCAAAATGCTATTAAACCGGTTCGCCAGCATGCTTTTGCCTGTGCCTGGCGGGCCGCTCATCAATAAACTATGTTGACCCGCCGCGGCAATTTCCAGGGCGCGCTTGGCGCGTAATTGACCTTTGACTTCGAGGTAATCCGGAAAGCTTAACGAGGATTCTGTCAGCACCAGCGGGTGAGGGGGTAGCGATTGTTTACCAGAAAGGTGGGCACAGACTTCAAGCAGACTATTCGCGGCAAAAATGGAACAGCCCTCTACCAGGCTTGCCTCATGCGCACTCTCCTGGGGCAAAATCGCCGCCCTCTTGTGCGCCGGGCCCTGAATCAGTTGGTAAGTCATCGCCAGGGCGCCGCGTATCGGCCTTAACTCGCCTGTCAGTGCCAGCTCACCAGCGATGACATAGTTGGCCAGCGCTTGTTTAGGTAATTGCCCGGAGGCTGCCAGAATCCCAAGCGCAATCGGCAAATCGTAACGGCCACCCTCTTTGGGCAGATCTGCCGGTGCCAGGTTAACTGTAATCCGCCGCGCCGGGAATTCAAACTGTGCGGTTTGAATCGCCGCCCTAACCCGGTCTTTGCTCTCTTTCACTTCGGTTTCTGGCAGCCCGACGATAGTGAAGCTGGGCAGGCCATTGGCGAGATGCACTTCTACCACCACTTCTGGTGCATCCATCCCACTTAGGGCCCGACTGTATAACACGGCCAAACTCATGTAGCACTCCCGCACCAAAGAATGCTAACAATTGTAAATTAAATTTTACTTTCTGGCGGCGTCGGCTTGTTCTAGCTGGCTGATTTTTTCTTCAAGCTGTTTTAATTGTTGCTGCGTGCGTGCCAGCAAAGCGGCCTGAATATCAAATTCCTCGCGCGAAACAAGTTCCATTTTGGGGAGCATGCCCTGAATTAGTGCATGCAAGTTGCTTTCAAGCTCTGAAATGGGGCTTGAATCAATTAGTTGTTTGATTTTAAAAGATAATTCTTTAATTTTTTCATTTGAAAATAGCATGGCAGGCTCTCCTTGGGATCACATTCTAGCATGTAAGGCCCTCGAAAAAAGGGGTGTAAATGATTGATTTTTATGTGTTTTCAATTAAAAACATGTTGTTGTGTTGCTAATGTAAGTATTTAATTTAAGTTTTTTAATTAAAGTATTGATTTTTAATATTTATATGGGTTGGCACGTGCTTTGCTTTTAGGTCAATGTTGTTTCATTCTCGTTTACAACAATTTGATCAAGACTTTCACAGAGAGAGAGGACTCGTAAATGCGCCCATCTATGTTATTTACAGCTGTACTTGCTACGCTGTCGGTTGCTAATACTGCATATGCTGATGAACAAAAAGTTCTGGTAGAAGAACTTAAAGAAGCTAAAACACCCTATACCCCCGAAGAAAAAGCGGATAAATCTGACTGGACTGCTACTGGTAACGTCGGTTTTGTATCTGATTACTATTCACGTGGTATTTCACAAACCTGGCATAAACCAACTGTTCAAGGTGGGATGGATATTACTCACTCAAGCGGTTTTTATGCAGGCGTTTGGGGTTCTGGCGTTACACCAAATACCTATCCTGATGCAACTACTGAGATTGATGTCTATACAGGCTATAACGGTAGCATACCATGGGTTGAGGGCATGGGCTGGACGGTCGGTTTGTATGGATACTTGTATCCAGGCGGCTCTTGGAAAAAGTATAAATTTACAGGTTACACTGACGCGAATGGTAATTTGGTAAGACAAACACCAAATGGCGGTGACTGGAACTCATTAGAGGCTAACTTTGGTTTATCTTATGACTGGTTTAGCGTTAAAGCTTCTTATATGCTGACAAACTGGTTCGGTGCAGACAGAAGTACAGGTTGGACTAAAAGCACACGTGGCACGGTGTATCTTGAGGCAAACGCCAACTATCCATTGCCATGGTGGGATTTAACATTAGTTGGTCACGTAGGCCGTTTAATGGTTAATGGACGTTTGAATACGGATTACACTACAGGTAATGCTTATGATTTCACTACAAACACATTAACTTTGCCTGTTCAACCTTCTGCAACAACTGCTAGAACTACTCCTAACTATTTTGACTGGAAAGTGGGTTTGAGCAAGGCATTTAAAATTGCTCAGGCTGACGGCTTTAACGCAGGTGTTTATCTGGTCGGATCAAGTAACCATAGCTACTGGAGTTCACATGGCTATGGAGGCTCAAGCTTTAATGGCGGGCCAAGTAGCGATTTTAAAAACTTGTACGACACGCGTCTTGTGTTGACTGTTGGCCGTACATTCTAAGAGTAAGAAGTTTTAGATCTGGCGGGCATGTGCCTGCCAGAGTTAACAACGGGAGAAGCAAATGAAATTTGTATCCGCAATAATCAAGCCATTCAAGCTTGATGAGGTGCGTGAGGCTTTGTCCAATATCGGCGTACAAGGCATCACTGTCACTGAAGTCAAAGGATTTGGCCGTCAAAAAGGGCACACTGAGTTGTATCGTGGTGCTGAATATGTCGTAGATTTTTTGCCTAAAGTTAAACTCGAAGTTGCGATCAAAGATGACATGCTGGATCAGGTCGTAGACGCGATTGAAAAAGCAGCCGCAACAGGCAAAATCGGCGATGGCAAAGTATTTGTCTTCGATTTGGAACAAGTTTACCGTATACGTACCGGCGAAACCGGTCCGGATGCGTTATAAGAAAGGGCTTCTGTTATGAAGAAAATTCTTTCCATATTATCGCTGGTCGCCGTAATGGGTCTGGCGGCAAGCCCAGTCAGTTATGCAGAAGAAACTGTGACCGAAACCATCACAGTGCAAGAAACCGTTTCTACTGATGCGGCACCTGCGGCCGAAGCGCCTGCAGCGGCCGAAGCTGCCCCTGCTGCTGAAGCAGCACCAGCCCCGACGCTGGATGTGGGTAATACCGCGTTTATGATTATTGCCACTGTGTTGGTGATTTTGATGACGATCCCTGGTCTGGCTTTGTTCTATGGCGGTTTGGTGCGTCAGAAAAACATGTTGTCAGTGCTGATGCAAGTGTTCGTGGTCTTTTCCATGGTCTCTGTATTGTGGGCTGCGTATGGTTACAGCATGGCCTTCAGCGAAGGCAACATGATTGTGGGTGGATTAAGCAAGGCATTCCTGGCGGGGATTACACCAGCTAGTTTGTCTGGCACGATTCCAGAATATGTGTTTTTGACCTTCCAGCTGACATTTGCTGCTATTACACCTGCCTTGATCGTTGGTGGTTTTGCTGAGCGTATGAAGTTCTCTGCTGTATTGTTGTTCACGGCATTGTGGGTGACTTTTGCCTACATCCCAATCGCACACATGGTATGGGGCGGTGGTTACCTGGCTGAGCTGGGTGCCAAAGACTTTGCTGGTGGTACTGTCGTACATATCAACGCTGGTGTGGCTGCCTTGGTTGGTGCCATCATGTTGGGCAAACGTATTGGTTACGGTAAAGAAGCCATGCCTCCGCACAACCTGGTGATGACCATGATCGGTGCTTCCTTGCTGTGGGTAGGTTGGTTTGGCTTTAACGTTGGTAGTGAACTGGCTGCTGATGGCATTGCCGGTATGGTGCTGATCAATACACAATTGGCAACAGGTTCTGCTGTACTGGGCTGGATTTTTGCTGAATGGTTGTTCAGAGGCAAACCAAGCATGCTGGGTGCCGCTTCTGGTGCAGTCGCTGGTTTGGTTGCGATTACGCCTGCTTGCGGCTTTATCGGCCCGATGGGCTCCATCATCCTTGGCTTCACTGCCAGCTTTGTCAGCCTGTGGGGCGTGACCAAACTGAAAGGTGCGCTGGGCTACGATGACTCACTGGATGTGTTCGGTGTGCACGGCTTGGCCGGTATCTGGGGTGCGGTGGGCACTGGCGTGTTGATGTCACCAGGTTTGGGTGGTGTTGGTTACGCAGAAGGTGTGACCATGGGTGGCCAAGTGACGACTCAAATCATCGCAGTCGTGGTCACCTTGATCTGGACAGGTATTGTGAGCGTCATTCTTTACAAAGTGGTAGATGCGGTTGTCGGTCTGCGCGTGAGTGAAGAATATGAGCGCGAAGGTCTGGACACGACCGAACATGGCGAGCGTGCTTACAGCTTGTAATCGTTGTGTGGTATAAAGAAACGGCTCTAGTTAGAGCCGTTTTTTTTTGGGAACTAATATAAACGGTTGTTATCCATTTACTGGGCCTAGTTAACAACAATTCTTATTATGGCAAACATTCATACAACATCTCTCAGCCCTTTTCAAAGAGTCGTCAAATTACTCTCATTTGAAAAACAGGACATTTTGCTGCTGTTTTATTTAACTGCAGCTTATGGTGTGCTGGGTATCGCGACCCCTGTTGCCGTGCAGGCGATGGTGAATATCGTCACCATGGGCGGTGTATTGCAGCCGCTGTACGTAGTGGGCTTTATCCTGTTTTGTTTGCTGGCGTTGTCTGGTGCGATTTATGCCATTGAGAGTTTTCTGGTTGAGATGATTCAACGACGGCTTTTTGTACGGTATAGCTTACAGATTGCGCAAAATACCGGGCAAATTCATATTTCTGTGTATGACAAATTCAATCCGGTAGAACTGGTGAATCGTTATTTTGATATTCAAACCGTGCAGAAATCGATGGCGACTTTGCTCACGGTTGGCTTGACCGCCTTGTTGCAAGGCATCATCGGCAGCATTGTGCTGCTTTTTTATAGTCTGTATTTTGGCATTTTGGTCATCCTCATGCTGATTGTGTTGTGGGTGATTATTTTTGGCCTGGGTAAACAGGCCGAAGAGACATCGATCAAAGAGTCTAAAGCCAAATATGAAATGGCGGCCTGGTTGGAAACCATTGCCCGCAATAAATGGCTCTCAAAGTTTTACGGTGCGACTCAGCGCAACACGGCGAATACCGCGCAGCTTGCAGACGGCTATCTGCAAGTCAGGACCAAGCACTTTAAAGTACTCATGATGCAACTGATAGGCGCGGTGGGCCTCTATGCGTTGATTGGTACGGGCATGCTGATATTAGGCGGGACACTGGTGATTAAAGGCCAGATCAATCTGGGCCAGTTTGTTGCCGCAGAGCTGATTATTTTTGGGGTGCTTTCTGCGTTTGTGCGATTTGTGACCAAGCTGGAGTATTTCTATGATCTGCTTGCGGCGGTCGATAAACTTGGTGTGCTGGAAACCTTGCCTGTAGAGCGCTCTGGGGAGCATCAGTCAGGTCAGGAAGGCTACACTACCCTGAAGGTGCATCAGCTGACTTTTCAACACGCGGATCAAGCCGCTTTGGTCAGCAACCTGAGTTTTCACTTGCAACGTGGTGAGAGCCTGGCGTTAATCGGTGGCTTAGGCAGCGGTAAAACGACGTTGCTGGAGCTGATCACCGGTATGAGGCAGCCGCTGCAAGGACATGTCAGCTACAACGATATTGATGTGCGTCAGCTTGACCTGTCACATTTGCGTGACCGGATTGGCGTGGCGAACAAAGTCGAGTGGCAGCATGGCTCTATTCTGGATAATCTGAGGTTGCAACGGCCAGAGGTGACACTTGATCAGGTGATCGAGTTACTGCAGGTGCTTGGGTTGTGGCAAGAAATCAGCAAGCTGCCCAATGGGGTAGAAACGGTGTTGACTGACTTTGGCGCACCGATGACGCATACACAGTTACAACGGTTAATGCTTGTGCGTGCGATGCTGGGTCAACCGGATGTATTAATCATTGATGGCCTGCTGGATCAACTGGCGCAACATGAGCTGAATCAGGTGCTGATGTTGCTTAAACGTCACCAGCAGGACTGGATGGTGTTGATCACCACGCGATATCAGCATATCGCCCAGCAATGCAAGCAAGTCATTCATCTGCAAAGCCAAGCGGCGACAGACGTGGCAGGAGGTCAGCATGAGTAATACGGTTGAAAGTATGCTGACACAAAGCGTACAAACCCCTGAGCATTTAAGGGTTTGGATCAAACGGATGGCCTGGCTGCTCGTTGTGCTGCCCCTTGCTTTTTTGCCTCTGCCATGGCAACAAAACGTGACCGCGCTGGGCAAGGTCACGGCCTATTCTCCTTCCGAGCGGGTGCAAACCGTCGATGCCCCCGTGAGCGGGCTCATCCAGCACTGGTATGTGCAAGAAGGCTCGCAAGTGAAGCAAGGCGATGTATTGCTGGAAATCAGCGATACTGATCCTAACTTCAGGCAGCGCCTGCAAGCGCAGCGCGATAACCTGGAGGACAAACTCGCTTCCAAGCAAAGCGAGTTATCAGCTTACTCGGTGCAGCGTGACAACCTGGCCGCCGGCCGCGATGCCAAAATCACCGCCGCCCAATACAAGTTGGATGTCGCTAACCAAAAAATTCTCAGTGCACGTGAAGCGGTGAACTCTGCTCAAGCGACGCTGGATGCTGCCACGATGCAGGTCAAGCGTATGCAACGCCTACTGGGCGATGGCCTGGTTTCCAAGCGAGACACAGAAGTGGCTGAGCGTGACCATACGATTGCCAGCCGTAACCTAAATAGTGTGCAGGCACAACTGCAATCGGCCATGGCCGAGGCGCAGTCGGCACAAGCAGAAATCCGCCAGGTGCGTGCCGATACGCAAGCATATCTGGATTCGGTGACGGCCAATATCAACAAAATCAAAGGCGAGGTCTCAGATGCTGAAAATAGCCTGCACAGCTCCGAGATTTCACTGGCGCGGCAAAACATGCAGAAAATCATCGCGCCCCGCGATGGCACGATTTTCCGTTTACCGGTCAATTCACAATCCCAGATAATCAAGCAAGGTGATCCCTTGCTGATTATTGTGCCACATACCTCTCAGCGTGCCGTGGAGTTATGGGTTGATGGCCGCGATGCGCCACTGATTACTCGTGACAGTGTTGTGCGTCTCGAATTTGAGGGGTGGCCTGCGATTCAGGTGCCTGGCTGGGCGCAAGTCGGTGTGGGCACTTTTGAGGGCAAAATTGCTTTCGTCGACCCGACTGACAATGGCACCGGGCATTTCCGTATCATGGTGATCCATAAAGAAGGCACGCCGCAATGGCCAGAAGCCCGCTTTTTGCGTCAGGGTATCAGTGCCAAGGGTTGGGTATTGTTGGAGAAAGTGACGATAGGCTATGAATTGTGGCGTCTGCTCAATGGCTTCCCGCCCAGAATCCCGCATGAGCCAACACCGCTCAATCTGCCTGCTGGCGTTGGGGCAAGCAAATGAAGCGTGGTGTGCAAATACCGGTTTTGACCAGGCTGTTTGGTCTGGCCAGCATGCTATTGGCCACAATGGTCGGTGCAGATGAGTCATTGAGTGACAGCCGGGCGCGCCAGCGATTGCAGAACACAGAAGGCCGCGGCCTGGAGCCATATGCCAAGGGCAAGGGTGTGCCGCTGCATGATGCGGTCAAACAACAGCAGCAGCAACGCAATAAGCCGGTAGTGATAGACCTGAAAAGTGCGCTGCAACCGTTTGACTCGCCAGAAACTGCAAATATGCTCAGCAATGCACCCAAGCAAGGGCCGCAACTGAGTATTGCGGATGTGCGGCAGAAGGCGTTGCAAAACAATCTTAATCTGCAAGTGGCCAAAATCGACCCGACCATTGCCGCGCAATCGTTGCGTGAAGAGCAGGCCAAATTTGACCAGCTCATTTTTGCCTACGCCAAATATGGCCAGAAAGACTTGCCTGCGATGGCGGGCGACAAAGTGATTTTCAAGTCGGATAATCCGGCGCTGGATAGCGAGCTGGTTAAACTGAATCCGGCCGCACAAAACAAGGAATTCTGGGAGTTGGAAACGGGCATCAAAGTGCCGTTAAGAACGGGTGGTAGCGTTACCCTGAGTGCGCCACTGGAAAACTACCAGAGCAAGGGCAGTCTGGCCAGTGACCAATACCGCAGTGCTTTGCGCTTCTCCTTTAGCCAGCCGTTGTTGCGTAATGCCGGGCGACAGGTGAACGAGGCCAGCATCCGCATTGCAGCACTTGATCAGGATAGCGCCCAGCTCAGAACGCGTTTGCAAAGCATCCGCATAGTCACCATGGTGGATAAAGCTTACTGGGATTTATACGAGGCTTGGGCGGCCCTGGATGTGCGCCGCAACCAGTACGAATATGCCAGCCAAAATCTGGCCATGGTCAAACGCCGCGTGCAGGAGGGGCTCACCGCCGCGATTGAAGTCAACCGTGCTGAAATTGGTGTCGCGGATCGCATGGAAGCGCTGATCATTGCCGAAACCAACCTCAAGCTGGCCCAGCGCCAGTTACAGTTCCTGCTCAACGAACTGCCGGAGCAAGGCATGACTAGTTTGCCGTGGGTACCTTCTACCATGCCCAATCTGGTCAAGTTTGAGTTTGACCGTGAAAAACTGCTCAAAGATGCGTTGGATAGCCGCATCGAGCTACTCGATCAGGAGCTCAAACTGAGCGCAGATCAATTACAAATTGATTATCTGCAAAATCAGACCCTGCCGATGTTTACGCTGGATTACCAATACGGCGCCCTGTCCAGTTCTGCCAACCGGGCAGGCAATATCGGGCAGGACTTGCTGAATGGCCAATACAATGACTGGTCCGTGGGCCTGAAGTTTGAAATGCCAGTGAGCAATGAAGCGCGCAAAGCCAAGCTGGATAAAGCGATTGCCCAGCGTATGCAGCGCCTGACTAACAAAACGCTGCAAGCGCTGACCGTCAAACGCGAAATTCACGACGCCCTGGATAAGCTAGAGCAAAACTGGCAGCGCATCCTCGCGGCACGCCAGCAGGTGATGATCGCCGGCTATAACTACGAAGCCGAACTCAAGCAGTTTAATGAAGGCTTGCGTACCATGACCGAAGTGCTGGAAACCCTGACCCGGCTAGGCGAGGCGCAAATCAAGGAAATTCGCGCCATTAATGACTATCAGATTGCACTGATAGACCTGACCTTTGCCACCGGAACGGTGTTGGGGTATACGCAGATTAGCATGCAGTAGGGTAGCCTCGAATGACGTGCAAGGCAGATGAGGCTACTTGATCAAATCTGTGCGCTGAGTGATTTAAGAAGCGGTGCGGATGCCTGGATCAGAAAAACTCAGGCGTTTATTCAGGTTTTTCTCAGGATTCTCTGAGGACAAGCATCAAAGTGATCGCACACTTTAGATTCTTGTTGCGATGGGATTGGCTATCAGAAGAAAACACGCATTGTTTACTGTGCAGGCATGCCTCCCTACGCAACGATTTTCTATGCTGCCTAACAACCTGGCCAGTAACGCTTATCCTTCATAAAACACGGCTAGCCAGAGGGTCTCTCTGTTTGGCTAGGACCATTTCAACCTGTGTTTAGCGGCAATATTCAAACAATCTCCAGCTTTCAGGCTGAGGATGCCTTCTTCAAATGCCCGTTCTCCTTCACCTTGCAAGCGCAATAACCGCGCAGCTTGCGCTTGGTCATCCTAGAAGTCCGCTGGCGATGAATGCCCCTTGAAGACGATGCGTTCAATATACAGTTGAGGTGAAGAGATCAGCACTTGAAGGCATTACTCAGGCAAGAGCACGGGAATCTCTGCAAACAGGTTGAGTTGTTAAATGAGGGATGTCACGCGCAGTAGAGCTGCGGCAATCCAATTACTCGGTCAGGACTGGTTTAAGCAGCGCTTCCACCTGCGCCAGCGTCATCCGGTGGATTCCCGCCTTTTCCCCGTGTTTACGCGGGGCGGTACGCAGGTCGTCGGCTTCAAAAATACTGATGCGTTGCGTACCGTACCGGGTTTCTACCAGCACCACCGGCACCCGTTTGCGTAGCAATTCGTGCTTTTGTTTGCTCGGACGGTCTGACATGCGGTAGTGCTGTTCGTCTAGGCGGTAGGGGATATTCTGGTTGAGCAGGTAGATTTCCAGTTCTTTGGCGCTCTCGGCAAAGACATGGATTTCGGTATCGGCATGGGGCCCGGCGGTACCTTCCATGACGGCGCCGGTCAGGTAGGGCTGGAATTTCTGCAATAGCCGCATGGTATGCAGCGCGGCCTGCCGCAGTTCCAGCAGGTGAGCGGCATCGCTTTCATCTGCGTAAAGCGCGTGATATTCACGCAAGGCCGCATCAATTTCGCCGTTGGTCGGCAAGGGGGCATCTTGCGTGATGCCCATGGCTTTGATGGCTTTGCGTTTGGCGCGCGCATAGTCACTGATGCCTTCTTCAAACATCAGGCGCGCGGCAGATTGGGCAATTTCTTGCCTCAAGTCACTCGTAAAATCATCAAACATACTTTAGGCTTTTCGTAGATTGATTGCTAATTCGGGCTCAGCAGCTTGGCTGCCGGATTGGCTGGCAGTTTTCTATCCTCATTGTTGCCACTGTGTTCGCCGATCAGGCGCTCCAAAAAGGAGGGCTCTTCCTCTTCGGGCGCATGCTCACCCTCCGGGTCAAACAAGCCAGGCAGTGTTTCGGGTTTGGATTGTGGCAAGTGCTCTTCATAAAAATACTCATAAATGCCCGCATCGTCTTCGCTGATCTGCGCACCGGTGTAAGCATCTACTTTCAATTGCAAGACGCCCTCAGGCACTTTGTATTGATAAATCGGCTGACCTGACAGGGTTTGCTGCATATAGCGTATCCAGATAGGTAAAGCTGCGCGGCCACCGGTTTCGCCTCGGCCCAGGTTGTGCGGGTTGTCATAACCCACCCACGCGACGGCCACCTCTTTTGGGTGGTAGCCAGCAAACCAGGCATCAAACTGGTCGTTGGTGGTGCCAGTTTTGCCGGCAATGTCGGGGCGGCGCAACGACAGTGCTGCGCGCGCAGTCCCATCTCTCACCACGTCTTGTAGCATGGTGGTAATAATGAACGCGTTGCGCTGGTCAATCACCCGCTCGGCGGAAACATGTTTGCCTGGTTGCACGGCTTGAATCACCTTGCCGCGGCTGTCCGTGATCTTTTCGATCAGGTAAGGATGCACCTGATAGCCACTATTGGCAAAGGTGGCATACGCGGCGGTCAGCTGCCAGACGGTGGTTGAGCCAGCGCCCAAGGCGGTAGACAGATAGGCCGGGTGATCCTTGGGGTCAAAGCCAAATTTGCGCAGGTAGTTTTGGGCATAACGCGCGCCAATCGCATTCATAAGCCGGATTGAGATGGTGTTTTTGGATTGCGCCAGTGCTTCACGCAAACGCATTGGACCAGCATATTTTTCATCGTAGTTGCGCGGCTCCCAGCTGCTATTGCTGCCAGTCTCGGTGGAGGTGAAACTGATCGGGGCATCTTCAAACACACTAGCAGGGGAATAGCCTTTTTCAAGCGCTGCAGAGTAGATAAATGGTTTAAAGCTGGAGCCGGGTTGACGGCGACCCTGGGTGACATGGTTATATTTGTTGCGCTGGAAACTGAAGCCACCGATCAGCGCTTGTACCTGTCCGGTTTCAGGATTGAGTGCCATAAAGCCACTTTCCACTTCTGGCAGTTGTACTACCGACCATTCTTCACCGTTTTGATATACGCGAATGACCGCGCCCGGCTTGAGTGACAAGGGGGTTGGTTTGGCGGGCGGCATATGGTTTTTGACCAGTAGCAATGATTTGTCTTGCAGTTTGAGCACCTGGCCGCGCTTGGTGACCAAAGTGAGCAGGTTGGGTTCGACCTTGGTGACCAAGGCGGGCACAAATTGGTTGTAAGTGACAAAATCACGCAATAAATCAGCGGCTTCCGACGCCCTAAGTGTTGTCGGTAATGGCAACATTTGCTCTGCGCCACGGAACCCGTGCCGCAACTCAAAATTGATGATGCCTTGAATCATGGCCGTATTGGCGGCAGCCTGGTGTTTGCTATTGATGGTGGTGTAAACACGCAAACCGCTGGTATAAGCCTTCTCACCATAGCGTTTATACAAGCTTGCCCTGACGATCTCGGCCACGTATTCCCCGCCCAGTGCCTGGATTTGGCGTCTGGATGACTGGAATTTAAGCGGTGCTTTTAATGCTTCTTGATAGGCTTGATCAGAGATCATGCCATAGCGGTGCATGTCGCGGAGTACTTCATGCTGACGGTTGATGGCGTAGTCAGGATGAATGTAGGGGTCGTATTTGCTCGGCGCTTTGGGCAAGCCTGCCAGTAACGCGGCTTCGGCCAGGTTCAGTTGTTTCAAGTCTTTGTCATAGTAGGTTTTGGCGGCGGTCGCAAAACCATACGCCCGTTCGCCCAGATAAATCTGGTTGAGATAGAGCTCCAGAATCTTGTCTTTGCTAATGGCATGTTCAATTTTGATCGCCAGCAAGGCCTCTTTAATCTTGGTCCATAGATTGCGTGGCGTATCTGGATTGCTGAAAAAGTTTTTAGCCACCTGCATGGTGATGGTGCTGGCGCCTTCGTGCCCGCGTCCGGTCAGGTTGTTACGAATCGCCCGCAAAATGCCTGTGGTATCAATGCCGTTGTGCTGGTAAAAGCGACGGTCTTCAATCGCCAGAATGGCGTCTTTCATGACTTTGGGCGTTTGTTCAATCGGTACAAATGCGCGGCGCTCCTGACCAAATTCAGCCATCAAGCCGCCATCGGCGTCATAGACCCGCAGGGGCAATTTGGGGTGGTAATCCGTCAGTGCATCAATCGAAGGCAGGGAAGGATAGAGGATGCTGATCATCAATACCAGCAAGGCTGCGACGATCAAACTGCCAGTAATGAAGAGGAAAAGAAGGGACTGCAACCAGGGTCTTGAATTCATGCGTCTTGCTGCCATCGAGAGAATTACCTATGAATTGTAATCTTTTTTTGCTGATTCATAGGCAGTTAATTATGGAATCATGCAAATAATCAGGATTTCCCTGACTCGCAAAAATACATGTAAGCCATTGTTTACCCACTCGAATGCATGAGTTGGCATGGATGATGCATAGCAAGTCGGGCATGTAACTATTTATGAAGGGCAATACCGTTGAGTCTGGGCTTTTTACAGCGCAAAAAAACCAGTTTTATTGGTGTGGATGTCAGTGCAACCGCCGTCAAGATGGTGGAGCTCAGTGCCATTGGCAAGCAGCAATTCCGGCTGGATGGCTATGCCAATGTCACGTTGCCTAAAGGCGCAATCAGTGACGGCAATATCAATGATCTCACCCAGGTGGCTGAGAGCATGCGTGCCGCTTGGCGATTGCTGGGTTCGCGTGCGCGTCAGGTAGTCTTGGCCCTGCCAACTGCGGCGGTGATTTCCAAGCGCGTGATTATGCCTGCCGGATTGCGCGAAGAAGACATGGAGCTGCAAGTCGAGTCTGAGGCAAATCAGTACATCCCGTTCCCGCTCGACGAAATGAATCTGGACTTTCAGATCTTGGGCCCGATGGGGAAAAGCACCGATGAAGTGGAGGTGCTGATTGTGGCGGCCAAGAAAGAAAAAATCGATGACCGGGTGGCCGTGGCTGAAGAAGCCGGGCTCAAGGTGCAGATCATGGATGTTGAGGCCTATGCGACAGAAACGGCTTACCGTCAGATTTTGAGACATTTGCCTGATCACAGTAAAAAAACCGTGACCATGATTCTGGATATCGGTGCCTTTGTGACCCATATCAATGTGATGGTAGGCACACACTCCGTCTATGCACGAGAGCAAGCCTTTGGTGGGGCGACCTTGTCGCAAGAGATTCAGCGCCGGTTTGGCTTGTCGCCTGAAGAAAGCGAAATCGCCAAGCGTCAAGGCGGATTGCCAGCTTCTTATGCGCAGGAAGTGTTGCAGCCGTTTTTACAAAACCTGGCGGCTGAGGCTGCCAGAGCCGTTTCATTTTTCACTAACTCCACCCAATACAACAAAGTTGATCATCTGTTGTTGGCTGGTGGCGTGGCGGCAACCGATGGCTTGGCGGCACTCATTGAAGAAAAAACCGGCGTGCATAGCTTGGTGGCGAATGCTTTTCAGGGCATGGCGCTGGCCAGCAAGATTAAACCTTCCCAGCTTGAGACAGATGCCCCAGCCCTCATGATTGCCTGTGGTCTAGCGTTACGCGGGGTGGACGCATGATTAAAGTCAATTTGCTGCCGCATCGTCAGATCCGGCGTGCCGAGCGTCAACGTGAGTTTGGCTTGATGGCGGCATTGGTGGCCGTCGCGGCCGCAGCCATTTTATTTGTGAGCTGGAGCTATATCCACAGCAAAATCCAGGCGCAGCAAGCACGGAATCAGCGGCTGCAAGACGAAATGGCAAGATTGGATACCGAAATTGCCAATATTGGCAAACTGAAGGATCAGATCAAGCATGTTTTGGAGCGCAAGCAGATTGTTGAGGGCTTGCAAAGTGACCGTAACCAGGCGGTGCTGATTTTGGATGAATTGGCCAGACAACAACCCGAAGGTGTCTATCTCAAGAGCGTAAAACAGCTTGAGGATGAAATTGAGCTCAAAGGTGTGGCCGATACCAATGCCCGAGTGGCGACGCTGGTGCATAACCTGGCTAGCTCAACCATTATGCACAGCCCTAATCTGGTTGAAATCAAAGCCATCACCAACGCACAAGCAATCAAGGAGTATGAGTTTGTCTTGCGCGTGACCTTGAAGCGGGATGCTGCCCCTGCGGCGGACAAGCAAACCCCGGTGCCGGCTAAAGGATGACCTCGTATGCAATTGTCTGACTTTAACAATATTGATTTAAAAAATGCCGGTAACTTGCCGGTGCCAATGAAGGCGGCATTGCTGGCGATACTCGCTGCTGCCTTGCTGTTACTTGGCTACTTGTTTCTGCTCAATCCCAATCTCAAGGAATTAAAAGCAGAAAAGGAAAAAGAGCAGGGGCTGCGTGATGAATACCTGGCCAAGAAAGTCCAGGCCTTGAGAATGAATGCCTATGAGCAACAGGTGGTCGAGATTCAGCATACCTTTGGCACGCTGTTGAAACAATTGCCGGATAAATCCGAAATGGATGGCTTGCTGACCGATATCAATCAGGCCGGATTAAGCCAGGGGCTTTCATTTGAAGGCTTTGTGCCTTTGCCTGAAATATTTGCCGAGTTTTATGCCGAGAAGCCCATCAATATCAAGGTGTTGGGGCATTACCATGATCTGGGCGCCTTTGTGACAGAGGTTGCCAAGCTGTCACGCATCGTGACCTTGCATAATTTGCATATTCAGCCTGCAGGCAAAGATGACAAGCAGCCACATAAAGACATGCTGGTGATGGAGGCCGTTGCCAAAACATATCGCTATCTCGATGCCGAGGAAGTGGCGGCGCGTAAGGCGCTGGAAAGCAAGGCGGCTAAAAAATGACGATCAATCTGCAATGGATCCCGGTTGGATTGGTGCTCCTGCTGACCGCATGCGGCAGTACACAGGAGGATGATCTCACCCAGTTTATGAATGAAGCAAACCAGACCATGGTGGCGCCGATAGAGGCATTGCCACAGGTACAAGGGTTTGCGCCCAAACAATACAACGCAGACGGTGTGTTGCAGGATCCGTTTGTGCCCCGCAAGGCCGCGGTACACAACACGAATCAGCCTGACCTGAAACGGCCTAAAGAGCCGCTGGAAGCGTATCCGCTCGAAAGTCTGAAGTTTGTCGGCGTGATGAGCAAGAAAAGCATTATGTTTGCCACCATCCAAACGCCGGATAACCTTATTTACCAGGTCAGGCCGGGGTCTCATTTGGGAGAGCGGTTTGGTGTGGTCACGGCTTTGGGTGAGAACCCGCAAAGCCTGAAATATGAACTGAAGGTAAAAGAGACGATTCAAGACCCGGTTAGCGGTGAATGGTCTGAGCAAATGACAACGTTGGAACTGCAGGAACATCAATGATGAAAATATTTCCTAATCATATTATCCGATTGGCATTGCTGATCGCTATGGCTGCCCAGATTGGTTTTGTGGCAGCAGAACCAACAGACGGAAAAAACCAGCTGCAGGCCGTGGAAGCTACCTTGCAACCCGGTGCCAAGCTGAATGTGCAGTTGCAGTTGTCGCAACCATTGGCAAGCGCGCCTGTTAGCTTCACGTTAAGTAATCCGCCCAGAGTGGTTTTTGATCTGCCGAATGCCATCAATGCGACAGGGAAAAATGTGATTCCGATCAATCAGGGGGTGTTGAAATCGGTACAGATTGCGCAAAGCAATGACCGTAGTCGTGTGGTGTTGAATTTAACCAAATCCGTACAGCACCAATTGCAATTGCAGGGCGCATCCCTGATGGTCGGGTTGATTCAGGAGGCTCAGGAGGTGCCAGTCGCTGCGGCTGCAGCGAAACGCTTTTCGGAGCAAGCGTCGGGTGCAGCACATAAAATTGAGCACATTGATTTTGTGCGTGGCAGAAATGGTGAAGGCCGGATACTGGTTGATTTGTCGGATAGCCGGGTGGGCGTGAATGTACGTAATGCCGGTAAAACCGTGGTGATTGACTTCGCCGATACCGAGTTGCCTGAAGCGCTGCAACGCCGTTTAAATGTGATTAACTTTAATACCCCGGTGTTGTATGTGGATGCATTACGTCACGCGCATCAAGCGCAAATCGTGATTGAACCGCAAGGCGATTGGGAGCAGTCGGCTTACCAGACCGATAAACGGTTGGTGGTGGATATCCGTCCGCTGGCAAAAGACCCGAACAAGCTGATTCAAGGCTCCAAGCAGGGCTATGCAGGGGAGAAGTTATCGCTTAACTTCCAGCGTGTTGATGTCAGGGATGTGTTGAAAGTGATCGCTGACTTCACCGGTAAAAATATTGTGGTCAGCGATGCGGTTTCGGGCAGCGTGACCATCGGTCTGAAAGATGTTCCCTGGGATCAGGCGCTGGATGTGATCATGAAAAGCAAAGGCTTGGACATGCGCGTCAATGGCAGCGTGATCTCGATTGCGCCAGCCGAGGAGTTTGCCGCGAAAGAGAAAGCACAACTGACCGCAGAAGCCGAGCGCGAGACACTGGAAGCATTACGTACAGAAGTCTTTTCGCTCAAATATCAAAAAGCCATGGATTTCAGGAATATGCTGCTGGGGGGTGGCACAGGCAATACCGGAAGCAGTGGTGGCTCCAGCCTGTCCATGAGTGGTGGCGCTGGCAGCTCTTCAGGTGGACGGATGAACCGTATCTTGTCTCAACGTGGGAGTGTGACCTTTGATGCCAGGACAAACACGATATTTGTACAGGATACGCCGAGAAAGCTTGACGAGGTGCAGGCTATCATCAACAAGGTGGATGTGCCTGTGAAGCAGGTGATGATTGAATCACGTATGGTGATTGCCTCAAATACCTTCTCTAAAGCGTTGGGCGCAAGGTTTGGGATTACGCAAACCGGTACGCCAGGTAGCAATACTGCGCTTTCAGTGGGAGGGTCACTGGGAAATAAAGTGACTGCTGTCAGTTCGACGGGTGGATATACTATGGGTAATCAGGCAGGTACTGTTCAGGCTGTGACGGGTCTCGATAAAACATTTGGCACTGGAAAGGTTGACCCTAACGCATACTTAGTAAGCTCGAACGGTCAGCCTGATTTAATGTCAAATTTGCCTGTCGCTAATGCTTACGGAGGCGTCGCGCTCAGTTTGCTCAAGCTTTCGGCTAACTTGCTACTGAATCTGGAGTTGTCTGCACTGGAAGCCGACGCACGAGGCAAAGTCATTTCAAGTCCGCGCGTGACCACTGCCAATCAGCAAAAAGCCCGTATTGCACAAGGCGTGGAGATTCCATACCAAACTGCGACCAGTAGTGGCGCGACAGCGGTCAGTTTTAAAAAGGCCGAGTTGAGCCTGGAGGTGACGCCACAAATTACACCAGACCATAAAATTATTATGGATCTTGATGTGCGTAAGGATAGTAAAGGTGAAGATACTCCTGGTGGTGTCGCGATCAATACGCAAAATGTACAAACGCAAGTGTTAGTGGGTAACGGCGAGACCGTGGTGCTGGGTGGGATTTACGAGCAGGTGTCACGCAAGTCCACTGACAAAGTGCCGTTCTTTGGTGACTTGCCTGTGGTGGGTTATGCTTTCAAACGTAACAGTAAGCAGGAAGATAAAACGGAGTTGCTGATCTTTATCACGCCTAAAGTCATGGACGAAACGCTGGCCTTGAACTGATCATTGCATGGCTTGCTGAACGATTACTGACAGCAGACAGGCTTTGCCTTAAAATGCCCAACTGAACAGTTGGGCATTTTTATGGGTACGCAAATACCAAATAACATTTTTTTGATCGGGTTGATGGGGGCAGGCAAGACTACGGTTGGCAAATTGATTGCCAAAAGTCTGGGCAAGACCTTCTACGACACGGATCATGTCATTGAGCAGCGCACAGGCGTTAAAATCCCGACCATCTTCGAGCTGGAAGGCGAAGCTGGCTTCCGCAAGCGCGAGACCGCCACGCTAGAAGAGTTTGCGCTGCAGGAGAATATCGTGCTGGCCACAGGGGGCGGTGCCATCATCGCCCCGGAAAACCGCGAAATTCTCAAAAAATATGGCTATGTGATCTATTTGCGTGCAAATGTGAATGAGCTGTATTTGCGTACGCGCAACGATAAAAACCGACCGCTGCTACAAAATGTCGATGTCAAAGCCAAATTGGAACAATTGTTCCATGCCCGCAATCCACTCTATACCGAGACTGCTCATCTGATCGTCGATACCGGCCATCAGCCAGTCGCAGTGATTATCCAAAAAATTGAGAGCGCCCTGAAAGCGTTGGAGCCGTCATGCAAACCTTAACCGTCAGCCTGGCTGACCGTAGCTATCCTATTCATATTGGGAATGGCCTGTTACATCAGGTTGACCTGATTTTGCCCCACCTCAAGCGTAAGCAGGTGGCGATTGTCAGCAATACAACGGTCGCGCCTTTGTATATGCAGAGCATTGCCCAGCCGCTGCGAGAGGCAGGCGTGAGCGTGATTGAAATCATTTTGCCGGATGGCGAGGCCTATAAAAATAATGAGACCTTGCAAACGATTTATGATCATCTGCTGCAACACCGCTGCGAGCGGAATACCACGCTGATTGCCTTAGGTGGGGGGGTGATTGGCGATTTGACCGGCTATGCTGCGGCAACCTATTTGCGCGGCGTGCCGTTTATTCAGGTGCCTACTACTCTGCTCTCGCAGGTGGACTCCAGTGTCGGTGGTAAAACCGGCATCAACCATCCGCTCGGTAAAAACATGATAGGCGCGTTTTATCAGCCCAAGCTGGTACTGGCGGATATTGATACCTTGAGAACCTTGCCGCAACGCGAGTTGTCTGCCGGCGTGGCTGAGGTTATCAAGTACGGGCTGATTCGGGATGCTGATTTTTTTAATTGGCTGGAAACCAATATGTCCGCCCTGATGGCGCTGGATCATGCCTTAGCCAGCTATGCCATTTACCGTTCATGTCAGAACAAGGCCGAAGTGGTGGCTGCTGATGAGCATGAGCAAGGCGAGCGCGCCTTGCTCAATCTGGGCCATACGTTTGGTCATGCCATCGAAAATGCCATGGGTTACGGTGTCTGGCTGCATGGCGAGGCAGTGGCGGCGGGTACCGTGATGGCGGCTGACTTGTCGCAACGCATGGGCTGGCTGGATGCGGCACAAGTCGCGCGTATCAAAACCATCATGCACGCTGCCAGCTTGCCGGTGACTGCCCCTGATTTGGGCGCGGATGAGTATTTGCGTTTGATGCAACTTGACAAGAAAGTGGCCGATGGCCGCATTCGCCTGATTCTGCAACAGGCGATAGGCAAAGCCGTGATCACGGCTGATTACGATGCAGATAAACTTAAACAGACGCTGTCGCTGACGGCCTGATTCAGAAAGCCCATGATGACACTCGCCGTTTTTGCTGCCCATCCAGAACAGTCTCGTGGCCGCAAGGTCGGCGAGCAGGAGTCACCGTTGCGCAATGTTTTTCAGCGTGACCGCGACCGGATTATTCATTCCACGGCCTTTAGGCGACTCGAATACAAAACGCAGGTATTTGTAAACCATGAAGGTGACCTGTTTCGCACGCGTCTGACGCATAGTATCGAGGTCGCGCAACTGACACGCGGTATCGCGCGCACCTTGGGCTTGCATGAAGATTTGGCCGAGGCTATCGCGCTGGCGCATGATCTTGGGCACACCCCGTTTGGCCATGCCGGACAAGATGCGCTCAATCATTGCATGAAAGACTATGGCGGTTTTGAGCACAACCTGCAGTCCTTGCGCGTGGTCGATCTGCTGGAAAACCGCTATGCCAGTTTTGATGGCTTAAACCTCACTTTCGAAGTCCGTGAAGGCATCCTCAAACATTGCTCGCGCAAAAATGCGCAACTTCTGGGCGATGTCGGTGAACGTTTCTTGCGTGGTGAGTCGCCCAGCCTTGAGGCCCAAGTCACTAACTTTGCTGACGAAATTGCCTATAACAATCATGACGTGGATGACGGCTTACGTTCCGGCCTCATCACCATCCAACAGCTATCCAATATCCAGCTATTTGCCGAAAATATGCATGAGGTTAAAAAGCAATATGGCGAGATTGAGGAAAAACGGCTCATCCATGAAACCATCCGCCGCATGATCAATGTGCTGGTGGTCGATTTATGTCAGCATAGCCAGCAAGCGATTGCGCAGTTGAATCCGGGCAGCGTAGACGATGTGCGCAAAGCACCCGCCTATCTAGTCGGCTTTAGCCAGCCGGTCGTGCAAAAGAATCACGAATTAAAACAGTTTTTGCGTAAGCACCTCTATCAGCACTACCGGGTGAATCGCATGAGTGCCAAAGCCAGGCGGATTATTGAAGAGTTATTTAAGACCTTTATGGATAATCCGGCCTTGATGCCTGACGAGCACCAATTGGCCGCCAAGCATGATCAGGCGCGGGCGGTGGCTGATTACATTGCCGGCATGACTGACCGTTATGCCATCCGTGAGCACAAACGCTTGTTTGCGGTTGAGGAGCACTGGTAGTGCGTGGATGATGGCGATGCAATAAAACCAGTGCAATAAAAAAGCTGCCCTTAGGCAGCTTTTTTATTGCTTGATAGCTTTAGCCTTATTTGGCGACTTGTTTCTCGCGCATTTCATCCAGCGTTTTGCAGTCTATGCACAAGGTGGCGGTTGGGCGGGCTTCCAGGCGCTTGAGGCCAATTTCGACCCCGCAGCCTTCGCAGTAGCCGTAGTCACCGCTGTCAATGTTACGCAAGGTTTCGTCGATTTTCTTGATCAGTTTGCGCTCACGGTCACGGTTGCGCAGTTCCAGCGCCATGTCAGATTCCTGGCTGGCGCGGTCATTCGGGTCAGCAAAGCTAGTCACTTCGTCCTGCATGGTATGCACGGTACGATCAATGTCGTGACTCAGTTCTGCTTTCCAGTCATTCAGGATTTTGCGGAAGTGATCCTGCTGCTTTTTATTCATGTATTCCTCACCGGCGGCGGGCTGGTAAGGGGTAAAGGATTTGTTAACGGTATCTGCCATGATGGTTCCAACGAACGAAACTTCGAATAGTGAATGCCTGTAGCGGCATGGTTTATTGCATTACGTCAATCAACAATCGCGCGAGTTTACACCAGTTTCAAACCCCTGCAAAGCCTATTCGCAAGGGCAAGACTGCTTCGGCTTAAGCTTGCTCACTGAGCTCCAGCGCCTTCAAGGTATTTTCCATCAGCGTGGCTACAGTCATTGGGCCGACGCCACCAGGCACCGGCGTAATATGGCTGGCACGCTGGCTGGCAATCGCAAAGTCAACGTCGCCGGTGATCTTGCCATCAGGCAGGCGATTAATCCCAATATCGACCACAATAGCGCCAGGTTTAATCCACTCACCCTTGACCAAGCCAGGCTTGCCCACCGCGGATACAATGAGATCGGCACGACTAATATGGCTTTGTAAGTCTTTGGTGTGCCGGTGACAGCTGGTGACGGTGCACCCGGCCAACAGGAGCTCCAGGCCCATAGGGCGCCCAACGTGGTTAGACACGCCAACGACAACGGCGTCCAGCCCCTTGATCACGATCCCGCTGGCTTGCAGCATCTTTATGACTCCGTAAGGCGTGCAGGAACGTAATAAGGGCTTGCGTACCGCCAGGCGGCCTATATTGTAGGGGTGAAACCCATCCACATCTTTGCCGGGATCTATCAGCGCCAGAATGGCAGACTCATCAATATGATGGGGGAGCGGGGATTGCACCAGAATGCCGTCAGTGTCAGGGTCGGCATTCAGTGTTTGAATGAGCGCGAATAAGGCCTCTTGCGTGGTGTTGGCTGGCAGGTTATGCGCAATTGAGACGATCCCGACTTTTTCGCAAGCCAGACGCTTGTTGCGCACATAAATGGCAGAAGCCGGATCATCACCGACCAGGACAACGGCCAGGCAAGGAGCACGTTTGCCATCAACTAGCCGTTGGTCGATTTTGGATTTGATTTCTTCTAATAGTTGATTCGCAATTTGCTTGCCATCAATAATCTGAGCGCTCATGAGCAAAAAATTTGTCGTAAAAAAGATAATTTTATCACATCGAGATTGACACAAATTCGTGAAATCGGTTATATTTCTGCTTTCGGCGTGTAGCGTAGTCTGGTAGCGCGCCTGCTTTGGGAGCAGGATGTCGGGAGTTCGAATCTCTCCACGCCGACCAGTTTCTCTGGATTGCCTGATCGGCATGTAACTACTTTATCTGCTCGTAGCTCAACTGGATAGAGCACCAGCCTTCTAAGCTGGGGGTTACAGGTTCGATTCCTGTCGGGCAGGCCAAAATTTCAGCCAATTTCTCTCAGTGGTGGCTATAGCTCAGTTGGTAGAGCCCCGGATTGTGATTCCGGTTGTCGTCGGTTCGAGCCCGATTAGCCACCCCATTTTCACTTTTCTGCTTCAACCTCACAATTTAGTCCTACAAATCGGTTCTTTTCCTAATTAAGAATCATTCTTGCCTTTGTTAAAGTGTTCGAAACAACATCTGTCGAACACATGCCTAGTCATTTAAATTTGAAAAAATTTATGCAAAGCTTGATCGGCCTGACACAGGCCAGGGAGAGCCTTGCATTGGATCCAGCGCTGCTCTCGTTGATGCAGCACTGGATGTGTATTTTTGCTGCTGAGGAAAAGCCGATCCGGATGCAGGTATTGTCGCGTCGGCAGTTGGTCTCGGTGATGGACTCTCAAGATGAGATGGATCCTGCTTTTGAAGCGTGGCCTAGCGATGTTTATGCGTTGCTTTTAAATTACCTGGATCAGGAAACTCGGCAACCTGTTTGCCTGGACACTGCAGCGGGCAAATTGCACATTTTTCCGCTCAAGCAAAGTGTTGCGCATAAAAATGCCATACTGTTGATTCAGCATGCGCAGTTATCCGCAGAAGCGATCGCGCTTGTAGAACAATGTTTGCAGGTATTTAATCACTATGCCGGCTTGATTATTGAAAACGAGCGAGATGCACTGACTGGTTTGCTCAACCGCAAAACTTTTGATAAGTGTGTGAGCAAGATTTTGCTCAATGACTACAAACCAGAATTCCGGTTTCCGTTACACCATTATCTAGTCATTTTTGATATCGATTTCTTTAAAAAGATCAATGACAGCTATGGTCATTTGATTGGTGATGAAGTCTTGCTGCTTTTATCCCGGCTCATGCAGGAAACCTTTCGTGATGGCGATTTGCTGTTCCGCTTTGGTGGTGAAGAATTTGTGGGCGTGTTTTCATGTGCTGATAAAGATGACATCGTCATGCTGCTAGAGCGCTTTCAGCAAGCCCTTGCTGAATATCGTTTCCCGCAAGTTGGGCGAGTCACCATCAGTATCGGTTATTCCAAAATGTCACCGCATTTGCTGCCGAACACCGTGCTAGAGCGGGCCGATGAAGCACTCTACTATGCCAAAGAGCATGGCAGAGACCAGGTCTGTTGCTACGAATCCCTGGTTGAACAAGGCTTACTCAACTACAGCATCATTAGCGGCGAAATCGAGCTTTTTTAAACACCCTCTCTCGCACTGGTTAACCAGATTGCGCCGGATGGATTGACAGTTAACATCTATTAAAATTAATATATGTTAAAAAATGTCAATAATCATTTGGAGGGGGTTGATGCGTATTGTGCTCATCCTGTGGTTGGTGATTGGACTCGCTGCATGCAAAAGCCAGCCTCCGGGCAGCGCTATGCATGCGCAGTTGCATTTACCTTCACTGCCTTTAACCCTTCAGGCCGACAACGGTTCGGCTAGCTTCCCAGAAATTGATACGGCAGATATCGTTTCTACCCCTGCCATCAAGCCCCCCGCGCTCAAGTCGGCCATCCCCACCATCTTGATCAATCTGGTTGTCCGCGAAGCCCCCGTGCAGGAGGTCCTGTTTGCGCTGGCCCAAGAAAGCGGCCTGAATTTTGATGTGCATCCGGCCTTGATCGGTAAAGTCACTTTAAATGCGCAGCAGCAGTCGGTGCACGCGATTCTTGCGCGCATGGCCAGGCAAGTCGATATGTATTATGAATGGTCAGACGGGGTGTGGCTGGTGACACCAGACACGCCGGTGATCCGTAGCTACAAACTCAATTATGTGAACATGAGCCGCGATACCTATGGCTATATTGGCGTGGCCAGCGAAATTAACGGTTCTGGCCGTGGCGGCATGGCCGCAGCCAGTAACAGTAATGCGCAAGTGCAAGCATTGCCGGCACAAGGCGGCAGTAGTAATAGTTCCAGAACCGCAGTCACCTCTCAATCCCGCTATCACCTGTGGGAGAGCGTGGTAGACAATGTACAGCTTCTGCTGGATGAAACGGATAAAGCCGGTAGTGCACGGGCAGAAGTGATGGATCACCTGCCCGCAACCGTAATCATGCCAGCGAGCGGTTCTGATAGCGCGCCAGGCAGTGCCGCAGCCAGTGAGCTCAAAACATCAGCTGAACCCATCTTACCGTCGCCATTGCAAGAAAAGACGCAGCAAGCGCAACGCCGTTGGCGGGCTTCCAAACTGATTGCAAACGCCGAAACCGGCATCTTGACCATACGCGCCTCGCAGAGTCAGCAGGCGCAAGTCAAAGCCTATCTGGAATCTGTGATGCAGGTTGCCGCCAGGCAGGTCTTGATTGAAGCTACCATTGTGGAGGTGGAGCTGAATAAAAGTTTTCAGATGGGCATAGACTGGAGTCGCCTGTCAGCCTCGGCGCAACAACGGGGCTGGCTGCTTTCGCAATCTTTGGGCAGCGATGCGGCCCAGTTTAACCGCACCACTGGTCAGTGGGAGAGCAATAACAGTAAAAATGCCTTGGGCCAGAACAATGGCAACGTGGCGTTTATGTTGAGCTACTTAAATCCTCTCAGCCGCTTTGGTAATTTAAGTGCCAGTGTCACCTTGCTTGAGCAGTTTGGCAAAACGCGTGTCCTCTCCAGTCCCAAGCTCATGGTGCTCAATAATCAGACGGCCATTCTCAAGGTGGTCGATAACTTGGTCTACTTCACCATCCAGTCACAAATTTCGCAAAGCAGCAGTAATAGCGGTGCCAATTTGCAAGCGGTAACAACCACGGCCAATACGGTGCCGGTAGGCTTGGTCATGGCTGTCACGGCACAAATCAATAGTCGCCAGCGCGTCAATTTAAATGTCAGGCCGACGGTGTCCAAGGTTCTGCGCTATGTCGAAGACCCCAATCCGCAATTAGGCAGTGGCAGCAGTCGGATTGTGAGTAGCGTGCCCGAAATCCAGGTACGGGAAATGGAGTCTGTGCTCAATGTCGCCAGCGGCCATATCGCCGTTTTGGGCGGCCTGATGCAGGATGATCAGCGTGAATTTAGTGACCGCGTGCCTGGCCTCTCGCGATTGCCCATCATCGGTCAGGCATTTATTGGCAAAAATCAGGCCGCCAAAAAGACCGAGCTGATTGTTTTTTTGCGGCCCACTGTGATTGGTCGGGCCGATGTTAACACAGGCGACTTGCGATCCTTTCAACCCTTGCTGCCTGACGCTTTGCCTACTGATGCATTTGAAATGAATGTCGAGGAGCCATCATGATGGCTTTTCAAGCATGGCTGGCTGATTCAAAACGCCCCTTGCGCTTAAATAAAAATGCATATGCAAAATCGCTGATGGTCACCGATTGGCAGCAGCTTGAGCGGCGTATCATGGGATGGTTGTGGCTGATGCTGATCATTGCGACTTGCTGTGTAGTGCGAGAAGGCTGGGATATCTTTTCAGCGGCATCCGCGCCGGACAATCATGCTGCGCCCCGATGGGTAGATGCAAAGCCATTCGTCACTCCGGTTGAGCCGTCACCAATCGGTGAGCAAAAGTCTGCATTGCAGGAGGGACCTAGTGTATTTGCTTTACATGCGCCAGCAAAAGCTGAGCAACCTTCCGTAGCCACCCCCAGTCAGAGTGAGCCTGCGCAGAGCCCATCACCCTCACCCCGTCAAAATACCCCGCCTCGTTGGGTTATGCAGGTACAGCGTGGACCATTGCCGACCTTGTCATCCATCAGCTTGTTGGCGCAGGCGCGTACGGCATTACAGCAGGAGAAACTGCAAAATGCGCAGCCTCTTTATGCGCAACTGTTGGTGCAAGATCCGCATCAACTCGAGGCATTGGTCGGCATGCTTTATATCAGCCAACGGCTGGGTGATCAGGCGCAATACGAGCACTATTGGCTGCGCGTTCGGCAACTGATGCCAGGGGTCGAAGCCAATGCTGCTTTATTTGCGCAACTACTGGAGCAAGAGTGATGCGGATTGGAGAGTGGATGCTGGCGAAAGGCATGATTACTTCGGATCAGCTTGATATCGCACTCATCGAGCAACGCAAGCAGCAATTGTTGCTTGGCCAGCAGTTGGTTAGGCTGCACTTTGTCACCGACGCTATGGTGAGAGATGTGCTGGCCCAGCTCCATGTGCAAGAGAGTGTGGATTTGCAGCATGTGATGCCCGACCCGGCGTGGATCGCCAAAGTGCCAGAAACCTTTGCCAGGCAACATCGCTTGTTACCGCTTGATCTGACACCAGACCAGCAATCGTTGCGGATTGCGGTACAGGATCACCAGAACGCACACGCGATTGAAGCACTGAAACATTTATTAGGCGGTGGCATTGCGCTGTCGCCTGTTCTGGCGACCGAAGTCCAGATAGAGCAGGCGCTGGATCGGTGTTATGGACATAGCCTGTCGCTGGAGCGCTTGTTGCAGGAAATCGAGCAGCAAGAGGCTGCAGTTAGTCTTTCGCCGGTGGCTTCCGCCTCTCATCCCGTGATCCGGCTGGTGGATGCCATCTTGGTCGATGCCGTCAAACAAGGCGCCTCGGATATCCACTTCGAGCCTGAACAAGCGTTTGTCAGGATACGCTACCGCATTGATGGCGTGCTTTGGCAGATCCGCTGTTTGCACGATCGCTATTGGCCCGCCATGTGTGTGCGCCTCAAAGTCTTGGCTGGCATGGATATCGCTGAGCAGCGTATGCCGCAAGACGGCCGCGTGAATCTGTTCTTGTGCGGGCGCGAGGTGGATTTCAGGGTCTCCAGTCATCCTACCCTGCATGGTGAAAACCTGGTACTGCGCGTGTTGGACAGGCATAAATCCATTATTCCGCTGTCGCAGATGGGTATACGCTGCGCGCAGTTGGCGTCTTTAAAGGCCATGCTGGCAAAACCGGAGGGCTTGTTAATCGTGACGGGCCCGACCGGGAGTGGTAAAACCACCACACTGTATTCCATGCTAGGGCATCTCAATCAGACCGGGGTGAATATCATGACCTTGGAAGATCCGGTTGAGTATCCGCACCATTTAATGCGGCAAACCTCCGTCAACGAAGCCAATAAGGTGGATTTTGTCACCGGTGTGCGCGCCATTTTGCGACAAGACCCCGACATTATGCTGATTGGCGAGGTCAGAGATGAAGCCACGGCCGCTATGGCGGTGCGCGCCGCCATGACCGGACATCTGGTGATGACCACCTTGCATACCAATCATGCCGCAGCTGCCTTTTTGCGCTTGCAGGATTTGGGGATTCAGCCGCAGACCCTGGCCGGTTGCCTGGTTGGGGTCGTTGCCCAGCGCTTATTGCGACGCTTATGTCAACACTGCAAGCGCCAAGCCTCCCCGGACCCACACCTTTTAGCCATGTTTCAATACATCGATTCAGCGTGCATCCCTGAAAGTTTCACGTGTTTTGAAGCGGTTGGTTGTCAGCATTGTCGACAAAGTGGTTATCAAGGCCGGACTGTGGTGATGGAAATTTTGTCCATGCATTCTGGCTTGGAGGAGGCGCTCACGCCACTCTCGCTGCCAAGGTTACAGCAGAACGCACGATTATATGGTTACACCACGCTGGCCGAGGAGGGGGTGCGATTAGTGATGGCAGGTGAAACCAGTCTGCAAGAATTAAAAAGAGTGGTCGATTTAAGTGTGCTTGAGGCCAATGTGCTGGATGTAAGCCGCCCCATTTGAAACGTATGACGAGCTACCGATACACTGCGATTGATAAGACGGGCCACTTAACACGGGGCTATGTCACCTCCGACTCTGAAGAGGCGCTGGCTGCATCCCTGCAGCAGCAAGGCTTGGAATTGCTGACGGTGAAGCTGGGTGAGCCATTGCGCTGGCGACAGCCACGCGTGCACCCCAAAATGTTGATCGTATTTTGTGTGCAGCTGGAGCAGCTATTGCAAGCCGGCTTGCCTCTCTGTCAGGCCATTGCGGTCTCGGCAGAACAAGCCGAACAGGCGGTGATGGTCGAGGCCTTACGTGGTTTGTTGCGCGATCTTGAGGCGGGCAAATTACTTTCACAAGCGTTGCAAGCGCAGCCCAAGGTCTTCCCAGCCTTGTTTTATCAACTGGTCAATGCCGGTGAGCGGACGGGTCAGCTCCCTGAAACATTTGGGCAATTGAAGGCCACCCTCACGTGGCAATTTGAGCTGAGCGCGCAAATCAAGCGCGGTCTGAGCTATCCTGCCGTGTTATGCGTGATGGTGATGATCGCCGCATACGTGATGCTGACCTTTCTGGTGCCGCAAATGGCAGGATTTTTGCAAAGCCTGGGGCAGTCTCTGCCATGGAGTACACGATGTTTGTTGGCCCTGTCGGAGGGTGTCATGCACTATGGGGCTTATCTGCTATTGGCGATATTGCTGTCCCTGGGGAGTGTGACTCTAATCGTGCGGCGCTCGGAAAAATGGGCTTATAAATGGGATAGCCTGATGTTGCGATTGCCGGTGTTTGGCCGCTTGCTAAGAGCGTGGGTGATCACGCGGCTGTGCAGGTTTCTTGGATTGATGTACCAGGCCGGGATTCCGCTGTTACAGGCATTGCAATGGTGCCAGCCCTTGCTGACGCAGCGTGTTATGGCCCGCGCACTTGAGGATGTGTCTGCGCGCGTACAGGCCGGTGAAAGCCTCACCGCCAGCTTTGCGGCTACCGGGCAGTTTCCGCCACTGATGCTACACCTGCTCAAGGTGGGTGAAACCACAGGTGGACTGGATCGCATGTTGTTTCAGTTGGCTGACTATTATGACCGGGACGTGCAAGCGCGGATTCAGTCGCTATTGCGTATGTTGGAGCCCGCGCTGACCATTTCACTGGGTTTGATGTTGCTGTTTTTGATGGCCGCCGTCATGTTGCCGGTCTATGACAGCTTTTCAACCATCAGGTACTAAAGATGTCCGGCCAGCGTTTCATTCTCCTGATCGATGCGCAAGCATGGCGGCTGGTCTTATTTAAGCGCAATCAGTATTGCGAGCTGCGTTCGTTTGGTCCAGATGAAGCAGGGCTAGCGGCCATGTTAGGGTGGATGCAAACTTTCCCAGGCGCGCGCGTGGCGGTGTTAACCGATCTGCCAGAGGAGCACTATCACCTTGAGCTGATGCCTGTGGTGCGAGGGGCGGCTGGTCGTGCACTACTCAAGCGCAAGCTGGCGGCTTGGCCACATGCACAAGGCTTGCATACCGCCTTTCTGCTGGAGACGATCAAGACGAGCCGTTTAGAAAACCGTTTTTTGTTTGCCGGGCTGTTTTCCCCACCACTGACCCACTGCTTGCCCGCGCTGCAAGCGGCAGCACTCAGCCTGCAAGGCATTTACACGCAGGCAATATTGTTGCCATATTGCTTGCCTGCAAACGCTCAACGCCTGAGTGATTGTATCTGTGTGCACGCTGAGCATACGACCCTGTACTTGAGTTATTTCAAGCATCAACGGTTGTGTTTAAGGCGCCGCCTTTCAATGCCAACACAAGGGATACACGATGTGGCTTCTGTGATCCCGGCGCTGACTCAGTTGCATCGTGAGCTGGTTAGCCAGTTTGGCTTATCCGAATCTGCAAGTCTGCCGGTGTTTTGCATCATTGCAGAAATACAGCAGGCTGAGAGGCTCACCTTCCCCGCACCTTTTCAATATCAACCTCTGACTGAGGCCGCGCTCATTGCGGCCGTGGGTCAAGGCTCGCTCCCTACCGGTCTCCGCGCGGTCGAGTGGGTCGCCATGCATGCGATATTGGCAGACCAGGCGCTCCCTAACTTGGCCCCTGAGGTCAGTCTCTTGCCAGAGAAACTCAAGCGGTTACAACGAAATATCCACGTGGCAGGCGTGGGGCTTGCGTTGCTATTGGCGCTGCTAGCCGGCTTCAATGCGCTGGCAACTCAGCAAATGAATACGCAAGCCGGGCTGGTGAAGGCCCAGCTGGATGAGCCAGAGGCGATGCCATTCGCCGGGGGACTGCGCGCTGAACAATTGTCAGCGATTCATGCCTTAACCCGCACGATGCAAGCGATCAGCGCCTCCACCCGATTACCCGATCAAGCCTTGCATGACTTGCAGTCGATACTCAATGGCTTGCGTGATTGGCAACTGATCCGACTCGAATGGCAGGCGGAGCCTCCTGAATCAGCAGACCCTGATGCGCATCAAACTCAGTCATTGAAAATGACTTTTCAACAACGAGAAACAAGTCAGCACACGCGTGCCGTACTTGAATGGCAGCAGTTGGTGCAGCGTTTAAATCAGTTGCCATCAGTCAAGCAGCTGCAAACAGAGAACTCCAGTCAGCAAAGCACGACGAATGGTCGCCAGGGCAGTACAGATCCGCTAGCCATGCTGGGGTTGCAGCCGATGCTCACGCTCACTTGGGCAGCCGTGCAACAGGAGGGGTGGTGATGGTTCTGCAAGTTTGGGCGGCATTAAAACAAACCTTATTGTTTTGGTTAGGCGTGATGAGCTTGTTAGTGGTGTGTACCCTGTTGCAGTATCAAAGACGTGAAGAAGCCGAACAAGTCTTGTCTCAACTAGAGGCACAGTGGCAGCAACGCCAACAACAAGCGGCTTATCAGCAGCATTTTGCTGCAGAGATCGCTACCTATTTGGCGCTTCGCGAGCAATGGCAAAACATCGGGGTGATGTCGCCCTTGAATGTGCCTGCATGGGAAAAGTCCCTTGCCGAAATGCAACAGGCATCTGGTTTGAGTCATCTTCGCTATGAGTTCTTGCCGACCACTCCTTGTGACCTTGCCCTGTGTTTGCCGCAAGCATCCTCTGGCCAGCAAGCCGACATCAAAGTGATGCTTAGCCGTCTACAGCTCGCATGGTCGGTCAAGCATGAAGCAGACATATTGGCATGGTTACAAGCGTTGGCCAAACAATATGCAGGTGCGATTAAAGTCCATCATTGTGTCTGGACAGTGACGCCGTCATTCGTTCAGATTGATGCGCAATGTGAGCTTCATCTGTTTAATTTCCCTGACGTGTTTCCCAATCCGTCATCTGTACAGCCATGATTGTTTATTCACATTTTCAAAGAGGAATTGCGATCTGGGCGCTTTTGCTGCTGTTGTCCGGCATGGCGGGCATGCTGGTTTATCCCTTGGTGGGCCGTGAGTTTTCCAGTCAGGCGTCGTTGCACAAAACCATGACGGCCTTGGCCAAGGCCGAGCAGGCCTTGCTTGCCTATGCGCAGCAACCCTTGGGCACCACGCCTTGTGAGTTGAATTGCCCTCGCCCGGGCGATTTGCCTTGCCCAGACCGCAATAACGACGGCATTGCCGAAACCTCATGCAGTAACTCCGCCCGCTTGGGCAGGTTACCCTGGAAAACACTGGGTTTAGGCGACTTGCGTGATGGCAGTGGCGAGCGCTTGTGGTACGCAGTGTCAGAGCGCTATAAAAATAATCCGCGCCTGCGTCCTTTGAATCTGGACACGCAGGGCAGCTGGAGCGTGATGGCCAACAGTGGGCCGACTTGGGATGCAAATGTGGGCAATGGCGTTGTGGCTGTGGTAATTGCTCCCATGCAGCCGCTGTTGAGGCAGGATGGCTGGCAGCAACGCCGCTTGCAGCCTGACGATGGTGCTAAGGAGTATCTGGATATTGAGGGGACCTTGGATAATGCCAACCCGACAGAGTACAGCGATCACGGCTTTGTCATGTCGCCTCCGACTACACAATTTAATGACGTGGTCTGGCCAATCTCGGCCAGCCGCATGCATCAAGTCATGCAAAAGCAGGTGTTATCAGAGCTTAAGCGAGCATTTACTTGCACGTCCAGGCCATGTCCACCTTTACCTGTGCCAGCATCCATTTCAGACACGAGTTGTTTAGGTGCACAATCATTGCAAGCTGGGCAATGTATGTCTGCTCAAACGACTACGCTGGGCCGCTTGCCGGTCGATGGCGACCTGCACGGCCCACTTGCAAATCAGGCCACGCTGGATGGTCAGGCCATGCATCACTGGTTTCAGCAAAATGGCTGGCGGGAGCAGGTGTTTTATCTGCCGCGGTCCTCGCAAGTGCTCTTAATTGTGTCCGGCGAGATGTTAGCCGGGCAATTACGACAGACGGCTACGCAAAAAAGTGAGTATGCCAATTTTATCGAGATGTCGACAGTCGCTGCGCTGGGTCTGACTGGCGTCACCGCATGGGATGCACCCAGCAATGATGAGTTGGAGCAAATTGCCAGATGAAGGACATCAGCGCGCATTTGCCTCGACCGCAATCCACCCTGTATGGCTTCAGCCTGCTTGAAATGGCGATCGCCTTGGTGATTTTAAGCCTGATGATGGGCTGGCTCATGACGCCCCTCAAGGTGCAATACGGATTGCAAAAATATCAGCAAACCGAACAGCGGCTGAATACGGCGCAACAGGCCTTGCTTGGCCATGCCCTGATTTATCATTACCTGCCGTGTCCTGATACCGACCAGCCGCCCGATGGGTGGGAAAATGTATTATCCAACCAGACCTGCGCCAGTGATGAGGGCTGGTTGCCATCGCAGCAATTAGGGGTAGTCGCCACCGATGCCTGGGGCCGTTTCTTTCGCTATCGCGCAGACAGCACGTTTACTCATCACAGCCAGTGGTTCTCGGTAGCCGCGGCCGAAGGTGCCAGCAATATTCAAGTCAGCAGTGAGACGGGCCCGGCCACCAGCGGGCCTAGCCGACCGGCGGCGATTATCCTTTCACATGGCGAAAACGGGCTGGGTGGCATACAATCCGTGTCTGGCGGCGGCGCTTATGCCATGCCCGTACCCGAGCACGCGGATGAGCGCGAAAATGCAGATGGCGACCTGGCCTTTGTTGATCAGGCACAACAACAAACCGGTACGGCCGTGTTTGATGACCGGCTGATCATGCTGTCGCCCAAGGTGTTGATTCAGCAAATGGTACAAGCGCAACGCCTGCCATGAATAATTGGAAAATACATGCAAGACGATTTGTTGTTACGCTACAGTCGGCACATCATGTTGCCGCAAATTGAATATGCAGGGCAAGAAAAGCTCACGCAAAGTCATGCCCTGATCGTGGGAGCTGGCGGCTTGGGGGCTCCGGTGGCGATGTATCTGGCCGCAGCCGGGGTAGGTACGCTGACCATTTGTGATTTTGATCAGGTAGACCTCACCAATCTGCAACGTCAAATTATCCATACTACGGCAGCGGTTGGGCAAAACAAGGCCATGTCAGCCCAGGCCACGATTGCGGCCCTCAATCCTGAAGTCAACGTCCATGTCGAAACGACACGGCTCAATGACGAGGCGCTTGCCGGACGGGTCTTGGCAGCAGATGTGGTGATTGATTGCTCGGATAACTTTGCTACGCGCTACTTGCTCAACCAGCTTTGTTTTGAGAGTAAAAAGCCTCTGGTCTCGGGGGCGGCCATCCGCTTTGAAGGGCAATTGAGTGTGTTTGATTTCCGCCATGCTGACAGCCCTTGCTACCACTGCCTGTATCCAGACGTCGGCGATGACCAGGCGTTGCGTTGTGCAGACAACGGTGTATTTGCTCCGCTGGTGGGTATGATAGGCACAGCGCAAGCTGCTGAAGCCATTAAGGTGTTGCTCAATATGGGCCAGACCATGAAAGGTAGGTTGCTATTGCTGGATGCGCTCAGTGCAGAATGGCGCACCATACGCCTCAAAAAAGACCCTTCCTGCGCGGTGTGTGGTCAGGCGGAATCTGTGGGCTGAGACTGTAACGACGCCACCAGTTCCGTAATCTCCCATTCGCAGCCAGCGCAGCCTGACAGCGCGCCAGAATAGCGCGAGATGCCATCCAGATCTTTGCCTTGCCTGACCAACTCGATAATCAGGCCACGCGTGGTGCCGCTGCAACTGCACAGCACCTCTCGGGGATCATTTTCAAGCAGGTCAGCCATTATTCCTTTTGTTCCTCAGCGCCGCCATATTCGGCAGCCACTCTCAATCCACCTGTGTATTGCAACCTAGACCAACAATAAAGCGATTGGTTTATTTCACAGGTTTTTAAAAGCGCATCGGCCGCCCTCTGACTGCAGGGCATCAATGATTACCAAATGACCACCCGCTTTAATACAAGCCGGTAATGCGTGCGTATACATGCGATACGCACGGACCATTACTTGAGTTTGGCCAGTTGCGCCTGTAGTTTTTCCAGGTTGGCGCTAAATTCTGTCAGGCGGGCTTTTTCCTGCTCAACCACGGCAGCCGGCGCGCGGGCGACAAAGCTTTCATTGCACAGCTTACCGTTGGCCTTGCCGATTTCACCCTGCAGCCTTGCGATTTCCTTGCCCAGACGCTCTTTTTCGGCGGCGACATCAATTTCTACCTTGAGCATCAGCTTAAAGTCAGCGGCCAGCATCACTGGCGCATCGGCTTCCGGTAGCTCGGCGACAATCTCGACGTTTTCCAGCTTGGCCAGCGACTTGAGGTAAGGCGCATAGGCGGTCAGTGCCTCGGCATCGCCCGCGGCAATGAGTGGCACTTTGGCCGCAGGTGAAATGCCCATTTCGCCACGCAGGCTGCGGCAGGCTTCGACAGCGGTTTTCAGTGTCGCCACCCAGGCTTCAGCCTGTTCGTCGATTTTCTCCAGATCGGCTTTCGGGTAGACCTGCAACATAATGCTCTCAGTGCCACGCGACTTGTCCTTGAGTTCGGTCATCGGTGCCACCGTCTGCCAGATCTCTTCGGTGATAAACGGAATAATCGGGTGTGCCAGCCGCAAGATGGTTTCCAGCACTCTTAACAGGGTACGACGGGTCGCGCGCTGTTCGGCTTCAGTGCCACCTTGTAACTGCACTTTGGCAATTTCCAGATACCAGTCGCAATACTGGTCCCAGACAAACTCGTAGATCGCCTTGGCAGCGAGGTCAAAGCGGTAGTCGTTAAAAGCGCGTTCCACTTCGGCTTCGGTGCGTTGCAACAAGCTCACAATCCAGCGGTCGGCCTGGCTGAATTTGCGGCCACCGGCTTCGCAACTCTCGGCGCCAAAGCCATTATCTTTGCCTTCTGTATTCATCAGCACAAAGCGGGTGGCGTTCCACAGCTTGTTGCAGAAGTTACGGTAACCTTCACAACGTTGCAGGTCAAACTTGATGTCACGGCCAGGTGAAGCCAGGCTGGCAAAAGTAAACCTTAAAGCATCCGTACCATACGCTGCAATGCCTTCCGGGAATTCCTTGCGGGTACGTTTCTCGATTTTTTCCGCATCTTTCGGGTTCATCAGGCCGGTGGTGCGTTTTTTCAGCAGCGATTCCAGATCAATGCCATCAATCAAATCAATCGGGTCCAGCACATTGCCTTTGGACTTGGACATTTTCTGGCCTTCGGCGTCGCGGATCAGGCCGTGCACATACACATGCTTGAACGGGATTTTGCCGGTCAGGTGTTTGGTCATCATGACCATACGCGCCACCCAGAAAAAGATAATGTCAAAACCAGTGACCAGTACTGAGGAGGGCAGGTATTGCTGCAAGGCCTGATTCTGCGCGTCCAGTGTTTCGTCGCCGGTCCAGTCTAAGGTGGAAAATGGCCACAGGGCAGAGGAGTACCAGGTATCTAACACGTCATCATCGCGCTTTAAATTACCGGTGTAACCTGCTTTGGCCGCCATCTCGGTAGCTTCTGCTTCATCATGCGCGACAAACACTTCGCCGTTTTCACCATACCAAGCAGGGATTTGATGCCCCCACCATAACTGACGTGAAATACACCAATCCTGAATATTGTTCAGCCACTGGTTATAGGTGTTGACCCAGTTTTCCGGATAGAACTTGATCTGGCCATCCGCTACCACTTCGAGCGCCTTTTCAGTGATGCTTTTGCCATCTTCGCCCGGCTTGCTCATCGCCACAAACCACTGGTCGGTGAGCATCGGTTCAATCACCACATTGGTACGATCGCCACGTGGTACTTTGAGTTTGTGTTTTTCGACTTTTACAAGATAGCCGCCAGACTCTAAGTCATCGACGATAGTTTTACGTGCAACGAATCTATCTAAACCTCTATAAGTGAGTGGAATATCTAGGTAAGTGTATTTTGGAGTATCTCTGCCAAGTTCTACACCACCATCTCGGCTAGCTGCTGTGTAATTTTGGGCATTGACCCATGGGTCATTGCTAACAGAGTCAATTATTTTGCCTTCTAAAGATAAGACACTAAATAAGGGTAATTTATGTCTTTGAGCTACCGCATAGTCGTTAAAGTCGTGCGCAGGCGTGACCTTGACCACACCAGTACCAAACTCCTTGTCTACGTAATCATCCGCGATAATCGGAATTTCGCGGTTGCACAACGGAAGAGTCACGTTTTTGCCGATCAAATGCGCATAACGCTCATCCTCAGGGTGCACCATCACCGCCACGTCACCCAGCATGGTTTCCGGGCGGGTGGTCGCTACGGTTAAATGGCCGGAACCATCCGCCAGCGGATAGTTGATATGCCACATCGAGCCGTCTTCTTCCTCCTGCACCACTTCGAGGTCAGACACGGCAGTGCCCAGTTTCACATCCCAGTTCACCAGGCGTTTGCCACGGTAAATCAGGCCTTCGTTATACAGACGGACAAAGCTCTCGGTGACGACCTTGTTGAGGCCTGCATCCATGGTGAAGCGCTCACGGCTCCAGTCGGGCGAGGTGCCGAGGCGGCGCATTTGTTTGGTGATGGTGCCGCCTGAGTATTCTTTCCATTCCCAGACTTTTTCGAGGAATTTTTCGCGGCCGAGATCGTGGCGGCTCACGCCTTGCGCATCGAGCTGGCGCTCGACCACAATCTGTGTGGCAATGCCTGCGTGGTCGGTGCCTGGTTGCCACAAGGTGTTATCCCCGCACATACGGTGATAGCGGGTCAGCGCATCCATGATGGTCTGGTTAAAACCGTGGCCCATGTGCAGCGTGCCGGTCACGTTGGGTGGCGGCAGCAAAATGCAGAAATTATCTTTGACCTCCGGGTTCATGCCGGCGGCGTAATAGCCTTTGCCTTCCCAAAAAGCATACCACTGGCTTTCAATGGTTTTCGGATCAAAGGATTTAGCGAGTTCGCGGGGTGTTTGTGCGTTTTGAGTAGAAGTAGTCATGCGCGTGATTTTACCACAGCCGCTTGGTTGATCTGGTGCTTGCCGCCACGTCGCGCTAGTCCTGTCATATTAAATTCACTGTCAGCGATTAATTTAGTCAAAATTTTTTAATTCTGGAGTTTTGACATGACTTTTAAACTAGCCGCCATGACCGTGGCGATTTCACTGGCATTGCCTGCCGTGGCAAATGCAACCCCTTCATTGATCGCGATGGGCAGTTTGTCCGGGACCACGGACTTGTCCAGTTTCACTGGCATGCTGGAAAACGGTGTGGATCATCAGAATGTATTGGGTGGCATGGGTTCTGGCCTGGCTTGGGCGGGGGGTAGTACTTTCCTGGCGTTGCCAGACCGTGGCCCGAATGCTAGCGAGTATAACCCGCTGGTAGACAATACCACTTCTTACATTTCGCGCTTTCAAACGCTCAACCTCAGTTTGCAACAAACCTACAATGGTTCGAGTTACAGTTATAGCCTGACCCCGACTTTGACTGGCACCACGCTGTTATACAGCAATACGCCGCTTAACTACGGCACGGGCGCCGCTGGTACAGGTAGCGTGGGCGGCCAAAACTACACATTGGGCAGTGGCGCGACTGTAAATGCAGGTAAATATTATTTCAATGGCCGTTCAGATAACTTTTTGGCAGGCACCAACTCCAGCAACTCGAATAATGGCCGTTTCGACCCAGAGGCCATCCGCGTTTCTAATGATGGCAAAAGCGTTTATATCAGCGATGAATATGGTCCTTATGTCTATCAGTTTGACCGTGCGACCGGCGCCAGAACCAATGTCTACAACTTGCCTTCAGCATTTACTGCGCAAAATTTGAGCAGCCAGGGTGCGAATGAAATCAGTGGCAATACTAGCGGCCGTGTGGCCAACAAAGGCATGGAAGGCCTGGCCATTACGCCTGATGGCAAAACACTGGTTGGTTTTGAGCAAAGCCCGCTGATTCAGGATGGTGGCGATGGTAGCCGTACCAACCGTATCGTGACGATTGATACGAAAACGGGTGCTACCAAGCAGTATGTCTATGACAACTTCCTCTCAGATAAAAACAAGACCTACAACAGCAGCGAGATTCTGGCGGTCAACGACCATACCCTGCTTGTGCTTGAGCGTGATGGTAAAGGGTTGGGCGATGGGTCCAAGGCCGACGTGAAACGCATCTACAAAATCGACCTCAATGATGTGAATGGCGATGGCGTTGCGGGCGACCAGGCGGTGGATATTGGCTCTCTGAATAGTGGCGCAGGGATCAGCGGCCAAAGTAACCTGCTGGGTTATGCGGCGCAAAAAAGCTTGTTCCTTGACCTGAAAGCGGCGCTCATCAATGCCGGGATTACCAATACCAATATTCCTGCCAAGCTCGAAGGCATGACATTTGGCGAGGACATCATGGAAGGTGGCGTGTTGTATCACACCCTGTACGTGGCCAATGATAATGACTTTGTGCCAGGCATTGCAGGGGCCAACAAATTCTTTGTGTTCAAGTTTACCGATGCAGACTTGAATGGCAGTCAATTTGTGAACCAGGCATTGTCCGTCAGTGCCGTGCCTGAGCCAGCCAATGTTTCGATGCTGATTTCTGGCCTGTTCCTGATGGGTTGGTTGCAACGTCGTCGTCAGCGCTAATCGAGCTGCTGTGAGTAAAAAGCCGCCTTTGCAAGGCGGCTTTTTTTATGCGGCTGGATCGTTTGAAAATCGGTCATCGTCGTTGGTAAACACCAGCGGCTCAACTTTTTTCCAGTAGCGGCTAAACCGCATCAGCTCATGGTCGCTGAAGCAGGTGTCATAGAGGCTGGGTTCGTTTAGCCAAGTAAGTCGTGCATCGTCAGCCGCTGCTTTGAGCTGCGCGTTCGGAGTGTTCTGGCTGATGATGTGCCTCTGCGAATAGCTTGCCAGTACTTGTGCTGTGCTGCCAATCCATATGTCTGCCTCTGGGATTTCGCTCAGGCAATCGGCCATGAATTGCAGGCGTTTCAGGGGCCATTGCCCGTAAAGCGCAGGGTCAAATGCAAAGACGCGAGTGGCCTTACTCTTTAGTAGAGCATGCTCTGGCGATAACATTTCGTCATGAAGCCAGATCAGGGCGCTGTCGTCATGCGAGGGTAAGCGCTGCGCAGTGATTTCTAGAGGCATGTGCGCGTTGCTGGCGACTGAAGCCTGATCAGCAGTTTGCGGCGGCAGGGCACTAAATAATTGCTGTTGCAATGTTTCGTAGCTGGCATCAAACGGGCAGCGCACATGGCATTGCTGACACCAGGGGTCGCCCCCGAATTTGACGATATTTTCTTTATTGAAAAAATAAGGTTTATGGCTAAAGCTGGCGCCTATCCATTGCCAGGAGAGATGGTTGGACGCCCAATCGCCATCGAGCAGCTGTTGCTCAAACCAGTCTGCCGCCTGGCGCCAGTCTACTTTTAACCAGTGCAGCACATAGGCGGCAAACCACATACGGGCATGATTGTGCAGATAGCCCTCCTGTCGCAGACTGCGCACAATCTCGTCCATGCACACCAGTCCGGTGAATCCTTGTTCGATAAAAGCAGGCAGAGGGTGATCACCCAGCGCCACTTTGGGCGCTTCCATCGGTTGCTTGATCGCCTCGCCAAAACGGTACCAGACCTGCCTGAAGTAGTCGCGATAGCTGAGCTCTGCAATCAGTTTGATCCCGCGGTTACCAACGCTTTGGCGGACCACTGTTACTGCTTCTTGCAGTGAAAGACAGCCATGGCGCAGGTAAGGCGAGAGCCGGGTCACTGCGCCCTGCAGATGATTGCGGCTGTGGCCATAAGCCTCGGCATCTATGTCAGACAGCCGCTGCAATGCTGCGACGCGGCCGCCTTGCCAGCGGTCGTCCAAATCTGGTCCGTTGGCCTGCGGAAAGCAGGTGCGGATTTGTACCAGCCGTTCCCGGCGGTCAGTCGCAAGCGTAAGGCGGACAGGCGGTTGAGTCATTCCCCCATTTTGACACAAGTAGTGATACCATGCGCTCAAAGATTCATGGTCGTTAATTCATCGTGGTTTGGGGAGGGGCTGGTTATGCAGACTGGATGGTGGTGGTGCGGATTGGGTCTGGTGCTGTTATGCTCGGAAATGCTGCTTGGCACCTTGTACTTGTTATGGCTAGGCATTGCCGCACTGGCAATGGCAGCGCTCACCCTGGTTTGGCCTGAGATGTCATTAGCCGTGCAAGCCCTCAATTATGCCGTGCTGGCGGCACTGGCCTTGACCATCATGCGCAAGCTGGAGAAACGCAAGCCTGACTTGCGGGTTGGACAGGCGCAGGGCGAGGAAATCGGTCGTGAAGGCGTGGTGATTGAGGCTATTTCTCCCATGCAACCGGGCAAGATCCGGTTTGCCCAAGGGGTGTTGGGTAGCCGCGAATGGGTAGCTTATGCCGATACGGCCATGGCTGTGCAACAAGCGGCAATCATTGTCGCCGTGGAAGGCAACAGCTTGCGTGTGGCGCCTGCCCACCACGGTTAATCGTTTTAATTATTGAGGGGAGTCGTTATGACCGAAGTCAGTGTCATTGTCATCGTACTGGTAGTGATCGCCATAGTGAAAGGGGTACGTATTGTGCCGCAGGGCGAAGAATGGGTGGTCGAGCGGCTCGGTAAATTTGCAGGCATTCTCAAGCCCGGCCTAAATGTGATCAACCCGGTATTCAGTAACGTCAGTTACAAGGTGACCACCAAAGATATCATTCTCGATGTCCCAGAGCAGGAGGTGATCACCCGTGATAACGCGGTGATTCTGGCCAATGCGGTGGCGTTTATCAAGGTGACCAATATCGAGCGTGCGGTCTACGGCATCGAAAATTTTCGTGAAGCCATGCGCAATATGGTGCAAACCAGTTTGCGTTCTATCATCGGCGGCATGGATCTGAATCATGCGCTGACCTCGCGTGACCGGATCAAGGCTGAGCTTAAAGAAGCGATTGCCGATGAGGCGCTGGACTGGGGTCTCACCGTCAAAAGTGTGGAGATTCAAGACATCAAACCCTCTGCCAATATGCAGGATGCGATGGAGCGTCAGGCAGCGGCCGAGCGGGAGCGTGTGGCGGTGGTGACCGAAGCCGAAGGCGCCAAGCAGTCGTTGATCTTGAATGCCGAAGCCCGCCTGGAAGCCGCGCGTAAAGACGCAGAGGCGCAAATGGTGGGGGCTCAAGCCTCAGCAGCGGCGATTAAAATGATTGCCGAGGCGGTCAAGGAAAACAATACCTCTGCCACCTTTTTGCTGGGTGACCGTTATATTCAATCAATGCAAAAAATGGCCGACTCCAATAATAGCAAAATTGTTGTGCTGCCAGGCGATGTGGTGAGCGCGGTCAAAAATCTGGTAGGCGGCAGCAAGTAAGTCGATCAGGGTTGGCGTTTAATTGCCGCCACGCGCTGGGTTTTGGCGTGGCTGGCATATTTCCTGCATCACACTGCTTAAAATCATAATATTATTGAGGATCAGCAGTGGCTATACGCGTCGCTTTACATCACCGCACCCGCTATCAATTTGACCGCCTGGTCAATCTTTCGCCACACGAAGTCCGCCTCAAGCCCGCTGCCCACGCGCGCACGCCGATTTTGTCGTATTCGCTGACGGTTAATCCTGAACAGCATTTTATCAACTGGCAGCAAGACCCCTACGGCAACTACATTGCCCGTTACGTATTCCCCGAAATGGTGCGTGAGCTCGACTTTACGGTCGATTTGGTGGCAGATATGACCGTCATCAATCCGTTTGATTTTTTTGTCGAGAAATATGCCGAGCATTACCCGTTTAACTATACCGCGCAGCAGGCGTTCGAGCTGACCGCCTATTTGCAGCCAGATCCGGTCGGGCCCTTGTTGCAGGCGTGGATGACGGAAATGCGGCAAGCCGTGATCAAACCCGAAGTCGGCATTGTCGACTTTCTGGTGGCCGTCAATCAGCGTTTGCAGGCTGAAATCGGCTATACCGTGCGCATGGAGCCGGGCATACAAACCCCGGAAGAGTCTCTGCAGAAGCGCACAGGGTCTTGCCGGGACTCCGCCTGGTTGCTGGTGCAAATCATGCGCCACCTGGGCTTGGCCGCGCGCTTTGTTTCCGGCTACCTGATTCAGCTCAAGGCCGACGTTGCGGCGCTGGATGGCCCCAGTGGCACCGACAAGGATTTTACCGATTTGCATGCCTGGACCGAGGTGTTTATTCCCGGCGCAGGGTGGGTTGGGTTGGATCCTACCTCTGGACTGATGGCCGGAGAGGGGCATATTCCGTTGGCGTGTACGGCGATTCCTTCCTCGGCAGCGCCAGTGACTGGCTTCACCGATATCGCCGAGGTCACATTCACGCATGAGATGACAGTAACGCGCATTCACGAAGACCCGCGCGTGACCAAGCCTTACAGCGAAGCGGACTGGCAAGCCATCCTAAAGCTGGGTGACAAGGTGGATGTTGAGCTCAAAAAACACGATGTGCGGCTGACGCAAGGCGGCGAACCAACCTTTGTGTCGATTGATGATATGGATGGCGCACAATGGAACACCCTGGCACTGGGAGATCACAAGCGGCAACTGGCCGGTGACCTGGCTTTGCGCCTGAAAGCGCACTTTGCCCCGGATGGCTTTTTGCACTATGGTCAGGGTAAATGGTATCCCGGTGAGCCCTTACCGCGCTGGGCCATCAATATTTACTGGCGCCCGGATGGCAAACCGGTGTGGCGCGATGCCAGCCTGTTTTCGGCCGAAGCACACAATGATGGCTATAGCGTAGCGCAAGCAGAAGCCTTTTCCCGTCATCTGGCCGACATGCTGGGCTTTCCCAAGGCTTGTGTGATTGCCGCTTATGAAGATGTGATGAGTCTCGCGCAACAAGAGCAGCAGTTACCGGTGAATCTCGATCCGCTCAAGCTGGATTTGCAGGATGCGACAGAGCGCAAACGGCTGGCAGATTTGCTCAACCAGGGCTTGGGGCAAGTGGTTGGTTATGTTATGCCGCTCAAGCCGGACGAGAGCCAGTCTGCCGGGGCATGGCTGACCAGCAAGTGGCCGTTGCGCCGCGAACATTTGTATCTGCTGGGTGGTGACTCGCCCATGGGCTTGCGCTTGCCCTTGTCCTCGCTGCCATGGCAGTTGCCTGCAGAGATGGAGCCAGAATTTCCCCTGGACCCGTTTGAGCCACAGGCAGCGTTGGCGACCGCCAAATCACCCACGGTGCGGATCAAGCACAAAACAACGCAGCCGCTGGCTCGGGAAGTGGTCCATACCGCGTTATGCGTACAGGTGCGCAATGGCCGGCTGTATGTGTTTATGCCGCCAGTGAGTCGACTGGAAGACTATCTGGATTTACTAAGTGCCATTGAGCAAACTGCGGCCGATTTGAAACTCAAACTGTGGCTGGAAGGCTATCCCCCACCACGCGACAGCAGGCTCAAGTTGCTCAGCGTGACGCCGGACCCCGGCGTGATCGAAGTGAATATCCACCCGGCGAAAACCTGGAAAGAGCTGGTGACAAACATCAACGTCTTGTACGACGAGGCGCGTCTGTGTCGGCTCGGCACTGAGAAATTCATGCTGGACGGCCGCCACACCGGCACCGGTGGCGGTAACCATGTCACGCTGGGTGGGGAAACGCCGGCGGATAGCCCCATGTTGCGGCGCCCGGATGTATTACGTAGCCTGATTACCTACTGGCAAAATCACCCCGCCTTGTCTTATCTGTTTTCAGGGACCTTTATTGGCCCGACCAGTCAGGCACCGCGCGTGGATGAGGCCAGGGATGACAATTTGTATGAGTTGGCGATTGCTTTTCAGCAGATGGAACAAGCCTTACCCGCAGGCAAGGAAAGCGAGCAGCCGTGGCTGGTTGACCGGCTACTACGCAATTTGCTGGTGGATTTAACCGGTAACACGCACCGCTCGGAGTTTTCCATCGACAAACTCTATTCGCCGGATGGCCCCACTGGCCGCCTTGGGCTGGTGGAATTCCGTGCTTTTGAAATGCCGCCGCATGCTCGCATGAGTTTGCTGCAAAGCCTGTTACTGCGTGCGCTGGTGGCCCGCTTCTGGAAAACGCCATATACCGGCAAACTGGTGCACTGGGGGACCGAGCTGCATGATCGCTGGATGTTGCCGCATTTTGTGGCGCAAGACATCGCCGATGTGGTGGCCGATTTGCGCGATGCAGGTTATGCCTTTGAACAGCGCTGGTTTGAGCCCTTTGTCGAGTTCCGTTTTCCGCGCTATGGCACCGCGGCTTATCATGGCGTGGAGCTGGAATTGCGCCAGGCCATAGAGCCTTGGAATGTACTGGGTGAAGAAATGGCGGGGGGGGGCACCGCGCGTTACGTGGACTCTTCCGTCGAGCGCATGCAGTTGCGTGTGCGGGGCCTGACCGATGGCCGCCATGTCGTGACCTGTAATGGCCGACCCTTGCCGCTGCAACCAACCGGCCATGCCGGGGAATATGTGGCTGGCATCCGCTTCCGTGCCTGGAGTCCGTGGTCAGCGCTGCATCCGACCATTCCGGTGCAAGCGCCGCTGGTGTTTGATCTGGTGGATACCTGGAGTGAAAAATCCCTGGGAGGATGCACCTACCATGTCTCGCACCCAGGGGGGCGCAATTACAATACGTTCCCGGTGAATGCAAATGAAGCTGAGGCACGGCGTTTTGCACGATTCTGGGCGCATGGCCATACGGCGGGCAAGGTGACTGTGGTAAAAGAACCACCGAATCCACGTTTTCCATTTACGCTTGATCTGCGATGGCAGCCGAATGTGTGAACATCCTGTTACACTCAAGGTCTTGTTTAATAGGCCGCGCGTTTGAGTCGCACCATGATCCTCGCTTAACCACGCATGCAACCAGTGCTTAATCAACTTTATTTTTCTGACCGCTATAACGAACTGTTGGATAGCAGGGGCCAGCCACGTCCGCACTGGCAGGCCCTGGTTTCTCAGCTGGAGAGTGAAGAGCCTGCCGTCATGCGCAAGCGCATGGAGGCTGTGCAGCGCCAGATTCGTGATAATGGCGTGACGTATAACGTCTATGCAGACACGCACGGCGTGCAGCGGCCATGGGATCTGGATGTCTTGCCAGTGATTATCCCCTCGCATGAGTGGCAGCATATCGCTGCTGCCGTGGCGCAGCGGGCCACCTTGCTCAATCAGGTGTTACTGGACGTATATGGTGAACAGCGCCTGTTTGCCAGTGGTCAACTGCCGCCGGCGCTGATTTACGGTCATAACGGCTTTTTGCCTTCTTGTGTCGGCATCCCGCATTACGACAATATTGCCCTGCATAACTATGCCGTGGATATTGCGCGTTCGCCTAACGGGCAGTGGTGGGTGGTGTCTGACCGGACCCAGTCGCCCACCGGAGCTGGTTATGCGCTGGAAAACCGTACCATTATTTCCAGTGTGTTCCCCGAAATGTTCCGCGACCTCAATATTGAGCGCTTGAGCGGCTTTTTTGCCAGCATGCGTGACAGTCTGGCACATTGGGGGCACCGCGTTGCACAAAATCAGGCACAGACTGTCCCTGGCATTGCCCCACTGAGTCAGGGGGAGCCGCCACTGGTGGTGATTTTGACGCCAGGACCGTATAACGAAACCTACCACGAGCAGTCATTTTTAGCTGGTTATCTGGGCTATCCTCTGGTGCAAGGCAACGACCTGACGGTGCGCAACGGCGTGGTCTGGCTCAAAACCATCGCCGGGCTCAAGCCTGTGCACGCCATTTTACGCCGCATTGACGATGATTATTGTGACCCGCTGGAACTCAACGCAGAGTCGCTGTTAGGCGTGGCCGGGTTGACCCAGGCCGCCCGACTGGGCAATGTGCTGATTGCCAATGCGCTGGGCGCCAACTTGTTGCAATCTGGGGCTTTGCTGGGCTTTTTGCCCAACTTGTGCCAGTCGCTGCTAGGTGAGTCATTGCACATGCCTTCGGTGGCGACCTGGTGGTGTGGTGAATCTGCGGCGCTTGAATATGTGATCCAGCATCTGGATGATCTGGTGATCAAACCGGCTTACCCGCAAATGCAATCTTCGCCCATTTTTGGCGAGGATCTCAATGCTACGCAAAAAGAGGCGCTGATTGCCAAGCTGCGTGCGCAGCCCGGCCATTATATTGCCCAGGAACAAGTGGATATTTCACATGCGCCTGTGCTGAGCAATCATCATCACCAGCCACAAATGGGCAGCTTGGCAGTGAGTTTGCGTGTCTATGCCTTTGCCACCCCCAATGGCTATGCGGTGATGCCAGGCGGCCTTTCCCGCGTCGCCAGCGGCAAAGATAGCCGCGTGGTGACCATGCAGCGTGGCGGCACCAGCAAAGACACCTGGGTGCTTTCGGAGTTTACGCAGTCGGCGTTCAGCTTGTTGCGCAAAACCACCTCCAGTCAGGACCTGGTGCGTGAAAACACCTCGCTCTCCAGCCGCATGGCAGAAAACATGTTCTGGTATGGCCGCTATTCAGTACGCAACCTGCAAAAAGCCATGATGTTACGCGCCACCTTGCGCGCCTTGCTCGAATACACGCCAGAATCGCGCGAAGGCGAGTGGCCGACCATGCAGGGCTTGTGTCAGTGGTTTGACCTGTTGCCCTCGCCTAAAGATGATGAAGAATGGGCGAAATGGCAACCGTACAGTGATGATGATATTGAGCCGTTGCTGGTACAAGCCGTGTTCTCGCAGCAGTCCGGCAGTCTGGCCACCAGCGTGCAGCAGTTGTATCAACAGGCGTTCAACCTGCGTGAGCGCATCTCCAATGACCACTGGCGGACCGTGAACGTATTGTCACGGCAGTTTATTACCCGGCACGCGCATGCCACCTTGCAGGATGCGATGTCGTATATCGAGCAGGCCGTGAATCATTTTGTCACCTTGACCGGCTTTGCCATGGACTGGATGACGCGTGATCTGGGCTGGCGGTTTATGTCGCTCGGACGGCGGATTGAGCGCTTGCAGTTTATGTGTGTGTTATTAAGCCGTGCCTTGCAAATGCCACAACATAGTAATCTTGAGTGGTTGCTACAAGTGACCAATAACCTGGTCACTTACCGTGCCCGCTACGCCTCGCAACCCGAATGGTTGCCTGTGCTGGATTTACTGTTGATGGATGGCAATAATCCCAATGCCATTGTTTTTCAAATCAAGGGTTTGGTGAAATATCTCGAAGAAATGGATGCCCATGATAATGCAGGCGGCATTGCCGCCGAGCTGAAAGCCTGCTGGCAAGCCTTGCTGCAACTCGACCCGGACACCTGCTTTATGCAAGGCAGTCCAGAGTTGTCAGCCTGGCTCAATCACACCTACGAGGTGACTTTAACGCTGTCTGACCGCCTCAGCCTGCGCTTTTTCAGCTATGCCAGTCCGGTCGTCATCTCTGGGCATTAAGGACCCGCATGCGCTATCAGGTCGAACACCAAACCATTTATCGCTACGATGTGCCTGTGATTCAATCACAGCAATTACTGCATTTAATGCCCCGGCAAACCGCATTTCAGCAATGCGTTTCTTATACGCTGGCCTGTGAGCCGCAGCCGGCGGAACAGTCGCGGCGGCTGGATTTCTTCGGCAATCACAATGACTACTTCACGCTACTGACACCGCACCAGTCACTCGAAGTCACCTCCAGATTTCAGGTCGATATCCAGCCACGGCCAAAGATGGCTGAGCTTGTGCAAAGCCCGCCCTGGGAGCAGGTGCAGACTTTGTTAAAAGATCAGGACACACACCACCTGGATGCTGCGCCCTATGTGTATGCCACCAGGCGCGTGACCTGTAGCGAAGCGCTGGCCAGTTTCGCCCTGAGCTGCTTTACCCCGCAGCGACCGTTGCTAGAAGCCGCCATGGCGCTGACGCAAAAAATTTATACCGAGTTTGAATTTGACCCACAAGCCACCGATGTCTCTACCCCGCTGGATACGGTGCTCAAAGGCCGCCGCGGTGTGTGTCAGGACTTTGCCCATCTGATGATAGGCGCGCTACGCTCTATCGGTTTGGCCTGCCGTTATGTCAGCGGTTATATCCTTACCCATCCACCCGCAGGCCAGCCGCGCCTGGTCGGCGCCGATGCATCGCACGCCTGGGTGTCTGTCTATTGCCCGGTCTATGGCTGGGTAGACTTTGATCCGACCAATAATTGTCTGGTCCAGCAAGAGCACATTACCGTGGCCTGGGGCCGCGATTTTGGTGATGTCTCACCTATGCGTGGTGTGGTGCTGGGTGGCGGTCAGCAGCAGCTTAAGGTCAGTGTCACCGTCACGCCGTTGGCCTACGCCGAGCAAGCGTGATATTCCTGTGATCTCACCTGCAAAGACGCGATAAAATATCGCTTTGTTCGCCAAACGGGTTTGCCAGTGATTAAAGCCGCAATTTTTGACATGGATGGTCTGCTGATCGATTCTGAACGTATCATCATGCAAGGTTGTATTGAAGCCGCCGCCAGCATAGGCATCACTTATACCGAGCAGCAATATGTGCAATTGGTGGGGCGGATCTGGTCAGACTCCAGCCGGATCATGGCAGAGCAACTCAACGGCGAACATCATATGCAGCAGGTGATTGCTGGCCTGAACACCTATCTTGATGCACGCAACCATGTGTTCCCGCTCAAAACGGGTGTGCTTGAGCTATTACAGTTTTACCGTGACGCAGGCATCACCTGCAGTGTCGCTTCTTCTTCCCCCATCCCGCATATTACCCACCGTCTGAGCCATACGGGCGTGCTGGATTACTTTGACCATGTCACTAGTGGCCAGGAGGTGCAGCGCGGCAAGCCCAACCCGGACATCTACCTGCTGGCCCTGGAAAAACTGGGCTTGCAGGCAGACGAATGCATTGCGTTTGAAGACAGTGAACTCGGCGCACAAGCCGCTATTGCCGCAGGCTTGCGCGTGATTGTGGTGCCTGATTTAAAACAACCGGGCGACCTGGTGCGGGCACAGGCGTTTCATGTGGTGGAAAGCTTGCTGCACTGGCATCAGCATCATGATGCGCTCATGGGCTGCGTGCCAAGCGCCGACATGGCTGAGTGACTTTCCTAAGCTCGATCTTTTGCCTGCAACAACCAGACTTGTTCTTGTGCCGGGCATTTGCCCTTAAGGCCACCCGCCAGCGGTACATCGGCCAACAGGCTTAATCTAAAGTCCTGGCCGTACAGTTGTTGCACTGCTTGGGCATCGACACTAAACGGTGGTCCGGCTTGCAGCGACTGGTCGTAGTCAAAACTCACCAGCATTTGTTTGGCGTGCGCGGTCAAGGCGGTCAAATGCTGACTGTAGCGTGGGCGCATGTCGGCGGGCAGGGCCACCAGTGCGGCGCGGTCATAGACCGCATCTATCTGACCCACTTGCGCCTGCTTCAATTGCGTCTGGCTGAGGGCAAAAAAGTCGCCATTAAACACAGTCAGTGGCCCGGCACGGTAACAGGTGATCGCACCCATCTCGTCTACTTCTGGCGTCAGCGCCAGCTCTTGGAACAACGCTTTTACCGCGAGTGGGCTCAGTTCTATGCCCACCACTTGTAGTCCTTGGTCTAACAGCCAAGGGATATCCAGCGATTTTCCGCACAAGGGCACAAAAATACACTGCCCAGCCGTTAATGCCAGATGATGAAAGTGGCTGACCAGCAGCGGGTTGGCTTGGTCGAGATGAAAGCCAATTTGCTGGGTTTGCCAGCGACTGTGCCAGAATGCGTGATCCATACAAAATCCTTGGTCTAGGCGTCAAAGCCTGAGCGTAAAGAGCTTAAGTATAGATCAACTTGTGCGCGTCTGTTATTTCCCAGCGCGCTGACTCAACCTTGCCTGTTGCTCCAGCACGCCTTCTTCCACCCCGGCGGCCTCTGTCAGCTTGGCCACGTTATCCCGGGTGAAAAAGCCATCAAAGCCGTCATAGCGTTGGACATATTCAATAATCAGCGAGGAGTGTTCAGAGGCATTAGAGAAAATCTGTTTCAGGCCTTCTTCCTTGGAGCCAATCACATCGAGCAGAAAGCCTTTGCCCTGGCTGGCAATGGCATCGACGACAAATTCGATATTTTCCTTGCCGTCCCGGGTGCCATCTTTGACGGATAAGGCGATATGGTGCAAGCGCGGGCCATAGTTACGCACAAAGGTTTCGGTCGGCGAGGGCAGTTTTTCCAGGTGGTTAACAAAATAAGGCGTATTGTTAGCGGTAAACACTTTGGCCGGACTCTTGGTTTCTGGGAAGCCGTGCACGCTCTTGGTGACATTGGTGGAAGAGTTTTGGTCCCAGATGTTATAGGCGCCCCAGAAAAAGTAGCTGGACCAGGACAGGTATTCGAGAATCGCCACCTCACGGTTTTGGCTATAAACGCGGGTGGCCAGGTGATCCACTGGTAAGATCAAATCGTCTATGCGCAGCTTGGCCTGCAGGTTTTTAGCCTCTTCATACGCGGCTTGTACATCGGCGCGGATGGTACTGATACCCAACGCATACACGCGTAACTCATCCGGCTCGCGTTTCATATAGCCAACGATATTATGCGTGTAGGGCGAAGGTTTGCTGATCGCCACATTGCCCGGCAATTCCAGTTTGCGCACTTCGTCCTGGGTAAAAAAGCGGAATTCGCGTTCTTCCTGTAACTTCACCACCTCGTGCATATTGGTGACGCGGATGATTTCACCCATGTAGCGGCTATTTGGTTTGCGCGCCCCAACAGGATAGATCTCGTTGAGTGCGCGGAAAATTCCCCTGAAGTTAGGGTCTTTCACCTCTCGGACCAGTAAATCCGGCGAGTCGAGGTCTATACGCAGAATATGCGTCCAGTGTTTCTCACTCTCCAGCGTCACCAGATAATGGTAAGAGGTCATTAAAGACAGTTCGGCGATGTACTGAATCGAATGATCAGGGTCTACCGTAATCATCAGCGCATCAATTTCCTGAATCATGTCGGTCAGCCCGAGCTGGTCGCGCTCTTCGAGCAGCTTTTGCAAATACTCTTCAAAAAAGGCGGAGTTTTGTTTGTCGCCGTGGCGGGCAAAATCGAGAGAATTAATCATGAGGCTCCATCAATGCATCTAAAACCTGAAATAAGCAAGTGGCGTTCCTGCTGGGGGGCGTTGGCTAAATATTGCGCACAATGGCTTGTGCTTGCGGCCCGTACACTGCACTTGCCGTGCGCGGGATATTTGAAATGACACAGGGCAGCGATGGCTGCCCTGTTTTAGTGCTTGTCTGAGTTTCACATGGCCGCAAATTAACGGCTTTTGCCACTCAATGAACCTCGCTTAAGGATGGGGTCGTCAAACGCGATACAACGGCCAATGCCCAAAAAGCTGGGCCTCATACCCAATGGGCAGCTATTGCTCCGCTCAAATTGCTCGACTTTGACTTTGGCTTCCTCGGCTTTTTTGCCATCCTTAAACTCCCAGTAGCCATTGGCGTGCAGCACCACTTCATCGCCATTGGCGGTTTTGGCTTGAATATCATCTGCTTCTTCTTTGGCGGCAAACGCCACCGCCGGCAACAAGGCAATCAGTAATACACAGAGGGGCAGACGAGACATTTTTAATCCTTAAAACGATCTGGCTAGCATAGCGGGTGCGTGTAAAAAAGCCAAGTGTTAGACACTTGGCTAGATGTACAAAGTGATTAACTTGCCATGCCGTTGTGGCGTAACAACGCATCCATACTCGGCTCGCGACCTCTAAAGGCGACAAAAGACTCCATGGCCGGACGTGCGCCCCCTTGTGCCAGTACCTCGTTTTTAAAGCGGCTACCTGCCTCGGCAGACAACACGCCCAGCTCTTCAAACAGGCTGTAAGCGTCGGCAGACAGGACTTCTGCCCATTTGTAGCTGTAGTAGCCTGCGGCATAACCGCCTGCAAAAATATGGCTAAAGCTGTTGGGGAAGCGGTTCCACTTGGGTGGGCGTAATACAGCCACTTCATCACGCACCTGTTCGAACACGTCGAGTGCCGTCTGCTTGCCTGCTGGGTCAAAGCTGCTGTGCAAACGCATATCAAACAATGAAAACTCGATCTGGCGCACGGTTTGCATGCCGGCCTGGAAGTTTTTGGCGGCGACCATTTTGTCGAACAGTGTGTGCGGCAGTTGCTCGCCAGTGTCGACATGCGCCGTCATATGGCGCAGCACGTCCCATTCCCAGCAAAAGTTTTCCATAAACTGGCTCGGGAGTTCGACCGCGTCCCATTCCACGCCCTTAATGCCGGAAACACTGTATTCCTCGACCTGGGTTAGCATGTGGTGCAGGCCATGACCAAACTCATGGAACAGCGTGATCACTTCGTCATGGGTGAACAGCGCAGGTTTGTCGCCAACGGGTGCCGAGAAGTTACAGGTCAGGTAGGCAACTGGCAGCTCTATGCCAGTGGCAATTTTGCGGCGGGTAATGCACTCATCCATCCAGGCGCCCCCGCGTTTGCCATGCCGCGCATATAAATCCAGATAGAAATAGGCAATCGGCTGGCGCTGCTGGTCGCTGATCTCATAAAAACCCGCATCCTTATGCCATAACGGCGCATCGGTTTTGCGCACCTGCACGCCAAAAATGGTTTCCACCACTTTAAACAGGCCTGCCAGCACCTTGTCTTCGGGGAAGTATTGTTTGACTTCCTGATCTGAAAACGCGTATTTGTCCTGGCGCAGTTTTTCGCTGATGTAGGACACATCCCAGGCCTGCATGTCGCTAAAGCCCAGCTTTTCGGCATAGGCCTTGAGTTCGGCCATGTCTTTTTCGGCATAGGGTTTGGCCCGCTTGGCCAGGGTGTCCAGAAATTCAATCACCTGTGCCGGCGTATCTGCCATCTTGGTCGCCAGCGACAGTTCAGCATAGTTTTTAAAGCCTAACAGTTGCGCTTCTTCCTGCTTGAGTTTGAGCAGGTCAGCGATCAGGGCGGTGTTATCCCATTCGGGTTTACTGAATTCTGAGGCGCGCGTGGCATAGGCCCGATACAGCGTTTCACGCAAGGCACGGTTGTCGCAGTATTGCATGACCGGCATGTAAGACGGGAAGTGCAGCGTAAACAGATAGCCGGTTTTCTCCTCGGCTTTTGCGGCTTCGGCGGCTGCTTGCAAGGCGTCCTCAGGCAGCCCTGTGAGCTCGGTTGCGTCTGTCACCAGATGCTTGAAGTCGTTGGTGGTATCGAGGATATTTTCTTCAAACTTGCTGCCCAGTTTGGACAGTTTTTCGGCGATTTCCTTGAAGCGTACTTTTTCGGCTGGTGGCAGTTCGGCACCGCCCAGTTTGAAGCCACGCACTTCGTTGTCGATAATCTTGCGTTGTGCCCGGCTCAATTGTGCGTAACCCGCGCTGGCCTGGATGGCTTTGTACTTGGCGTACAGGCGCTCATCCTGTGACAGGTCGCTGTAAAAATCGGTCAGTTTGGCCAGGTTTTCATTATAGGCTTCACGCAGTTCTGGCGTGTTGACCACGGCATTCATGTGCCCGACCGGTCCCCAGCTGCGTGACAGTCTTTCTGAGTAGTCTTCAATCGGCTGCACAAAGTTTTGCCAGTCGGGCGTCTCGCTGGCAGTAGCCAGGCGCTCTACCAGGGCGCGGCCTTCTGCCAGTAACTGGTCAATAGCGGGCGAGACGTGCTCTGGACGGATATCGTTAAATTTGGGCAGGCCACTAAAAGCAAGTAATGGGTTGGTGCTCACAGCAAATCCTTTGTTGAATGCGATAGATGATAGAGGCGTATTATTCGCCAAATGTTCGCATTTGGCTCATTGTATATATTGATGATGGTGATGAGTTTTGTTTAATACAAGGGCATCCGTGCAGCGTTAGTGCACTTCGCCATTTAATTTTTTAATCAGCGGGTCAATTTTCTCCAGATCATTGAGAGACAGAATTTTTCTGGCTTGTTTGGCCAGCACGTTTTCTTCGCTCTGCAGGATTTGCGACTTCACGCTCAGGATATGCGCCGGATGCATGGATAGCTGACGCATGCCCATGCCGACCAGCAAGCGCGTCAGTTTGATGTCACCCGCCATTTCGCCGCAGACAGAGACCGGCTTGTCATATTTGGCGGCGGCGGCAATCGTCATCTGGATCAAGCGCAAGACGGCTGGATGCAAAGGGTTATACAAATGCGCCACCGCATCGTCGGCACGGTCAATCGCCAGCGTATATTGAATCAGGTCATTGGTGCCTATGGACAAAAAGTCCAGCTCCTGCGCAAAGGCGTCAGCATTGATGGCGGCGGCCGGTACTTCGATCATGCCGCCGATAGGCACTTGCTCGTCAAACGGGATGCCTTGCTGGCGCAGCGATTCTTTGGCACGGGCGAACAGCAGTTTGGTTTGTCGCAGTTCTGCCAGGTTGGACAGCATGGGAATCAGGATTTTCACCTGGCCATAGTGCGAGGCACGCAACAGGGCGCGGAACTGGCTGTGAAAAATATGCGGCTCGGCCAGGCAATAGCGCACGGCACGTAAGCCCAGCGCCGGGTTGATGGCCGTCACCACTTCATCCGGGTTCAGTTGCTTGTCGGCGCCAATATCCAGCGTGCGGATGGTGACCGGCTGGCCTTTCATGGCCTCCGCCACATGTTTGTAGGCTTCAAACTGTTCCTGCTCATCGGGCATTTCGGTGCGATTCATAAACAGGAACTCGGTCCGGTATAAGCCTACGCCGACGGCGCCCGAGGCTTTGGCAGCAACCACATCGTCCGGCACTTCAATATTGGCCAGCAAGTCAATCGCCACCCCATCCACGGTGACGGCCTTGGTCGTTTTAATCCGTTGCAGCTTTTGCTGGGCAAGTTGCCACTGGTTTTGCTTGAGTTGGTATTCCGCCAGCACCTCAGGGTCAGGATTGACGATGACCACGCCTTCGCTGCCATCGACTATCATCAGTTCGCCGTCATTGATCAGGTCACGGGCGCGCTGCAAGGCAACGATGGACGGAATATTCAGGCTGCGTGCCAGAATCGCGGTGTGTGAAGTAACCCCGCCGACATCGGTGATGAAGGCTGCAAACTGGTGATGTTTGAACTGGATGGCATCTGCCGGGGAGACATCATGCGCCACCAGAATCATGGCGCGCTCTTGTCTGGCTTGCAGTTTTTTCTCGCTGGCGGCGAGTTGGTCGCGGCCCAACAAGACCTTGATTACACGCTCCACCACCTGCACCACATCCTGCTTGCGCTCACGCAAATAGGCGTCTTCAATCGCGTCAAACTGGGCGACGATATCATCCATTTGCTGTTTGAGCGCCCATTCGGCGTTGCACAGCTCATTGCGGATAATGGCTTTAGGCGCTTCTGACAATGATTTGTCAGTCAGCATGGCTAAGTGGGTATTGATAAAGGCACTCAGTTCAGCCGGGGCATTTTTAGGCAGTTGTGCTTTGAGTTGTTCCAGGTCGTGCTTGACCAGACCGATGGCGCGTTCAAAGCGGGCAATTTCCTCGTCGATGGCAGACGCCTCAATTTTGAAGTGCACGACTTCGAGCAGGGCATGCGAAATCAGGTGAGCATGGCCGATGGCAATGCCACTCGATACCCCGACGCCATGCATGCTAAAGCTGGTCAATTATTCACCCTCGCCAAAATAGTCGTTAACCAGTGCTTCGAGTGCGGCCAGCGCCTGATCTTCATCCGGGCCGGTGGCTTCAATGTCAATGGTGCTGCCCTTGGCGGCGGCCAGCATCATCACGCCCATAATGCTTTTGGCATTGACTCGACGGCTATTCTTTTCCACCCAGACTTCGCTCTTGAACTGGCTGGCAGTTTGGGTGAATTTGGTGGAGGCGCGTGCGTGCAAGCCGAGTTTATTGATGATTTCTAAAGAAAGTTTGGCCATGTTTTATGTGGTTATTGTGCGTGATGACAAGTGGTTTTGGTAAAGTGGACAACGCCGTCGCGGCCACCGCTGAGGGCCTTCTGGATGCAGGAGTGCAAACCCTCGTGACGGTAGTTGAGCACGCGCACCAGCATGGGCAGGTTCACGCCAGCTACGCCCTCGGTCTCGTCTGGTGTCAGCAGTTTGGTGACGATGTTGCACGGGGTTGCGCCATAAATATCTGACAACACCAGCACCCCCTGGCCACTGTCCAGGCTTTGCACCAGTGCCTGCGCCTTGGGCAGTACCGTTGCCGGGTCATCATTTTTTGAAATTTCCAGATAATCCAGCTGTGCCGGGCGGTTGCCCATCACATGCGTGGCGCAGTCAATCAGGCTGGGTCCCAGGCTACCGTGCGCAATAATCAAAACACCAATCATAAATGTACTTTCAGAGTCTCGTTACGGGGTAGCGATCGCGGCGGCATCCTGCAGTTCGCGGTGGCGAATCATGACTTGATGCTGTTGCTTGAAATACGCCCCCAATTGTTCCACCAGATAGACGGAACGGTGTTGCCCCCCGGTGCAGCCGATGCCTACCGTGACATAGCTGCGATGGTCGTGATAAAAGCTTGGTAGCCATTTTTCGATATAGTGCTGAATGTCTTGCTGCATTTCAAGCACCTGTGCTTCATTTTGCAAAAACTGCTGTATCGGCGCCTGCGTGCCATTGTAGGGTCGCAAAATCGGATCGTAATGCGGGTTGGGCAGGCTGCGCACGTCAAACACAAAGTCGGCATCGAGTGGAATGCCATGTTTAAAGCCAAACGAGATAAACGACAGCACCAGCGAATGCGAGCGGGCGGGCAAATAGCTTTGTTCAATTTGCAGCATCCAGTCCCGGGTGTGGTTGCGCAAGGCATTGGATGACAGGTTGCTGGTATCCACATGGTGGCCCAGATTATTCAGGCCAGACAGCAAATCACGCTCATGTTTAATGCTCTCGGCCAGCGCTTGATCTGGCGTGCTGAGCGGGTGTTTGCGCCGGGTTTCAGAGAAGCGCTTGACCAGCGTCTCCAGGCTGGCATCCAGAAACAGCAGATGCGCGGCAATGCCCTGGCTCTTGAGGGTTTTCAGGATGTCGGGTAAAGACTCAATCGCAATGCTGCGGCTATCAATACTCACCGCCACTTTGGCCGCATCACGGTTGGCCACATGGCTCTGGATATGCGGCAGCAAGGTGGCCGGCAGGTTATCAATGCAGTAATAGCCGCTGTCTTCAAACACGCGCAAGGCAATGGTTTTACCCGAGCCGGAGAGCCCGGTCACAATCACCAGTTGCATGTGCTTAACCCTGTGGATGTCATCGTAATTTGCTTTCTCTGAGCATGATCTGTTTTTGCCGCTGTGTCAGTTGTTTGGTGGCATTGACACCACGCAACAGCAACATGTGATTGCGTACGGCGGCTTCTACCAGTACCGCAATGTTGCGCCCGGCCGCAATCGGGATAATCACCTTGCTGATCTCTACATCCAGCACTTGTTGCGTCTGCCGGTTGGCACTGAGCCGGTCCAGGTCCTGCGGCTTCAATTCGTCGGCCAGCTCCAGCTGTATCATCATATCCAGCGGTTTGGTTGGTTTGACTGCATTATCGCCATAGAGTGCGCGGATATTCAAAATGCCGAGACCTCGCACCTCCAGAAAGTCTTGCAACAGCTCCGGGCAGCGGCCTTCAATGCGTTCGGGCGAGACCCGGTAAAAATCCACAATATCATCTGCCACCAGCCGATGGCCCCGTGAAATCAGCTCGAGCGCCAGCTCGCTTTTACCAATCGCCGCACTGCCGGTAATCAGCACGCCAAAGCCTTGTACTTCCATAAACACGCCATGCAGGCTGGTGGTTTCTGCCGTCGCCACCGCCAGATAATGGCTGAGTAATTCCATCAGTTGCGGGCTGATCATGGGCGTCGTGAATAAGGGGGTTTGCGATTGTTGTGCGGCTTCCAGCATGACCGAGGGTACTTTTTCACCATTGGCGACTACGACCATGGCCAGGTCGGTTGAAAACAGGTTGCTTACCGCCTGTTGCATGGCCAGAATGCTGAGCCCACCGAGGTAGTCCATTTCGGCACAGCCCAACACTTGCACCCGGTTGGGGTGCACAAAATTCAAATGCCCGACCAGGGCCAGTGAAGGCTTGGTCACAGTGCCTGAATTGAGAATTTTCTGACCGCCAGATTCGCCTGCTACCCATTTCAATTTGAGTTTGCTGCGAATCTGCTTGTATAAATCGGCTACGGAGATTTGAGCCATAAGTTGTTAACGCATCAACAAAGTGTTGGACTCATTTTACAACTGAATTGATTCGGGTGGCGTGAAACGGCGTAAAAGTAGCGGGGGCGGGGTGAATTCTCTACCCGGTCGGGTAGAGAATGGCGTTAAGGCTTATGAGCTTAACTGGTGTTTCACAGCGCCACCGGATTTGTGGTGGTCGCCATTTTTTTCCTTGTGTTTCACGACCTGGCGGTCAAGTTTGTCGGTCAGCATGTCGATGGCACTGTACATGTTTTCGTCTGAGCAGGCGGCGTGTAAGTCGTTGCCTGGCACATGCAATGTCGCTTCAACCTTTTGGGCAAGCTTTTCAACAGACATGGTGACTTTGACATCAATCACATGATCAAAGTGATTGCTGATACGCGAGAACTTGGATGATACGTACTCGCGCAGTGCTGGAGTGATTTCTAAATGGTGTCCTGTAAGTTGTAAATTCATGACAAACTCCTTGTTTTCGGAAAGGGTCTTATCGAGTGTTTGCTGGATCATTCAGCAAATGTTGGATAGATAAGACAGTTTCAGTTTACTCTTTTGAAAAACAGATGCAACCCGGAAGTGAGCGGGGTTTTTGATCTTCATCAGCGTTTATGCGGCTATTGTTAAGGCGTTGTCAGGGCGAGATGCTAACGCGCTTTTCTCAAGGTGAGGTTAATGCGTTGCGGGCCAATGAGCAGGTGCTGCCCAGGCTGGACTGGCGCCACGCCATGATAGAAGCGCCGGCTGGCGCCGCCCCAGACCACGACATCGCCATGCACCAGCGGGATTTTCACCGGCTTGTCCGTCCGCCTGGGGCCGCCAAATAGAAATGTGGCGGGCAGCCCGAGCGACACTGACACAATCGGCTGCGTAAAATCCTGCTCATCTTTATCCTGATGCAAGCCCATTTTGCTGCCGGGAGCATACACGTTGATCAAACAGCTGTCGGGCACAAAGTCGGCATAGCCTGCCTGCTGCGCGGCGGTCGCAGCCAGCTGTAAAATCACCTCCGGCATTGCTGGCCAGGGTTGATGGTTGGCGGGGTCAGCCGCCTGGTAGCCATAGCCAGCCGCACTGCCTACCCAGCCCCAATCACCTATGCTGCTGGTGCGCACTGACATCGGGTAACCCATGGGCGTCATCATCTGCCGGGGCGGATGGGCAGACAGATGCTGTGCCAGACAAGGCCAAAGCACTGGCATGCAGGGCAGCGCAAAGCCGGATAGCCAGCAGGCACCGGGGGCCAGCATCACTTTAGAGGGGGTGTCTTGTGCAAATAAGTCCATGCGTTCTCGCGGCGATTAGGGCATCCACACCAACGTGACATTTTTCTGTTTTGCCAGCCGCTGCATGTGGGGAATGGCGCGCTCCAGTTGCAACAGGTAGTCTGCAGCCGATTCCTGATGAAATCCCAAGACCATGACGGCAGGGGCCTGGTTCAATAAAGCTTCAAACAGGCGCAACAGTTGTTGCGTGTTGGTGTAATCCGCCAGGGCGGCGTTATCCGGGTATTCCATCAATTGATAAGACAAAGCATACGGTTGTTCCAGCGGAGTGCTGCCCGCATGCAGCTGTTGCAATCCCTTGATCAGGGGACTGTCGCTGGGCCAGCGCGAGGTCAGCAAGCGCGCATCAATGCGCGAGCTATCCCAATAAAAGCCATTCGCAACCAGTGCGGCTCGCAACTTGGGCCCCAGTTGCCAGGCGCCGGCGCGGAAATGCCGGGGACGGTTAAAGCCGTTTTGCACCATCAAATCACTGCTGCAATGCACCAGCCGCGTCAGCTCGGTCTCGCTGTAAGCAAACTCCAGGCTGACAGAATGACCGCAACTGGCCTGTCTGCAATGTTCATCGCGGCCAGAAATCGAGGGCGTGGCCTGATAGGTGAGCCCGCAATACTCAACCAATGTGCGCATGGGGTGCAGATGCAATCCCACCGTGTCCTGCGGTAAAAACGTGCTGCGAATCAGGCTGCCTACCTGGGCGCGATGGACCCCAGGCTGGATAAAATAGACCGGATTGACCAAATGCAACATCGGAATGTCTGGAAACTGCTGCCGAAAGCGTTGCATGGCCTGTAGATTGTCTTCATCCAGCGACAAGCCTTCCCAATCGACGGTGATCCAGAGTTGCATGGTGTCCGCCGCCATTGCCGGGGATGTCAGCAGTAATGCCAGTCCCAGCAACAGTCTCTGGATCACGATGCGCATCTTAGCCTCGCATGAGCATGAGCTTCTCGTGGGTTAGTCCTGGGGACACTTGATGGTATGGTTCACAATGTTTCCATCCACCAGATGGATCGTTTCCTCGCCCAAGCGGCATTTATTGTCAGCATCCATGGTCCAGGTATTTTTATAGGTTTGTTTATAACGCGTATTGTCCCAAGACCAGTGCGTCTCACTCCCTGCTGCTGCATCGCCATCGGTTTCGCCCAGTTTGTGGTAGCCATCAAATTTTTTGTCTAATACGGCCACCTTGATTGCGGCAGGGGTATGCCAAATGAGCTTGGCCGCCGCCCCTCTCATTTGAAACAACCACACCGGGCAAGCGGCCTCGCGGCACAGGCAAGCATGTGCTGGTTTCACCAAATAAGCTTTTGCCGTTTTGCTCAGGCGTACCACTTGCGTTTCCAGTAAAGCGGCAGGCTTGGATTCTCCGCAACTAGCACTATTGACCACCGACGGCTCTTGCGCCAGCAAAGTCACGATGGCCGAAGGCATTTTTGCCGGTTGCCTGAATGGCTCTTTGGTGACGAAACTTTCCTCTGCATGTGCGCAAAGCGTCACAAACCAGAGAAAACACAAACTGAATACTGAAATACGTGATGTCATGAAACTAAACCTTTAGTTAAGGGGCAGACTGCTTGCGATAGCAGGCCGGCATCTTACCCGATTAAATCTTGCCACATTTAATCGGTTGCTTAAGACTTGCGGGTGCGCCCCATCTATATCGGCAGAGTCGCACGGGGTCAACGACGGCTCATCAGCGTTACCGCCTACTGCCTGATTCACCGCACCCGCTTGCAGATTGTAGGCGATTTTGCACGCCGCAGCCATGTGAAGCGATAGCGTATAATCTTGCCTATGTCTTTGTCCATCCGCCAGATTCTTGCCCATCAGGGCTATGCATTCCCTAAGTTGCTTGCCTACCGCATCCTCATGGTGCTGTCGTACCAGATGATGATGGTTGCCATCGGCTGGCATATCTACGAGTTGACACACGATCCCTGGTCATTGGGGCTGGTCGGCCTGGCAGAAGTGATCCCTTACATGGGTAGCGCACTGTTTGCGGGGCATGCGGTGGATCATTACTTCTCGCGCCGTGGTTTTGCCGCCGTGTCGGCTTTTTTTCTGGCGGTGAACGCCGGGTTACTGGTGATGATTACGCAGCAACAGCCCGCCCATACTGCCTGGTGGATCTATGGCACGGTCTGCCTGACCGGCTTTGCCCGTGCGTTGATCTCTCCCAGCTATAACACGCTGTTTGCCCTGATTATCCCGCGTGCCTCCATCGCCAAGGCCTCTGGCATCGGCAGCTCCATGTTTCAGATTGGGCTCATTGTCGGCCCCGCCATTGGCGGTTTGCTGATTGGCTTTGCTGACAAATCTATCGCTTATGGGCTGTCTGCACTGCTGGCACTGGCCGCCTTTGTGGCTGCGCTGGCCTTGCGCGTGACCGAGCACCATAGCCATGAGCCAATGAAAGTCTTTGCCAGCATCGCTGAAGGCTTGCGCTTTGTCCGCCGTACGCAAGTGGTGCTTGCCGCGCAACTGCTCGATATGTTCGCCGTGCTATTTGGCGGTGCTGTCGCCATGCTGCCTGCCTTTGTGCACGATATCTACCAGATGGGCCCCGAAGGCCTGGGGTTATTACGTGCCGCCCCCGCACTGGGCGCCATAGTGTCCGGCGTCTGGCTCGCCAAACATCCGATTCATGAGCACAGTGGCCGCTGGCTGCTGTTTGCCGTGGCCGGTTTTGGTGTGTGCATGATTGCATTTGGCTTGTGTACCAATTTTGAATTAGCCATGCTGATCCTGGCCATCTCCGGCATGATGGACGGCGTCTCGGTGGTGTTACGGCAAACTATTCTGCAACTGGCCACGCCCGATGGCATGCGCGGCCGCGTCTCGGCCATCAACGGCATTTTTATCGGCTCTTCCAATGAGCTAGGTGCGTTCGAGTCCGGGCTCACCGCCAGACTCATGGGGCTGGTGCCCTCGGTGGTGTTTGGGGGCTGCATGACGCTGGCAGTGGTAGGGGTGACGGCGTTCAAAGCGCCAAAATTGCGCGATTTACATCTCTCGCAGTTGCATTAAGATTTCCATCCTGGATGATCTACAATGTGATCACCATGCAAAGACACGAATTTAGAGTTGTAGCTCCCTCTCTCACCCCGGATGATCTACAATTACGACAATATTGCTTGCATCTTCTGCCGGGTTGTAGCTCCCTCTCTCACCCCGGATGATCTACAATAGCGCGCGATATTTCCCCACATGCTGACGAGTTGTAGCTCCCTCTCTCACCCCGGATGATCTACAATTATCATCACAGCCACGGGCCAGGCACCGATGTTGTAGCTCCCTCTCTCACCCCGGATGATCTACAATAGAGCTGGCCGGGGCAGGTACTGCAGGCAGGTTGTAGCTCCCTCTCTCACCCCGGATGATCTACAATGAGGTGTTGTGTAATGCCCAAATTCAATAAGTTGTAGCTCCCTCTCTCACCCCGGATGATCTACAATTGATTTGAATCTGAATCCAATCAATACCATGTTGTAGCTCCCTCTCTCACCCCGGATGATCTACAATCCACAGAAAGCTCTGTAACGCTGTCTATGGGTTGTAGCTCCCTCTCTCACCCCGGATGATCTACAATTATTGGCGCTGTTGCTTATGAGTGGATCAGGTTGTAGCTCCCTCTCTCACCCCGGATGATCTACAATCGCAAGAAGCAGCTAACAAGCAAATGGCAAGTTGTAGCTCCCTCTCTCACCCCGGATGATCTACAATAAGGGATTGTATGAATAAGCCAATCGAACCGTTGTAGCTCCCTCTCTCACCCCGGATGATCTACAATCGTCGTCCATCACATCCCCTCCATCCAATTGTTGTAGCTCCCTCTCTCACCCCGGATGATCTACAATCCTGATATAAACTATCCATCACTCCCCATCGTTGTAGCTCCCTTTCTCACCCCGGATGATCTACAATTTGATGCAGTACTCAGCAATGATCAGTGCAGTTGTAGCTCCCTCTCTCACCCCGGATGATCTACAATGGTGCTTGCAGCAGTAACACTAGATGATCTGTTGTAGCTCCCTCTCTCACCCCGGATGATCTACAATTTCAGGGTGCGCCACAACAACAAAGACTTAGTTGTAGCTCCCTCTCTCACCCCGGATGATCTACAATCGTAGGCTGTACCTGTAATCGTACCGTTAGGTTGTAGCTCCCTCTCTCACCCCGGATGATCTACAATGAAAACGCTGCGCGTATGGTTTGGACAGTAGTTGTAGCTCCCTCTCTCACCCCGGATGATCTACAATGGAGCTGAATTTGAATGTGTTTAATGCAACGTTGTAGCTCCCTCTCTCACCCCGGATGATCTACAATCTGAAACATTCTGGGAAACCCAATACGGTGGTTGTAGCTCCCTCTCTCACCCCGGATGATCTACAATGAGGGAAAAAAATATGAGCTTGGGGAAGGTGTTGTAGCTCCCTCTCTCACCCCGGATGATCTACAATAAAGCATTGACAAATGCGACCAGGCTATCAGTTGTAGCTCCCTCTCTCACCCCGGATGATCTACAATGCCACTTGCGCCTGCACCTTGTTGCGCAGCGTTGTAGCTCCCTCTCTCACCCCGGATGATCTACAATATTCAGTGCGTGAGTGTTTGATGGAGCTTTGTTGTAGCTCCCTCTCTCACCCCGGATGATCTACAATGGAAACGCCTAGTTATATGGGTGGGGATGAGTTGTAGCTCCCTCTCTCACCCCGGATGATCTACAATCTTGAGCAAAAGGGGCGTGCACTGGGGATTGTTGTAGCTCCCTCTCTCACCCCGGATGATCTACAATTATGCCAGCTTTGAGGATGCCATGCTGGGCGTTGTAGCTCCCTCTCTCACCCCGGATGATCTACAATTTATGGCACTGCACAGCAACTATGGGCTGAGTTGTAGCTCCCTCTCTCACCCCGGATGATCTACAATAGTCGCTAATGTAGATGCATTAGCAAAAGTGTTGTAGCTCCCTCTCTCACCCCGGATGATCTACAATCAACTCTACAGACTAGCCGCAAGTAGATATGTTGTAGCTCCCTCTCTCACCCCGGATGATCTACAATGGCTTTACTTATCTCTCGGCCGGTGGGGCCGTTGTAGCTCCCTCTCTCACCCCGGATGATCTACAATCGCTCAGAAAAACGTGCGGCCATTTGCGCGGTTGTAGCTCCCTCTCTCACCCCGGATGATCTACAATAAACCATACCTGTCGGCCATCAAGGCGGCTGTTGTAGCTCCCTCTCTCACCCCGGATGATCTACAATATTCCAGCCTGAATTGTCAAAGGACTGATTGTTGTAGCTCCCTCTCTCACCCCGGATGATCTACAATTGTCCTGTAATTTGATATTCTTGATTGACCGTTGTAGCTCCCTCTCTCACCCCGGATGATCTACAATCGGCGTTGTTACGGGTGCGTAAAGCATGGAGTTGTAGCTCCCTCTCTCACCCCGGATGATCTACAATAGGCTCTCACCAAACCCGCACCAGTTAACGCTGGCGCGGGTTTTATTTTTTTAAAACGCTAATTTAAAACAGAAGAAGTTGGTCTGATTTGACCTTTTTTTCTTGAAAAAGCGGAAGGCCTACGAGGAGCTTCATGCTGGCATACTGTTTTTCTGTCACGCTTAAGCAGCGTACGGAGCCTTCTGGGGGCAAGTTGTCAGCAAGTCTTTTTAAGTGTTTATCAAGTGCATCGTTTCCGTTGAGCAAACGACCATAGACGGAAAATTGAATCATGTCGTAACCATCGTTGATCAAAAAGCGCCTAAAGATTGTATAAGCCCTGCGTTCAGCCTTGGTCACCACCGGGAGGTCAAATAATACTAGCAGTCGCATATATCGTTTGTTCTCCCCGCTCATGGCTAATACTCTAGTTGATGTTGCTCCAACCCAATTAATATGGGTAATTCCAGCATCTCAGGGCCGCCACCATCCAGTACTCTCGCTAGGCTTTCAACCATATGATCAATCGCTGATAACACGGACATTGTTCCACGAGGCATCGCTACATCAATATTAAGCAAATTAACCAAAGTTGCTTTATGCAGCGGCGTTAACTCTTCATTCGCCGGTAAAGGCATATTTTTCACGCACAAATCAACCAGAGGCCTAAACGGCTCTATAAGGTCATCGGCCAGATTAAACGCATTCTGTTCGCTGGCATGAAAAATCCCCATTGCAGGCATCATTCCGTGAGCGACCAGGCCGCGTGCAATCGTACCGCGCAGTACCGCATAGCCATAATCCAATGCGGCATTGGTGAGGTTCTCTTGCATGCGCTTAAAGCCTTTACCGAAAAGCTGCGGAAAGTAAAACGCAGCTGCTTGGCCTTCCATATTCTCAATGTCGCCAGAACGCACACGCCCAACATAAGACTCCAAACGCTCAACACCCTCTCGCCCAGAGAGGCGTAAGCATGTCGATTGATTTGCAATTTTGCGTCGAATAATTGCAGCCCAGGTTTGCTTGGATTTTGGTTTGGGGAAATCTAATTGCAAACGCATCCATTTATTGGCGCGTGAATGCGAAAGATAAGGTAAGAAAATGCCATTCGGCTGATGATTGTCGCCCGTGGAAAATAAGCTGATACCGTATTCACCACAGGCAGATAGGACAGGGTGGGTTATCGTGATTTCTCTGTTATTTAGCACAATAACCGCAATATCCTCAAACGGCACAAATGCTGTTTGCGACTGCTCAATGGCAAGCGAGAAGTGCTCACGCCGTAGCTTGGCAGGTTGGGATATGACAACACTACGCCAAGTCAAGACGGGTCTCCTTTGGAGCAGGGTAAGTATTTCCTAGAACATCGACATTATATTTCTCTATGCTCAATGCGGTCTTAACTCCAATACCTCGGATTAGACCATCTTTGCCAATTACCGAGTTTCTGTCATGCGCCCAAAGACCAATTGCGCCTGTTGAGCGATCACAAGAACTAAAATAGCCTGAGAAGACGTCTTTTTTAAGGGTGACTTTAACAAAGTCATTTGGATAAATTGAAAATTCAAAGAAGTAGCTTTCATCAATTAAAGTCCATTCTGACTCGTCTTTAAAAGCCACAATTGCTTTATTTGGCACCCCCGTCACTCGATGATGCACATAGACTGGCACAAGGTAAAACTTACCAGACTTACTAAAAACATCCACACGCAGCATAGCGTCATTTTTAGCCACTCCTCCTCTAATCGGAATGCCTGATAACTTATCAATCACAGCGGTGACTGTTCTTACAATTGGGCCAAGTGAGCCATCATTAGTTGGTTTTCGAGGTAGAGCTCTTAGTCGCTCGATTTCAGCTTTTTCCTCGCTGGTCATTTCACGTTTGTCTTTACCTCGACCCAAGTTTGCTTCAATTTCTTTTGCGCGCTTTTCCCGCGCATCTTTCCCTTTCAGCCACTTTTCAATTTCGGCATACAGTTTTTCATTACGGTGTGGATCAATTAATTTATCCAAGTCAGACAGTTTTAAATCAGTAACAGAAATTTTCTGCGTCACACTGCCGGTCTTAGCTAATGCATCAGATTGACCATAAATTGTTTCTTTGTGGGCGGCACCACTATTTCGTCGCTGCGGTGCGCGTGAGACAAACAATGTTTTAACGCTATCTAAAGACTCTTCGTCATATCCCATATTTGCCAACTCATTACGCATCGCGGGCAGGTCATCAGCCAACAATCTTGTTTGTAACTCTTGTCTAAAATGTGGCCAAGGTGATGGGAAGTGTTGTTCAAGTTGTGAGTACATTGACTGGCTTGCAACTTCGCCTGTGGCCATATCCACAAAACCTTCGCGAGCTGCTCCAAGCTCCTTACGCCTTGAATAATCTGCCAAGCGTTTAACCATGCTATGACTACAGGCAGCAACAATAGCAGCATCTAAGGCATGATGCCGATCTGAATCTGAACGAACCTTAATAAGGCCCCAGCGTGCTCTTAAGAAAGAAGTTAATTGGCCATTTACGACTACGCAGCGTTTGGAGTCGCTGTCATTGGCTAGTTTTAGATAACGTTCAACGTAGTTTTTAAAGAAGCGGCAGATGTAGCGTGTGTCATTTAAATTACGCTCGCTAAACTCTTTGGCAGCTTCTTCGCCAAAGTCTTTTCTTAATAGTCGGTTACGTTTGGCTTGGCGGTAAGCCTTATTGGAGTTTACAAATGCTACGTATTCAAGCCACCGCAAACTATTTTGTGCGCCACCTAAATACTCATAAGGCGTCATATTCCCTTTGTTTCTGTTTTCTGCAGCTAGGACCAAAACACGGTTATTTTTACTATCATCATAACTGCGGGAATATGGGAGCGCATGATCTACCTCGGCATAACCCATTTCAAATAAGCGATTGATGTCTAACGGCTGTAGCGAGTAAGCACATTTACCATGTTGTTCACGATAAAGCTGCCACTTTTCAAACTCACGACCTTTAAACTCGCCTGAGGTATTAAATTCAAGGTTAAAGGTGCTACGATCTTTCTCGTTACGATCTCTGTATTCGTCCTGCGCCTTTTTAATGTCACGTCTATCATCAAATGATTTAGATAAGTCACGCGCCATTTCAATATGCACTTGATCTGGGGAGCCATATTTTTTAATGATGGCATTAATGACTTTTCTGGCCTGATTTAATGCTCGCAACACAACAGGGTTGCGTGGTATATCCAAGTCTTCATTAAATTTAAGGCGGCCATCTTTATCACGTCCAATATAGAAGGCTGGCAGGTATTTATGCTCGCCTGTACCTATCTTGTGCAGTTGACTGTGGTGATATCCAGCAGTCAAACAAGCTGCATCATAGCGTTCACCTTGTTCCATATGCGGGAGTATCTTGTACAACGCTTTAAGCGATAGATTGCTAAACTGTTCAAATCGAATGGTTTGTAGTACATCAACCATCTTTGATTTATTCGGTAAATCTAATTTGTTTAATTCGCGTTCAACTTCTTCATCTTCCTTATAAATGCTCAGAACTCTTACAATCTCATCGTACAAATGAGCTTTGCCCTCCAAGGCATCTATGGCGATTTTCTGCCAATCACTCTCTAGACCCGCATCCTTCATTGCTTTTCGAAGTTGCTGCCATGCGGGCAGTTTAATCAGCTTTTCTTCTTCGGGGTCTTTGGCTTTTTCTTGCTCTGATTGCAATGCACTTGGATACACTAAACCAGCAAAACGAAACTCGTTTGTCAGCCCGGCTTTTGCCAATGCTTTGCGCAATTGCTTGTAGGTGAAGTCACTGCTTTGGTCGTAGGGTAGTTGAATCGCAATCGCTCTTTCTGCGGGAGACAATTCACGTTTTTCGCCATCTATAATTAAACGGCAATTGTTTAACCTGGTTAGCCAGACATGTCGCTCTACGGTAAAGCTGGCTTTGGGTGCACGATACTCGTTTTCTTCAAATGTGCATTTACCCAGCATTTTTAATAATGCTTCACCTGAAAGTGAGGGCTTTTGTGCCCATAGCAAACCATGTTTGCGCTCTAGCAGTTTGTTTTCCAAGTCGCTAGATGTGTTGGGGTTACCTAATATGCGCTGACGCTCAAAAAGTAACTGCAATTCATTTGAAAGCAATTCCCGTGATAATGCTTTACTGTAATCTCCACGTTTGTTGCGTTGCGCATCAGGAAATTCATTGACCACCATTTCAGCCGTTGAGCGATAGCCTTTGTCTTGCATAAGCCTTTTAGTACCAGCCAAGCCTTTTTTGACAGCGCCGCCTTCTTTATCATCGTCTGCTTTTTTCTCTTCGGCCTTACTCAACCAATGAAAACCACGATGTTTGCAGATGTGATAAATAACCCTTGACCATTCCTCGGGGCTAAGTCTTCTATTTAACGCATCCACTCTTAGTTGCCATAGATTAGGTGTTGAAAACCCTTTGGCAGGTGGTTGCTTAAGCATATTCACATCCGCAATTAACCCTTCACGCTTTAATAGGCGAGAGAGTTTTGTGAGCCGCCAAGCGCGTCTCCTTAAGCGTCTCCGCAATAAGCGTGCCGACCTCCGCGCTAGGTTGAGCGACTCACCTTTATCCGCGGTTTCTGCTTTATCAAAGCAACGAACGCCCAAATCAATAATCCGATGCTCCCCTAGTAACGCCCAGCCAACAGAGGCGATACCGATATCCAGTCCAAGGGCATATTTCAAAGCCTGCTTGCTATTCATATTCTTATTCCTTATTATTGAATCGTTGTGGTCATCCGGGGTGAGAGCCGTTGCTACAATAAAGAATCGAAAGATTCTGTATCCAGCCCAGCCTAGTGCTGGGCTTTCTACTTTTTAATCAAGACGTTAACATATCAATCGTTAGATGGACAATCTCGTTAATTTAGATTGGTTTGATTTGTAAGGATTGCCGCATTTTGCGAGAACATTTTAGGCAAAAATATCTATTCAGCTGTTATCAGAGGCTGTTAGTGTTGAGCAGCCTGAAAGCTTTTATATAAACAGTCGGGGAATGCCATGCGCGATCTCGAAGCCTTGTTTCAAGCCCTGCAACGCTCCGATTTCCGTGCCCGCTTCAAACTCAACGCCAAAGACCAGCACTATTTGCAACAAAAAGGGTTGGCGGTGGTGCTAGACCATGCAGAAAAATTTATTGCCGAGCGGCTGGCCCCGGCTACTCCGGCCAATGACGGTCAGCAAACGCCGATGCGCGGACATCCGGTGTTTGTCGCGCAACATGCTACCGCCACATGTTGCCGGGGATGTTTATCCAAATGGCACCAGATTCCTGCTGGCCGAGCGCTGACCCTGGAGGAACAGGCGTATCTGGTCGTGGTGATTGAGCATTGGCTGGCGGCAAACTTACAGCAAGCTTAATTTGGCACCGTCTTTGCGAACATTCGGGCTGCATCAATATCAATCATTCAGGCAAATCGGTTAAGATGTTGCGCGTGGGTGGGCGGTGGCGAGGGCCACTACTGCCTCTATCTTTAGTTAGTGGAGCGTGTGTTGCAATGAATAAAAAAATGATGCGGATTGTCACCCTTGCCATCGCGGTAATTGCGTTTGCCTGGGGGATTTATGAAATACAGATTCCGCACAAAATGGTGGCTATGGCCGCATTTGCCTTGACGCTGATGGCGCTGGCGGTGAATTATTTTGGCATTGAGGTATTTGAGAAGCAGCATCGTGGCCTTTCCCTGGGCATGCTGATTTTTCTGTTTGGCTTTTATGCGGTCATGAATGAATACAAGCCTGCCGGTACGATATTGACTGTGGACCAAACCCGCTATGAAGTCGGCGCGCAGTTGATGGAAGTTGACGGCAGTGCGGCTTGCGGCAGCCTGAGCGATGCGCGCGAGGCTTTACGTGAAGCGGCCAAGAGCTGCTTCGCGCTCTCTAAGGACAAGCGCGTCATGTGGTTTGGCAACAAATCAGTCCCGCCGCGCAAACCAGCAGATTTTGGTTTGACCGTGCCAGCCAGCCAGCAATCTTTGGACGGTTGTGCAGCTTGGGTCGCCGTCATCAGCCAGCAATGCCCCACCTATTTGGGCGCACTGGACCAGCGCTCACTGGATAACCTGCTCGGCAAATAAGCACCCATTCTAATAACTTGCCCGTGGCTAGCCTGTTTGGTTAGGCACGGGTGAGTGCTTGTCAGCGTCACTCAATATACGGCGCATCTCTTCACGACTCCTGCTCCCTCCGGCGCTCTGCTTCAGCGCTCGTTGCGCACACGCCTGTTTAAACCGGGATGCCTTCATCCTGCAGCAATGATATTTGCTATGGGGGGGTCGCTTTGAGCGGATTGGGTGAGTGCTGTTTACTCGTTATTCAACTATGGCTTTGTACCATATGCATCGTTGAGGCAGCACATGTGCCAGTAGCGCGTTGTGTAGCCTACTGGCGTGCCGAAGTTGATTGAGTGCTCTCAAGAATTGCTATGCTCAGGCGTATAGGTGTCTGACACATCAGGCATGCTTGAGTGCGAGGGAATGGATACTGCAGGACAGCCAAAACAAAGGGATTCCGCAAAACGGAATCCCTTTGTTTTGGCAGATCGCCTGCTTTAGACTGGGCGATATGCTTAGGCTTGGTTCGGGTAACGTTTTAACGCCATCCGCCGCCCAAAGAACGATAGAGGTTGATCATGGCAGACATTTGTTGCTGCTTGGTATCTATTAACTCCATTTTGGCATCCAGCGCATCACGTTGTGTCAGCAGTACCTCAACGTAATCCGCACGGGCGTTTTTAAACAGCTGGTTGGCTACATCAATCGACTGCGTCAACTGGTCAACCTGGTTAGTTTTCAGGCTGAAGTTTTTGCTCAGGTTGTCGACATTGGCAATTTGATTCGCCACTTCCATATAAGCATTGATAATGGTTTGCTCATACTCGTAGGCTTTTTCAATTTGCGAGGCACTGGCATTTTTATACTCGGCAATGATCGCGTTCCGGTTGATCAATGGCCCCATCAAGCCCGCGCCCAGGGAAGCGCCCAGTGCGTCAGGAATATTCAGCAAATACTGCGGCTTGAAGGCCTGAAACCCCAGCCCTGCGTTCATCGTGAACGAGGGATAGAAGTTTGCTCTGGCAACATCAATATTCAGCTTAGCCGCAGCCAGTTCGAGCTCGGAGCGCCGGATATCCGGGCGGTTAGCCAGCATTTGTGAAGGCAGGCCAGTCTCGACTGCTTTAGGCTGCAGTTCGAGAAAGCCATCACTGTTGCGTGCAATTGGTTGTGAGGTGCGACCCAGCAGCATATTGATGCGGTTTTCAGCCTCGGTAATTTGCTGCTTGATTGCATATTGCTTGCTCTGGTTCTTTTTCACTTCGGCTTCAAACCGTTTGACCGCCAGAGAGGTAGAGCGCGCATATTTTTGCAGCTCACGAATCACATTGAGCGCATTCTGCTGAATCTCAATGTTTTTTTGCAAGGTCAGCAACTGGTTATCCAGCGCGATCAGCTCGTAGTAGCTGTTGGCCACTTCAGCCACCAAGTTGGTGACCAAGAAGCTTTTGCCTTCAGTGGTCGCCATGTAGTCGAGCACGGCAACTTGTTGTGCATTCCGCAGTTTGTGCCAGATGTCGACTTCCCAGGAGGCTACCAGGCCAAACTGATAGTCGCCAAGAAAGGTCGGAAAGGATTGATTATGAATCTTGAGGCCATCTTCGACCGCACCCAGCCGGGTAAATTTGCTGGTTTTTTCATAATTAATGCCACCACCGGCATTCACAAAAGGCAGATAAGCACCGCGTCTAGCCTGAATTTCGTTCTGCGCCATCGAGATACGCTGCGCCATCATCTGGATCTCTTTATTGTTGGCCACGGCCGTATCAATCAGAGAGACCAGATTCTTGTCTTGGAAGAACTCTTTCCAGCTGACACTGGCACTGCTCTTGGTGTCGGCCGCGGCCGCTTTACCATTATATTGCGCGGGTAAGGCGGTGTCGGCCTCCTTGGTCATGATGTTGGGAATCGCACAGGACTGCAGCATGGCTGCAACTGCACCGCTTACCAGCCAATACAGATATTTATTAGTGGTCATGTTCGTCTTCTTCTTCATGTCTGTTGTACTCGTAGGACTCAGTCAGTGGATTCTGATCTTCCTTACGGATCAGCGTTTTACCGTCCGCCAAGCTGGCGAATATATAGTAAAGGCCAGGAATTACGACCACACCAAAGATGGTCCCGAATAACATGCCGCCCAGAGCCGAGGTCCCGATGGTCCGGTTACCAATTGCACCGGCCCCGGTCGCGACCGTCAATGGAATCAGGCCGGCAATAAAGGCAAACGAGGTCATCAAAATTGGTCTGAAACGCGCTCTAGCTCCTGCGATGGCAGCTTCTTTGATGGAGGCGCCTTTTTCTCGTGCCTGCACTGCAAATTCCACGATCAGCACCGCATTTTTACCAAGTAAGCCTACCAGCATGATGAGGCCAATCTGCGCAAACACGTCATTGGCTAGCCCGGTCATTTTGAGCAACAGGAAGCTGCCGAAAATACCAGCCGGCAATGACAGCATGACCGCAAACGGGATAATGAAGCTTTCATACTGCGCAGCCAGCACCATGTAAACGAATACCAGCACCACCATGAAGATAATGATGTTTTCGTTGCCACGGCGCTCTTCATCGAAGCTTAGGCCTTCCCAGCCGACCGAGTAGCCTTTAGGCAGAGACGAGGCTACTTCTTTAATCGCGTTAATTGCTGAGGCAGTGGTGTAACCTGCTGCTGGTTCAGCACGAACGGCCGCAGAGTTAAACAGGTTGTAACGGGTAATCTCGTTAGGCCCCTGCTGCTTCTTCATGGTCATGAAGGCTGAGTAAGGCACCATCTCACCATCTTCATTGCGCACATAGTAGTTCAGGATGTCGCTAGGGAAGCGGCGGAACTCAGGCGCAGCCTGGGTATATACCCGGAAATAGTAGTTAAAGCGGATGAAGGCCAGTTCAAAGGTACTACCCACCAGCACGTCAAGGTTGTCCATGGCATCAGCAATCGTGACTTTTTTCTGCATCGCACGTTGCGGATCAATGATCAAGTCGTACTGCGGATAGTTGGCTGCATAGAATGTAAATAAACCAGTTAATTCTTTGCGTTTTGCCAAGTCCTTCATGAATTCTTTGTTGATGTCGTCAAACTTTTGGTAATCCAGCGAGCCGGTTTTGTCCAGCAAGCGGAAGGCTAGACCAGAGGCCGTACCATAACCTGGCACTGCAGGTGGTTCAAAGTACTCAATTCGCGCACCAAAGTTTTCGGTGGATTTTTCGAGCAACTTGAGCACGTCAGCAACCGTCTCTTTACGTTCTTCCCAGTCCTTGAGGTTGATAATACACGTCCCCGCGTTAGAGCCGCGCCCTTCTGTCAGGACCTCGTAACCCGCTAGGGCGGTCACAGACTGTACCGCAGGGATTTTTTTCGCCACTTTTTGCAGCTCTTGCGACACCTGATAGGTGGTCTCAAGGGTAGAGCCTGGCGGCGTCTGGATAATCGCATAAATCATGCCCTGGTCTTCGCCGGGAATAAACCCTTCCGGGATGATTTTAACGATGGAAACAATCCCGAATGAGAACAGACCGATCACGAGGAAGGTCAACGCGCGTTTAGTGACCAGTTTTCCGAGGAACGCCGTATAGTAGTCGGTCACCTTGTCAAAGACCTTGTTGAACAGGTCCAAAAACAGGTTGATCGGGTTACGGCTTCTGGGTTGACCATGCGTATTCTTCAAGATCATCGCGCACAGCACCGGGGTCAGGGTCAGCGCAATAATGCCTGACAACACGATGGAGGACGCCATAGTGATCGCAAACTGGCGGTAGAACACCCCTACCGGACCCGGCAGGAAGGTAATTGGCACAAATACCGAGGTCATCAGCAAGGTAATCGCAACCACCGCGCCGCCGATTTCACCCAGGACGCGTTGTACCGCAGCGTAAGGGCCGACATGGTCGGAGGCCATTTTGGCGTGCACCGCTTCCACAACCACAATCGCATCGTCGACGACCACCCCGATCGCCAGCACCATGGCAAACAGCGTAATCAGGTTAATACTCAAGCCAAACGAGCTCATGACAGCAAACGCCCCGATCAGCGAGATGGGCACCGCAATCAATGGGATCAGCGTAGAGCGCCAGTCGCCGAGGAAGATGAACACCACCAGCGATACCAACACAAACGCTTCCACCAGCGTATGCAAGACTTTGTGGATAGAAGCATCTACAAAGCGTGACACGTCGTAGTTGATTTCATAGGTCATGCCAGCCGGGAAGGTGGGTTTGAGCTCTTCCAGGGTTTTCTTGACGTTTTCAATCACTTCTTTCGCGTTGGTCTTGTAGTTTTGCTTCAACACAATCGAGGCAGAAGGATAACCGTCTTTGTTGGAGTAAATATCGTAGAACTCACTGCCCAGCATGACTTTGGCAATGTCTTTCAGGCGCAGAATCTCACCTGAGGGGGTGGAGCGAATCACAATGTTTTCATATTGCTCGGGTTTTTCATACCGGCTGGCGCTGTAGACCAGGGTGTATTCCTTGGCTTGCGCCTGCAACCCCGAGCTTTGCCCCAAGCGGCCGGGACGACCAATCAAACTCTGGTTTGACATCGCATCCATGACTTCTTTGGATGAGACGTTATATGCCCGCATGCGGTCAGGGTTCAAATAGACACGCATTGCATATTGGCGGCTACCTAAAATCTGCGCCCAGGCAATGCCGTTCACGCGCTGGATTTCAGGAATCACGTTAATTTGCGAGTAGTTGTAGAGGAATTTCTGGTCCGCATTTTTATCGGTACTGTACATGTTCACGTACATCAACATGCTGGGCTGTACCTTGTTCAGGATCACCCCTTCCAGTTGTACCAGCTGTGGTAGACGGTTGATCACCTGGTCCAGCCTGACCTTGGTGTTGACCATAGCTTCGTTCGGGTCTACCCCTTGGTTAAAATAGACCTGGATGGTGGCTTCACCCGCACTGGTCGCGTCGGACACGATGTATTTCATGCCGGGCACACCGTTAATGGCACGCTCCAGTGTAATCAGTGACGACTGCACCAGCACGCTGGCGCTGGAGCCAGGATAAGCCAGGAAGATCAATACCCGCGGTGGCGCAATGTCTGGAAACTGCTCGATCGGCAGACTTTTAATGGACAAGAAGCCAGTAAACGTCAGGAGCAGGGACAGTACGATGGCCAGTACTGGGCGTTTTAGGAATATGTTAAGCATATGTGTTCACCTGATATTTCGTTATTCTGCGTACAGCTTCAGTTCAGGAACAACCTTATCGGGTGTTTTAAAGTCCTCAATAATCTTGTCACCTTTGGTGACGCGGCGCAGACCTTCAATTAACACATGATCGGTGTCTTGCAGACCGCTAGCGATGATGGACATGTCTTGAATGTCAGCGGCCACTTTGACCAGTCGTTGTTCCAGTTTGTGATCCTTGCTCACCACGAACACATATTGCTGGTCCAGAATTTCAAAAATCGCTTTTTGCGGAATCAGCATGGCGTTTTTGTAAGGGATATCCATCATGATGTTACCTGTCTCGCCATGACGTAACAGGCGCTCAGGGTTCATGAAGCCAGCCCGGAACTCGATGTTACCGGTTTTGTTATCAAAGTCGGCTTCGATGGTTTCGATCACCCCCTGCTGGTTAAACACCTGGCCATTGGCCATGCGCAGATGCACCTTGACCTGCTTTTCATCTTCATGACGGGCTTTAAAGTCCAGGTATTCGGATTCAGGCACGTTAAAGTACACCCACATTTTGCTGATGTCAGACAGTGTGGTCAGCAAGTCACCCTCTTGCATCAGGCTACCTTTCCGCACAAACAGGTGGTCCATGATGCCGTCAAAGGGGGCGTTGATGTCGGTAAAGTTCAAGTGGGTCTGGTGCAGATTCACCTCAGCCAGCGCCTTGTCGAGTTTGGCCTTGGAAATCGCCAGCTCGTTTAGTGAGACGACATTCTTCTCGGCCAGCGCCTTGGTGTTCTCGTATTCGATCTGAATAGCATTGGCTTCCGCCTTGGCCCGCATCAATTCCGCCTGGTAGATGTTCGGCATGATCTTGAACATGGGCTGGCCAGCTTTGACATACTTACCTTCGTCGACAAAGATATCTTGCAAGTAGCCACGCTCAAGCGCGCGCATTTCAATATGCCGGATGGCATGAATCTGGCAGACATACTCTTTAATCAGCGTGGTGTCTTTGCGCATCGGGGTGGTGACTTCCAGTTTGGGAAGCTCTTCCTTGGGCGCTTCTTCTTTATGACAAGCGCCGAGCAGGGAGCCAAGCAAGCCTAAAACGATTAAGTGCTGTTTCATCATAAGTGTGTTCTTATCTTAATTAAATTGAAGAGGATACTGGTTTAACAGGCATCTGGCGTCTTGTAGGCGTATGCCGCCAGCGAATGTTCACCCACCGTTGGACTCTGGGTACCACTACCATGTCGCCGGGCATGATGCAGGACAGGGGGCATGTGTTACAACAACATCAACTTGAATCAGGTAGTAACAGCATGCACATAGGTACAGAGTGTCCTAAACAGAGGCTGGGGGGGCCCGTGAGTGCAGGTGGCGAACCACCATGCGATGTTTGATTAGGCGCTGGCGGGGTAAAGTCAGTAGCGCAAACGGAATCACGCAGGCGATGACGATGCTTGCGGGCAGGTTAATCAATGGCAGTAGCGATGGAAGTGATGATTCGCTATCGGCGGAAGGTTCGCTGATTTCGGCAACCCGCACCCGCATCACATCATCGCGGTAGCTGGAGTGATCAGAGAACTCTGCCGCCAGCGCCACCCCGAGCACAGCCAGCAGCACTGTGACGACCCACAGTCTGAGCTTGTATGCGGCTTTATTTAGCGGTTTGTCCATATGTCAGTGAATGGCTATCATTGATGATTGTATAGTATGGGATGTATGCTCACGGTTTGTTGCTGTGATAAGGGACTGTTTTCACTGGCTAATCGTTTTTATATCAGCCAAGCCCTCTTTCACGCATTGATTGCCGCACATGGGATTTAGAATACTTACATTAAACCCTTTTACGTTTGGAATGACAATACGATTTTGCGCCAAGTTCGGTCAAAATGGCCGTTTGTAAGCTGGGTGTCAGCTAGAAGCCCAAATGTGGCCGTAAATAGGTCAATACGATGGGCAGGCCGATGGCACTGATCACGCCATTGAGCCCCATGGCCATGCTGGCAAACACCCCGGCTTCTTCATTGACACTAAACGCGCGCGTAATGCCTAGACCATGCGCGCCCACCCCAATCGCCGTGCCGCGTATCCACCACTGCTGAACTTTGACCGCATTGAGGATATACGGGGCCAGAATCGCCCCCAGCATGCCGGTGATCACGGTAAACACCGCCGTCAGTGTCGGCGACACGTTCAGGCGCTCGGCAATGCCCATGGCAATTGGCGCCGTCACCGATTTGGCATACATGCTTCCCACAATGTTGTCGGTCGCGCCCATCAGCTTGGCAATGGCCACCGCGCTGGCAATAGACACCGTACTGCCCACGGTGAGCGCCACCCAGATATGAAAGATCTTGCCTTGCATGCGCTTGAAGCCGGTGTAAATCGGCACTGCCAGGGCGACGGTCGCCGTGCCCAGCAAAAAGTGCACAAACTGCGCCCCTTCAAAGTATTTTTCATACGGCATGTCCAGCAGGTCTATGGTCAGGCAGGTGAGTAGGACAGAGATGGCGACCGGATTGACCAGTGGGTGACGCTTGGCGCGCACATACAGCAGATAACCGAGCTGGTAACTGGCCAGCGTAATAATCAGCGCAAACAGTGGGTCACCCGACAGGTAGACCCAAATTTCGGCAATTGGCAGGCGCTTACTCATGGCGGTGCCCCTTATTGCGCTTGAGTGAAACATACCAGAATAGTTTGAGCACAATGGCGGTGACGGCGATGGTCAGAATCACGCTCACCAGCAGGGCAGTGCCTACCGCCAGGGCGTGTGTTTGCAGCTCAGGCAGAAACAGCAGCACGCCGACCGAGGCGGGTACAAATAACAATCCCAGATGCTGGCGGAAACTGTCGGCCACCAGGCCGAGGTCGGCATTCACCTGCCCACGGGCACATAAAAACACCAGCAAGAGCAGCAGGCCCAGCACCGGTCCGGGGATGCCGGGTAAAAAGAATTTACTGAGCAGCTCGCCCAGCCCCTGCCATAAAAAAAGTTGTACCAAGCCTGAAATCATCTGTGAATCCGTTTGTCTGTGTGGTCCCTGCGTGATGGATAAAGCCACACGCCCTTGAATCAGCGCTATGTTAAATGCATTTTTTTATTTCGCCTATCCGGTTTAGGCGAGCTCGGGATTTCCACCCAATGCTCCAGATTACGCCTTGCGCCGACAGGCAAGGAGCCGCCTTGTGCTTGTGATAAAATATTACTTTTGTTTTCAAGTTGATACGCATGACGCAACTGCCGGTTTCCGCGACTGAACAATGGCTCCGTGAGGCGCTTTCCCAACGCATCCTGATTCTGGATGGTGCCATGGGTACCATGATCCAGCGCTACAAATTGACCGAAGCCGATTACCGTGGTGAGCGCTTCAAGGATTTTCAGGGGCCTGCCGGTGAGCGCGAGCTGTTTGTCAAAGGCAACAACGAGCTGCTGACACTCACGCAACCGCAGGTGATCCAGGAAATTCACGAGCAGTACCTGGCCGCGGGCGCCGACATCATTGAAACCAATACCTTTGGTGCCACCAGCGTCGCGCAAGATGATTACCATATGGCGCATCTGGTGTACGAGATGAACGTACAGGCCGCAAAACTGGCCAAGGCCGCCTGCGTCAAATACAGCACGCCGGATAAGCCGCGTTTTGTGGCAGGCGCCCTCGGGCCCACGCCAAAAACCGCGTCCATCTCGCCGGATGTCAACGACCCCGCGGCCCGTAACGTCAGCTTTGACCAGCTGGTGACCTCTTACCTGGAGCAAATTCGTGGCCTGGTCGAAGGCGGGGCAGATATCCTCATGGTGGAAACCATTTTTGATACGCTTAACTGCAAGGCCGCGCTGTTTGCCATCGACAGTTTCTTTGAAGAACAGGGCAAGACCTGGCCGATCATGATCTCGGGTACCGTGACTGATGCCTCTGGCCGCATCCTGTCCGGCCAGACCGTGACTGCCTTCTGGCATTCGGTACGCCACGCCAAACCGCTGACCGTCGGCCTCAACTGTGCACTGGGTGCGACCCTGATGCGCCCGTATGCCGAAGAACTCAGCAAAGTGGCCGATACCTTTGTCTGTATCTACCCCAATGCTGGTTTGCCCAACCCGATGTCTGATACCGGCTTTGATGAGACGCCCGACATCACCGCCAGCCTGGTCAAAGAATTTGCGCAAAGCGGCTTTATCAATATTGCCGGTGGCTGCTGCGGGACTACGCCGCCACATATCAACGCCATTTATAACGCGATTAAAGACCTGCCACCACGCCAGGTGCCCACCTTACCGGTGACGACCAAGCTGTCAGGCCTGGAACCGTTTGTGATTGATGAACAATCCTTATTCGTTAACGTGGGTGAGCGGACCAACGTCACCGGCTCCAAAGCGTTTGCGCGCATGATCATCAACGAGCAATACGAAGAAGCGCTGAGCGTGGCGCGCCAGCAGGTGGAAAACGGCGCCCAGGTCATCGATATCAATATGGACGAGGGTATGCTGGATGCGGTTAAGGCCATGACGCACTTCCTCAATCTGGTTGCCTCCGAGCCGGACATTGCCCGTGTGCCCATCATGATCGACTCCTCTAAATGGAACGTGATTGAAGCCGGCCTCAAGTGTGTGCAGGGCAAAGCGATTGTGAACTCGATTTCGATGAAAGAAGGCGAAGCGGAGTTTTTGCGCCAGGCCAAATTGTGCCGCCGCTACGGCGCTTCCGTCATCGTCATGGCGTTTGATGAAAAAGGCCAGGCCGACACCTTTGCGCGTAAAACTGAGATCTGCAAGCGGGCGTATGACTTGTTAGTGAGCACTGGCTTCCCGCCCGAAGACATTATTTTTGACCCGAATATTTTCGCCATTGCCACCGGCATCGAAGAGCACAACAACTACGCGGTGGACTTTATTGAAGCCACGCGCTGGATCAAGCAAAACCTGCCATATGCCCGCATTTCCGGCGGCGTATCCAACGTGAGTTTCAGCTTCCGCGGCAATGAGCCTGCGCGTGAAGCCATTCATACCGTGTTCCTCTACCATGCGATTAAAGCCGGCATGACCATGGGCATCGTCAACGCAGGCATGGTCGGTGTGTATGACGATATTGAGCCTGAGCTACGCGAGCGCGTCGAAGACGTGGTGCTTAATCGCGTGGTGGACCCTGAGAATCCATTAGTTGCCACCGAGCGTATGATCGAAATCGCTGGCACACTGGTCGCAGGTGGTAAAAAACAAGAGGCCACACTGGCCTGGCGAGGTACCCCTGAAAACCCGGTGCCTGCCAACAAGCGCCTTGAGTATGCGCTGGTGCATGGCATTACCGACTTTATCGTCGCCGACACTGAAGAAGTGCGTCAGGAGATCATGAGCAAGGGTGGCCGCCCGATTCACGTGATTGAAGGGCCGCTCATGGACGGCATGAACGTAGTCGGTGACCTGTTCGGCCAGGGCAAGATGTTTTTGCCGCAGGTGGTGAAGTCCGCGCGTGTGATGAAGTCTGCCGTCGCGCACCTGATTCCGTTTATTGAGGAAGAAAAAGCCGCCGAAGAACGCCGCACCGGCATGGTCGCCAAGCCCAAGGGCAAGGTAGTGATTGCCACGGTCAAAGGCGATGTGCACGATATTGGCAAAAACATTGTCTCGGTGGTGTTGCAGTGCAACAACTTCGAGGTGGTGAACATGGGCGTCATGGTGCCCGCCGCTGAAATCCTGGAGATGGCCAAACGCGAGAATGCCGACATCATCGGCCTGAGTGGACTGATTACACCATCGCTCGAAGAAATGGCCTATATCGCCAAAGAGATGCAGCGCGATCCGCACTTTGTTGAGCAGCAAACCCCCTTGCTGATCGGTGGCGCGACGACCTCACGTGCGCACACCGCGGTGAAAATTGCACCCAATTACACCGGCCCTGTCATTTATGTGCCCGATGCCTCACGCTCGGTCAGCGTCATGCAAAACCTGCTCACGCCAGAAACGCGCGGGGCTTACCTGGCCGAGATTCAGGCCGACTATGAAAAAGCCCGCCAGCAACACGCCAATAAAAAAGGCGTGCCCATGCTAAGCCTGGCCGAAGCACGCGCCAATGCCGCGCAACTCACTTTCACGGGTGACTATGCGCCACTGAAACCCAAGTTTATCGGCCGCCGCGTGTTCAAAAACATCGACCTCGCGCTTATCGCGCAGTATATCGACTGGGGTCCGTTCTTCCAGACCTGGGACCTGGCCGGGTTTTATCCCGCTATCCTGCAAGATGAAGTCGTCGGCGAAGCTGCCACCAAGGTGTTTGCCGAAGCGCAAGTCATGCTCAAGCGCATCATTGATGGTCGCTGGCTTAGCGCCAATGGCGTGATCGCCTTGCTGCCCGCCAACCAGGTGAATACGGACGATATCGAAATCTACACCGACGACAGCCGCAGCCAGGTCGCCTTGACCTGGTACGGCATGCGTCAGCAAACGCAAAAACCGGTGATCGATGGCATCGCCCGCCCCAACCAGTGCATGGCCGACTTTATTGCGCCTAAAGGGGTCGACGATTACATTGGCCTGTTTGCCGTCACCGCGGGTCTGGGCATGGAAAAACGCCTGGCCGAGTTTGAGAAAAACCACGATGACTACAACGCCATCATGTTCAAGTCACTGGCCGACCGTTTGGCTGAAGCTTTTGCCGAATACATGCACGAGCGTGTGCGCACTGATTTCTGGGGCTATGCCGCCGATGAAGACTTGAGCAACGAAGCGCTGATCAAAGAGCAATACCGCGGCATCCGCCCGGCGCCCGGCTACCCCGCCTGCCCGGACCACACCGTGAAGTCCGAGATGTTCAAGGTGTTGCAGGCAGAAGAAATTGACATGCAACTCACCGACAGCTACGCCATGATTCCGGCGGCGGCTGTCAGTGGCTTCTACCTCGCGCATCCTGAGTCGCGCTATTTCAGTGTCGATAAGATTGGCAATGATCAGGTGGAAGACATGGCACAGAGAAGGAATGTGGATAAAGCTTGGTTGGAGCGGTGGTTAGCGCCAAACCTAGGGTAAAGGGGTTCATTGCACAACAAAAAGCGCACAGTAGTGCGCTTTTTGTTTGGTTTAAACAGTAAACAAAAGCCAGTGCGCTCTGCAATAACGGTAGCGTGGGCATGCATGCCCACGCGGATGATTTCTTGTCGTATGGAATGGTCTTTTTCGCCTCTAGGCGAGTGACTTTTCTTTGCTTGCCCAAAGAATAAGTCACCAAAAGAAATGCACCCTAGCTTCCGCTTGTTCCCTGCGTTGCTCAGTTTAGGACTTTCGTCCGCTGCTTTGCTGGACTTAGGACAAGCGGTCACGAAACTCGACCTGGCAGCTCACAAAATACGTGAGCTGCTGCGGGACTCGAACAGTCGCTCCCTTTATTCTTGTTTTGCCTGCGCTACTCGGCGCGGCAGATAGGCCCGAAAAATCCGTGAGCGCCACCTTTTGTGAATTAAAGAACGAATTTGAGTTTTTGAACGGTCCAAGCTTCAACAGTGAGCGTTTGGCGAGATGAATCCCATCCCATCACGCTTGATTTCATTGCTTGGCAGGCGGAATAAGGTTGCAGCTTGTTTGAATCCCGCAGCAGCTTACGGGTTGTGTAAGCTGCCAGGTTGAGTTCTGCAACCGCGACTGACGAGTAATGAAATCAAGGGAGCCTTTAGGCCGTGATGGCTGGGTGCCCTCTTCTTTGGTTACTTTCTGTGGGGCAAGCAACAGAAAGTAACTCGCCTACGGGCGAAATAAAATGTGGCTTAAACGATGTGATCTACTATTTGCCTAAAAATCACCTTTTCAATAACGGCGCGATCGCCGCCATCAGTCTTCCCGTTGTCCCTCTATGCTGCAAGGTAAACCCCTTCGCTGCCTCCGCCATCGTACGTACTTTCACCTTGTCCGCTGCCAGTGCCGCAATCATCCCATGCAACTCACTTACATCCTTTAGCTGTACCGCCGCATCCGCCATGACCGCCGCTTGTGCCACCTGCGCAAAATTAAACATATGCGGTCCCAGTATGGTTGGCACGCCCATGGCGGCGGCTTCAATCAGGTTTTGCCCGCCCAGCGGCTGCAGGCTGCCGCCCATCACGGCAAAGTCGCTGGCGGCGTAATAGGTGTACATTTCGCCCATACTATTACCAAGTACCACCTGCACATCGTCATTTAAAGGCTGCGTGAGTTTGGTGCGCAACACATAGCGCAGGCCACGGGCTTTGAGCAGCGCCTCCACCTCGGCAAAGCGTTGTGGATGGCGGGGCACCAGCAGGGTGAGCACATTTAGGCCTTGCACGGCGTCGAGAATCATCGATTCTTCGCCTTCGCGTGTGCTAGCAGCTATGCATACCGTGCGCTGAGTGCCTAGTTGCTGGCGCAAGGCCGTCCCTTTGTCGGTGCTGTCTGCGGGGGGCGTGACATCAAATTTGAGGTTGCCGCAAATCATCGGTTGTGCGGCGCCCAGAGTGTGCAGGCGTTCGGCATCGGCCTGGGTTTGGGCGGCGATGAGGGCGAGTTGCTGCAAGCCCTGGCGGGTGAGGCTGCCGAGCTTGGCATAGCCACGCGCGGATTTTTCCGAGAGGCGGGCGCTGAGCAAGGCCATGGGGATGTGCTGGCGGCAGGCCTGGTCAATTAAATGAAACCAGAGCTCGGTTTCCATCAGCACGCCGAATACCGGTTTAAAGTGGTTGAGAAAGCGCCTGGCTGCGCCGGGTGTGTCTACCGGCAAGTAGGCTTGCAGGACACGGCCACTGGCAATCTCGGTGTTGAATAGCTGGCTGCTGGTCGCGCGGCCGGTTGGCGTGCCGTGCGTGATCAGCAGCTGGTGTTGCGGATAGGTGCTCAGCAAGGCGTGAATCAGCGGTTGAGTGGCACGAGTTTCGCCCACCGAGACACAATGCACCCAGATCAGCGGACCACGCACCGATTGGCGGTAAAAGCCGTAGCGCTCAGCCACATGCTGGCGGTATTCCGGCTGCTTGAGGCCGCGCCAGAACAGCTTGAGCGGTAGCAGGACGGCGACCACGGTCATGAGCAGGGTGTAGACAAATCTAGGCATGGCGGTATTTTCGCATATTTGCCCAACACTGACCTGTTGCGTATTGCCGACACCAGCAAAAGCAGGTGAGTGATGACTCACCTATGCCGTAGCGCCTGTTTCTATCACGCTTAAAAAAATGCAAGATGTTGCACGCAAAAAAGCATCAAAAAAAGCGCAAAAAATCGGTTGACGGCAACTAGCTATAGGCATAAATTATCGCCAGCAACACAAGATATTGTGTTTGGTCAGGGCCCGTACCCATATCGCTGTGCAGGCCGGGCAAGCGGCATAAATACACAACAAAGCTTGTCATACCCTGGCCCCGTTCCAAAACGCATCCCGCCCCAGCCGTTGCCAAGCTTGTGGCGGATGTTTGTTGTAATAACCCTGTTTGTCAAACCAATAAGAATCACCAAGGTGTGGGAGAACTCGATGTTAAAAGCTGTTGAACAAAAGAAAGTCCAGTCAGAAGGCGTTGCCGTGGAGATTCCAGTGCAGCCCGTCTCACTCGATATTTGGGACAAGAAATACCGTCTCAAAACCAAGTCGGGCGAACATGTGGATCAGGACATGGACGATTCTTATCGCCGCGTTGCGCGCGCGCTGGCAGACGTCGAGACCACCGAAGAAAAGAAAAATGAATGGCACGAAAAGTTTTTGTGGGCCTTGCGTCGTGGTGCGATTCCGGCAGGCCGCATTACTTCTAATGCGGGCGCGTTAGAACACAAACCCGCCACCTCTACCATCAACTGCACCGTGTCTGGCGTGATTGCAGACAGCATGGACGATATTTTAGGCAAAGTGCACGAAGCTGGCCTGACACTCAAAGCCGGTTGCGGCATTGGTTACGAGTTCTCCACCCTGCGTCCAAAAGGCGCATTTGTGGCCGGTGCCGGTGCCTATACCTCCGGCCCATTAAGCTTTATGGATATCTACGACAAAATGTGCTTCACCGTGTCTAGCGCGGGTGGCCGTCGTGGTGCGCAAATGGCGACCTTTGATATTTCGCATCCAGACGTGACTGACTTTATCAAGGCCAAGCGTGAAAATGGCCGCTTGCGCCAGTTCAACCTGAGCTGCCTCATCACCAAAGAGTTTATGGAAGCCGTGAAAGCCGATGCCGAATGGCGGTTGGCGTTCCCGGTGACTGAAAAAGAAGCCATTATTGACGGCCTCAATGTCAACGACGAGTCACAAGTGGTGTGGCGCGACTGGCCGGTCAAGCACAAATACCTGACCAAAACCGAAGGTCCAGAAGCCGGTAAAGTGGCTTGCCGCATTTACAAAACCATCAAGGCACGCCGTCTGTGGGATGTGATCATGTCTTCCACCTACGACTTTGCCGAGCCAGGCTTTATCCTGATCGACCGCGTCAACGAGATGAACAACAACTGGTTCTGCGAAAACATCCGCGCTACCAACCCTTGCGGTGAGCAACCCTTGCCGCCATACGGCGCCTGCCTGCTGGGTTCTGTGAACCTGACCAAGTTTGTGCGCGAGCCATTCACCGACAACGCGCATTTTGACTGGGACGAATACCGCGAAGTGGTGGCCGTGTTTACCCGCATGCTAGACAACGTGGTCGAAATCAACGGTTTGCCACTGGAGCAGCAACGCCAGGAGATCGCCCGCAAACGCCGTCACGGCATGGGCTACCTGGGCCTGGGCTCAACACTCACCATGCTCAAAATGAAATACGGTGAAGAAGACTCAGTGAAGTTCACTGAAGAAGTGACCCGTATCATGGCCGAAGTGGGCTGGGAAATTGGTGTGCAGCTGGCTGAAGAAAAAGGCCCGGCACCTATCATGGACGAGAAGTTTGAAGTCACCGCCGACATGCTGCGTGTGCGCCCTGAAATGGCCGCCGATGGCATCAAGGTCGGCCAGAAACTGGCCGGTAAAGTGCTACTGGGCAAATATAGCCGCTACATGCAGCAGTTTCCAGAAGGCCTGCGTAACCAGATCGCAACCAAGGGTGTGCGCTTTACGCATCATAGCTCTATCGCACCAACGGGTACGATTTCACTGAGCCTGGCGAACAACGCCAGCAACGGCATCGAGCCTAGCTTTGCCCACCACTATGCACGTAACGTGATCCGTGAAGGCAAAAAGTCTAAAGAGAAAGTCGACGTATTCAGCTACGAGCTGCTGGCTTACCGCGAGCTGGTGAACCCAAACGCCATGCCGTTTAGTGATAAACCAGAAGAGCAGTTGCCGGATTACTTCCTCGATTCATCCACCATCATGGCCAAGGCCCACGTGGATATTCAGGCCGCGGCGCAAAAGTGGATTGATAGCTCCATCTCCAAAACCATTAACGTGCCTACCGATTACGACTTTGAAGACTTTAAAAACATCTACCTCTACGCGTATGACAAGGGCTTGAAAGGTTGTACGACCTTTAGATTTAATCCTGAGGCATTCCAGGGTGTGCTGGTGACCGAGAAAGATTTAGAGAGCACCACGTACAAGTTCACGCTGGAAGATGGTACCGAGATCGAAGCCAAGGGTAATGAAGAGATTGAATATGACGGTGAGATTCACACGGCGGCGAACCTGTTTGATGCGTTTAAAGAAGGATATTACGGCAAATTCTAAATTTAGCCATTTCAAACGACTGCGTTCGTTAATACGTTGTTGCGTTTGAATTTTTAATCCTCATGTACTACTTGTACACTCCGGTTAAAAATCCAAACGCGCCTAGTCTTAACTTCACTCGCTTCGTTTGACTCTGTCTAAATTGCACTATTTTTAATGATTGAATTTATAAAGAACTGATTACTCCAATAGGGAGAACAACATGGCAATCAAGATCGACAAAAAAATCACCGCCTACAAACTGGTGACCGATGAAGACAAAAAAGCAGCCGAGGCCGCAGCAGCGCCTGTCACGAATATTATCCAAATGGGCGAACCATTAAGCCGCCCAGATATGCTTGTGGGTAACACCTACAAGATCAAAACCCCGGTGACCGAGCACGCGCTCTACATCACCATCAACGACGTCATCATGAACGAAGGCACGCCCCAAGAGCACCGCCGCCCGTTTGAGATCTTCATCAACTCCAAAAACATGGAGCACTTCCAGTGGATAGTCGCACTCACCCGCGTGATGTCTGCCGTGTTCCGCAAAGGTGGCGATGTCACCTTTTTGGTAGAAGAACTCAAAAGCGTATTTGAGCCTAGCGGCGGCTACTTTAAAAAAGGCGGCAAATTTGTGCCTAGCCTGGTGGCCGAGATTGGTGAAGTGGTAGAAAAACACCTGCAAGAAATCGGTATGCTGAAAAAACCAGGTTTAGACGAACACCAGCAAAAACTGGTAGAAGAGAAAAAAGCCGAATACCTGGAAAAACACGCCAAGTCAGGTGAAGAATCAAACGAAGAAGGCTTCCCTAAAGGGGCGCAGCTTTGTAAAAAGTGTAATACCAAGGCAAGCATATTGATGGATGGATGTATGACTTGTTTGAATTGTGGGGATAGTAAGTGCGGTTAAATCGAAAAGGGCGGAAGCCCCTTTCGATTCATAGTTTATGTGTTGAAAAATCCGTATAAACTATCTTTTTTCAGTGAGGGTTATAACTGATATCCCTCATCGAGCAAAGATTGATAAACTAGCAAAATATAAAATTTTCTTTCGTATCCACGAAGGACTTCTAAAAGGCTATTTTTTGATGACTGTAATATGTTCTTATCCTGCTGTAAGAATTCAACAAAGTGAAGAGTCAAGCCCTTTAATATTACTTTCTGCACCTGCAACCGAAATTAATAATTGGGCTGGGGTGCCACAAAAGACCAAAATAGATAAAGATCCAAGGTTTGATGTAGAGCTACTCGGTTTCCAACGAGATGATGATCCAAGCAGAACTGAGCAAATTGCAAAGTTTTATTCAGATCCAAGAAATGTTATCCAAAACCCTTTGCTTTGCGCTATCCGGAATCCGCAAGATGTTGAGGTGAGATTCGAAGCTAACAGCACATCAACTTCTTCATCAAGTTGTGTTGGTACCCTAACTATAGAGTATAAAACTCTTAGCGAATTATCTTTATTAGAGTTGCTGAAAGGTACACGTCAATATCTACTCGACAGAGTTAGCACTCTGTCGAGTAGACCAATTCCAACACAGTTGATTCAGAGTTTAAAACAACTCATTGAAATTGAACAGTCCGAAAATGAAGAAGAGCAATATATTGATACAGATACAGAAGAATCTTCAGAAAATGAAGACCTTTTAGAAAATGCTTTATTTTCGGAATCACACATAACAGAATTCTGGGATCAGCTGACCGCTAGAATTGTTCTACTTGAGAAGTTTGATAGTAATACTTATAAAGATGAGTTTCTTGGATTTACGAGACAAGCAATGGAGGTTTACTCCAAACCAATAATATTGGTAGACGGACAACATCGATTGATTGGAGCACTTTGCGCAGCAAAAGATGCTTTAGAGTCCGATCCCACTATTTGGGATATTGCGCAAGCTAGAGCAGATGCTGGGGAAAATCCTTCAGATACACAATCTTATTTGCTTACCCAAAAAGCTCGCCATTTACCCATTTCTTTATTGATGAATGAGAAAGCGGATGAGCATGTTTTCCAATTCGTCGTGGTGAATCAGAAAGCCACTCCCGTGCGAGCTGCATTGTTAGGAACAATCATTTCAACGAGCTTAGCCGATGATGAGCTAGATCGCATATCTGAGCGTCTAGAAAATGCTGGAATTCCCTTGCAAAGTTCTGTCGCTGCAACGTTTTTTGCGAAAAATGAGAGAAGTCCATTTGTAGGACTAGTGGCTAGAGGGCTGAAAGGCGATGGGGCAGATTTACTTCCATGGTCAGTCCTTGGACAATTAATTTCCATATTCAGAAACCTTAGTGGTGCACGTTATTTTCATGACTCAAAGTTAGATTATGCCGATATTTGGAAACGTAAATATTTAGACCAATCGGCAATAACTAATGAGTGGGTTAACAATGAGCAAAAAGATGCATTTTCTTATTGGTCACAGCAAGATGGTCCCTGGAGAGAGGTTTTTATTCATTTCTGGCTATCTGTAAGAAATAAGTTAGGGAACACAACAAACCCGTCAGCAGACAACTACTGGGGTCGTCCACGTTCATCCAATCTTTTTAATAAGCCATCTTTAATGACTTTGACTACTGATTTTTTTGCATATCTTGTAGAGTCAAGGAAAACTATTGATTCTGCAGCGTCGGTTAAAGAAATAGTAGATGATTGGCTGTTTGAGGTTAGTCCCCACTATTTTGATCGTTCCTGGAAATTGGAAGGTGTGAAAAAAGATTCCACAGGCATTAGAAAACAATGGTCGAGTATATGGCATATTTATAGACGGGATCCTAAAACCCTGCCAAACGTAAATAAGTATTCTCAAATTTATAAAGGCTAGATAGTTGCTTGAACTGTTAACCACTTTAGTTGGGGAAGGTATCACCTTCTCCAAAAATGCTTGGGAATATGACGCTATAAAAACTTTATCTGGACGAGATTTTCCCGATATTGTTACTCAAAGAAATCATTCATTACTTAAAGCAGATGTTTATTCACTGTGGTTAAGATGGTTTATTGAGGGCATTTGTAGTCCGACAATATATGTTGAAGATGCCAAGTTAGGGCATGCTCATGTTTTAGCTGACGTGCGTATGCACATAGATAAGCTATTCTCATCAGAAACCAAGCCCCTGAGAGATGCGTTATCCAAAGCTATTGCAAACTATATAATGGAGGAAGTGGGCAGATTAAGAAATCAACGGGTAAGAATTTCCCCTACTAGAGAAAAGAAAGTCGAATTAATTTACGCTGGTACACCTAGATGTTGGATTTGTGGTTTTGCTTTTAGTGAAGAGGCCATTGACAGGTTCTTAAAAAAACCTGGAGCTAACCCGGTTATTACTCCTCCTATAGTGGATATTTTGAGACCCAGAGGATTAAACATTTCCGATGTTTTAATTGAGGTCGATCATGTATTGCCAGTAGCGTCCGGAGGTCTTGCGGACGACAATCTTGCGTTGGCATGTGGCTGGTGCAATCGCTATAAGAGCTCTAGGAGCTCAATCTACGATGTTTCATCCCGCGCTCCCAGAGTTCGATTCTCGTTCAACGGAAACGAAAGATTTGAATTACCTCATCCGTTTTGGGCAGTACGCATATTGGCAATGCGCCCAACTTGTGAGCACAGGGATGGTTGTGAACATTCTAATAAAACTGCGGAATTATTTATTGCGCCATCGAGCTCTACTGGAGCCCCCAATCCTAGTAATTTGCATGTATATTGTAGTGAACATGACCCATTCTCAACAGGGCGCTTAGTTTCTGTAACAGAAGCGAGAAAAGTTTGGGCCGATAGAAAAAAACAAATAAACTTTGCTATCTAAAATTGGCAACTATATAAGAATCCAATCGATATGATCTAGTTTAAAAATTATGCCATTTTTCACATCTCTAATGGGTTAAGTTTTAGTAGCAATTTAAACAAGACTACCCGGACTGAGTCTCAGATGCCAATTCATTTCGCTTAGCAAGATCAATCAGTAGGTCGTCTTCGTTAGTGCTAACTAAATAAGACAAACCACGATGTACATGCTGAGTTAGTAAATGACGAATTGACTCTTGTGTAAGGGGTGTTCCATCTAAAGATAGTCGAAGGACTAGTAAATTTAGATATAAAACTTCATTGTTACCTGTGAAGGTCCTCCAATCTATATCTATACCTCCATTGAATTGATATATCTCCTCTGGAATTTTACTTGGATTTGCCAGCGATAAACATAAAGCGTGTCTACATAAGCCATTGTAGTGTTCAATACCTGTTTTTCTTTTTAGCGTGACTAATTGAGTCTTGGCGGCAGCGGTTAAACGCAATCTATCTATCATAAAGTTATTTCAACCTCCCTGATTTCTTGCCTCGCGCTAGCTGTACTGCTTCTAGTCTCGTTGTCATAAGATAAGAAATATTCTTTGCTAATAAAAGGTCGAAGTATTTTATAAGCGCCAGTATCCACTTCTTTATCTGTAGACAATACCAAAACCTGGTGGGATATTTTTGTAAAAAAGTTGTTTATAAGCGACTCTCTGTGATTGCTATCAAGTCTTGCCAGTGGCGTATCCACCACCACGGGAAACAGGTTTTTGTGATTGCCAATTAGAGCACTTAAAACTGCGATAGCTAGAATCTGGCGCTCGCCCGCAGAAAGCCTTTCTATTGGCAAAACAGTCCCATTTATATCTTCAATAGATACTGCATAAGAAGTGGGGTCGATAATGACTTTCGATACTAATTTCTGCTTATGGAGTAGTCTTTTGAATTCAGATGTAATTAACTCTGAAAGCCAAATAGATTTAGATGCAAGGAGTTTGTCGCGGAATAAAGCCAATGCTTTTTTTGCTCTTACTCCCGACTCTTGGCTTTTCACTTGCCAAGCATGATCGATCAATACTCCCCCCACTCGAAGCCTTGCGGATGATAAGCGGTTTTCAGAATGATTGTAGCTATTAGTTAACTCTTCTATTTTTTGCTGCAGATCTTGAATTTTATTTTCACAAATCGCAACTGATTTTGACTTTGCCTGCAATTCATCAAAAATATCTGATAATTGTTCTTCAGCTGGTATTTGACCTACTAGGTGCTCCATTTTATTAAGAGTAGTTGCTGTCGTCTCAACATTCTTTAATCGCTGCTTTAAGACATTAAGTGCGGTTTCAAGTTGATTTTGAATGTCTGCAAGATTGACTTCATTAATTAATACTGTCTTATGATTTTTATATTGATTAAGACTTGCTACATCCCCTTCTAGCAGCTCCGACAATCGAGAGAATACCTCGGGGGGTATCTGATCATTTATCGATTTAAGAAGTCTAGTATTGCGTTTTTCAAACTCACCAACCAAGAAGTTCGATTTCCGAATATTGCTATCTAGCTCATTTTGCTCTTTATATTGATCCCAAAATCGTCCCAACCAGAGGATAGGAAGTAAGGGGTCCTCTAAACTTTCTGCTAAAGCATGTCTCGCTTTTATATATTGGTTATTTGCAATTTCAAAGTTACTTTTTAACTCTGCGGCTTTTTTAAACGAGTTGATACCATTTAATTGAGCATGTGCTGAAAAGGTGTGGAGATCCTTTTGCGCGCGTTCAAGATCATTTCGTGATTCTGCAAGTCTCTGCACTAGTATGTCTCGTTTAGCAGCTAGCTCATCAAGATTTTTCTCAAGAATTTCGATTTGCTCGTAACTCTTATCATTCTCTCCAACATCGTCTTTACTTTTTAATGCTGCTCGCCGCTCAAGAGCTTTTAAATCTCTGCTTAGTAAATCTAAACCACCTAATCCAAGAAACACTTCAGTTGCACGCCGAAGTAGTTGTGGCAATTTTTCAGGGTTGGCCAGCGCTTCTATTTTCTCGCCATCAAAGAGAAATAGCTGAACTAGTTCTACGGGTAATATTCCGTTAATGAATTCGTCCCAATTTTCTGTAAACTCTAAGTTGAGTTCACCGTTTTGAGTTATCACAAATCGTTCGGACAAGCTTGGATTAGCCGCCCACTGTCGACTTAATAAGACGGATTCTATTTTTTCGCCAACCTCTATTGATAAAGTGATTTCAATGCTCGCTTTGCCATCAGCATCATTACGCATTAACCCAGATACCAATCGCTCATATTCTGAACGGCGTATTGAGTTAACGGCTTTATCTCCATAAAGGCCTATTTGTAATGCTGTGAGCAAAGTGGTTTTACCGCTGCCGTTGAGCGCCTCTATCAAAATGACTGGCTTGCTCGATTGTGAATCCAAGCTCAGTGTTTGTTTTTCTTTAAAGGGCCCAAAGTTCTCAATGGCTATTTGATTAAATGTAATTTTTGCCATGATTTAATATTCTTCTACAGCCTCATCATCCGGACCTTCTTCTATTAAAGCTGAACCCATAGTATTTCTTTCTTGGGCTTTGAGTTTCTGCAATAAAAGGGCAAAATCAAGTGCCTCGTCTTCGGCTCTGAAGCTATGATATTTCAAAGTTTCAGCTAATTTATCTAAATGTTGAGATCGTTTATAGCTCTGTTGAGATTGAAACTGAACCGCGAGTAAGGAACGCATTAACTTATAAAGCTCCTCACTTGCATTTGGGTCCATTTCACTGGCTACATCTTTGAGTATTTCAAAATCGGCTTGATTCAGCGGTACAGACTCCACACGCTTGCCAGGATATGGTATACCAAAAACCTCTTCATATATTTTCGGGACTAGATCCTCAAGCTCTCCCTTTTGCTCTAGCCAAATATTTCTGATTTCATCCAGCTCATCTATCGAAATGAGTTCTATAGATTTGTACCCAGCCACTTTCCCTGCGTTTTGAACAACCTTTTGGGTTGATAACAGCTCTTTTAAAAGTTTCGCTCTGTGACTTTGAACATAAGGACCATGAACCAATCGGCCGTTGTATAACAACAGGCTCCCATCCATTTTTCGGAAATCGCGTAGATGGCGGTCGTTAGTGTCTAAATTGGCATTTCTAAAATCTAATATAGGCTGCATCCATTGCTTTTGTTCATCGTTTTGAATCATAGCCTGCATGGATTTATCTTCAGTAACCATAGTGCAAACGTAGCATCCAAAACGACTATCTCCACAACTCGGCGTAGACTTATCAACGACAATTGGGCACTCTGCATCTGGAGTGGCTCCTCTGTATATATTAAATAACTCTTGGTTATCCACTCCCCATGGATTTGGCTCTGTAATGATGTACTCCCAAACATCATCACTTGACCATGTTTCTACTGGCAAATAAACATATACGCGAGAAAGCTTGGGGTCACTGTTTCTACTTAATCTATCCCGAGAGCTTTTGCTGTACTCTTCCATTACTTTGTCGCGAGCTTGGCTTTCACCTTTACGCTGGCCAAGAACTAGTATTGCCTCACCTTTGGCTTCGGACATGTCCTGAATGAACTGAGTTGATGTGCTGATCTTTAATCGGGATGTGCACCAACGGAATTTATTTCTTGGCGCCGGATAACCCTTACCTATAAGGTTTACCCAAAAGCGATTCTCCAGAGATGGTGTTAAACGATGAGATTGAATAGGAAGCCCCTGGGCTTTAGCAGCTAAATTAATGCATTCCAACGAATTTTCTACCCAAGCAGCAATCACTGGGTTTTCGACTAAAGTGTCCGTGCTAATTACATGAACTTCTTTCTGACGTTTGTCCGATGGTAATGATGCAATAGCATTCCATACAAGCTGTAGTGACGCAGTAGAGTCTTTCCCTCCGCTATATCCCACAATCCATGGCATATCATCAGAAAGATATATATCTTGAATTTCTTTAATTACTTTTGAAACCGGAGTATTCACTCTTAAACCTTCTACTTTGGTAAACGCGACATTTGCAGCATGCTTTCAATAGCTGCTTCATCAGCAGTTAAACTCAGTCCTAGAACGCGTTTTATTTCATTGCTTGTTAACACGACATTTTTTCCTGATTTAGACATCGCACCTCCAATCATAGCTCGCCCCTCCCAAGTTCTAAGATTATGTCTAGACCAATCAATGTTTTTTAGTTTGCTTAATATTTCATGAACGTTGGGATTTTCAAGCTCATAAATTGCCCGACCAACACGGCCAAGTGCTTGTAAAACGATGGCATGAGAATGAATAAAATCCTTTCTAACTTCACCCGCTGTCATTTTTGACTCGCGTACGTATATCCATTCTGGTATTTGGGCGGCCACTATAATCCAAAAGTCATTACACTTTTTTACTGCAGATTGAAAATCCTCAAACTCCTTTTCATGCAACAACTCAATGATGGAAAAATGCAGGGCACTTAATGTAAATAACTTTCTGGAGCGAGCAGATAAAGAGGATCGTTCCGTTTCAATTAGATTGCGGAAAACTGTTGAAGTTAAGCTTAAATGTCGAGCTACATTGGCAGCCATACTACGATGATCATAAAGAATACTTAAAGACGAAGAGGTTTTGACTGCGTATCGATTTAAGTCAGCAAACATTTGCTGACACCTTTCCAATCCGCGATCTATAAAAAAAACCACACCAATTGTTTCATCCCCAAGTTCGGGTTTTATTTGTAATGCTTGCTCTATCGCAGCTCTTCTATGTTGCCCATCATTTACGATGAATTTTGCATCCATCGAAACTCTTAGGGCGCCCATTCGGAAGTTAACAGGGCTGTTATCACTAATAGGATCAAATTGCACTTCACCGTCAATCGAAGCTGTAATTGCAGAGAATGTATAACTATCTGAATTGTCTAGAATATAGCGAGCCATTTCGGGTATTCTTGAGCGATTGAGACTACGTTGTGCCCGCAGCTCAGGCATAAGTTCCTCGTCGTCAAATACAAAAATCTTGCTTAATAGACGTAACGGACACATCGAGATATAAAACTCCCGTCCGGCTTGAACACCCCTTATCGAAGGGAAAGTATAAGTAAAGTCTGTAGTCATATTCCTTTGGAATAATACCATGGTGTTTGTTTGTGAAAAAACAAACGTATGGTAATTTATCGAATTTCTGAGTAGTAATTTGGGTCACAGAAAAGCTAACCTTCACACAACCCCAAACCCAACGCCTGCAAAACCTCCTCCGTTGCTGAATTCTGCACAAATGCGACCACGCTAAGATCGCGCTGCTTCCAGGCTGGTTGAAGCTGGATTTCATGGCTTGCACTTATTTTTCCATCAGCCCCAACCTTAAACGGCCCTAACCACTGGCGCACCACATAATCATGGCGCAGCAGCTCGCCACGGTTTTCACCTGCATTGACAGTGGATTGCAGGTTGTTTTCTTGTAGCGCGAGGTAATAGACCAATGGTCCTGCCTCAGAGGTTTTGATGTTTGTGGATACTTGTACTGATTTTAGTGTGTGGGAATTCACTGCCAAGCGAATTTCAGCTTTGGCGGGCATACGATTGATGCTGGCAATTTCATTCTTCAAGCGCGATTCACTTACCCAACTGCGGGTATCCTGACCATTGATGGCAATTTGTGGGGTATACACACCACGCGCATGCCCTGAGGCGGCCATTTCGCGTTGCCGCCTGGCAAAGGCGGGGTTCGCAAAGTTGTCTTTCCAGCCGATGTAATCCCAATAATCCACATGCAGGGCCATGGGCACGATGTTGCCCAACTGATTGCCTTGCGTTTTCAGGCGCGTTAACCACTGGTCAGCGGGTGGGCAGCTGCTACAGCCTTCTGAGGTATATAGCTCCACCAGGGCATTGGTCTGTGGGCCGCTGACGGCACTGCATTGTGGTTGCGCAAGGGCGTTTGACGCAAACAGGATGGCGTATAAAGCGGTGAGCAGAGATTGTTTGTTCATGACGAGACTCCATCAATTGGCTGGAGTGGATTGGTCGTGTGACTTGTTGATGCCTTACACGTATTTGTTCTCCGACGCAGTTTCAAGACTAAATGTGATAGTTTGTTCAAAATGTACAAAATAGACATTTTGTACTATGATTAGGCAAACAGGAGAGTTGATTATGCAATATGTTTCTGCAACAGATGCTAAACAAAATATGGCGGCTTTAATTGATACGGCACAACGAGAGCCAGTGACGATTCGTCGTCAAAACCGTGATGTGGCGATTGTGCTTTCTCCCGCTGAATATCAACGCTTGCGCGGGCTGAATCTGGCTGAGTTTCAATCATTTTGTGACCGTGTCGGGCAACAAGCGATGGCAAACGGCTTAACCGAGGACAAATTAGCCGAGTTGCTGACCAATGAGTGAGGCGTTACGGGTAGTCTGTGACACCAATACTTTGATCAGTTATTTGCTGTTACCGAACAGCGTTTCATCAATTGCCGTGCGTAAAGCTTTTGAGCGAGGTGTATTGCTGGTGTCTGAGTCTACGCTCAATGAACTGGCGGACGTATTATCTCGCCCAAAGTTTGACCGCTATATTTCGCTTGAAGACAGGCAAGCTTTTTTTAGACTGTTTAGTCGCATGTATGAACGTGTGAATATTGTCTATCCTGTGAATGCCTGCCGTGACCCAAAAGACAATCAATTTTTAGAAGTCGCCGTGAATGGTGGTGCATCGATGATCATCACGGGCGATGCTGACTTGTTGGTGTTGCATCCTTTTCAAGGCATCTCTATTTTGACTGCCGCACAGTTTAATGCGCTTTGAATTAAGCAGGTCTCACACTCTTGTAAGCCAAGCCACATCTCCGCGTTTTTATTACCTTAAAGACGCATGCGACGTGATCAGGTCGCTATTCTTTCATGCGGCTCCCAAGCAGGTTTGCAACTCTATTTTTCGTGCTATACGCTAATGCTACATGCGTTTTGACGAGAGGGATGAACGATGGCTATAAGCACTGTGTTTATTAATAATCGCACGCAAGCTGTACGCCTGCCTGCTGAAATGCGCTTGCCAGAGGATGTGAAACTGGTGAACGTGCGTGCACTTGGTAACGAGCGCATTATCACGCCGATTGCTGAAACCTGGGATAGCTTTTTTAATGCTAACTTGACGATAAGCGATGATTTTATGCCAACGCGGTAGGGCGGACTCGCTTTCAGTGCGCCGCATGGTTCATTTCAAATACAACGCACCATGCGCGGGAGCTACATAAAAACAATTGCCTTAAGCATTCACCGCGTATTTTTCTTATACACACGGAAAGACTCCACACTCAACTGCCTGGTGATGGTTTTGATTTCCAGTGTTTGCTTGCCTTTTTGGTAGAGGAATGTGCAGCCGTCAATTTCCATCGAGATGCAATCGGTGACCTCTGTCATGCCCATGTTGTAGATTTCTTGCGCGTATAGACTAGCCAGATCAATCTTGGTGTTTTTAATCGGCGTCCAACCTTGAACAATCAGCGTTTGCTTGATCTCGTTGTATGGTTTGCCTTCAGTCATAAAGCTTAAGTCATTGGCAGCAAAGGCAACGCTGCAGCTCATCATAAAGAGGATTGCTAATATTTTTGTAAGCATGGTTTTCACCGCCTGATTAGTCAAAATGTTTAGGCAAACTGTGCCACAAACTGTTCAATCTCGCGGTGAATAGCATCGTGTGCGGTGAGGCCTTTGATCCAGCGTGGCGGAATCGCCTCCAACCCCAACGAAGCGCCCAAAATCGCGCCCAGCACCGCACCGCGGTGGCAGTTATCCCCGCCGACATTGGTGTTGGCAATCAAGGCGCTTTCAAAGTCATCATGGTAGCGGGTGGCGAGGTAGAGCACAGATGGAAACGACTGGTCTATGTAGCAGGCGGGGCTGAGTAGGCCGCCAATCACATCGAGGTCAGATTTTTGGTTGGCACGCACTTGCGCCACCACTTTTGCGGCCGGGAATCCCAATTGACTGGCCGCAGCGCTGGCCAGCTGTTCGTTGTCAGGGTGTGGTGAGTTGAAAATTTCAAACAAGAGTTGGCTCAGTGCCAGCGTATGGCGCTCTAACTCGGTTGAGCGGTGGGTGAGGTTTTGTTGCCTTAAGGCAGCTTGGTTGCAGGCGGCCAGGTCGTTCGCCTTCACGCTGGCCATGACCACCATGGGGATATTCACCAGGCCGCCAATCGAGGCCGTGTCATGGCCTTCGTTGCCCGCACACTTTTCCGGGGCCACGCCTTTGGCATAGTTGGCAAAAAAATCACGGTGGTATGACTCAGCATAAGTGTCGTTGTGCTGATCGGGCTCGGTCATAAAGCGCACATAGGCTTGCAAAAAGTCAGCAGGGTCATGCTGGCCTTGGGCGATAAGGGAGCGCAGCAACACACGGGCGCACAGCAGGTTAAGCGTGTTGTCGCCTGCGTGCATGCCTTGATGATAGTGGCCGTGAGGCAGGCCCCAGAATTGTTTTTTGCCTTTTAAAATCACACTGCCGACAATGCCGCCCGCTTGTGTGCCGCGGCCTGCCTTGCCTGTGCTGGCCAGGGGCATGATGGAGCTGGGGTGGCTGGCTTTGGGCGCTTGATAGTCGCGAATTTGACCAAAGTCTTGCCAGAGGGCGGCGATGTTGTAATACCAGTGCACGGGCATGGCCAGCGCATCGCCAATAAACATCCCCCAGAGGGCGCCGCGCATCCGGTCTGCATGTTGAAGGGTGGTGATTGGCATCGTGTGATCCTTGTTTAACAGCCTTGCAGTTGCTGGCTTTTACATTGCGTCGCCAATTGGGTGGCAGCGGCTTTTTGCTCCTCGCTCATTTGAGCATAAAGATAATTCAGCATTTTGCTGTGGCGATTCACCAGGCGTTTTTCTTCGTTTTGGGTTGCCAATATCAACCACATCGCCGCTTTGAGGGTGCTTTGTTCAACGCCGGCCCCTTGCTGGTAAAGCTCGGCCAGGTAGCCCTGGGCTTCACTATTGTTGTTGCTGGCGGCCTGGCTTAACCAGTGCACGGCGGCGGGCATGTCTTGCGCAATCACTTCGCCCCGCAAATACAGCATGCCTAAATTGAGTTGCGATTTTACATGACCTTGCTTGGCTGCTTGCTCGTAATAGGCCACCGCTTGCGGGTAGCTGATGCTTTGAATCTGGCGCTGAAATACCAGTGAACCCAGCGTGTACTGCGCCTCTTTGTAATTCAACTCGGCCGATTTTGTGTACCACTTGACCGCTTCGTCCATGCTTTTGGGCACGCCATCGCCGTTCTGCGACATCAGGGCTAGGTTGTAGCAGGCTTTGGCATCGTTTTGACTGGCGAGCGACAGATAAATGGCGTGGGCGGCGGCATAGTCTTTTTGCAGTAGCTTCTGTCTGGCTTCTTCTAGCGTGTTTGCCTGCGTGAGGCTGGCTGCACACAGCGCGCACAGCATCAATGCGGTAGAGATTGCTTTGCTGAATAACTGCGCCAACATCGTTTTAGCTGCTTGCGTCATGGCTGTTCCTAGCGTGTGGTGAGGGGAGTATTAAGTTGAGAGACCGTGACGGCTGCAGGCGGCTTTTAATTGCGCCAGCGCCGCGAGCACGTTGGCCTGGGGGGTGCCTATGTTCATGCGCATAAAGCCTTCGCCGCCATGACCAAACATCGCACCGGGCGAGAGGCCGAGTTGTGCTTCTTCAATAAAAAAGCGTTTTAATGCGGCGTCATGCAGATTGAGGGCGCGGCAATCCAGCCATAGCAGATAAGTGGCTTGCGGAGCGATGACCTTGATACTGGGCAGCTCTGCCTGAATATACGCCACTGCCGCATCGCGCGTAGCTTGCAGATAAGGCATCAGCTCATTTAGCCAGTTGCTGCCGCCGCGATAGGCCGCTTCAAAGGCGGCCATGTTGAGTGGGTTGGTCACTGAGAGGCCTAGCGTGTTGAGCTGGCGTTGAATGGCTTGCCGATGCGCGGTGTTTGGCACAATCAAAGCTGAGAGACCCAGGCCTGGAATATTGAAGGTTTTGCTGGGCGAGACGGCGGTAATCACGCGGTGGGACAACGCGGTTTGCTCGGCGGTTTCGGCTTGCATGGCCAGGCGGCTTAAGGGCTGATGTTGTGCCTCTGCATAGACTAAATCGGCATGGATTTCGTCGGAGAGCACAACTAAGTCGTGCTGGTTAGCGATACTTAAAATAGCTTCCATTTCTGCCGTTTGCCACACACGACCTACCGGATTATGTGGTGAGCAGAGGAGCAGCATGCGCGCCTGTTGCGCGCACGCCGTCAGGTGGCCCATATCCATCTGATATTGCGGCTGGTTTGCGTGATCGGAGGTCAGGCGCAACGGGTTTTCAACTAAGTGACGTTGCTGCCCGGTGACCGCTGAAAAAAACGGAAAATACACGGGTGGTTGCACGATCACGCCTTCGTCTGGGGCGGTGAGGGCAGCGACGACCAGGTTGAGCGAGGGCACCACGCCGGGTGTGAGCACAATCCATTCGCGCTGGACTTGCCAACCGTGCTTGATTTGTAGCCAATCCATCAGCGCTTGATACAGGCTATCGGGTGCCAGGGAATAACCAAACACCGGATGGGCGATGCGCGCTTGCAGCGCCTCAGTCACTGCTGCGGGCACGGCAAAATCCATATCGGCCACCCACATGGGCATGACCTCGGTGGTGCCGAAGGTCTGCTGGCGGCCATCGAATTTTAATGCGCCGCTACCTTCACGCGACACGTGTTCATCAAAGCGGTGGCTCAACTGACGCGCTCCCACAGCGTCACTTCTGACAGCGTATGCTGAAATTTGTGGCGGGTTTCACGAATCACAAACGGAATCTCTACCGGGGCTTGCATGAGTGTAAAGTGCGGGCTTAGCAGCGCTTTCAGGCCATCCAGCGTGGTCACATTTTCGCCATCTTGCTTGTAGCCGCCTATCCATTCCTCACGCGGGGTGTGCTCTTCCAGCCAGGTATACGGCGAGGTGATCATGAGTACGCCGCCGATATTCAAGCGCTCATGAATGGTGCTCAAAAACTGGCGTGGGCGATAGAGCCGGTCGATTAAATTGGCGGCCAGAATAAAGTCGTAGCCGGTGAATTGAGGCTTGAGGTTGCAGGCATCGCCCTGCCAGAATTCCACCTTGTCGACCACCTGGTCTAAGCCCAAGGCACTCAGTGTGCGCTCCTGGTAGCTGACCAAGTCGCCCTCATTGACCATGGTGTAACGCAACACGCCTTGCTCGGCCGCTTGTAACGCCAAGCCAATAAAGCGGGCAGAAAAGTCTATGCCGGTGACGTGATCAAACTGTGTGGCCAGCTCAAAAGTGGCACGGCCGGTGGCACAGCCCAAATCGAGTGCGGTGCGTTTTGGTTTGGCTTGCAAATGCTGCAGGGCATAATCGCTCAGCGCTTTGGGGAAGTTGGGTACGCCAAAATAGCTGTCACCATAATGAAATTCGGCATACTCCGACAGTTGCTTGTCAGATTCGTAATACGAGCGGTTATTTTCTACGGGGGTATCAGTCACAATATAGCGGAATCCTGCATGTTGAAAAAAATGTCGGCGAAAGGCGTAGCGCGCACTTTTAATCGCCTCGTTGCCCGTTGAGATCCAGGAGCCGCCCTTGATGAGATTATGGCGGCCATCATAGGTCGGGGTGGTAAAGTCATCATACAACGGATGCACTTTAAAGCCATCAAACGGAAAAATGGGTGTTTCTGTCCATTGCCAGACATTGCCCACCACATCATACAGCTCACCGTGTGCAAACTGATTGACCGGACAAGAAGACGCACCCTGGTCTAAAAACAGATTGGCATGATGGCCGTTGGCGACCTGGGCGTCGGACAAGCCTGCATGTTCATACAGACTATACCACTCCTGCTCGCTGGGCAGACGCACTGGTTTGCCCCGCTGTGCAGACAGCCAATTGCAAAACGCTTTGGCCTCATGGTAATTGACTTCTACCGGCCAGCTCCATGGCATGTCGATTTCTTCCGTCAGCAGGCGCAGTTGCCAGCCGGAGGCTTGTCTGATCCAAAACGTGGGATGCTCGGCTTGCGTATAGGTGCGCCAGGCCCAGCCTTCTTCTTGCCAGTAGGCCTCTGCCTGGTAGCCGCCCGCTTCCACAAAGCGTAAAAACTCGGCATTAGAGGTCAGGTATTTGGCCGCCTCAAAGGCCGGGCAGTGGCCGTGAAATTGACCGTATTCGTTATCCCAGCCGTAATACGCATCTGACTTGCGCAACACAATTTCACGCGCCGGAATAGGCACCAAGCGATTTTCAGGGGCGACCACATCCCGCGCAGCAGAGGGTGCCCATGCGGGGGAGGGGTTAACATACTGTAAGGCATGTTGCCGAATCAGCACCGAGCTGGTTTCCAGATGGATGCGCTCATGTTCAATGCCCATCAGAATCGGCCACCATGGGCTCTCCCAATCAATCGGCAGCTCAAAAGGCAGGCGCGTGATCAGTTGGTCAACCACTTCGCGCACCTGTGCACGGTAGGCCTTCACCTCCGCTGGCGTTGGCCATTGGTAGTGGGCCTCGTTCACGTCATCCCAGCCCATTTCATCGACGCCGACCGCAAACATGGACTCAAACCTGGGATTCACGCGTTCGGTGATGAGCCCGGCCAGAATCAGCTTGTTGATAAAAAAGGTATGGGTATGGCCGTAGTAAAAAATCAGCGGATGTCTCAGCGCAATCGGTTTCACGTAGTACGCTTGCTCGTTGCTGAGCAGCGTAAACAAGGCTTCATAGACATCTGAGGTTTCATGAAAATAAGCCCGTATCTGCTCACGGGTGAGCGATGTGTGATCCTGGCTGAGTAGAAGGCTGCGATGAGGAGGTTTGGTCATGTCTGTCGTGATCGGTTTCGTGGCCTGTCTATCAAGCGCATCTTTAGAGATTGGAAAATAAGCGCACACAGGGGGAATGTAAATCCCCAGGCAGCGCTTGTTTATTGAATAGCATTTGAAATGATTGGTTCAATTTGAATGCACGATACTCATTGGTGTCGTAGCGATGGATAGGGTGCGCAGCAAACGGTGGCAAGGCTGTTATTCAATCAAGCCCAGCCATTGCGCCGCGCCCACCGCCGAGGCCTCTACGGCTTGTTGATAAGTGGCCGTCGCTGGCAAATGGTCAGCCAGCTGGTGTAGCGATCTGTAGCCCGGGTCTAAGCGTATGTCTTTTTCGCGGAAGATGCTGTGCTCTTGGGCATAGGTGTCTGCCAGCGCTCGCAGCGATTCGGCCAAGGGCTTGTTGGGCGCGCTGGGGATAAAGTCACCCAGCAGCCACAAGTGCACATTCTCTTCCTCGGCATAGCCTGCTTTAGGGTCAGCCAGCATCATCGCATGGTCAATTCTGGCCTGGTTCTCTACCTCGCTCGGGTCGCCATAGGCAACCTCGTAATATTTCACCGCACGTGTGAGCAAAGAGGTCGGGCCGTCAATCGGCACCTGGCCCACCGCATAATAGCCTGCAATCGCGCGCAGGCTTTGCAAATGATGCTCTTTGCCGACAAAGTGGATGGGTTCGCCTTGTGCCTGCAACGCTTGAATACCCGCCGCCATGTCTTTGGTCGCGGCGTAAATCAGCGCGGCGCTCTGTTCGGGACTACCCCGCTCGACACTTTTTCGGGCCAGGCTGTAGTTGATCATGGCGGTGCCGTTGCGATACAGCTCCAGCGCACTGGCGGCAGCGACTTCACCCTGCGCATCCAGCACTACCGACACGGCCATTTTGGTGCCGTTGGCATTGCCACCCGCCAAGGCAGCAAGCCAATTAGACAGCTGCTCTGCGGGCCATTCCGGGTATTGCTCGCGGGCAAGGGCAAACACTTGTGGCAGCAGCCGGGATTGCTCGGTGACGCTTAAGTTTTGCAACCTTACGATGCTGTGTGCTGGGGGTAGATTGTAGTCGTAGCGGGCGATCATAGTGACCTATTTTAAGTGTGGTACAAGTGAGCATTCAACCGTTTTTCTGCAAGGGGGGTGTCAGCGCACTGATGGTATGAGTGCTGCAGGCTTGCAATCTCGCTACGATGCTGGCTGGCATGCAAAGGCGCTTTAGGCATGAAAACCAGGCATTTTAGGCGGTTGTAATAAATCCTTCACAAAATGGATTCATGATGGACGACATTTGAAATGCCGCCTTTATGAAGTCATTGTTTCCGCATCTCCGACCGCTGTTACTGCTCCTGTTGGCAGCCGTGCAGATGCCTGCTTTTGCAGCGGAGGTTATTGCTCCGCCCGCTTTTGTCAAAGACGGCTTCTCCGCCCGGTTACCCGATCAACATCGTTCACCGCTGGCTGCTGAGCAGCTGGAAGACACGGCGCTCGATCTCAACAAAACCATCTATCTCGCGCTGCAGGCAGATCCACAAATCAAGTCTGCGGTGGAGGGCATTTATCAGGCCGAGGCGGACCTGGTCACGGCCAAGTTGCCGCCTAACCCGGTGATGAACGTCTCCAATACCTTGATGCCGCTGAATCAGTCTTTTAACGTCAATCGCCAAGGCGGCCCTCCGCAGTTTGATCTCGGGGTGGCATATCCGATTGATTGGTTTGTGTTTGGCAAGCGCGCGGCAGAGATGCGTGCTGCCCAACTCGGGGTGGAGGTGGCCAGGGCGAGTGTGAATGACACTATCCGGTTGCGCATTGCTGGGGCGATTGCAGCTTTTTACGATGTGCTGGAGGCGCAAAATCTGCAAGCGCTGGCGCAGGAGGATTTCACCGAGCTGGCGGCCCTGAAAGCGTTGACGGAAAAACGGGTGTTAATCGGCGGGGCCGGGTCGATTGAGCTGGATAGAGTGAATTTGTCTTTGCTCTCCAGCCAAACCGAGTTGCGCGCCAAACGGGTGGCTGTGGAAAATGCCATCAGCCGCCTGAAGGCCTTTCTGGGCATGCAAAAGAACAAAGTCATCCACGTTGTTGGCAGCCTGGAGATTGAGCATCCGCAGCCGATCAGTGATCCTGAGCATTTGATCCAGATGGCCGAGGAAAACCGGCCGGATATCGCCATGCTAAAAAGGCAAATCGAACAGTCAGTCGGCAATATCGAGCTCGAAGAGGTCAAGGCTTATCCCTCGGTGGTGACCCATGTGGGGGTGACCCGCCAGTTTCAGAAAGAGGCGATTGGTTTCCCGGATCAGAATGCCTGGGGCATAGGCGTGGATGTTTCGTTGCCGGTATTTGACCGCAACCAGGGCAATATTGCCAAGGCCAAATCACTCAAAAGACAGAGCGAGCTGGATCTGGATACGCAGCTGATTGAGCTCAGGTCTGAAATCGAGCGTAATTACCACATCTATGACGCTTCGTATCTGGTGCTGGTCAATGAGGCAGACACCAAGTTGGGTGTTTCTAAAGTGATCCGTGACAAGATGAAAGCGGCTTACGCGCTGGGCGGCAAGAGTCTGTTCGAGTTGTTGGATGCGCAAAGAAACTACCGCGAAACCAATCGCGTACACATTATGACGTTATCCAACTATTGGCATTCGCTCTACGCCTTGAATGCAGCCATTGGGAAGCAGGTTTTAAAATGAGTCAATTACAAAAAAAGGGCGCCCTGTTTGCACTGGTGTTGTTGGGGATGGTAAGTGCCGGGCTTTATTATATGACCGCACACTCGGCCAAACCGGCGGTCGCGTCGGCACCGGCCCAGCAGGGGCAGGCAGTGACGCTGTTGCGGAACGGGCAAATCCTGATTGATCCGGCTTCTACCTTTAATCGCAAGATTCTGCGCGAGCAGCTGCAACTGCAAGCGGTCAGTTTGCCGGACTTGACCGTGACCGGCAGCATTATTGCCAAACGAAAACCGACCAGCGCGGCCGACGATGAGCAGTATGAGTTCATCAATCAGCAAATCTCCAGTTTGTATGCCAACTGGAAAAACGATGGCAATGAAATCGAGTTTTTGAGCAAGCAGTACAAGAAAACTGCCGAGTTGAACGAGGCCAAGTTGCACTCGCAACGGATAGAGGTGGAGCGCCTGAAAAAACTGGTGGATATCGGCACAGAAGCTGCCAGAGACTTGAGCCTGTCGGAAGCCAACTTGCTACAGGCGCAGCTGGAAGGGCAGAAAGCGCTGTTTGATATTCAGAGCGCTTTAAACCAGGCAAGAAACAACCGTGCGGATGCGGAACGTCAGCTGTTTCAGCAGGGCATAGACATTGATTTATTGATCCGCCTGAAGGCGGATGAAGTGTTGGTGGCGGGCGATGTGCCGGAAATGAATGCCGGCAAGGTGTATGCGGGCCAGGCCCTGACCACCGTGTTTTACGGCAATGCGGATAAACCGTTTGCGGGCAAGCTGGCGAGTATTTCTCCGCTGGTGTCATTTGAGAAGCGTTCCTTACGCATTTACTATGCGCTGCAGGACAGCCTGCATCAGCTCAGGCCCGGCATGTTTGCCGATATCCAGTTAGGCACTGAGCAGCGCAAAAAAATGCTGGTGTCGAATGAGGCCCTGATTCATCTCAATAAAAAAGATTATGTCTTTGTCTTGAGCCAGCCGAATACCTGGAAGCTGGTGGAAGTGACCATCGGCGATAATTTTAATCGTAAATCGGTTGAAATCCTGTCCGGGCTGCGAGAACACGACACCATCATTGCGCATGGCGCCATTTTGCTCAAGCCCTTGGCCATCAAGGCGGTAGAGATTGTGAATGCGGACGAGAGTGCTGCATCATGATGGCGAAATTGATTCGCCAGGCATTGCAGTACAAATGGATCGTCATCGGTGGGCTGGTGGCGCTGAGTCTGTTGAGCCTCTATTCCCTGTCGCGCATGAAAATCGATGCCTATCCGGATATTTCATCGCAAATGGTGCAGATCATTACGGTGTTTCCGGGCAAGGCGCCAGAGGATGTCGAGCGCCAGGTCACGGTGCCGCTCGAAATCCTGATGAAAAATGTCCCCAATGTGGAGACTGTCCGCTCGCGGACCATCTTTGGCTTGTCGGTGATTCAGCTTATTTTCAAGGAAGGTACCGAAAGCTACTGGGCACGGCAGCGCGTGCAGGAAAAACTGTCACTGTTTACGTTGCCGCCGGGGGCTGAGGCCGAGCTGGGGCCACTGGCGACGGCGTATGGGGAGATGGTGCGCTATCAGCTGACCGGCGGTGAGGGCAGCGACCTGGTGCAGTTGCGTACCCTGAATGACTGGGTGGTGATCCCCAGGCTGTTACGGGCAGATGGGGTAGCCGAGGTCACCAATTTCGGCGGCTATGAGAAACAGTACGGCATTATTCTGAATCCCTCGCAATTGCGTCGCTACGATGTGTCGGTGAATGATGTGATTGAGGCCGTGCAATTAAACAACGCCAACTCCGGCGGCAGCCTGCTGTCGCGAGGCAGTATGTCGTTTGTCATTCGCGGTGAAGGTGCGATTAAGAGCAAGAAAAATATTGAGGATAGTTTTCTCAAGAATATCGATGGCCAGCCCATTTACGTGCGCGATGTGGCCAGTGTGCAAATCAACAAAAAGATTCCGGCCGGGATTTTTAGCAAGAATACGGTGGATGAATCCGTCGAAGGCATCGTCTTGCTCAGAAAAGGCGAAAACCCGTCCGAGGTGCTGGCCAGGGTCAAGCAGGCGATACAGGAGCTGAACGACGGCATGCTGCCCAAGGGCGTCCAGCTGGTGCCGTTTTATGACCGCAGTGAGCTGATCAACAGCACCTTGCATACGGTGACGCATAGCGTGGTGTTAGGCATTGCGCTGGTGTTGCTGGTGCTGTTCTTGTTTTTTGGACGGCCCTCGCTGGCTATTCTGGTGGCCTTGACCATTCCGGTGGCGTTGGTGTTTGCCTTGCTGGTGATGTATTTGACCGATATCCCGATTGGCTTGCTGTCCTTGGGTGCGATTGATTTCGGTGTGCTGGTGGATGGGGCGATCATCATTTCTGAAAACATAGCCAGACGCCTGGATGAGCGCAATCATGTTGCGGATCCGCCATCGGTGGAGCTCACGGTGCTCAATGCCACGCTGGAGGTGGAAAAACCCGTATTCGTTTCAATTTTGCTAATTATTGGCGGCTTCTTGCCACTGATCTCGCTGACGCATATTGAGGGCTTGTTATTCCGGCCCATGGCCATGACCATTATTTTTGCACTGATAGGCGCCAGTTTATTCTCATTTTTTGTGGTGCCGGTGCTGGCGACCATGATCTTTAAACAGGGATTCAAGGAGCGGCACAACCCTGTCCTCGAGCGCGTGAATCAGTGGTATACCCGGGGCATCACACACATGTTGCGCCATGCCTCGAAAACGCTGCTGGCGGTGTTTGCCAGCCTGGTCTTGCTGCTGGTGTGGGTGGTACCCAAGATCGGCAGCGAGTTTTTACCGTATATGGATGAAGGCGTGGTCTGGGTACGCGCCAATTTCCCGGAGGGGACGTCGCTTGAGCAGACCGCACTGTTTGGCAAGCGCTTGCGTGAAATTGCACTGCAGTACCCGGAGGTGAAGTATGCCACCATTCAGACCGGCCGCAATGACAGCGGCACCGACCCGTATCCGCCAAGCCGGATCGAGATGATGATTGTGCCGCAACCGCATGAGCGCTGGCAGCAGTTTGCCACCAAGGCCGAGTTGATTGTTGCCCTGGGGCAGGCATTTAGAAATGAGTTTCCAACCACCCGGTTTAATTTTACCCAGCCTATTATCGACAGTGTGACCGAGGATTCCAACGGCACCTCGGCCGATATGGCGGTGGAGTTTTCCGGGCCAGACCTTGATGTGTTACTGGGCTTGGCCAGGCAGTCCGAGGATTGGCTGAAAACGGTGGACGGTGCGGTGGATGTGAATATCGAGCAGGAGGGGCCGCAGCCGCAGCTAGTGATTACGCCCAACCGTGCCTTGTGCGCGCGCTACAAAGTCAATATTCATGATCTTTCGGCGTTTATTGATAATGCGGTTGGTGGTGCACCCGTGGGCGTGATTTACGAAGGCGAGCGCAGGTTTGATATTGTGGCCAAGTTTGACAAGGCGGCCATCAGCTCTGTCAATGCCATAGAACGTTTGCCGGTGACCAACACCGATGGTGTGACGATCCCGCTGTCGCAGGTCGCTACCATCCGCGTGGTGGATGGGCAAACGATTATCGCCCGCGGCGATGGCAAGCATAGAATCACCGTGCGCAGCGACATCCGTGGCCGCGATCAGGGCGGCTTCGTCGCCGAAGCGCAGCAGTTGCTGGCACAAAAAATGGTGATTCCAAACGGCTACCGGATGAGCTGGATCGGCATGTATGAAAATCTGGACCGTGCCGCCAACCACTTCAAGGTGCTGGTGCCGCTGACCATGGCTATTATCTTTGCCATCCTGTTTTTCTTTTTTAAATCCTATCGCGATACGCTGGTGGTGTTGTCTGTGTTGCCCGCCGCGCTGGCGGGCGGGCTGTTGGCGCTGTTGATGCGCGGCATGCATCTGAATGTGTCTACCGGGGTTGGTTTTGCCGCCGTGTTTGGGGTGTCGATCATGAGTGGGGTACTCATGGTCAAAACCATTAAAAACTATTCAACGCCGGGGCAGGCCTTGCATACCGCGATTATTGAGGGCGCCAGCATTTGCATGCGGCCAGTCATGATGGCCTCATTGGTCGCGATATTGGGCTTGCTGCCCGCCTCGCTCGCGACGGGGCTGGGCTCGGATGTACAACGTCCACTGGCGACGGTGATCGTATGGGGGCTGTTCTTCTCGTCAGTGATTTCGCTGTTTATTTTGCCGGTGATGTATCAGGCCTTGCACGGCAGAAATACCAAGCCAGAGACCGCATCCGCGCTGGTATAACACACCTTATAAAAAGCCGCCGCCTAGTGCGGCTTTTTTATCAGAGGCTGTACAGGCTCTGCCGCATAGCCATCCTCCATTATTTGGCATGTAGCCTGGCATTCAGCTGGTCGATGACCTCTGCCCAGTCCGCATCCTTCAATATTTCTTCTCTTAAAAAAGCGGCTTGCGCCGGTGTCCAATACGGGGCATCCGCCAGTGAAATGGTGCCTGCCAGTTGACGATGCGTGTGGATAAACTGTTCAATCTCGGCATCACTATTCGGCAAGCCGAGTTGGGCAAACAGATTGTTGAGGCTGTGTAGTGACGCTTCCATAAGGCGGACTCCTGACGTTGTGGGGTTGACTAAGCACGGCATCAGCGAGGCGGGCAAACGATTCGCCTGCCTACCTGCGCGGTCATTGAGGTCACCAGTCTACGCCGAAATTTGGTCGGCTAGTGGGTCTCTGACGGCTGCCTGGACTCAGGGGTGATCCAGCCGCTTTTGATCTGGCGGGCCAGCGGTAAACTGGCCAGCAAGCACCGAATAAAGCGGGCGGCTGAAGATGCGTGAAGTGACGGTGGCAATCAGTGACACCGCCATCAGGCTAATCACCATTTCATGGCCGTCTATCATTTCCATGACAATAATAAACGAGGTGATGGGCGCTTGTGTTACGCCTGCCAGAAAGCCGGCCATGCACAAGGCACTAAAGGCAATGGTGAGGTGGTGGTAATGAAAAATGCTGGCTAAGTCATAGCCGATGCCCGCGCCTATGGAGAGCGCCGGGGCAAAAATGCCGCCGGGGATCCCGCTTAAATAAGTGAAGATGGTAGAGAGGTATTTGACCACAGGGTAGTACCAGGTTTCATTAATGGAGCCATTGAGCATGGCCTTGGTGAGTGAATACCCTGAGCCATTGGCGGCACCATGACTGACAATGCCCAGGCCGGCCACCAGCAGCGCACAAAAGCCCGTCCAGTACAGCGGGTGACGGGTACGCAAGCGGGTGATTCTGCCGGGCAGGTTTTCTGTGAGTTCAATCAGGGTTTTGCTGAAGATGCCGCCAAACACGCCACACACCAGCCCGCCAATCAGCACGGGCAGCAAAATTTGCGTATCAATCGGACTCACTCTGAGGCTGCCAAAATAGGTGTAATTGCCTTGCAATGAAATCGAAACCAGCCCGGACAAGACAATGGCCGAAATCATCACGCCATTGGTTCTTTGCTCAAATTTGCGGCTGAGCTCTTCTATGGCAAAGATAATCCCTGCCAGCGGGGTATTGAACGCCGCCGAAATGCCCGCGGCTCCGCCGGCCAGAATCAGGTGTTTAGGGTCGATTTGAAAGGTTTGCGGCAAAAAGCGGCGAAAGGCATGCATGATGCTTGCCCCCACCTGTACCGAAGGGCCTTCTCTGCCTGCGGAAAAACCTGCGGCCAGGCCGAGGATGACCAGCCCCATTTTTGAGACCGCAATTTTAATCGATACCAAATGGCCAATCGGCTGATGTTCTGCGTACGACAGCGCCGCCATGGTCTGCGGGATGCCGCTGCCGGCAGCGCCGGCGAACCAGCGCTTGGTCGCCCAGACAATAAAAATGCCTACCACGGGCATGACGATGAGCGGTAGCCACCAGAGCGCCGATTGCATCTGATCAAACCAGGCGATGGCATACTCGGTGGCGCGGGCAAACAACACAATGACCAGCCCGGTGATGATGGCCGCCGACCAGATGATCAGACGGCCTAGCCACAGATGCAAATCAGTCATTTTGATGGAGGCGAGGATATTTTTCAGGTCGTTCAGCATGGAGGTATCGCTGCCAGTTTACCGGGAGTGGGTGCTTGCGCGATGCACTAAACTTAAGTTCATGAGCGCAGGCTTTAACAGAATGTACTTGCATCATAACAAATATGATGAGCATAAATACTTGTTATGACGTTTAAAGTAGCTCTTCGACATGCTTTTTGATATTTGCCGCCATTTTGGGGGTGGGCAAATCATTGGTGTCGGTGCCAAACGGGTCTTCAATTTCTTCGGCAATTAGCTCCAGGCTGGCTAAGACGTAAAAGATAAACACCACCACCGGGATCACGTAATAGCCCAGGCTAAACACAAAGCCGAACGGTAACGTCATCACGTAGAAGAAAATGAATTTTTTGATGAACGCGCTATAAGAGTAGGGGATGGGCGTGTTTTTGATGCGTTCGCACACCCCGCACACTTCGGTGAAGGCTTTGAGTTCGTCATGAATAATAAAAAACTGGTCACCGCTGATTTTGCCTGAGGTATAAAGCAGGTTGGCTTGTTGAAAAATGCGCTTGGCGATCTGGTTCGGGTGGTGCTCATGGTGGTCAATGTCCAGATCCAGGCCTTCAAACAGCATTTTGCTCACCTCGGCATTCATCAAATGTTGGGAAAGCACGGTGGCATACGTGGGGATAATTTTTCTGAAAAAATCACGATCATGGTCATCGCCCAGATAAGCCGATAGCTTGATTGCCAGATTGCGGCTGTTATTGACCAGCGCCCCCCAGGCTTTGCGGCCCTCCCACCAGCGGTCGTAGGCGGTATTGGTGCGGTAGGCCAGCAACAAGGACAAGACAAAACCGACGGTGGTGTGTATCAGCGACAGATTTTTGACATGGCTGCTGTCGGCCAGCTTCCAGTATTCGATTTCAAGATAGGCGACGCCTCCGGCATAGGCGCCAATCAGCAGCATCATCGGCATCAGTTGGCGGAAGGTATCTGACTCGTGAAAACGAAAGATGAAGGTCAGCCAGTCTTTGGGGTTGTATTGAATCATGCCGATTGCCTGAGAAATGTTGGCCCCAGTTTAACATGGCACTGACACAATCTTTGTTGCCAGGACGGCGCTGTTCTGGCCGCCTTTTGCAAGCACTCAACTATTTTTAAATTATTTTCAAAAAATCTGTAAGGCCGCGTTGCTTGCCTCGACTAAGGGTTGCAGAACACATTTTCTGTTTAACTTTTTAATTGAATCCTTAGGAGATAGTATGAAAACGACTCAAAAATTGGCCAGCGCAGCATTGTTAGGTCTGTTCACCGCGACTGTAATGAGCGCTGCCCCTGCCTTTGCTGGGGATGAAGGCAAGTCTGGCTGCAATGGCAAAGATAACGCCAAGATGGAAAAAGCCAACTGCAAAACTGCTGACGGAAAAGAGAAGCATGCATGCAAAGGCAAAAATTCCTGTAAAGGCCAGGGCGGCGATGGCAAGAATGCGTGTAAAGGGCATGGTTCATGCGCAACGGACGGCAGTAAGTAAGCTGGTCATTTTCTTGAATCATGTCAAGGCGGCGGGGCAGTGGCCCTGCTGCTTTGCAAGGAGTGAGTTGTCATGCCGCTGACCAATCCCTTACCCAATGCATTACCCCATCTGGGCTTTGGACTGGGCCTCAGGCCCACGCACTATCCGTATATTTTTGAACATCAGCCACAGGTGGACTGGTTCGAAATTATTTCGGAAAATTTTATGGATACCGATGGCAAGCCCAAGCGCAACCTGGCGCGTATCAAAGAGCAATACCCGATTGTCATGCATGGTGTGTCGATGTCCATCGGCAGTGTGGATGCATTGAATTCTGAATACCTGACCAAGCTCAAGGCGCTGATTGACTGGGTGCAACCGGCCTGGGTCTCGGATCATCTGTGCTGGACTGGCGTGGCACATAAAAATACCCATGATTTGCTGCCGCTGCCTTACACCGAAGAGTCGCTCAAGCATATTGTGCAGCGTATCTGCCAGGTGCAGGACAGGCTGGGCCGCAGAATCGCGCTCGAAAATCCGTCTACCTATCTGGAGTTCAAGCATTCCACCATTCCAGAGGCCGAGTTTATTGCGGCCATGGCGCAAGCGGCGGACTGCCATTTGCTGCTCGATGTGAATAATGTCTATGTGACGAGCTACAACCACCGGCTGGATGCACAAGCCTATCTGTATGCCTTGCCAATGGAGCGGGTGATTCAGGTGCATCTTTCGGGGCACCGCAACAAAGGCAGTCACATCGTTGATACCCACGATGACCATGTGACGGAGGCCGTGTGGGGACTGTACCAATATGTGGTGCACCGTGCTGGCCGCGTGCCGAATACCATGATTGAGTGGGATGACCAGATCCCCGAGTTTCCAGTGTTGGCCGCTGAACTCGAGAAAGCCCGTCGCGCGGCAAACCAGGCCAGTGCCTATGTGTTGCCAGATACCGCAATGCCGGTTGAGACGCAGCCCCACCCCACCCAACATGCTTTGCTAGAAGCACAACTCCAGTTACAGCAAGCGATTGTGCTGGGCGAGCGCATGGACAGTCGTCCGGCAGAGTGGATACGCGCCAAGGCTGACTTTGCGCCAGAGGCACAGTTGTCGGTGTATACCGAGGCGTACCGTTACCGCTTGTTTGACGTGGTGACCGAAGATTATCCAGTGTTGGCGCATTATTTAACGCCGCCAGTCTTTGACCGGCTGCTGTGGGATTTTATTGCGGCGGTGCAACCAGAGCATTTTAATATCGGCCGCTTTGCACTTAAGCTGCCTGCGTTTATTCAAATTGCGCTGCCTAAACATGGTTTTGCCCATGCGCTCTGCCAGTTGGAAACGCTGGTCGCACAAATGATGGATCCGGCTGAAACGCCTGTGCTGGAAGCTTCGCAGCTAAAGGGGCTCACGCCGGATGGATTGATGGACTTGCAACTGATGCCCAGAGCAGCGTTAACACTGGCGCACTTTAGCCACGGTGTGAATGCCTACTATCAGGCCGTGATGGACGAGGTGCCGACGCCGCCGATGGACGAAGCCGTTGACGAGTATCTGGTGGTGTATCGCCATGAGGATGTGGTTTGGCGCATGACGCTGGAGGCGCAGGAGTTCGCATTGCTGACTGCCTTGTTTGGCGGGGCGACCGTGGGCGAGGCGTTAGCTGGTCTGGATGACGCAGCAGGCCCCGAGGTAATGGCCTATTTTTCAAAATGGATGAGAAACGGCTTGCTGGCCGCAACGCAGGTGGCGGCGACGATTGACGCTACCGCGGCTGACACCACTCATCTGCAAAAGGAGGAAACACATGCATATCTTGTTTGAGGGATTGATTGCTTGGCCGAAAAAAGTGGCTGCGCATTTTGAATGGCTGGGCCCCTTGGTCGCCCGCGTGGTGGTGGGCTACACCTTTATGCTCACGGGCTGGGGCAAGCTGAATAACCTGCCTGCCATTATTGAGAACTTTCAAAGCTGGGGCATCCCTTTCCCTGAATTCATGACGCCATTTGTGGCCGGCTGGGAGTTTTTCGGTGGGCTGGGCCTGATCCTGGGTTTGATGACGCGTATTTGTGGCGGGGCATTGGCGGTGGTGATGGTGGTAGCGATTATTTCGGCAAAACTGGCGGATATCGATTCGCTGGAAACCTTGCTCGGCTTTGAGGAGGCGACTTACTTTGCCGTGTTTACCTGGCTGGCGATTTGTGGTGCAGGCAAGGCTTCGCTGGATCATTGGCTGGAGCGGCACTACAAAAAGCATTAATGTCCATCGGCGCACTGCCATCAAGCATACGGGGTGGTCACTGCGCGGATGAATCGTTGACCAGCATGGCGTTCGCCAGCGCACCCACTTCACGCACGGCCTGTTCAATGGCCAGTGTCCACAAGTGACTGAAATTAAGGCGGATGTAGTGCGTGAATTCTTTTTTGCGCGAGAAGATGGTGCCTGGCGCGACGGTGATGCCGTTATCAATCGCGGCACGGTAAAGGGCAAGCGCATCAATGCTGGGTGGCAGTTTGACCCAGATCACATAACCGCCTTGTGGCACAGACAGCTGTGTGCCCACCGGAAAACTTTGCTCGATCACGTTGCGGATCAGCACGTAGTTGGAGCGCAGGGTGTGGCGCAGTTGTTTGAGGTGCTGCTCAAAGCTGTCGCGCTGCATGAATTTGGCAATGGCAATTTGTGGTGGCGAAGGCAGTGACAGGCTGTTGAGAAACATGAGCCGCTCGACTTCCTGACGGTAGCGTCCGGCCACGGTCCAGCCGACGCGGTAGCCAGGCGCCAGCGATTTGGAGAAGGACGAACAATGCAGCACCATGCCTTGCTGGTCATAGGCTTTGGCCGGCTTGGGCGGCGCGTCACTGAAATAGAGCTCGCTGTACACGTCATCTTCAATCAGCGGGATTTGCTGCGCTGCCAGAAAGCTCACCAGTGCCTGCTTTTTGGCTTCTGGCATGGCAAAGCCAAGCGGATTCTGGAAGTTGGTGGTGAGGATCACGGCGGCAATGCGCACGTTGTTGCTCACGGCCTGCAAGGCGTCGAGGTCTATGCCCGTCAGTGGGTCGGTGCGTAGCTCGGCGACTTTCATGCCCAGGCGTTCGACGGTATGTGCCAATGCATAGTAGCCGGGCGCTTCGAGTGCGATGGTATCGCCCGCTTTAGCCACGGCTTGCAGGCACAGGGTAATCGCCTCGGTTGCGCCGTGGGTAATGACAATATCATCGGGCGATACATCCATGCCATGTGCCAGGTAACGCCGCGCAATCTGCTGGCGTAATAACTCGTTGCCTGGGGGCAAATCACTCAAGACCCCCCATTCGCCCTGGTCATCGGTCAGCGCTTTTTCATACTGGTGGATTTTTTTGAGCGGGAATAGCTGCGGATCAGGAAATGGTGACCCCAGCGGCACTGTGCCAAATTCGCGGATGGATTTAAGCGTAGTGAGGACTAACTTGCTGGCATCGACTTCGGCCAGATTCAGGTCTTTGGCCAGCGGCGAGGCGGCCTTTTGCTGCAGGCGTTTGCGTGGGGTGACGTAATAGCCGGATTGCGGATGGCTGCTGATGACGCCTTCTTGCTCCAGCAATAAATAGGCACGCAACACCGTGCTGATACTCAAGCCATATTGCTGGCTGGCTTGCCGTACCGAGAAGATTTTTTCACCTGGCCGCAAGACGCCTTCGTCTATCATGGCGCGGATGCGGGCGGCGAGCGAGACGTAAAGCTTCATGGATGGCAAGGCTTGCGAGTATCAAGATGTTCACCATTATACGTGAAGCCAGCGGGCGAGGATTTGCCAGAACAACGATACAACAGACTGCGTTTAAACACACTTGCCCTGTTTAAACGCACTTGGGTGAATCAAAAAAGATCAGGCTGTTTGCAAGGCCAGCGCAACCTCAGCCCCAGTGGCAGTCAGACTGGCCACCAGCCGGTCCTTTTGTGCGCATACTTTGACCAGCGCCTGGTCATCGAGCGCAGTTAACAGACGCTGCAGTGTGCTCATGCGCAGCTCGAGACGTTTGCATAGCGCGGCCAGCGGCATGTGGGCGCGGCCCTGGCTGTGTTCCGTATACAGACATTCGAGGATGCTGAGCAGCATGACCGCACTCGGGTCCAGCGGCGTCAGGTTGATTGAACTGTCTTCCCGAGCCTGCGAGTCTTCAACCGCAGAGGGCAGTGACACCTCTGCCTCGAGCATGGACTGTAAGGTGTGGTCACGTTCAAGCAGCATGGGCGACCTCGGGGGCAGTGGTTTTCTCGATGATTACCGGAATCGATTTGGAGGTTGGGGTACGCGAATCGTCGGCTACGCTTTCCAGCGGGACCAGGTTATTGGTTTCCGGGTAATAGCCACTCAGGCAGCCTGCCGGAATATCGTAAGCCACCACCAAAAATTTGTTTGCGCGGCGTGTGATGCCATCCTGCCAGACGCTGATCAGGTTGATCCAGTCACCGGCTTGCAGGCCCTGGCGTGTGATATCGGCCGGATTCATGAAGATGACACGGCGCTCGCCAAAGACGCCACGGTAGCGGTCATCCATGCCATAAATGGTGGTGTTGTACTGGTCATGTGAGCGGGTGGTCATCAGCACAAATAAATGATCGCCATATTGCTCACGGGCCTGATGGATGGGCGAGTTTTTAGGGATGGCTTGCAGGGTGAACTCAGCCTTGCCAGAGGCGGTATTCCAGATGCGCTCGCTAGACGGCACGGGCAGGCGGAAACCGCCTGGGCGTTTGATGCGCTCGTTATAGTCTTTAAACGCCACCGGCAGCGTTTGTTCAATCAGGTCACGGATTTTGCTGTAATCCTCAATCAGCGCCAGCCAGGGGATGCTGCTTCCCTTGAGCGTTGCTGCGGCCAGGCGCGCCACAATCGCTGGCTCTGACAACAAGTGCGGGGAAGCAGGTTTGTTCATGCCATAAGAAATATGCACCATGCTCATGGAGTCTTCCACCGTCACGCCTTGCGGGCCTGTGGCTTGCGTGTCGATTTCGGTGCGACCCAAACAGGGCAGTATCAAGGCCTGTTTGCCATGCACCAGGTGACTGCGGTTGAGCTTGGTGGTGACATGCGCGGTCATCTCGCAATTGCGCATGCCTTGCCAGGTGCGGTCAGTATCTGGCGTGGAGATTGAGAAGTTACCACCGAGGCCAAAAAAGAATTTCACTTTGCCTGCAATCATGGCTTCGATGGCGCCTACCGCATCATAACCTGGCGCTTTGGGGACATTGAGGTCAAACACCTGGTCCAGCCGTTGCAGAAACTCCAGCGGCATTTTTTCATAAATGCCCACCGTGCGATTGCCCTGCACATTGCTATGGCCGCGTACCGGGCATAGGCCTGCGCCTTCCTTGCCGATATTGCCGCGCAACAGCATCAGGTTGACCAGGGTTTTAATGGTGGCGACGCCATGTTTGTGCTGGGTAATGCCCATGCCCCAGGTGGCAATGACGCGATCCCCCGTGGCATAAATGCGGGCAATTTCCTCAATCTGTGCCAAGGGGACGCCGGATTCTTCAACGATGACCTCCCAGCTTTCCTGGCGCGCATCTGCGGCAATCTCGGCAAAGTTGTTGGTGTGTTCGGCAATGAAATCGACATCGACCACGCGCTCGGTGCCATGCAGAATGGCTTCGTCATCCCACTGGATCACGAACTTGATCATGCCTTTGATTAGGGCCAAGTCCCCGCCCAGCTTGGGCTGGATAAACAGGCTGCTGATCTTGCTGCCTTTAAAACTCAGCATGTCAAACGGGCTTTGCGGGTCGGCAAAACGTTCCAGGCCACGCTCTTTGAGCGGGTTGATGGCGACAATGCGTGCGCCGCGTTTAGCCGCTTCACGTAACTCACCCAGCATGCGCGGATGGTTGGTGGCCGGATTCTGGCCAAAAATCAGCAGCGTATCGGCATGCTCAAAGTCATGCAGAGTCACCGAGCCTTTGCCGATGCCCACGGTGGCAGGCAAGGCAATACTGGTGGATTCATGGCACAGGTTGGAGCAATCAGGAAAGTTGTTGGTGCCAAATGCGCGCACAAACAGCTGGTAGAGAAAGGCGGCTTCATTGCTGGCGCGGCCCGAGGTGTAAAACACGGCCTCATCTGGATGATCCAGACCGTTAAGCTGTGTTGCCATCAGCGCAAAGGCCTCGTCCCAGGACACTTCTTCATATTTGTCGGTGACCGCGTTATAACGCATGGGGTGGGTCAGGCGGCCTTCATTTTCCAGGTCGAAGTCGCTCCAGCCCATCAGTTCCGTCACCGTATGTTGGGCAAAAAAAGCCGGCGGGACACGTTTGGCCGTGGCCTCAGCGGCCACCGCCTTCACGCCGTTTTCACAAAACTCAAAGGTAGAGGTGTGTTCTTTGTCCGGCCAGGCACAACCAGGGCAGTCAAAGCCATCGGGCTGGTTTTGTGACAATAGCGTCATCACGCCTTTGACCGGGATTTTTTGCAGCGCCAGTTGGGCGGCCACTTGCTTCAATGCGCCCCAGCCAGCGGCCGGGTGGTGATACGGTTTAATCACAGCTTTGGATTGCGACATAGTTTCCAGTAAGATTGCGTCAGTACGTTTAACAGTGACAACAGGCGAGATTCAACTTGTCTGTCAGTGGGTTGCGCGGATTGCGGATGGTGTTTATCGTAGTCAGGTTGAGGCAACAAAAACAGACACAGAACCGCCCTAATTTTTAGGATACAGTTATTACGGCAGCGATTCTGATTCCTGCAGGGTCAGGCGTGGTTTTCAGACAAAACGCCATTGCTTAGACGCGAATCCGAGCAGCGGTGCGGGGGTGTTTGACCCAGGCAACACCGCCCATGTGGCGACCTATGTTGTGCACGTGAGGTTGAGATGCGCGCGTAGATGAAGCAGCAGACTTAGGCGACGTGCTGATAACGGTATTGTTGGGTATTACGTGTCTGCCAGCGACCCTGTCTAAATGCGTTGATCAGGGTTTTTGCCCGCTCACTGTGCATGCCGTCAAAACCGGGTTGATCCCTATCTAAAAAGTCGGTCAATCCAGTCACATGGGCCAAGTCTTCACGCGTCACATGGCGATACCCCATACTCCAGTCGTTAAAACTGCGCGCATCAATGGGTTCTTCAATCAGCTTCATCACATGATGGTGGCGCTGATCATGCGCGATTTTTTCATAGAGGGCATCGATCACCGCCCGCTCCCCTTCCAGCACTTGAAAGAAACATCCTTCCATATACAGCAGCATGCCGGTGATGTGCAGGTGGCGGTTGTTCTCTCGCGCCATCGCCAGAAGCTGGATCAGCTCCTGGCTAGACATCAGGTGGTCGGCAATGCTGGTATAGCTCAACATCACGAGGTCGTTTTCCTGTATCGGATCATGGTCCATGGCAGTTCCTTGATGAAACAGACAAACACTATGACCCGTTTGCTTGGGCGAAGGTTCTGGGTGGATGGGAGTGCATGCCTGAAGCCACGCAGATAAACTTAAGCACCTCATCCCGGCTCGCCAGCAGACTAAAAAATCTGCGGCCATGACGCATGGCATAAAGCAGGCGGCACCCGTATTCAATCAGCCTTGGGCGTCGCTGATCCTTCAGAATTAAGAGGATTTCTTGAAGGCGGCCTGGTAGGCGCTCACATAGTCCTGCCATTGATGGATGGTCTGATCGGCCACCTGTTTCGCCAGCGTGAGCACGGGGCCTCGCCAGTCGGCGACTTGCGCCCCAAACGCCATCAAGGCTTCGCGGTTGGCGGCGCCCAGATAACCGGCATTGCGCAAATGGGCCCAGGCGGTGAGGGCGGCCATGCTGGCAAAAATATTATCCAGCACGCTGAGTTTGCCATCCCACTGCGTGAGGTCTACCCGGTCTTGCGAGGGTTGCAGCGCTTTGATCAAATAAGACTGTTTGTCTACGCACACGGCTTTGAGAAGGGCGGGCGGCAGGATTTGGGCGCCTGCCTGTATGGTCGCGACGCGTTGAGATTCCAGCATCCAGTCAGGTTGTGTGAGTTTGATTGCTGCGGTGTTCAGGTAAGGGCTTAATGCACTCTGGTTGCTGGCTTTCATGTCTATAAGTGCGCGGCGCTCTGGCCCTTTGCCGTTCACGAGCACGACATAGCGTTCCAGGCCCAGGCTGCCAGTGCCGGCAATGCGGCGCGCAATATCCAGCGGATAAAAGAAGTCTTTTTTATCCTGCACTTGCATGGCCTTCATATATTTTTCCAAAGCGGCTTGTTTTTGCGCTTTGTCCAAGGCCAGCGCACGTTTGCCGTCTATCAGGAGTGTGTCCGGTGCTTTGGCATTGGTCCGGCTTTCGATAAAGGCCTGATTGCTGCGCTTGCTCAAGTCTGACAACAGATGCCTGATCGAGCCACGGGCCGTTTTGCGCTCTACCCATTTGGGTTTGCCTTCTGCCAGTGCCTGCGCGTAGTTCTGCACCATGATGTCAAGCAGTGCAGTGGTTTGTTTGGGTTTGAGCTTGAGTGTGTCCTGGGCGACCAGCAGGCTGGTCAGCAAGCGCGTCAGCTCCCACAGGCAAGGCGCCAGGGCGGCTTCATCAAAATCATTGAGGTCAAAATAGGCCAGGCCGTTTTCGGCTTTGTAGCTGCCAAAGTTTTCCAGATGCAGGTCGCCGCAAATCCAGGCGGCAGGGCTTTTTAGCTTTGCGAGGGCTGGGTGCCATTCTTCATAAAACAAATGGCAGGTGCCGCGCAAAAACACAAACGGGTCTTTGCACATGGCGGCCAGTTTCATTTGCAGACGCTCAGGGTCGCGGCCGGCGTTGTAGTGTTGGATTCTGTCTAAAATAGGCATGGCGGTTCCGGAAAAGGGTACAAAGCGTTTCTGCGCGAGGCTGGTTCTGAAAGGGATGCTAGGGGCTTTCAGCACGCAACGGTTTAAGGCAGGCCGACCAGCTTGAGATATTCCTCCAGCGTCAGCGTCAATCTTTGCAGTGAGGCATTCACCTCATCCAGCGGTTGGTTATCATGTAAATGCAGTTTCTCCAGCAGGCTTTTATGGGCCTCGATGGCTTGCAAGTGCGCTTCGAGCTTGGATGTTTTGAGGTCTTGGGTCATGGCGGATTCTCCATCATCGTCGGGGGAGGTGAACAGGCTTGAGCGCCTGCTGCAATCTATGTATGTCTGGTTCGAGTATCAATCGGATGACTAAGTTTTGTGGCGCCTGCTGAAAATGATGTGTGGATGGCTGGGCGCTTGCCTGATCAATGTTAACTCATCCTGCCTGGTCTGGCTCGCCATACAGTGACAGGTAACGGGCTGGCTGATGCGAGCTTAAAAAATGTTCAAAGTCCTCAGGCGACAAGGGTTTTGCAAACAGGAATCCTTGCAGCTTGTCTGCACCCAGTGCTCGGCACAGGGTGGCTTGTGGCAGGGTTTCTATGCCCTCGACAATGACTTCAAGATCCAGACTTTTGGCCATGACGATCATGGCTTTGAGCAGGCGACAATCCGCCTCATTCTCTGGCACATTTTGCACAAAGCTGCGGTCTATTTTCAGGATAGAGGCAGGCAGGTGTTTCAAATAGGTCATGGACGAGTAGCCTATGCCAAAATCATCCAGTGCCACCTTGAGCCCAAACTGCTTGAGGTGACGGAGTCTTGCCGAGGTTTTGTTAAAGTCAGACACCAGTACACTTTCGGTAACCTCCAGTAACAAACAGCTGCCAGGCAGGTCAATCTGCCTTAAATCACGCTCAATTTCAGTCAGCATGTGTTCATGTTGTAACCATTGCGCGCTGGCATTCACTGCGAGTACGCAGTCCGCGTCAATCAGACCGTTCTGGCGCCAGCGTGCAAACTGTAAGCAGGCCAGTTGCCGGTTTCTGCTGTCGATCTCGGCAAAAAAGCCAAGCTCTTCCACCACATCGATAAAGACCGCCGGTGGCAGCAGACCTTGCGTGGGATGCTGCCAGCGCATGAGCATTTCTGCACCGCACACGGTAAAATCTTGTGCATTCAATACCGGTTGGTAGTACTGCACCAACTGGTTTTGCAGGCGTTGCGAACGCAGTTCGTTCTCTACCATCATGCGATGGATAATCTGCTCTTGCAGTACTTCGCTGAAAAAGTGAAAGCCATTTCGCCCTGCGCGCTTGGCATGATACATCGCCAGGTCGGCACGCTTTAACATGTCTTCTGCCGTGCTTGCGCAGCGCGGAAAGGTGGCAATGCCTATGCTGCAGGTAATAAATTGTTCGGTTTGATTCAGCGCAAAAGGCTCACGCACCTGTTCGAGGATGCGCTGCGATAAGGCGCCGATGGCGGTTTCATTTTCCAGATCGTGCACGATAATGGCAAACTCGTCCCCTCCCAGGCGGCAGACCATGTCGCCTTCTCTGACTACTTCCTGCAGTCGCTGTGCGACTTGCTTCAGCAGGTGATCGCCAGAGTCATGTCCCAGGCTGTCATTGACCAACTTGAAATTATCAATGTCCAGATAAATTAAGCCGAGTTGAACGTTGAGGCGATGCGCACGTTGCATGGCATTGCGCAAATGCTCTTCAAAATAATATCTGTTCGATAATCCGGTCATCGGGTCATTCTCTGCCAGATACTTCAATCGCTTGTGCGTTTCAATCAACTTGTTGTTCAGGGCATGGCGGGCTTGCGCGTGTACCAGCGCTTTGGTCAGGTGTCGCTCAGACAATTCTTTTTTAAGTAAAAAATCCTGGGCCCCGGCGAAGATGCAATTTCTTTCTATGGTCTCGTTATCTTCCATGCCGGTCAGGATCACCACGGCGGCCTGCTTTTCTGTGTGTTGTGTGAGTTGGCTTAACACATCCAGGCATTCCATATCGGGCAGGCGGTAGTCGAGCAGTACGATATCAAAATCGTTTTCTTCATACAGTTTCAAGGCTTTGACGGCGGTATTTGCATGCACAATATCCTTCACCAGTGATGGGTTTTGCAACACCCGCACCACCGCCATGCGGTCCAGTTCATCATCATCTACCAGTAGCAGGCGCATGGTTACTCCTTCGTGGCTGGCAGCTCAACAATGCGCCAATAATGCTCAATTAGCCCCATGACTTCCATAAAGTCGCGGTCCATGTGCTGCTTGAACACATAGCCCGCGACATGTTTGCGGTAGGCCGCGACCAGGTCCTCGTCTGATTTTGACGTCGTCAGCACAAACACCACAGCATGGGTTAATAATGGATCCGTGCGTAACGCTTCCAGAAACTCCAGGCCATTCATGCGCGGCATATTCAGGTCCAGCAGGATAATATAGGGTGCAGGAACCTGGCCCGAACGCAGCAACTCCAGCGCTTCACGGCCATCGCGGGCACGAAACAGGGTGTTCAACAGTCTTAATTTGCGTAATGCGCGCTCCAGCGAGATGGCATCAATGTCGTCATCGTCAACAATCAGTAACGATATTTCCTTATAACGATGTTTGGGCAGGATTTGCACGCATCAACCTTTCTTCTATATTGATCGGCCAGGTGAACGTGATCGCACAGCCGCGCTGACCATCGGAGCGGATGCTAGTACTGCCACCATAGGCTTCGACGATTTTTTTAACCAGTGCCAATCCCATGCCACTCCCTTCCACCTCATCGCGCGGCCTCAAGGTCTGGAACATGATATAAACCCGCTCCTGGTATTCTGGAGAGATACCAGGCCCATCATCAATGACGCTGAACTCATAGTAATGCGGGTTGGCCTGCTGCCATTGCAACTGTATGCTGCCGCGCGTTTGATCGTGGTGTTTGATGGCATTACTAAACAGATTGCGCAGCACCTGTTCCAGCGGGGTGGCCAGCGTATAAAACGTGGGCAAATCGTCTGCCATCTTCAGGCTAAAGCCTGCAGGCGGGGCTTGCATCTCAAAAATGGACTGCGCTACTTTGCCAAGGTCGACCTGGCTGACGCTGCCCTCCAAACGTCCGGCGCGCGAGTAGGCCAGTAAATCATCCAGCAGGCGTTCCATTCTGCGCAACCGTCCGCGCAACAGGGACATGTGTCCACTAATGGCCTCCACTTTGCCCTGGTTGAGATCTTCTTCGATCCAGTGCGAAATTTGGAAAATGCCGCGTAATGGGGACTTGAGGTCGTGGGAGGCCACATAGGCAAAAGTGGCCAATTCTTTATTGCTGCGCTCCAGCTCATCACGATGTTGCGCCAGTTTTTCACTGGCTTTGACACGGGCAGAAATGTCCGTGATGGCTGACAGCACCTTGACGCCGTCATCGGTTTCTATCGGATTGAGCCCGACCTCGACAGGAAACTCACTGCCGTCCTTGCGGCGGCCGTATAAGTCCCGCCCGGTGCCCATCGCGCGCGGACTCAGCTCGGAAAAAAAGAAGGCCCGGTGATGGGCATGCTGATGGCGCAAGCGCTCAGGTAACAACATATCTATGGATTGCCCCAGCAGCTCCTCGCGCGGGTAGCCAAAAATACGTTCTGTTTGCGGATTGACCATTTCGATCAAGCCATTTTTATTCACCATCACCATGGCATTGGGCGCGGCTTCGACGACCTGGCGAAAGCGCGCTTCCATGCGCTTGCGTGCCGAAATGTCGGTAATGGCTGACAAGACTTTGACGCCATCATCGGTTTCAATGGGATTGAGCCCGACCTCGACAGGAAACTCGGTGCCATCCTTGCGGCGGCCATACAAGTCACGTCCGCTACCCATGGCGCGAGGTCTGAGGTCCGAGAAAAAGGCGGCGCGATGATGCGGATGCTGTTGGCGGAAGCGCTCAGGTAACAAAATGTCTATGCTTTGCCCCAGCAACTCTTCTCTGGGGTAGCCAAAAATGAGCTCCGTCTGTGTGTTGACTAGTTCGATCAGGCCGCGACTGTTCACCATCACCATGGCAGTCGGGGCAGCTTCTACTACTTGTCGGAAGCGCAGATTGGCGCGTGCAACGTCTCCACTTTCATCATGCATATCCAATCTCCCATGGTGACTGCATTTATGTTTTTAATCATTGATACTCATTACTCACTTTGGGCATGCGTCATCTGCGTGTCGCGACACCGGTTTTGCTGCAAATCTAAACGTGCAGCGGGCTAAGCTTTGTTTTTGTAATGCGTTAAATTTTACACGCATCTGACGGACTCCGGGATAGTCCAAAAGGGTGACTACCCTTGCGGAGGTGGTTATTTCATGCGGAGCAGGGCTGTCAGGGGGCGTCTGCTTGCGCAACACTGACGGCGTTACGTCCTGACTGTTTGGCGTGATAGAGGGCCGCATCTGCCTTGACCAGCAGCTTTTCCAAGCTGGTGCTGGTATCAGAGGTGGCAGCTAAGCCAATCGAAATTGTCAGATGAAGAGCGCGGTGATTTCCAAGGTGCATTTCGGTGTTGGCTGCAGTCGTTCGCAAGCGCTCAGCGATTTCTATCGCTTGTTCTTTCTGCGTGTCGGGCAACAAGATCGCAAACTCTTCGCCACCGTAGCGGCTGATCAAATCAATATCGCGCAGCTGCGTCTGACATTGCCGGGCAAACGCTTGCAATACAACATCGCCAGCCTGGTGGCCATAGTTGTCATTAATTTTCTTGAAATGATCGATGTCTATCATCAATAAAGCGATGGCGCCGCCACGGCGTTTGAGTCTTGCCAGCGCGATATTGGCCTCTTGGATAAAGTGGCGTCGATTGGGCAATCCGGTTAAAAAGTCTTGATTGGCTTGCTTCTGCAATTTTTCCTGTAGCGCCTTGTACTCAGTAATATCTTGTATTTGTACGACAAAGTGCTGGAGCTGGCCGGCTTCATCTTTAATGGAGGAGTAGGTCAACAATACCCAAAGCGTATGACCTTGGCTATGAAAAAAGCGCTTTTCTACCTGATAGTTATCTCGCTGGCTAGTGAGCAGCGAGTCCAGCAGCAGATGGTCAAGTTGGTGGTCGTCAGGGTGGGTGATCTGCTGGATGGTTTTCTGGCATAACGCCGCTTCATCTTCCCCCAGCATATGGCATAAGGCCCGATTTGCCTGCATAAACCTGCCATCGAGGCCTAGCAAAGCCATGCCGATGGCTGCGGAGTCATAGGTTGAGCGAAACAGTTTTTCGGATTGAAACAGGGCGTGTGAATGTTCAGCCGCCATTCGCGCGTGTTTGCTTTCACGGCGTTGGAATACAAACAACATAGTGAATGTAAAGAGTGCAAAAATACTGAAACAGATGATCTGAATCATGGCATTTTCGTACCAGTATCTAAAAATGCGTTCAAGGTCGCGGCTGACCGCTACCATGAGTGTGCTATGCAGTTTGAGGTCGCCGGGGGCCAGTGTGGTTTGAGCCACCATACGCTGCTGCCGGGTTGAATATAATTGACCACTAAATACGGTCACCGCTTTGCCGCTTTGGATATGCCGGGTAAAAAATGAACCAGGGGTTGCCAGATTTGTGCCCGGCTTGAGCCCGTTATCGGGCACGCTCATGAACAGCACGCCTTTGCTGTGTATCAGGGAACTGCGGCTATCCTGCGTGTATAACACAGAGGCTAGCAGCGGTTTAAAGTATTCGGGATCCAGGATGGCAGTGACAATCCCGGAAAATTCACCTTGCTTGCCAGGAATGATCCGGGTCAGGTTGAGTATATAGTTACCGCTCATGCCGGTGAAAGGAGGGGAAACGTAAAGCCTGTCGGGATCACTAACCCGCCGGGCGGTCTGGTAATAATCACGGTAACTGAAGTTCATGCCGAGATATTCTGGAAAACTAGTGTATATCAGTGTTCCATCGGCATCAAACACGTCAAATCCCCGTATTCCTGGCATGGTGCTCGCCATGGTTGTCAAGCGTTTGGTCGCGACTTGCTGTTGATGTTTCCACTCCGGGATTTCTTGAATAATGGCCAGTAAGGCTTGATTGGCGCCTTGAAACTGGAAGGCCAGGTTTTTTGAAATGACATTGGCTTGCGTAATCAGGCGGTCGCGCTCATTCGCTTCAATCTGTGCGTGTTCCTGATAAATATTTAGGCCCATCAAGCCGCCAAGAATGGCTAGTGCCAGCGCAAGTTCTATCCAGAGCACAACGGTCAGCCGGGTAAATAATTTTTTATGCGTGATCATGCAGTGTTTTACGCTTGAAAAGTTTGCTTGTAGTCGCTAGCGTTCATGTGGCATAGCGACTAGCATACTGGAATATTCACGCGATATCTATATCGACCTTGATCGTCGTTGCCTGCGTTGTATTCTTCTGCAAGTGTTTCGTCAGTCCACCTTATTTGTGTGGCTATCGCGCAAGACTGAGGGAACCCCTCTGACACTGAACTGCCAGCTGAAAAGCAGGTTTTAGTCGGTTAATTAGGAAGCTTTCCTATGGAGGTCTGACTGCTGCTGGCTTAATGTCATGTTTCTTTTTGGCGAGGATAAGCGATGCGAGTTTTGACTATTTCAATCCTGCTGACGAGTGCACTCTACGGGATGAGCGGAAGTCTCCAAGCGGCAGCGAAGGAGGCGGCTACACAAGATGGCAGACCATTTGCAAGCCTGAGTGCTGAGGCCATTTCCAGATTGAGCCCTGCGGAGCAGCAAGCCTACCAAGATTGGCAGCAAGCATTGCAGCCACCGGTGACGCGCTCCACTTATCAGGAAGAAACTGGCCCCAATACCATGGATTTAAGTGCCGATTTTTCGATGTAAATGATCGCCATCTAAATGATCATGTAGTGACGATTTTTTAATTGCACGCATGTCATTTCGTACTTGCCGTTTAAAATGACGGCATGTCTGCTCACCTTATTCAACAGTTTTTGCCGGGTTACCCGCCCCAGTTACGTGCACAAATTGCACAGCTGCATGCTCAGGGCCAGCTAGGCCAGTACCTGCAGCAGCGTTATCCGCAGCCGCATGCTATTCAAAGTGACAAGGCTCTCTACGATTTTTGTCAGTCGCTCAAACAGCGCTATTTGAAAAATGCACCGATGCTAGACAAAGTGTATTTCGATAACAGGCTGACCATAGAAAAGCAAACCTTGGGGCTGAATACCGCTATTTCACGCGTGCAGGGTGGCAAGCTCAAGGCAAAAAAAGAAATCCGTATTTCGGCGTTTTTTAAAACCGCGCCGTTGGCATTTTTACAGATGATTGTGGTGCATGAGCTCGCGCACCTCAAGGAACGTGCGCATGACAAGGCGTTTTATCAGCTTTGTTTGCATATGGAACCCGATTATATGCAGTATGAATTTGATTGCCGGGTGTATTTGCTGTGGGGCGCGCTGCAAAAACTTCAGCTGGAGGCCGGGAATAGCGTGCGTGAGACTTTACCTGGCTCCAATCCGTAGTGTGCGCTTACCAATGCGGTGATCGCACTATCCAGCGCGAGGGTAGGTTGCAAGTCGCGTCCCTGGTACAGCTGGCTGTCCTTGAGGCCGGGCCAGTCTGCGATGACTTTCCCTGCGGCCCATTGGCGGTTGCGTGTGCTGATGGCGGGCAGCGCGCCGCCAAACGCCAGCATGGCGGCACCGGTGCCATGGTCTGTGCCGCCGGTGCCATTGGCCGCTGCGGTGCGGCCAAACTCGGTGGCGACGATGATGAGCGTTTGCTGCCAGTGATCGCCTAAGGCGGTTTGCAGGCTGGCAATCAGTTTGTCCAGGTCTGACAGTTGTTTACTCAGGCGATTGTTTTGTGCACTGTGGGTATCCCAGCCACCGGTTTCCAGCATGGCAATGCGCGGACCGTCCGTGCGGCTTAAAAAGTCACCTACCAGTTTGCCCAAGGCTTCAGGCTGCTGGCTGTTTTGCGGCTGGAAGCCTGCCATATTCTCGACTTGCATGGCGCTTTCCCAGGCGGCGTGCAATTGGGCGTCATTACTATAAAGCTGGCTCACCCTTAACAATAAATCATCGGATGGTTGCGGTAGCTTGGCGCTGGCATAGGCATCTACCTGGTAGCTGCCGCGCAAGGCCAGTGGAATCGTGGGAGAAAACGCAATCGCTTCGTTTTGTGAGGGCGGCAACAACCCCAGCAAGCGGTTAAGCCAGCCATCCCTGAGCTGATAAGCGCGCGTACCACCGCTTTCGAGGACATTCTGCCCGTCAAAATGCGAGCGTTCGCGGTAGGCAGAGGCGACGGCATGCACAAACAGCGCCTGTTGTTGCTGGTAAAGCCTGGTGGCGGTGGCCAGTGACGGGTGTAGCGCAAACAAGCTGTCCAGCCGCGAGTCGGCGATCTCTTCAATCGCCAGTGCGCCGCGTAACCGCTGGTAATCAGGGTCTGCATACGGAATCACGGTATTGAGGCCATCTGCCGCTCCGCGCTGGATGATAAAAATAAAGCGTTGTTCAGTGGCTGCTGCAGCAAAGCTCAGGGTGGGTAGGCAGAAGGCGGCCAGACCAGCGCCGCATAATTTCACAAACTGTCTGCGATGCATGGCTATCTCCTTAAAAATTCAGGGCTGACCACAAATAGCGCAAAACCGGTATGCGCTGATTCAGCACGGCTAATCTGTTGCAAGGTCTCCTGGCTCAGCCTGCCGCGCAATACCGTGTTTGCCAGCGTGGCTGGTGGCAGGCTCAATTTGGTCAGCGTGGCCAGGCGCTGCGCATATTCCACCCTGCGCAACAACGCGTTGGAGGCGAGCCAGCTGTCGGCCACATCATCGTAGCCGGCCGGCGAATCTGGCTTCCAGATGGGTTGCCCCAGTTGGGTCATGACTTGCGAAACACGCACCTGGGAGAGGTCGATATCCAGCGCACGCACGCTGCTGATCAGCCATTCCCATGGGGTTTTGAATTTGAGCGCTGAGGGTAGCCTGCACTCAGGCGCGGCGATCAATAAGCGGTAAAGCGCAGTGAGTTGGCCGCCTGTTTGCAGGTACGCGTCACGTAGCCGGTTAACCAGCGCAGGCGGCGGCTGGTCCCCGGCAAAATGACAAGCCAGTTTGGTCGCCAGGTGTGTCGCTGTCGCCGGTGCAGCGGCAAGGTCGCTTAGGATCGCCTCTGCCTGTTGCACGCCGTCCTGGGTGTAGGTTTTACCTAACAATTGGCGGCTGCCGGGTTCGTGTACGCGTGGGTTAAACATAAAACCGGGGTAGCGCGCATCGGTCTCGCCTGTCAGTTTGGGGTTGGGGATGGTCCAGCCGGTGAGCGCACGCGCGAACTCGGTCACATCTTGCTGGCTGTAGCCACTTCGTACCCCCAGGGTATGGAGCTCCAGGATTTCACGCGCCAGGTTTTCATTGAGGCCAGCCTTTTTGTCCGGCTGGCGGCGCATTTGCCGTTGCACGGCTTCGCTTTCCGGTCCGCGTGATTGTTGCTGATCCAGGTAAAACAGCATGGCCGGATGTTTTTCGACCGCAAACAGCATGTCTTTAAAAGTGCCGAGCACAAACGGGCGGATGGCTTGCAGTTCAAACAGCCCGGCGGCTTGCGTGACCTCGGATTTTTGGGCGGAGATGGCAAAATGGTTGGCCCAGAAATGCACCAGTCTTTCCACAAACGGCGTGTCAGTCTGCTGGGCCACTTGCGCACGCACTTGCACGGCGTCGGTATAACTGTCTTTGGCCTCCTTACGCATTTGCTGGCGTAACTGCATTTTGTCGTCAGGGGAGGCCGCCTGGTTGATCATGCGCCTTTCTTCCATTTCTTGCTCCAGCGAGGGCAGGGTTTGCTGGTATTGCTGCCATAGCGGCGGCAACGCCTGATAACGGCTAAACTCATCCTGCAAGGCACTGGAGGACAATGCCGGGGCATCGGCGCGTGCGCCCAGGCCAAAATGTTGCTCAATCATAAAAGCGTCATCCGTCATCATCGATTCCTGACGATAGGTGTGAACAGGGATACTATCAGCCATGCTCAGACTAACAAAGCTCAATTACAGTGAGCTTACAATGGTATGGGGACCTGTCAGCGCCAGCCTGATTGAAGCGCTGTGAGTGATGTGCTACCGTGTGGTTGGCGTTTCATCGCTGGATGAAGCGCTCCTTGATCTTCTCTTATTGAGTATCCATCACACGGCTGTTTATGCAGACACATACCAAACAGGTGCGTCGAGACCTGCTCATGCTTTGGGCGCTGATTGCGGCCGTCTCTACTTTGCTGGTCTGGCTATTGATTGAATTGAGCCGGCAAGGGGCGGCGTCACAGATTGCCGAGGCCCGCCTGCATGCGGCCGCCAGTTGCCAGGCCATGCAACATGGTGCGCACCAGGCTAGGGTGCAGTTGCCTACCACCGCCGGGGCATCCCTGGCCGGCTGGCAGGCCGTCATAGACCTTGCATTGCGCGAAGAGCCTGGCAGTGAAGGCGGCTTTTGGCAGCCGGAGCGAGGCGTGTTTGCCTATGCTTTTCCCACCTATGATGGCACCGGCATTAAGCGCGATCCGCCGGTGGCCGAGCTTGAAAAAATCACGGCCACCGCCGAACTGGCCAGCCGCAGCCATCAGTTGATTATCGAGGTGCGACCCGGATTGCGCGAAGCGATTGTGTTTGCGGCATGCCCACTCACCCCATCCATTGACACCCCTGTCGCCTGGGTCATGAAACGTGTCTTGCTGATCCAGGCTGAAGTGCTCAATCATTTAAGCCTGGCGCTGGCGCTGTTGATCGGTCTGGTGGTGATGTCAGGCGCCTGGTTGGCCTGGATGCTGCTCCGCTGGCAACGCCAGACCACGGCGCTGATGCAACAACTGGCGCAGTCTGAACGGATGGCCACGCTGGGCCGGGTCTCGGCAGGGTTGGCCCATGAAATCCGCAATCCGCTCGCCACCATGCGCATGAAAGTCGAAAATGCGATGGCGGCCGCCCCTGAGCGCTATCAGCAACGCAGCCAGAGTGCGTTTGAAGCGGTGCTGGCACAAACCGCCCGTCTCGAAAGCCTGATATCCAGCTTACTTGCGCTCACGCACCCTTTGCAACTGCAAAAACAGGCGCTGGATTTACGAGCCTGGCTCACCAGCTTGGCCAACTTGCATCAAGAGGCGATTACTGCGCAGCAGGCGAGCTGGAAATTGACCCTTGATGACGCCGTGGTGGCACGGGCCCGCACGATGGCGTTGCTTGATCCCGATAAAATGGCCCAAGTCATGGATAACCTGATTCTGAATGCGCTGGCCCACGTGCCCATTGTGGGTTACATCGAGCTTGGCATCGCGGATGCTGTACCTGATCACTTGCTGTTGTGGGTGGCTGATAATGGCAGCGGCGTGCCCGCGTATCTGCAAGCGCAGGTATTTGAACCTTTTAGCACTGCGCGCAGCGGCGGCACCGGTCTCGGCCTGGCGCTGGCGCGCGAGATTGTCCAGGCGCATGGCGGTGAGCTACGCTTGGCCGACACCCCGACTGGCGCCCGTTTTGAGATTGAATTGCCATGGCAAACCTCCTGATTATTGACGATGACCCGGCCTTTAGAAGCAGCCTGTCTGAAATGCTGTCAGACCTCGGGCACCAGGTGCTTGAGGCAAGCCATGTGCAGGCAGGCCTGCAATGCCTGCGGACCGAGCCGGTAGAGCTGGTGATCACCGACCTCAAGCTGGCTGGGGAGGATGGCCTGTCTTTCTTGCGACAGGCGCAGGCTATTAAGGCGGTGCCTTGCATTATGTTGACAGCCTACGCCAGTGGCAGCAACACGATAGAAGCCATGCGGCTAGGGGCCTTTGACCATTTAACCAAGCCTATTTCACGCCAGCTGCTGATGGAAACCTTGCAGCGTGCTTTGCCCGAGTGCAGCGCGGAGCTGGGAGCAGAATCCCCTTTGTCTGCGGAGATTGCGGACGCGGATACGGCCGCCAGCGAGCGCTTAATCGGCAATAGTGAATGCATGCGCCAGGTGTTCAAGCAAATCGGCCTGGCAGCCGCTACCGAGGCGACGGTGCTGATTTTGGGCGAGACCGGGACCGGCAAGGAAGAAGTTGCGCGCGCCCTGCATCGTAACAGTTTGCGCGCCGGGGGCCCATTTGTCGCCGTCAACTGTGCCGCTATTCCGCCCGACTTGATGGAAAGCGAGTTATTCGGCCATGTCAAAGGCGCATTTACCGGCGCGGTGGCAGACCGGAAAGGCTATTTGCGGCAGGCGGAAGGCGGCACGCTGTTTCTGGATGAAATTGGGGACATGCCGCTGGCACTGCAAGCCAAGATGTTGCGGGTGCTGGAGGCGCGTGAGTTTAGCCAGGTTGGGGCACAAACTGTCCTCAGACTGAATGCGCGCATCATTGCCGCTACCCATAGAGACTTGCCTGCCGCGGTCAGGGCCGGGCAGTTCCGCGAAGACCTATGGTATCGCCTGCAGGTGATGCCCATCATGTTGCCGCCCTTGCGCGCGCGTGGCGACGATTTGCTGATGCTGGCGCACTATTTTCTGGCCGCCGAAGCGACCGGCACCCCCAAACGCCTGACTGCCGAGGCGACCCGCAAGCTGGTACAGCACGATTGGCCGGGCAATATCCGCGAACTACGCAATACGATCGCCCGCGCCGTGATTCTGAGCCACCATGCATATGTTGAGGCAGAACATATTTCTTTTACCCCGCGGCCCCAATCGACCCTGATCGCTGAGCAAGGACGCCCTTTATCCGCGTCCGGCGGCACGCTGGCCGAAATCCTCCAGCAAGTGGAGCGTGACATGATAGAACGCGCATTGCGTGAGAGTGGTGATAACCGGAGTGAGGCCGCCAGAAAGCTGGGTCTGTCGCGCCAGCAGCTTTACCGCAAGCTTGAAGAGTATGGCTTGGTTTAAGCACGCATGCGTGTCCGTCAGGCGGACAGGCGGGTGTCACAAAAGCGGACAGTTTCACCTTGGTTAAAAATTCAACCATTTGATTTTAAATGGTTTTTTGTTTGGCATGCCCCTTGCAATAGATGAAGCAAGATTCATCATTCAAAGGAGCTTGCCATGTTATTTTTCTCTCACTTTACGCATCCCACCCAGGCATTGCGCACAGCGGTGCTGATGACTACACTCAGCCTTGCCATGGATGCATTTGCCGTGCCTCCCTTACCTGCGAATCCCTCACCGCTAGTCCCTGGATCCATGGTGCCAGGAACCGTAGTGCCAGGAACCGTAGCACCTGGACCCATCACCCCAGCTCCGGTTGCGCCTATTGCGGGGAACCCGCCAGGCGCACTCGATTTGCAGGCGACCGCCGCCTTGCCTGCGGTGGCAGATGCCACTGTCAAATCCATCCTGTTTAACCCGTATGGCGAGGCGGATGGCTTGCGCTTGGCGAATGACGTGATTGTCAAATTCCCGCCGCACCGTTCGCAGGCCTTGCTCGTTGCTGTGCAACCTGGTCAGCATGTGCGTATTCTCGGGCATGCTGAAACGCCAGCCATCGTTAAAGCCGATGCCATTATCAATGTAACCACCGGCAATATTGTGGTGGACCAGCCACCAGCCAATAACCTGCCCTTGTTACCCCCACATTTGCGGGCACAGTCATTGCAGCCGTTGCAGGTGGAAGGCAAGGTCGATCTGATCCTGAATGGTCCGCGCGGCGAAGTCGATGGTGTCATCCTGGATAACCAGAGCATTGTTCACTTTCCGCCTGAAAGCCTGAGTGTGCCGTTGCGCCCAGGGCTGCGTATTGCGGTGGCTGGTCTCGGGACCAAGACGGCCAATGGTGTATCGCTAGAGGCGATCCGCATGGGAAGCTCCGCCGCCAACATGCAGCCACTCTATGCGCCCGCGGCCCCAGCTTGCCAGCCAGCGGCTGTAACCGGCCAGTGCTAGGTCCTGATTTAGCCAAGACCAACCCTTCATCCGGCGTGGCCTGCGATGTAAGCAAGTGAGGTGTTGCTTAAGTTGCTCTGCGCCACAGCGGTGCTGCCCAAAGGCCGCCGCCCACGCTGGATTCCCTCTTTTGACAGGATTCATCATGATTGCAAAATTAGCCCCGATTGTGTTGCTGCTGATCTCCAATGTGTTTATGACAGTGGCCTGGTATGGCCATCTCAAGTTCACTGAAAAACCGCTGTATGTGGTGATTGTGGTGAGCTGGCTGATTGCCCTGTTTGAGTATTGTTTTGCCGTGCCTGCCAACCGGATTGGGCATACCGTGTATTCGGTGGCGGCGCTCAAAACCATGCAAGAAGTCATTTCGCTCAGTGTGTTTGCCGTGTTTTCGGTGTATTCGCTCGGCGAGCATTTCACCTCCAGCCATGTTGTCGGTTTTGCCCTCATTGGCCTGGGCGCCTTTTTTATCTTTAAAGCCCCTGTGGTGTAAGGAGAACAGCATGCGTCTATTCAACATGCCTGCAGATTCAAGGCAATGGCTGGCGGTGATGAATTTTTTCATGGCCGATGTCCGCGACGGGCTCGGCGCCTTTCTCGGTGTGTATTTATTGGCACAATCCTGGCAGGCCGATGATATTGGTTATGTGATGACCATAGGCGGATTGGCAACCATGGTGGCGGGAATCCCGGCGGGTGCCCTCATGGACCGCACCCATGTCAAGCGCCTGTGGCTGGCGGTGTGTGCGATTTTGATGGTGGTGGGTTGCCTGGTGCTACTGCTATGGAGCTCGTTTGCGGCGATTGCCTTGTCGCAAGCCGCCACTGGCGTGGTGCGCGCCATGATCGGGCCGGCCATTGCCAGTATCAGCCTGGGCCTGGTCGGGGCAAGGTATTTACCGCGGCAGCTCGGACAGAATGAGGCCTGGAGTCACGCAGGCAGTCTGGTGTCGGTGACTGTGGCGGGGGTGCTGGGTTACTTCTGGGGCTTGTCTGCCGTGTTTATTCTGCTGGCGGTGATGGCCGTGCTGGCCCTCCTGTGTATCCGCCGCATCCGCCCGCAAGAGATTGATTACAATGCGGCACGGGGGCTGGAGTCCCATGCCACCGTCAGTGATTCTGGCCATGCCGTGTGGAAGTCGCTGCTACAGTCGCGGCCGTTGCTGATGCTGGCCGCCATCATGATGCTGTTTCATCTGGCCAATGCCGCCATGCTGCCCTTACTGGGGCAGACCATGGTGTCGCAGGGGCTGGTCAATGCCAGCTTGTTTACAGCTTTGACCGTGATGGTTGCGCAACTGGTGATGATTCCCATGGCCTTGCTGGCCGGGCGCTACGCAGAGCAATTCAGCTATGAGCGGCTGGTCACCTTGGCTTTGCTGGCCTTGCCTGTGCGCGGTGTGATTGCATCAACCTGGAATTCACCCTGGGCCGTCGTGCCTGTGCAATTGCTGGATGGCGTCGGCGCAGGCTTGCTCGGCGTGGCCTTGCCCGGCCTGGTAGCCAAGATGTTGCAGGGCAGCGGGCATTTTAATGTCGGCTTGGGGTTTGTGCTCACCATTCAGGGGCTTGGGGCGGCCTTGAGTCCGGCCATTGCCGGCTGGGTGGCGCAACGTTATGGCTATGCCATGAGTTTTACGCTGTTGACCGGCTTTGCCATCGTCGCCTTGTTACTGTGGTGGCATCAAGCCAGCCAAGCCGCACAGCAACGGGGAGCAAGCTTGCAGGCCGGGCATTGATCGTTACGCCTGGCACCGTTACTGGAACAAATCATCCAGCGGGTTACGGTTCACGGTGGTGGGCTTCGCTGCTTGTGCGCTTACCCGCTGGCAGCTAAAGGCTTCTTCAATGTTGTCGCGGTAATAGCTCCATTGAGCACTCGCGTTTTTAAAGCTACGCCAGAGGCTTTCGCCCACATTGGCATATTCCAGCGTGCTGCCGTCTTCCAGCGTCACGCGCAGTGCGCGTTTGGCCGCATCATAGCCTATGGCCCGCAATTTGCCAGCATGGGTGTGGATCATTTCCATGGTTTATAGCTACAGGGTTTTATCTACAGGGTACGCAGCTAAATGCTTTCGCCTAACCGCAGCAACCGGTTTTGCAGCCGCACGACTTGCCCGCAGGCTTAAGGCCTTTTTGTTGCCAGGCTTGCAAAAAGGCTTCTTTGCTCATCGGTTGTAATTGCAAGCTTTGCTGCAAGGCAGGATCCACCACCTGCGATTGGTAATGCTGAAAATGCGCCAGGTATTTGGCATACGCGCGGTCTGCACCCCGCCAGGCCTGCCATTGCCGCCACAGCCATTTTTTAAAGCTAAACATGTTGACTCCTTATCCTCATATCAGACTGCCATCATCTTACCCCAATTGATGGCAGGCAGTGATACCGCTTGCATCTTTAACAACAGCCCGCGATGCAAGTTTGAACCATGCTGGGTCCGCAAGTTCACGCAGATGCTGGCGAACTGATTGCTGCCTAAGGGATTGCGGATGAGCATCAAACATTGTTAAAGCAAGCTTGGCGCAAGCTGACTGTGTTAGATTACGCGAGCTAGTGCGTCTGTCAGGCGCGGTTTAATCTGTTTCAAGGGGGATAAGCCCTCTCGATCATTCATGAGTAACTCGTTTTATTTCAATTTAATCCTATTTTTTCTGGTGGCTGTGATTGCGCTGGAGGTGCTGGCCAATCGGCTGCGGTGGCCGCCTGCGGTGGCACAACTGGCGGGTGGCGCACTGATTGCCTTGGTGCCGGAATTACCGGCGTTTGAGATTGATCCGGCCCTGGTGATGGAGGTATTTTTACCGCCGTTGCTGATGGCAGGTGCCTACTTTACGGTCTGGCATGAGTTCAGACGGCATTTGGGCGGCATTCTGCTATTGGCCATCGGTGCGGTGCTGTTTACGACGCTGGCGGTAGGTCTGGCGCTGCATGCCTTTAACCCCAGTTTGCCGTGGGCAGCTTGCTTTGCCTTGGGCGCGATTGTTTCACCGCCCGATGCGATTGCGGCGAAAGCCGTGTTGCAGCGGGTGGCCTTGCCGCGCAAGCTGCTGGTGTTGCTGGAAGGAGAAAGTCTGCTCAATGACGCGACCGGCCTGGTGCTGTACAAGTTTTCCATTGTCGCCTTGCTGACGGGCGTCTTTTCCTTGAGCGGCGCGCTCGAAACCTTTGTCTGGCTGAGTATCGGCGGCGTCTTGTTTGGTGTCGCCATGGGCTATGTGGTGTTTAAAACCTTGCGCTACCTGCATGGCACCGAACTCATGGTGCTGGCCTCGGCCCTGCCTGGCTGGATTTGTTATGTCGTTGGCGAGCATATCGGCGTCTCTGGCGTGATCGCTACTGTGACCTACGGCATGATGCTGGGCTGGCACCAGCATGAAATCATGTCTGCCACCGCCCGCCGGCGCAGCGCTGCGTTCTGGGAGGTCATGATTTTTATCTTTGAATCGCTGGTATTTATTTTTATTGGCCTGTCTTTGCGCGGGGTCTGGGAGCGTATCGCCCATGCGGATAAGTCTTTGGGCGCCTACGGACTGGAAGTGTTGCTGGTGCTGGCCGTGGTGATCTTGTCGCGCTTTGTCTGGATTTTCATGATTGATGGGTTGGCCAGACTCATCCGCAAGCCGCATGCGGCGCATGGACACAGCACCTGGGGCGAGTCTTTTGTCAAAAGCTGGGCAGGCATGCGTGGCGTGGTCACGCTGGCAGCAGCACTGGCGGTCCCCGCCCAGGTGCCCGGACGCGACTTGATGTTGATGTGCGCGTTTGCTGTGATCCTGGTGACGGTGGTGGTGCAGGGGACGACAATTGGTCAGGTGATCCGCGCATTTAAACTGAAGGCGACCAAGCATGAGCACATTTACCTTAATGAGCCACAGGTGTGGGCCCGGATTGAGCAGGCACAGTTTTCAGTGGTTAACAAACTGGCCTATAACGAACATGGCGCATTAATGCACCCGCGGTTGCTGGAGCAGTACAGCTACCGGCAAAGCCTGTCAGACAAACATAAACATGAAGACAGTCTGCCCGATGACCTCCGCAAAGCGCATTTTAATGTGGTACTGGCCGCCGTAGCCGCCGGTCGTGAAGAGCTGCTTAGACTGCATCGCTCGGGGCAGATTCATGACGAGTTGCTGCATCTGATGGAACGTGATCTGGACATTCAGGAAATCGCTGCCTTACATAGCCGTGGCTAAGGGGCGCCTGTCCACATTTTTTGTGGATAACTTTTATGGTGAGCTGTGGGTGAGTGTCTTAACTATTTGATTTTATGTATTAAATTAGGCCTGATTAAAATCTGCACGTTAAAATTATTTGATGAAAAATCTTGCTCAAGGCGATTTTTTGTGTATTGCCAGCCTCCTGGCGACAGCGTAGCATAGGTCTTGTCTAGTGCTGTGATGAGGAGCAAGTAACATGAAACGACTGTTTTATATCGACTATCCGCAAGAGCACTTTGAAGGTCAGGCCCACCGTTATCGTTGCGCCTACTGCAAGCAGGAAACCACCCATATCAACGGCAAGCTGGAGGGGCATTTGCCCGGCTGCGAGTATCGGGTTGCGCTGGAAAAAGCCGGTTTTGAATGTAACCAGCTTGCGGAACCCGCCCATGAGGACATGGCCGACGAAGTCGATTGAGGAGTGATCACGCTGGCTAGGCCTGTTCATAAACGCTGTTGAGGATGTAGAAAAAAGCATGATTTCTTTTACCCCCTGGCAATCACTGATGGGTGGATTGCTGATTGGTTTTTCCACCTTGCTGATGATCCGCTGGCTGGGCAAGGTCACTGGCATCAGTGGCATTGTGGGTCAGGTCTGGTCGGCCGCCGCCGGTGACCGGGCCTGGCGCCTGGCTTTTGTCGCAGGTCTGGTGCTGTCGCCATTGGTTTATGTGCTGGCACGGCCGTTGCCTATGGTGGAGATTCAGGCGTCCACGCCCTGGTTGATCGTGGCGGGATTGCTGGTGGGCTTTGGTAGTCGCCTGGGGTCGGGGTGCACCAGTGGTCACGGGGTTTGCGGCTTGTCTCGGCTGTCGCCACGTTCGCTGGTAGCCACGCTGACGTTTATGCTGGTAGCGATACTGGTGGTCTGGCTATGGCGCCATGTGTGGATGATAGGGTAGAAGCAAGATGGCAAATTTGATGGCATTGATCGCCGGGCTGATCTTCGGCGTGGGGTTGATTGTGGGCGGGATGACCAATCCAGCCAAGGTACTGGCCTTTCTGGATGTGACCGGTGACTGGGATCCGTCACTGGCATTTGTGATGATGGGTGCGATTGCGGTGGGCTTTTTTGCCTTCAAGTCTGCGGCCAAGCACCCCACCAGTGTTTTGGGCCTGCCTGTGCAGTTGCCAGGCACGCGCCTGATTGACCGCAAACTGGTGCTGGGGGCGGTGATCTTTGGCACCGGCTGGGGCATTGCCGGATTTTGTCCCGGCCCAGCCATCGCCTCACTCTTGACGGGTGGCCCGGCGGTCTGGCTGTTTGTCGCCAGCATGCTGGCGGGAATGGCCGTGCATACGCTGGCGGTGCGTCGCGGCTGGTTGTGACCGTATCAGTCTTTTTGCCAAAGTTTGCGGTAACGCCACAGTGTGGTGCGGCCAATCCCTAGTTGTTTGGCCGCCTGGGTCAGGTTGCCCTGGCAGTCAGTGACGGCTTGCACGATGGCGGCTTCTGAAAGCGCCTGGCGGCCTGGTTTGGCGACTGGCGCTGCCATTGCCTGTGTTGACCCGGGTATCGTTTGCAGTTCGGGCGGCAAGTCTGCGGTGGCTATCTGTTTGCCATCCGACATCACCAGTGCGTAATTCAACACATTGCGCAGTTCGCGCACATTGCCCGGCCAGTCATAGGCCATCAGTTGCTCCATGGCGGCGGCCTTCACTACGGGCAGTAGTTCCCCGGTAAATTGCTGTTTAAGCAGATGTCGCAGTATGAGCGGAATATCCTGTTTGCGCGCCTGCAAGCTGGGTAAGAAGATGGGCACCACGCGCAAGCGGAACAACAAGTCCTGTCGGAAACGCCCGGCTTTAACCTCTTCGCGCAAGGCTTTATGTGTGGCGGCAACAATGCGGACATTGGCTTGCATGGCTTGACTGGCCCCGACGGGCAGGTATTCACCGGTTTCGAGTACGCGCAACAGTTTGGCCTGTAATTCGTAAGGTAGTTCGGCGATTTCATCCAGAAACAGCGTGCCGCCCTCGGCCCGGCCAAACAGGCCCTGGTGATCACGAATGGCGCCGGTGAAGGCACCCTTGACGTGGCCAAACAGCTCACTCTCCAGCATGCCCGCATTGAGCGTGGCACAGTTGATGGCGACGAAGGCGGCGCGGTGACGCGGACTCTCGCCATGAATGGCGCGGGCCACCAGCTCTTTGCCTGTGCCGGAGTCGCCGCGGATCAACACCGGGATGTCTGTCACTGCCACGCGGCGTATCATTTCAAACACTTTTTGCATTTCGGGCGCATGGCTGATCAAGCCATATTTTTCACCCAGCGAGGATTGGGCGGCGGTCTTGCCTGCGTCCGCCTGCTGGGGCAGCAGGATTTCGAGGCCGCCCGCAAACGCGCCATCTTCTGGCAGGTAGGCCATGGCATATTTCAACACTGCCTGTCGTTCACCATCAGACCGGTGCAGCAGCAGGGGAGCGCCCTCGACTTTGCCAGACTCGGTGAGACCACAGCCGCGCATACACTGTTCGCAGCGGTTGGCGGTCAGGCAGTTTTCACCCAGGAGCGTAGCCTGAGTGAAGCCTAGCAGTTTTTCGGCACCCGGGCTCCAGTAGCTGATCCGCTTTTGAGCATCGACGGTAAACACGGCTGCATCTGGCATGATCAATGAAATCATGCGGGCCAGCGATTCGCCCTGTGCCCGGCTCAGACCGGCCTGCTGGCTGAAAAAATCGGGGGTGGTTTGTTCCATTTTTTTTATTTGAAACGTTTCATGATTGTGGTTTTGTGTTTCATTGAAACATTTTTGGCGGGGGTGGGCAAGTGATATTTTTATATAAGTCATTGATTTGACTGTTTTTAAATTTTTATTGAAACATTGGCACTGGTTTTGCTGAATCAACGCCATCTTGATAAGGAGCACGCGGATGATTTTCAAGCAATTTTTTGAGCCTGAAAGTAGCACTTATACCTATCTGCTAGGCTGTGAAGAAACCCGGCAGGCGGTGATGATTGATACCGTAGGCAGCGAGGTAGACAAGTATGTGGCGGCTTTGCAACAGCATGGGTTGACGCTGGTGTTTACCCTGGAAACGCATGTGCACGCCGATCATGTCACCGCTGCCGCCACCTTGCGCGAGCGTCTGGGCAGTAAAAGTGTGGTGCATCGTGATGCTGGCGCGCAATGCGGCGATGTGCTGGTGACCGATGGCGTGCACTTGCAAGTTGGCACGCTGGATATCGAGGTCCGTTACACGCCCGGGCACACCAACGGCTGCGTCAGTTATCTGGTCGGTGACCGCATTTTTACCGGCGATGCCTTACTGATTGATGGCTGTGGCCGCACCGACTTTCAGCAAGGCGATGCCGGGCAATTGTATGACAGCATACATGCCAAAATTTTCAGCTTGCCAGAAGATACGCTGATTTTTCCCGGCCACGATTATCAAGGCAGGACGGTCTCCACGGTCGGCCACGAGAAGCGTGAAAACAAGCGGCTGGGCGGGCAGACTTCCCGCGCGGAATTTATCAATATCATGGCCAATCTCAAGCTGGCGTATCCCAAGCAAATTGATGTGGCACTGCCTGCCAACCAGGCCTGTGGGCAAGTGATGATCAAGCAGTCGGCATGAGCACAGCGATGTTGACTCGGCTGGCCCGTTACGTGCCCGCCCTCCGCTGGGGGCTGCATTATCGGCGCGAGCAGGCCATGCATGACCTGATGGCGGCGCTGACGGTGACCCTGATGCTGGTTCCGCAGGCGCTGGCCTATGCCATCCTGGCAGGCTTGCCGCCACAAGTTGGCCTGTATGCCAGCCTGTTGCCGTTGATCGTCTATGCCCTGTTAGGCACCAGTGCGACGTTGGCGGTGGGGCCCGTGGCCGTGGCGGCGCTGATGACTGCGACCGCAGTGGCGCCTTATTCAGCACAGAGTCCCGCGCTGGGGCTGCAAGCGGCGCTGATCCTGGCGTGTTTGTCTGGCCTGTTTCTGATGCTGGCCGGGATGTTCAAATTAGGCTTTCTGGCGAATTTTCTATCGCACCCCGTCATGAGCGGCTTTATTGCTGGCGCCAGCCTGGTGATTGCCAGTAGCCAGCTACCCACCTTGCTCGGTATCCGGGCCGAGGGCAGTCATGTACTGGCGCTCTGGCAGAGTATGCTGGGGCAATGGCCGCAGATTCATCTTGCTACGGCCATGCTGTCGGTGCTCACCCTGCTATTGCTGGTGCTGGCCAGGCGGCAAGGGCAATCGCTGTTGCTAAGCCTGGGCTGCTCGCCGTTTTGGGCGCAGGTGTTGGTGCGGGCAGTGCCTGCGCTGCTGGTGTTGATCGGGACGATTGCCATGCATGCCGGTTGGGCCCTGCTCACCGGGGTGCGGACCGTGGGGCAGATTCCCGCCGGGCTGCCTGCGCTGGCCTTGCCGCATGGGAGTCTGGCAATGTGGCAGTCTTTATTGGCCCCGGCCTTGCTGATTTCCATCATCGGCACGGTGGAGTCGATTTCTGTCGCGCAGAGTCTGGCCATGAAGCGGCGCGAACGCATAGACCCTGATCAGGAGCTGATTGCCTTGGGCGGCGCCAATCTGGCGGCCAGTCTGAGTGGGGGGCAGCCGGTCACCGGCGGCGTCTCGCGCTCGGTGGTGAATATGGATGCGGGCGCGCAAACGCCGGCAGCGGGCTTGTTTACTGCATTGGGCATGTGGCTGGCCACGGTTTTTCTGGCCTCGTGGCTCAGTGCGTTACCCAGATTTATTTTGGCCAGCACGATTATCGTTGCGGTGATGAGCCTGGTGGACGGGCGCGTGTTTATCGAGACCTGGCGGCGTAACCGGAGCGACTTTGCCGCCTTGCTGGTGACTTTTATGATTACCTTGCTGGTCGATATTGAACATGGCATCAGTGCAGGCGTGTTGCTGTCCATGGCCATGCATCTATACCGCAGCAGTCGGCCGCACATTGCCATTGTCGGGCAGGTGCCGGGTACCGAGCATTTTAGAAACGTGGCGCGGCACGCGGTCAGTGTGTGCCCGGATGTGATCACTTTGCGCGTGGATGAGAGTTTGTATTTTGCCAATGCGCGCTATCTCGAGCAAAAAGTGCTCGAAGTGGTCGCCGATAACCCGGCATTGAAACATGTGATCCTGATGTGCTCCGCCGTCAACGAGGTAGATGGCAGTGCCCTGGAGGTGCTGGAAGTCATCAACCACCATTTATCTGCATTGGGAATTGGCTTTCATTTGTCCGAGGTCAAAGGCCCGGTGATGGATATGTTGCAACATGCTCCTCTCAGGCAGCAGCTCAATGGTGAGATTTATCTGACCCAACACCAGGCTTATGCAGCGCTGTCCTGTCATTAACGGCGTTAAGCGCCGCTAAATATAGGAGGCTGGCATGGCAGATAATATCGGGCAATTGGAACAGTATTTAAGAGTGATTATTGGCGCCGGATTGCTGATGTGGACCCTGTTTTTTCAGGGGCCAGCCTGGGGCTGGTTTGGGCTGGTGCCGCTGGCGACCGGGCTGATCCAGTGGTGTCCGCTTTATGCCTTGCTCAAGATTAACCGTCGCTAAGCTTCAGGCGTTGCTTGCAACCCAGACTTTAACATAAGCACAGAGGCTTTGCCAAAACCATAGCTGGTGGTAAAGAGGCTGGCAAACAAATAACCCTGAAACAGCAAGGGCGGCGGGAGCTCAGGATTGTCCAACGCCGGGAAAATGGCCATCAGTAAAAACAGGCTGGAGTTGGTAAATGCGCCTATCACCATCGCCCAGCGTACATGCCATGGCAACGAGACCCGGCTGGCCGCAATGCCAAAAATGAGGGCGGTCATCAGCAGAAAATCGATATGTGCTTGCAACAGCCGCGTGAATTTTCCCGCGAAAATCGCCTTGAGTGGGGGCACACCAAAGTTCAGGCCCACCATACACCATGCCAGTAACAACGCCATCAGCAGCCAGCATGCGGCCCCTTTCAATAACATCTGGTGGGCTTGTGGGGTCGATTGCATCAAAGTCTCCTGGGGGATGTCGTCTATATCCAGCATAGCCGATCCGTCATGGTCTGCTTGACCAGAGCGGGCCTCACGCTTGACTGAAACGGCGATGACTCGCTTGCGAAATGCAGCTGTTTGTGACTTAATTTCGCTCAGCAAAGGAGAGGGTCATGGCGCAGCAAGCAAGGACAGTGGTCGCAGCGACAGGTCGCAAATATAGCTCTGATCTGGTCGCACCCAGTCAGCGCAAGGCATGGTTGTGTGAGGTGATTGGACGTGAATATGCAGAGGTGGACATCGTCCCGCCCACGGCAGCCCCGCTTTACAACGAGATGACGCTCTATCCTTGGCAGGCGTTGCAACTATCCGTGATCCACTCCAACAGCCTGACCATCCAGCGCGGGACGCGAGAGATCAGTCGTCCGCAGTTGGATAATTATTTTGCCGTCCTATTGCTGAAAGGCCGATATTGTCTGCAACAGCAAGGGCGGGAAGTGTTTTTGCGCCCTGGCGACATGACTATTTATGATGCCACGGTGCCGCACTATATCCATTGTCCAGAGGCGTTTTCCAAGCTGATTGTTTCTATCCCAAGAACCTTGTTGCATCAGCGTTTGCCGCAGGCCGGGCATCTGACGGCGATGCCCATGCGATTGCAGCACGGCATGACCGCCATGTTGTCGCCGTTTTTGCAACAGCTCACGCGTCAGCTGAATCAACTCTCCATGCAGGCATTCGATGCCAGCGCGGCGCCCATGCTGGACATGCTGGGCAATGCGCTTGAAACCTTGCAAGACCATACGCTGCCGCGTTCGCCTGGCCGCAGTTTGTCATTGTTGCAAATCAAGCAGTGGCTCAGTAAGCATCTACAGGATGCAGACCTGGATAGTGACGCCATTGCCGCTGCCACCGGATTTTCCAGCCGGTATATCAATCAATTGTTTGCCGATGAACAGACGTCTTTGATGCGCTATGTCTGGCAACAGCGGCTGGCGCTGAGTGCGCAATACCTCAAGCAACCGGCCTGGCAGCACCGGAGCATTTCCGAGATCGCGCTGGCTTGCGGCTTTAACGATTTTGCACATTTCAGCCGAGCCTTTAAGCAGCAGTTTGGCGACGCCCCCCGCGTTTTTCGGCAGCAGGGGGCTTTACTCCGTTAAATCTGCAGGCAAATTTTGCCAAAGTGCTGATTGGTCTCCTGATACTGGAAGGCCTGCACCATTTCCTCCAGCGCAAACACCTTATCCACCACCGGTTTCAGGCCATTCGCGTCTATGGCTTTGATCATGGCTTGCTGCATGCTGCGGCTACCCACCAGCACGCCTTGCAGGCGCAGTTGCTTGATCAGGGCTGTGACCAGGGGAAAGTCGCCCGCCAAGCCGGTCAAAATACCAATGACAGAGACATGGCCACCGACGCGCGCCGCCAGCATGGACTGTTCGAGGGTGGCCGGACCGCCCACCTCGACCACGTGATCGACGCCACGGCCGCCCGTCAGTTCGCGCGCCAGCGTTCCCCAGGCCGGGGTGGTTTTGTAATTGATCAGGTGATCTGCACCCATGGCCTTGAGTTTTTCCAGCTTGGCTTCGCTGGACGAGGTGGCAATCACGGTTGCGCCTGCCAGCTTGGCAAATTGCAAGGCAAAGAGGGAAACGCCGCCTGTGCCTTGCACCAGCACAGTATCGCCAGGGGTGAGCTGATCATCAGACATCAGTGCGCGCCAGGCTGTCAGGGCGGCGGTGGTCAAGGTGGAGGATTCGATATGGCTCCAGCCTTTGGGGGCCAGCGTAAAAGATTCCGCGCTGGCGGTGACGATTTCACGCGCGTAGCCATCCACACCATCGCCTGGCACGGTGGCAAAGCCTTCAACCAGCGGTTCACCCGCTTGCCAGGTGGGAAAAAAAGTACTGACTACGGCATCGCCTACTTTGAATTCGGTGACGCCTGCGCCGACCGCGACTACTTCACCCGCGCCATCCGCCATCGGGATACGCGGCTCGGTTGGCCCCCACATGCCGCTGACCACGGCAAAATCATGGTAATTGAGCGAGTTGGCATGCAGCCTGACCGTGATTTGCCCGGCAGTTGGCGCAGGGGCTTCGCGTGTGCCGACGGTGACATTTTGGTAGCCGCCGCCCGGTTGCAGAATAATGGCTTTCGTCATGGCGTTCTCCTAATCAAGCGTGACATAGGGATTGTATTCATAGGGATGAGTGTTCACGGTAAGCGGTTGATTCTGCCCTGACTTGCAGACAAAGTAAATCGCCCGGCACCAGCAGGCGGACGGGAGTGAAGTCAATGTAAAGACTGTTTCAGGATATCGTCCTGATTGGATCGACAGATGTAAAGCGGCTGCGCGACCAGCTAAATCACGCGCTGCACACTGTAGACTTAACACGATTAAATTTAAATTTATGCAGCTCCGGGACGCCCATACATACAATCATGTATGTTAGTATATTTTCACGATAGCCAACCTTAGATTGGTTTTGCGACTGCAGCATCAGATTTTAAAAAGGAACAAACACGATGAAACTCAATATCAATGGCAAAGAGACCGAGCTCAACGTGAGCGATGACATGCCTCTTTTATGGGCAATCCGCGATGTGGCTGGCATGACCGGCACCAAGTTTGGCTGTGGCATGGCGCAATGTGGAGCCTGTACTGTGCACCTGGATGGTCAGGCCATTCGCTCTTGTGTGACCCCGGTCAGTGCGGCCGCGGGTAAAAAAATCACCACCATAGAAGCCATGCATGACGACAAGGTGGGCCAGGCCGTACAAGCCGCCTGGCAACAGATTGATGTGGTGCAGTGTGGCTACTGCCAATCCGGCCAGATCATGTCTGCGACCTCACTGCTCAAGCAAAACCCCAAACCCAGCGACGCCGATATTGATGCGGCCATGAGTGGCAATATTTGCCGTTGCGGGACTTATCAACGTATCCGGGCAGCAATCCACGAAGCCGCTGCCAAACTGGCTTAAGGAGAGACCCCATGAATGATCTCATTAACCTCTCACGCCGCAGTTTTATCAAAAGCACGGCCCTGGTCGCTGGCGGCCTTGTGGTGGCATTCAGTATTCCGCAAGCCAAACGCTTTATGGGTGTAGCCAATGCGGCAGAGGCGCTGCCGCTGCCTGCGCCCAATGCCTTTTTGCGCATCGGCGCCGATGACAGTATTACCGTGATGTTGGCGCATAGCGAAATGGGGCAGGGTGTTTGGACCACCTTGCCCATGCTGATTGCAGATGAGCTGGATGCCGACTGGAGCAAGATCAAGGTCGAGCATGCGCCTGCGGCGCCTGCTTATGTGCATACCGCCTATGGTATCCAGATTACCGGCGGCTCTTCCACCACCTGGTCAGAATTTGACCGCTATCGCCAGGCGGGCGCATTGACACGTGTTCTGTTGCTGGAGGCGGCGGCCAAGCAATGGAAGGTGCCAGTAGCTGGCTTGCGCACCGAAAATGGTTTTGTCATCAACGGCACGCAAAAGCTCAGTTATGGCAAACTGGTGGAGACCGCCAGCCAATTGCCGACACCGACCAGCGTCACGCTTAAAAAACCGGAGCAGTGGAAATTGATCGGCAAGGCCACCAAGCGTCTGGACAGCGCAGAAAAAATCAATGGCACGGCCAAGTTTGGTCAGGATGTGCAGTTTGCAGGACTCAAAGTCGCCATGGTGGCACGTGCGCCGGTGTTTGGCACCACACTCAAAAGCCTGGATGATGCCGCTGCACACAAAGTGCCGGGCGTGATCAAGGTGGTCAAAGTGCCCACGGGCGTTGCCGTGATTGCCGAGCATTACTGGGCCGCCAAGCAGGGGCGCGAGGCCCTCAAGCTGGAGTGGGCGCTGGCCGGGCATGACAAACCGGATACCCCCGCCTTGCTCAAGCAATATCAGGCGCTGGCGCAAAAGCCAGGCTTGCAGGCTGCGAAAGCGGGCGATGTCGCCACGGCCAGCAAGCAGGCCAAGCAAACCATACATGCGGAATATGTGTTGCCTTATCTGGCGCATGCACCGATGGAATCTTTGAACTGTGCCGTCAAAATCTCTGATCAGGGCTGTGAAATCTGGACCGGGACGCAAATGCAAACCACGGACCAGGCGTCAGCTGCCAAGATTCTGGGCCTGAAACCAGAACAAGTGAAAATTCACACGCTGTTTTTAGGGGGCGGTTTTGGCCGTCGCGCCAATCCCCGTGCAGACTTTGTGTCTGAAGCGGTTGAAGTGGCCAAAGCGGCAGGCATGCCGGTGAAAACGGTTTGGAGCCGCGAAGACGATATCAAGGGGGGGTTCTACCGGCCGATGTTTGTTCACAAAGCCAGTATCGCGCTCGACAAACAGGGCAAACCGCTGGCCTGGCAGCAGACGCTGGTCGGACAGTCCATCATCAAAGGCACGCCCTTTGAAGGCGTCATGATCAAGGACGGCATTGATGCCACCTCGGTGGAAGGCGTGGCTGATTCGCCCTATGTGAAAGGCACTCCGCATCATGAGGTGCAGTTGCACTCGGTGCAAAGTGATGTGCCGGTGTTGTGGTGGCGATCGGTCGGGCATAGCCATTCCGCCTTTTTCATGGAAAGCCTGATTGATGAACTGGCGCATGCCAGCAAACAGGATCCGCTGGCGTATCGCCGCCAGTTGCTGAAAGACCATCCCCGTCATCTGGCGGCACTCAATCTGGCGGCCGATAAAGCGGGCTGGGGCAAACCGTTGCCTGCGGGCGTGTTCCGTGGCATTGCCGTCCACGAATCGTTTGGCAGTTATGTGGCGCAGGTGGCCGAAGTCTCCGTCAAAGACGGCGAGGTCAAAGTGCACCGCGTGGTGATGGCGATTGATTGCGGGCTGGCCGTGAACCCGGATGGTGTCAAAGCGCAGATGGAGTCTTGTGTCGCCTTTGCGCTGGGTGCCGCGCTCAGTAGCGAGGTGAGCTTCAAAGACGGCCAGGTGGAACAATCCAACTTCCACAACTACCAGGTGTTACGCATGAAAGATATGCCCAAAGTGGATGTGCATATTGTGCCCAGCACCGAAAAAATGGGTGGGGTGGGGGAGCCGGGCGTGCCGCCGCTGGCACCTGCCGTGACCAACGCCATTTTTGCTGCGACTGGTAAGCGTATCCGCCGGTTGCCGATTGGTGATCAGCTGGCTTAAGCCCTATGCAGTCCTCTGATTGGGAAGTGTTACAACGTGCCCGTGACTGGCTGGACCACGGCTATGGCGCACATCTGTTTACCGTGATCCAGACCTGGGGCTCTGCCCCCCGGTTGCCGGGCGCCATTCTGGTGGTGCGCGAAGATGGCCATCTGGTCGGCTCTGTCTCTGGCGGCTGTATCGAAGATGACCTGGCAGACAAAGCCCGCCATCAACAACTGCCCGCGCGGCCAGCGATCATGGAGTATGGCGTCAATCAGGCGGAAGCACAGCGCTTTGGCATCCCTTGCGGCGGCCAGCTCAAGATTTTTGCCGAGCCGCTCACGCAAACGGCGCAATTAGCGCCTATGCTGGAGAGCTTGTCACAACGGCGTTTGCTTAAGCGCTCCGTCCATTTACACAGTGGTGAGGTGCGGCATCAATACGTGCTGCCTGAAGGTCAGCCTTATCTGGAGCATGACTGGTTTCACAGTTATTTTGGCCCGCAATGGCGCTTGCTGATTATTGGCGCCAACCAACTGGGCTCCGTGTTGGCGGCCATGGCACAAGCGCTGGATTTTCACGTCATGATCTGCGATCCGCGTGAGGAAATGCGTGCTGAATGGCATGTGGAAGGCGCAGACTGGTTGCCCGGCATGCCGGATGATGTGGTGCTGGAGATGGCGCCTGATCCACACACAGCGATTGTGGCCGTCACCCATGATCCCAAACTGGACGACATGGCGCTGCTCGAAGCGCTCAAGTCAGACGCGTTTTACATTGGCGCCTTGGGCTCCGTCAAAAATCAGGAAAAACGCAAACAGCGCTTGCGCAGTTTTGACCTCACCGAGCAAGAGGTGAACCGCCTGCACGGCCCGGTCGGTCTGCGTATCGGCAGCCGCACGCCCGCCGAAATTGCCGTGTCTATCCTGGCTGAGTTGATTCAGGAACGCGCACAGTTGCAGCAAACGGGTCTGGTCTCACGGGCGCACAGGCTGGCGATGGCCTGATCATTTCAAGTCGGCGGGGGTATCAATATCCCTGAAGATGCCCGGGTCCTCGCACGCAATGTGTATGCTCTGTGCCTGATGGGCGCGCACCACCTCCCGCGCGCCCTGGCCACCTTCCACCCTAAGTAATTCAGGAATCAGCGCACGGCTGAACCCGACCGGATGGCCGGGCTTGCCCGCCATGACCGGTTGTACCAATGGATGCTGAGCCAAGGCATTTGCGACGTGCTGTATGGTCTGCGGCTGGATAAAGGGCATGTCTGCCAAGGCAATCACCACGCCGGCGCACTGCGGAAAGGCCGTTAACACGGTGTTCAACCCCAGCTTGAGACTATCGGCCATGACCTGCTCCTGCTCGCCACATTCGACCACTATCAATCCCAAGGCCTTGAATGCGGCACTCAACTCAGGCACATTGGCGCGTATCACGGCGACACTGTGAGGCAAGGCGGTGATCAGGCTGCGGGCGGCCACTACTGCCATGCACTCACCATTAGGCAAGGGCTGTAAGAGTTTGTTTTGCACACCAAACCGGCGGGAGAAGCCAGCGGCTAACAGCAGGCCTACAGGGGGGGCGTCAGAGGGAAAGGGCGTATGCATCTGGGCCTGATCGTCTAAAAAATGCTTTTCTAACATAAGGCGGTGCGTTCAGCTACAGCGCTACGTCAACACCATCGTATACTTGAGCGTTCATGACAATATTCTGTTCTGTTTAAAGGGGTCCTCATGTCCTGGTTTCGGCGTTTGATGATGTATTTACTGTGCAGTGTAACCTGTTTACCCGCCCTGTGCCTGGCAACTCTCGCCCCTGGCGATCATGCCTTTGAGGTCAATGTCGGTGGTGAGCCGCGCGAGTATCTCGTGCATGTGCCCAAGCAGGCCGGCGCAGGCCAGGCCTTGCCCATGGTGCTGGTGCTGCATGGCGGGATGGGCAATATGCAGGTACAGGCCACCGAACGGTTTTATCACCAGATTTCTGCGGCCGAAAAACATGGCTATATTGCCGTGTTTCCTAATGGTTACAGCCGGTTGCCGGGCGGCAAGTTCGCCACCTGGAATGCCGGTAACTGTTGTGGTCCCGCGCTCAAAAAACAAAGTGATGATGTGGGCACGATCCGGGCCATGATTCAAGCCATGCAGCAAAAGACAGCCATTGATGCCAACCGCATTTTTGTCGATGGCATGTCCAATGGTGGCATGATGTCTTATCGGCTGGCCTGCGAGTTGTCAGACACCATCAGCGCGATTGCGGCTGTCGCCGGGACAGACAATACCAGGCAATGTCGGCCCAGCAAACCGGTGGCGATTTTGCATATTCACGCCAAAGACGATGACCATGTCCCATTCAATGGTGGTCCGGGCGAGAAATCCATGACAGATGTCAGTTTTAATTCGGTGCCTGCCACTATCCAGAAATGGGTACAGCTCAACCAGGCCAATCCACAGGCGGAGCGTATCCTTGAAGTCAGCGGTGCCTATTGTGAGGTGCATCGTGGCGGGTTGTCGCCCGTGCAGCTTTGTGTCACCGACAGCGGCGGACATTCCTGGCCGGGGGGCAGCAAACCCCGTGGTGGGGAGGCTGGATCAACGGCGATTGACGCCAACGACGTGATCTGGGCCTTTTTCAATGCCAATGGCCGCCATTAAGCCTCCGTCGGCATGTCCACCGCGATGGGCGGTTTATGTTAAAACGGGATGCTATAGCCGACGTAAGCCATGGGTTGTATGCGTGTTTCTGTGATCGGGCTGTCGTATTGTTCATCACTGAGTCGGGTGATGAACGCACCAAAGAGCAGTGAGTGATTACTCATCACAGGCATCATGCCATTGATGCCTGCCTGCCATTCAACGCCGGATCCCGCGCGGTAAAACGGTCGACTGGCGTTGGCTTCATTGTTGCGCACCCCAAAGTAATAGTTGTTGAATTTCTGGCTGTTCCAGGTCGCCCCCACCAGGCCGTTCAGGCGCAAGTTTGGCGACCTTAACAGGCTCTTGATGTATTGCACCTGAAACTGCTGGCCGTTACTGTTGCCACTGGCATCCGTGGTCCATTGCGCATTCAATGTGCCATAGTCGGTTTGCCAGCGGAGCAGCGGCCCAACAAAAATCGAAAAGTCGCGGTCATCCATGCCGCGCGTACGGTCGCCCTTGCTGGCATCCCAGCCAAACTTGGCCTCGGCAGACAGACCAAAGCGTAAGCGTTTATCCTCGCTATCCACTAACCAGGCGCCCGCTTGCAGGGCATTGATAAAAAAACGGTCGCCATAATTCGCGTTAATAATCGGCAACACCAGCGCGCGGTATTCATCCGAGCCAGAGGTCTTTGGCAGGACGCCCACGCCAATCCCATACAGGTTTTGTGCTCTGGGCACGGCAGTTTCTGTTTGCCGGTCTATGCGGGATTCGGCAGACGTAAGCGGACTGAAGAAGGTGATGGCCATACAAGTGCCAGCCACGGGCAGTGCGTGATGAAAGTTCATGGTGTGTATCCGTTATTATTTTATGCTGATGGCATGAGCGCTTAACGGCTGATTTAGTTCCCGCATGCCATGCAGGCTTTTTCGTCTGCAGCCCCAAAACCAAAGTGATTGCCCATGGTCACACCGCTGCAAACAGGAGAAAAACACATGCGACCCATACATATTCAGCTGGCTAAAACATTGACCTTTATGGGCGCGCTGCCTTTTGCGGGCGCCGTGGTGGCGCAGTTGCAGGGGATGGCGCATTATCATACCGGCTATCTGGCGCTGACCTATGGTGCCGTCATTATCTCGTTTTTATGCGGGATACACTGGGGCCTGTTTTTGAGCCATGCCCAAGAGACCCGCCTGAATTTATTGGTCACCAGTAATTTGCTGGCCTTGTTGGCGTGGGCTACCCTGTTTTTTGTGGTGCCGGTCACCCAATATCTGGTGCAGATCGCCGCCTTTATCGTTTTATGGCTGATAGACCGCAAGCTGGTGGCTGAGGGGCTGATTGAACGCTGGTTTTACCAGTTGCGCACACAAATCACGCTGCTGGTGACAGTGTGTTTGTGCGCGATGCTGGTGTTGCAGTTTTAAAAGCCAGGCCAGCGTCAGATTAGACCAGCTCAGGGACTGGCTTGCTTCAAGGCCTGGATTTGTTGCGTGACTTTTTCGCCTTGTTCCGGGTCTATCGCCTGAATCGCTGGCTGGATAGACTCTAATATCGCCAGATCTTTTTGCACAAAAGCGACTCTGGACAGCGCAAGCATGGCATCAACATCGCGCTGGTTAAGGTCATAGGCTTTTTTCAGGTCCTGCTCTGCCTGCACATAATGCTGCAAGCCTTCTTCCGCCAGCCCCAAAAAATACCAGGCATCGGCAGAAGCCGGTTCTTTGCCCGTCCATTGTCCGGCAATGGTTTTCAAATCACGCCAGTCTGCATTTTGGTAGGGAATCACCACCTGCATGAAATAAGGCCGTTGTTCCAGCGGCAACGCCCAGAAAGGCACATCATTGGTTTTGAGTGACGTGGTTTCAGGCGCCGCCATCAGCTCCTTGATCCACTCGACCGGCAGGCTGTAATAAAACGCTGGTTGGCCCGGGCTTTTGAACGTGGTCAGGCCGATCAGGTTGTAGTGCTGGTCAAACAAGGCGCCGCCGCTAGAGCCCATATAAAAAGAGGCATTCGAGCGCACAATCAGGCTGCCATCAAACGGATAAATGCCCTTGATCGCGCCATAAGACAGCTGGGGCACTGGCGCACCGGCCGGAAAACTCATGCTAAAGACTTCTTCTTCATATTGCAGGCTTTGACTGTCACGCATGGGGATGGGTTTGAATGGCAGCGGGTCAAACTTGAGCAGGCAGACATCGCGTTTCCAGTTGGCTTTCAGGCCTATCGGCTGATAACCATCTCTAAATTTGGCGATATTCACACCTTTGCTATTGGCAATCACATGACAGTTGGTCGCCACGTATTCGGGGCTGACCACTACACCAGAGCCCCTGCCGTTTGAGCCATCCGGCAAGTCGGTGGTGACCATGACAATCGAGTGTCCGAGTTCCAGCGTATCAACAATACTGGGCTGAGCATTTAAAACATTGGTCAGCAAAAGCAAGCTGGTGAGCAAGATTGACTTCATAACCCCTCTATTCTTTATTCAGGTTTGTCGGATGTTTAAGTCACAAATTCTTAAGCGGTAAGACCTGTCAGGATCAAAAACGTTTTCGGGGCGGTGCGAGTAAGCTTTTTCTGACAGGCAAATCAGTGGCAGCCTACGGCTAAGTGCGGCACTTACCATTAATATGGTGCCTGACTCAACTTTCAAATATTGAGCATAAAATGCATTCCCACAAATCGTACATGCTTCCCAAACTGATTTTCCTCAACATGTTGGCCTTGATGATGATTACCTTTGAACATGAAGCGCCTGCCGATAACCGTTATTTTCTTAAAGCTGTGAATGCAGGTGAAGGGGCTAAGCCCGAGCCTGAGCAGCATGTGCAATTGGCTGAGGCTAGTGACGCCATGGTTGATGCCGCACAAGCCACACCCGGTAAGGTGGAGCCTGCAAGAAAAGCGCCGGTAAAACGCCGGCTGGTCAGCCACAAATCTTCACCCAAGGCTAAAGTTCTGCTTCAACGCGCCAGCTATCAAAGCAACTCCCCTTTAGGTTGCTGCTTTAGAGGCAATTACAGTTAACACGACCGTTTTAAAGTCGGCTATGTAAAAGATTTTGAACATTTTCCCCGCACAATACTCAAGCTCCCACATGGGGGCTTTTTTGTTGCCGGACGTTATTTGATCTGCAAAACTTGATGAATCTGATTGCATGACCTTGTTGCAGGCCAGGGCAAGAGCCAATACACTGAACACTTGTTAATAAGAATATCAATCGCCTATGTTCAAATCCTTTTTTCCCGACTCCCGCTGGTTCTGGCCGTCTGTCATTCTGTGGGCAATGGTCTGTTGCGGCGTATGGTTCGAGTATTCCTCTGCCATTGGTACGGCATTGGGTTTATCCATGGTAGAGAAGGAGCCGGTGATCGGACTCGGACATTTTGTCACTGATCCGTTCAAGCTGTTTTATCTGTATTACCTGGTGAGCGTCGCGATTTTTGCGCTGATGTGGTTCAAGCTTAAACCTAGCCGCTGGCAGTGGTGGTCGATTGTCGGTAGCGCCTTTATTTTGTTCTCGACCTATTATTCTGTGCAGGTATCGGTAGCGCTCAATAACTGGCGCCGGCCTTTCTTTGATGCGGTACAAGCGGCGCTTTCGCCCAACTCCAAGGTCACGACCGCGCAGTTGTATATCCTCATGTTGCAGTTTGCCGAAATCGCGTTCGTGGCGATTTTTATTTATGTCCTGACTCGCTTTTTTGTCAGCCACTATATTTTCCGCTGGCGTACGGCGATGAACGATTTTTATACCCACCAGTGGCCGCAGGTGCGCAACATTGAAGGGGCATCGCAGCGTGTACAGGAAGACACCATGCGCTTTGCGACCATCATGGAAGGCCTGGGCGTGTCTATGGTGGAGGCGGTGATGACCTTGTTTGCGTTTTTGCCGGTGTTGTGGAGCTTGTCTGCGTATGTGAGTGAGCTGCCCGTGTTTGGGGCGGTGCCTGCGCCGTTGTTCACGGCGGCAATTGCCTGGTCTGTGTTCGGTACCTTTTTGTTGGCTGCGGTCGGGATTAAGTTGCCAGGCCTGGAATTCAGAAACCAGCGGGTAGAAGCGGCGTATCGTAAAGAGCTGGTGTATGGCGAAGATGATCCGGCCCGCGCGCAACCCGAGACGCTAAAAGCCTTGTTTCTGGATGTGCGTAAAAACTACTTCCGCTTGTATTTTCACTACATGTATTTCAATGTGGCGCGCAGCCTGTATTTGCAGGCGGATAATATCTTTGCCTACTTGATTCTGGTGCCTACCATTGCGGCGGGTAAAATCACATTTGGTATTTTGCAGCAGATTCTGACGGCGTTCTCACAAGTGAGTAACTCGTTTCAATATCTGGTCAACTCCTGGACCACCATTGTCGAGCTGCTGTCGGTTTACAAACGGTTGACCGCATTTGAAGCCGCCATTAAACACGAAGCGCTGCCTGAAATCGAACGCAGCAACGCGTAGTTGGTTGCGAACTAGACCTTGCAGGTGGCCGCCTAGCGGCTCACCTGCAAATGGTCAAACTTGGGCCGTTGCTCGCGCATGAACTCTGCCAGCGCTTCATCCGACAAGGGCTTGCTGTAGTAATAGCCCTGGCCGACATCGCAGCCGCTGTGCAATAAAAAGCGGTGCTGATACTCGGTTTCTATGCCTTCTGCCGTGACCGATTTATGCAAGCTTTTACCCAGATTGATCAGCGCCAGCAGAATATTGCCATTGGTCACGCTTTGTTCCAGGTCTTCCACAAATGCCTTGTCGATCTTGAGCTCGTCAATCGGATAGTTTTTCAGATAGGCCATGTTGGAGTAGCCAATGCCAAAGTCATCAATGGCAATACACACCCCCAGGCGTTTGAGCTGCTCCAGCGTCCGCGTAAACATCGCCTCATCTTTAAAACGCGCATTTTCGGTCACTTCCAGCGTAATCAAGTGAGGCGGGACGCGTTCCTGCCGTAAGACCCGTTGCACCGTCTCCACCAGGTTGCCGCGCAAAAACTGGATAGGCGAGACGTTGACCGCAATCGGCACCAGATAGCCCCATTCGGTTTGCATGGCTTTGATTTTCTTGCAGGCAGTCTGCAAGACCCACTCACCGATGGCAAAAATATGGCCGGTTTCTTCAGCCACCGGAATAAACTGGTCAGGCGGAATCAGCCCGCGCTCCGGATGTTGCCAGCGGATCAGGGCTTCCAGCGCGCTGATATTGCCGTGCTGCATGTTGATTTGCGGCTGGTAATACAGCATGAGTTCTTGCCGTTGCAGGGCATGTCCGAGGCCATATTCAATTTCGTTACGTTCGCCCAGTTGCTGCGCCAGTGTGCCGCTAAACATTTGCACCTTGTTTTTACCAGCGTTTTTGGCGCTATACAGTGCAGAGTCGGCGCACGTCAGCAAGGTATCAATGTCTTGGGCATGATCCGGATAGATGCTGACGCCAACGCTACAAGTCATGTTAAACACATAGTCGCCAATGGCAATCGGTTGCGAAATGGCTTCCATCACGCGTGACAGCAAGGGTTCGGCATCTTCTGCCGAGCGCATGCCGGGGTAGAGCATGACAAACTCATCGCCGCCAAACCGCACAATGGCATCCGTCGGGCGTGTACTCTGAATCAGCCGTTGCGCGACGTTTTCCAGCAGCTTGTCACCGGCACGGTGGCCCAGCGTGTCGTTAATGAGTTTGAAATGGTCGAGGTCAATAAAGGCAATCGCGATTTTGTAGTGAAACTTGTCGGCTTCTGCAATCAGGCTGGCCAGTTTGCCACTGAAGGCATGGCGGTTTAACAAGCCGGTCAGGTTGTCTGTCACCGCCAGTTGGCGGATTTGCAACTCATAGTTTTTACGGTCGGTGATGTCTTCGACCGTGCCCTCGTAGTAGAGAATACTGCCTTGTGCATCATAGACGGCATGCGCGTTTTCCGAGATCCAGATGGTTTCGCCATTCAGCCGGTAGACTTGCGACTCAAAATTCTGCACACGCCCCTGCAGGCGGATGGCTTCGGTAAAGTCGTGACGGCGGCTGTCTTCTACATACAGTTGCGTGCTGATATTGTTGAGGTCGCTGATCAGCTCCGCCGGCGAGGCATAGCCATAGAGCTTGGCCAGCGCCAGATTGGCATTCAGGTAGGTGCCAGATTCTGTGGTCTGGAACATGCCTAGCGTCGAGTTCTCGAACATGGAGCGGTATTTTTGCTCGGTGCTGTAGAGCGCCTGCTCAATGCGTTTGCGTTCAGTGATGTCCTGAATAATGCCTTCAAGGGCGACGGGTTTGCCCTCGGGATCAAAGACGCCACTGCCGCGTTCGGCCACCCAGCTGATTTCGCCATCGGCACGCACAATGCGGTATTCAAGTGCAAACCTTTGTTTGCGACTGACCGCTTCATGAATGATTTTGCGCGCCTGTGCACGGTCTTCAGTGTGCGTGATCCGTTCGTAGGACTTGACCTTGTTCAGGATCAAGTCTTGCGGAGCATAGCCGGTCAGCGACTCACAGCCTTTGCTGACATAAATCATGGTCCACTGATCATCATACAGACAGCGGTAAATCATGCCATCCAGATTATCCAGTAGCGTATCCAGCAGCCGTTGCTGCTGTGAGGTCATTAAGGCATCGACGATTTGTGTTTGCATCATGTCCCAGTTGATCTGGCCACGCATTACAGCATTGCCTGTTCAGTTTGCTTTTGCTGGCCGATAGTGACTTTTTCCCACAGGCTTTGGGCATTGATCATTGTCAGCATGCTTTGCTGGGCGAGATTGGCAATAGCAATGCCGGGGTTGTTGCTAATCCCCTTGAAAAAAGTATTCATGGGCTGGATCTGGTTGGGGGCAAGGTAAGGAATCTCGCCCAGTGCCGAGACAAACACCCCGAATTTGAGGGCGGCTGCCTTGTCTTCAATCACCACAATCTGCCGGTAATCGGTAAAGTACTGTGCGTGACCCAGCATGCGCGCCAGGTCAATAATGGGAATGACCTGATCGCCATAGGGGTGCATGCCCGCAATAAAGGGCGCCGACTCTGGCAGCGTGCGTAACTGCACTTCGTCAATCGCTTCACGTACAAAGCGGGCCTCTATGCCTAGCCAGCTATTGCCGACATAAAAGGTTGCATACTCCTGGCTGTCTTCAGCATTTTGCAGGAACAGGTTGGGGTTAAATTTGTTGTGGATGACCTGCGACTCTGCCGTGATGCGCTGGTTGATTTCGTTGACATTGCCAAGCGGGGTAAAGATCAAGGCAAAGACTTTATTCCGGTAGTTGTCTTCTGCCCCCTTGAATTCACGATAACCATACGCCGCGTGCACCCCTACCGCATAGTAGGTGTGATGGTAAATGGCAATATCAAACAGTCGCTGGCCTTCATTGAGATTGCTGATTTCCGGCATCAACGCAAAGTCATCGCCGGTGGCAAAGTCTGCATGCGTGCTGGAGATCACCTTGAGCTGTTCGTTGACAAACAGCGTAAAGCTGCCGCTGACAGGGGTATCGGTTTTGTCGCGTGGAATCACATCACGGAGCATGGCCTGGAATTGCGGCTTGCTGTCAAACACAATGCCTATGCCACCGACAATACTGTTGCCATCCAAATGCCGGATCGGCGCTGCGTAAATATAGGTTGCCTGATGGTTGTACAAGGGCGTCGGTTCAAACTGCGACACCACATAGTCCTGACTGGAAGTACAGCTGCGTGTGCGGCCTACCCATTCTTCGGTGAGCTGACTGTCGATCAACTCATTGTAACGTGGGTTGGACACTGCAATCACCGTGCCTTGCCGGTCAAAGACGATCAGGTTGTCATAAACAGTATACAAGCCATTGATGTAGCGCAGAATTGAGCTGATCTGGCTTTTATCCTGCGCAGAGAGCTGGGCGTTACCCAGGCATTCTCTGAAGATGTGTGTGAGTGCCCACCAACGGACGTCATTCGCTCGCTCGTACAGGTTGCGGTCCATGATCTCGACCGCCAGCTGCGCATAAAAACTGGAGTTTTCGAGCATCACCGAGACCACGGTCTGATACAGCTCAGAGACCATGCCCTCAATAATTTGCTGGGTTTTATGTCCGGTATTGCTGATCTCCGAGAGCAGGCTTTTGGAGAAGTTCTTTTGCTGGGTGTTGACGTAGTTGCTCTGCCAGATATTGCCGTTCCACACCGACTGGTTCAGCTTGCTCTGAATGTTGGCCGCCTGTTTTGGAATATTCAGCAGGCTTTCAGAAAAAATCAGCGGGCTGCGCATCACCTTGCGCAAGATTTCCGCATCAATATTGCTGATCATGCCCTGCATGCTCTGGTTGAATGCATACTCAAGCGGAATCATGGCTTGTCCCAGCCAGCCTGGCCCTGAGTAGCCTTGATAATTCTCGGCCTGCTTGGTTACACACAGGTATTCACGGCCCGCAAATCGCGCCACAAACCAGTCCTTGTCCGTGTCTGCACAGAGGGTGATGCCGATGGGGATTTGGTGCGGATCGCTAGACGCAATCACGTGACGATGCTCATCTAGCAGGATGCCTATGGTCCAGTCCGAGCCAGAAATCAGGTTTTGAAAAATGGTTTGCAGTTCGTTCACAAACTTGAAGCACAAGCAGAGGACGCCTAAAGGCCGCAGGCCATCACTGCTGCGCACTTCATGCGCATACATCAGGGATTGGTAAGGTTTGCCGTTGATTTCCGTTTCATAAAAATACTCGACATACGGCGCGCTGGATTGTGCTGCCAGCTTGAAAATTGCGTGTTGGTCTACCAGCGTCTGCTGGGAGGCATCCAGCTGATGCAGCAAGTTGCCCGCCATGTCAAAAAGGGCAATATTTTCGTAGACGGTATATTTCTTTTGATATTCCTGAAAACGGTGCGTGATACGCGATTGCTCATGCGCCGTGACTGCGCCTGCCGCATGTTTTTCAAGGTAGCCCCTGACATCATCGTCGGTGGCAAAAAAGCCGATATCCGCCGTGCGTTCAAACAGGTTGCGGATCAGCAGGTTAATGACCTCAAATGCCTTGGATGTCAGCTGTGCCGCCGTTTTGTGCAAGGTTTCTTCTGACAGGTGGCGTAACACGGCATTCGAGATTTTGTTGAATGCCGTGCGTGTTTCTTCCATTTCTGAGCCTGTGCCAGACAGTTGCGCCATCAGCGCAAGACTGTCCCAGGCATTTTGTAGCTGGTAGATGTGTGAACGGAAATCGTTGACCTTTTTAAAATGGCTGGCGAGCTCTTCAGTCAAAGGTTGTGGGTGCATATATTTCTAGTGTTCTTCCATGATTGCAATTAATTCCGCCTATTTATAGCAAGAATGGTTCCCATTTAGCGGGGTCGAATTGCAAAACAATGGCAAGAAAAATGCTTTTATTTAAATATTAAAACCTGAGGGACATGATTTCGCTGGTGATTGGTCAAATAAACGCCACCTGCTTTGCGCGCATGCCTTGTGTTGGTGCGCAGTTGGCTAAAATGGTGCACGCGTGTCTGGTGTTTTTCATGTCAAAATAGGCCTTCCTTTTTCCTGAGTTCGCCAGCGCATGATTAATACCATGATAGAAATCCACAGTGTGTCGGAAGCGATCCGTGATGCGGTGGCGCCCGTGTTTTTGCTCACTGGCATCGGCTCGATTCTCGGCGTGTTAATTGGCCGCCTGGGCCGCTCGATTGACCGTGCCAGGTTTTTAACCGATACGCCGGAGGAGAAGCGTGAGCGGTTCAAGGATGAGCTCAAGATTATTGTCAGGCGCACCAAATGGCTACGCCGGGCGATTGGCCTGGCCACGTTTGCCGCCTTGTGTATTTGTGTCTCCATCGCCAGCATGTTTATTTCGGTGGAAACCGGCTTGCGCTTGCCGCACCTGGTGATGGTGTCGTTTATTATCTCGATGGCGTCACTGATATTGGGACTGCTGTGTTTCTTGCGCGAGATTGTGCTTGCCTCACGCGAAGTGATCGTGCCGTATCAGCAATTGGAAAAACCGGCGCGTAAACAGGCGGGCAAGCCCTAGCGGTAAAGTGCGCGGATCACGTCGGTTTGTGTCAGCAGGCCGACCAGTTTGTTTGAGGCATCCACCACGGGCAACAGTTGCAAGTGATGGCTGGTCATGAGCGGAATGGTATGCATGAGATGCATCTGGGCCTGGATGGTGATGGCTGGCGTGGTCATGATTTGGCCGACAACTTCCGCTTTGTCGCTATGCGTGGTGGGCGACCAGCGGATCAGTCGCTGCAGGGCAGGCCCCACTTCGCGATAACTGCTCGCCTGGGCATGCCGCACAAAGTCTGACAGGCTCAATATCCCTATCACCAGTTTTGCCTTGTTTACTACAGGCACCGCAGGCTCGGTCTGCGCCAGCATGGTGTGCCAGGCGGCTTCCAGAGGGTCGCCATATTCAAAGGTGGTCTCCACTGGCCGCATGATCTGTTCGCAGGTAATCGCTTCCAGTTTACGGTGGTAGGCAATCAATTCGGTTTGCTCAAGCAGGTGTTGTAATTGCGAGGGGTGAATGTCCAGCACTTCGTGAGACTGCCCCAGTGCCTGCTGCAAATCTTCAGGCGTGAATCCAAACTGGTAGCGCATATGCGTGGGCGTCGCTGCGGCATGGTCATGATCCGCCACCGGGTATCGATAGCCGGTCAGACGATGGTAAATCCAGGCTGTGAGTACCAGTAACAGGCTGTTTGCCAGCACCGGCCACCAGATAAAGCCAAAGCCGAGTTGCCAGATTGATTCGCCGCCCAACACGGCAGTCAGGGCCACCGCGCCGCTAGGCGGATGCAGGCAACGAAAGGCAAACATCAACGCAATCGCCGACAGCATGGCAAGCGCTGCGGCGGCGACCGGAAAATCTGGCAACCATTGTGCAAACAATACCCCGCTTAAGGCGGCCAGAGTATTGCCTGCCAGCAAGGCCCACGGTTGTGCCAGCGGGCTGGATGGCAAACAAAACAAAATGACGGCGGAGGCCCCCATGGGCGCAATCAGGAAAACAGCAGTATGCCAGTCTGGAGCTGGCGCTTCTGCGATGACCAGGCCGGCCATCCCGCCAGTGAGCAAAATCCCCAGACCCGCGCCCAGCGCCGCCCTTGCGTAGTCGCGCAACGACCCGGTCATGCGCCGCGGCCAATAGGGCTTTAAAAAACGGGCGAGGTTTGCCATTCCAATTCAAAAAAGCAAAGACCGCAGTGTAACACGGACCCTTTTTAGGGGGTGATGTTGGTGTGACGATGAGCGGGAATTTCTCCCGATACAATTCGGTTACAAAAATTCGGAAACTTAGGCCCTGTTTTAAAGCTCATAAGCGCTGAATGGTCCTGCAAGAAAGGACACAACTTGATTGATGCAGAAGAAAGGAAACTGTGATGCAATCGTTCTTACAATCAAAATTGACGCATTGGGTGTCTGTGCCGTTGGCCGTGGCAGCACTGTTTGGTGCTGGCTACTGGATGAAAGGCTACACGCTGGTGAATCATGCGCAGGCGACTGCGCCGGTGTCGGCCAAAACCATGACCGCGCCAAGTGCTTATATCACGCTGCCTAACTTTGCCAGTATCGCTTCTACCCAGGGCGCTGCCGTGGTCAATATCAGCGTCAGTGGCACCGTGAAAACCGCCGGGATTCCGGGCATGGATCCTAGTGACCCCATGTTTGAGTTATTCCGCCGGTTTCAGCCCAATATGCCACAAACCGAAACGCCGATGAATGGCCTGGGTTCAGGCTTTATCGTCAAGTCTGATGGCGTGATCCTGACCAATGCCCACGTGGTGGATAAAGCTGATGTGGTGACCGTCAAACTGTCTGACAAGCGTGAGTTCCAAGCCAAGGTGGTCGGCGTGGACAAGCTGACCGATGTGGCGGTGCTGAAAATTGATGCCAAAGATTTGCCTACCGTCCGTATTGGCAGTACCAAAAGCAGCAATGTGGGGGACTGGGTCGTGGCAATAGGCTCGCCCTTCGGCTTTGACAACACGGTGACGGCAGGCATTATCTCGGCCAAATCCCGCGCCTTGCCAGACGAGGGCTATGTGCCTTTCCTGCAGACTGACGTGGCTATTAACCCCGGTAACTCTGGCGGGCCGCTCTTCAACTTGAATGGCGAAGTCATTGGCATTAACTCGCAAATTTACAGCCGTAGCGGTGGCTATCAGGGCCTGTCATTTGCGATCCCGATTGATGTGGCCATGGGCATTGAGCAGCAGTTGCTCGAAAAAGGTAAAGTCAGCCGTGGCCGTCTGGGCATTGGCGTGCAAGCCATTAACCAGGATTTGGCTTCTTCATTTGGCTTGCAGGCCCCCAACGGCGCCCTGGTCAGCAATGTCGAGAAAAATGGCCCTGCGGATAAAGCAGGCCTAGAACCTGGCGATGTGATCTTGAAGTTTAATGGTCAGAGCATAGACCGCTCCAGCGATTTGCCGCCCATGGTGGGCAGTATCAAGCCGGGCAGTACGGTCAGCGTTGAAGTCTGGCGCAACAAACAGCTGAAGAAACTGACTGTGCGTATTGATGAAATGCAAACTGCGCAGGCAGACCCTGCTGCCAGCATGGATAGCAAGCAAGCCAGATTAGGGGTGAGTGTGCGCCCGCTCACTTCGCAAGAGCTGGCGCAGACGCAACTTAAGCAGGGCTTGCTGGTGGAAGAGGTGGGCAAAGGTCCTGCCGCCAATGCCGGCATCCAGCCAGGTGACGTCATTCTGGCCGTCAATGGCGATCAGGTGAAAAGCGTCAGCCAGTTGCAGGATAAACTAACGCAAAACAGCAAGAATGTAGCGCTACTGGTCATGCGTGGCGACAGCAAACTCTATGTTCCCGTTAAAATGGGTTGATTCACGTGTTGCTTCCTTAGCCATTTGCCCCGCAGTTGCGGGGCTTTTTTATTCAGGCAGTGATGTAGACGCCAAAGCGTTTAACAATTCTGCCAGACTGACCTTTTTGCCCGGTAAAATAACAATATGCAAACATTTCAAATCACCCCCATCGAAGACCAGACCTTGCAAGCCGCGCTGGCCCAGCAGATCAACCAAAAAACCAAACCCTTAGGCGCCCTTGGGCGGCTGGAAGCCCTGGCCATGCAACTGGGGCTGATCCAGCAAACCGTACATCCGGTGTTGCAGCAACCCACCATGCTGGTGTTTGCAGGTGATCATGGCATCGTCGCCGAAGGCGTCAGCCCTTATCCGCAAGCGGTGACGGCGCAAATGGTGTTTAACTTTTTAAATGGCGGCGCCGCCATCAATGTGTTTGCGCGCCAGCATGGGTTTGAGCTGCATGTGGTGGATAGCGGCGTCAATGCCGTATTCGCGCCGCACCCCAAGTTGATTGATGCCAAGGTGGGCATGGGCACCGCCAGTTTTCTGCATCAGCCGGCGATGACGGCCGAGCAATGCGCACAGGCGATTTACCGCGGCTCGCAAATTGCCAGGGATGCCATTACCCAGGGCTGTAATGTGCTGGCACTGGGCGAGATGGGCATCGGCAATACCTCCAGCGCCAGTTGCCTCATGAGTGTGCTGTGTGGCTTGCCCATGCATCAATGTGTGGGGCGTGGCACCGGTGTCAGCGACAAAGGGTTGCAGCACAAACTGGCGGTGCTCACTTCCGCCTTGCAAGCGCATCATGTGCCTGCCAGCGATCCTCTGCATGCATTGGCCGTTTTTGGCGGCTTTGAAGTCGCCATGATGGTTGGGGCATTGCTTGCCGCTGCCGAAGCCCGTGTCACCTTGCTTATTGATGGTTTTATTGCCACCTCGGCCTTGCTGGTGGCCGCCAAGCTTTATCCGCAGGTGGTCGACTATTGCGTTTTTGCACATTGCTCTGACGAAAGTGGCCATGGCATCATGCTGGCACACCTCAAGGCGCAGCCCTTGCTGGATTTGTCCTTGCGTCTGGGCGAAGGCACCGGCGCCGTACTGGCTTATCCCTTGCTGCAGTCTGCGGTTGCCTTTCTCACCGAAATGGCCAGCTTTGAGAGTGCTGGCGTCAGCGAGCAAGTGCAGTGAAATCGCAATGGCGTTCCTTTTTGCTGGCCGTGGGGTTTTTTACGCGTATCCCGGTGCCAGCACTGCCTGACTTTAAAGAAAGTGATCTGAATCAGGCGGCCCGCTATTTCCCGTTGGTCGGCCTGTTGGTGGGCTTATTGGCCGCCATGGTCTGGTGGCTGGCGCATGGGCTGTTCAACCCGGCATTGGCCGTGTTGTGCAGCATGGCTGCCACCATCCTTGCCACAGGCGCCTTTCATGAAGATGGCCTGGCCGACAGTGCGGACGGCTTGGGCGGAGGCATGACGCGCGAGCGCAAGCTGGAGATCATGCATGACTCTCGCCTTGGCAGCTACGGCGCCATTGCGCTGGTGGGCATCTTGCTGTTCAAGTTTGAGGCTTTGTCTGCGCTTGCGCCCGCTATCTTGCCGTTTGCCCTGATTGCCAGCCATGCCCTGAGCCGACTGGCGGCGGTGTATGTGATGGCGACGGCCAACTATGTGCGCACTGCGGGCAAGGCCAAACCGCTAGCCACTACGCTGACCCGGCAGGACGTGTTGTGCGCCAGCGTCTTCGGCATGCTGTGCTGGCTGGGCTTCGCCCTGATGCTGGGCATCAATCAGTCATTGATGGCTGCCGGATATTTTTTACTGATCACCAGCTTGCCTGTGCTCGTGGTCTGGCAGATGTGGCGGCAAACGATGTTACGACAGATTCAAGGGTATACCGGCGATACGCTGGGTGCGACACAGCAACTGACTGAAGTCGCTTTTTATTTGGGCCTGCTGGCCTGGGAGCGCTTGGCATGAAATTGACCTTGGTGAGACACACCAGTTTACAAATCGCTGAAGGCATCTGTTACGGACAAAGCGATGTCGATGTCTCGGCCAACTTTCATCACGAGTTGGCCAGCGTGCAGCAAAAGCTGCAAGCTGATGCTTTCCACGCCCTCTATACCAGCCCTTTGCAGCGCTGTCACAAACTCGCACTGGGTCTGGCCCACGGCCTGGGGCATGCCGGAGACATTCAGGCCGACGCACGCCTCAAGGAGCTGCACTTTGGCGAATGGGAGATGCAGGCCTGGAACGATATTCCGCGTGAGCGATTTGATGTCTGGGCCAAAAACTATGCCGAACTTTCGCCGCCACAAGGCGAAACCTTTGCCCAGTTACAGGCGCGCGGTGTGGACTTTTTGCAAGAGATACAAGCCCGCCATGCCGGTGAACATGTGCTGGTGGTCACCCACGGCGGCATGATACGCGCGCTGATTGCCCATGTGCTGAATATGCAACTCAAAGGCCTGTTCCGGTTGCATATCGATTACGCCAGTTTGACCCGCATGGAGTTTTTCGGGGAAATTCCCAAAATTACGTTTGTGAATCGTTAGTGCTGATGGTGTGATCATCAAAACGAGCGATGGATGCCGCTTCAATTTGCCCGCCCACACCTTTAAACTTTTCAACAAATGCCGATATTTTTTGCAATACGCTTTGTTTTTTAGTCAAATGTTGGGGGTTCAAATGGCTCATTTTTGGTAATGCCGCATTGAGTTCAGTGCCGTTTTCACTCGCATACACTCGCCTTAATGAGGGGCTTATTAGCGTTTAGCAGCTTCTGTATTTAAGTTTTCTGATGCTTTGAATGTCTCGCCTCTCGCTCCTGCTCAACTCTTGCAAATGCGAAAATGCTTCTATGGTGCTGGCGCTTGTCCAGCAGCGCATTCAGGTTGGTTTGATTAATAAATCCACAATCAAACTTTTTTTGCGCGATTCCCTATGCTGGCACGAATCACTCGTCTCGCTTCTTCCACCAAAGAGACTTTGTCTTTAGTCTTTTTATTTTGTTCAAAGATTAACTCAAGGATGTAGTCCAGATTAATCTCTTGCGACTTCAGCAAGTCCAATTCAAACACAACGTCATCCCAGTCTATCGGTGACCATCCCTCATTTCAGCGACAAGTTTTTGTAACCCAGCAATAAACACCTGAAAGCTAATCGAAGTATTAGAACTCCCAAAACCCAAACAATTTCCCATTAAACGAGCACCACTACCTTTTTGAAACTCTGGTATCAAACGGGCGACTTCAACAGAAGGTTTTTGCCATTCATCTGGCGCAGAAAAACGTTTTAGATTTCTTTGATTGTTGATTTTTGGATTGTTAAAAGCTGTTGCTAACGCATTCAAATCACCTAAATACCAACCCTCAAGCTCTTGGCAAACCAGCCTAATAAGCGTATCTGGACGACCACTATCTGCACAAATCCCTAAAAATCTAGCTTTAAGCGAAAGGCAATCCGCATTGTCGTTATCACGCAAGATAACGAATCTATCATTTGGATATTTCCAAGCCTTCAACTTACGAGGAATACTTAAATCTAAATCACTTTTACCTTGATGCGGTACGCACAGAAAATGTTGGTGCTCAATCCAGCCAGGAAACAACCTTGGCAAAAAACCTTCCAGCATATTTTTCATAGAAGGCTCTTCCAATAAAAAGACAACCCTCCCTTGCATTAATTGAGTCCTTCAAATAAACCTTGTTTCCAAAGGTAGCCTGGCAAGTCACCCGCATCAAATAACGCTCTTAAATTTTCGGAGTCATTTGCACATGTTACTTTTGTATAGCCCAGCTCCTTACGCAAACAATAAATCTCATCTAATGTGAGCGCATTTAAAAAGTCAGGTGAGTGTGAGGAAATAAAAACCTGCCCACCTCGACTCGCATAAGCTCTAAACTCCTCTGCCAACTCAGGTAACAATTCAGGGTATAACTGATTTTCAGGCTCTTCAACCGCCAGTAACGGAAAAGGTTTGGGGTCGTTTAACAATATCAAATACGCAAACATCTTAATCGTGCCGTCAGATACATGACGTGCGATGAATGGGTCTTTAAAACTCCCATCCTGAAAGCGCAACACCAAACGGCCATCCTCTGTTTGTTTAGGCTCTACAACTGACACCCCAGGCACGCGAGTCTGCATAGACTTTAATACATTGTTAAACTTATCTCGGTGATGCTCGAACATATAATTTGAGACGACCGCCAAATTTTCACCCCGTGTTGAAAGGTGCTCAGCAAACCCCTCTTCTTGGCTAGGCCGTGCTTCCGACACATGAAAATCTGATATATGCCAATTCTCAATCATCAAACGAAAAGCACTGGCCGCTTTAAACCGCTCAAATTGCCCCAAACCTTTAATTGCCAAAATATCAGGTGAATCCAACTCCTGCTCTTCTCGCTTTAATTCCTCGTCAGGTTTAGAAAAGTCCTCCTCATTCACAATTGAATAGCCTTTACCGTAAGTAAAGTCTAAAAAATGATATGGCTTACCATTCGCGCCACGTTTGTAACGTAACACCTCACGCGCCACGACAGCTCGGCCAGTTGGGTCAGGTTCAATCTTTAACACATAGGTCACCAAACGATCATAACCCGTAATTTCCATGCGAAACTGCATCGTAATCTCAATCGGCTCATGCACAAATCCACGACTTGCCAACTCTTTATAGCCACCTCTTTTTGCAACGGCTTTGCCCACATTCATCGATAGTGAGTCTTTAAGAAATGAAAAGATATCAAAAAGCGTAGATTTACCAGTGCCATTCGCCCCCACAAGCACACACAAGCGGGGGATGTTGGTTAGCTTGGCATCCCGAAATAATCGGTAATTTTTGATTTCAATAGATTCAATTTGCATAAGCACTACCTTTTTGTGTGAGCAATCAATTTATATTGCAACTAATCATTCTGCATCAATTTTATTAAAGCTCAAAAGCAACTCACTGTAATAATCGTATTGCTTTTGGCGCAATTCAATTTCACGCGGCAAGCCTTAGGTGAGGAAGTTGGTTAGGGCATCGAATTTATCTAAAATATCAACGATGCGAGCTTGCTCTTCTTGAAATGGAGCTGGTATTAGAATTTTAACTAAATCATCCGCTGAAAATGCTCTGTTTGGATGGTAACAAACAATTGGCTTGGGTAAATAAGTAGCCTTTAGTTTTAACCGAATCGTCCTTAATTTTAGGAGTAATCACATCATCAGGCAGCATTGCATAGTCAACGTTCTTGTCTCTACCCTCAATATAATCTGCGAAATTTCGCTAATAAAACGATAAAACAAAGTGCCAAACTCATGCTGCTTAAAATCCCAGCCATCGACTGAGGCTCTAACATCGTTGGCAGTTTGCCCGATTGGGCGTTGTAGTTCTGCGCGTTGTTGTGCACTTGTCATGTTTGTTCCTGGTGAAATACATTTGAGAGTGTCTTGATCCTAAGTCGATTGGCATTATAAAGATAATTCAGAGCTGTTGCCGTGGTAAGTCCAATTGGTTTTAATTCAGATTCCTACTCCAACTCAATCAATGCCGAATCAAGCGTGGGCTAGCGTACAGTCGGGGCTTAAAAAGGCTGCAACACTCTAAGGCCCTAAACGCAAACACTTGGTACAAGTGGAATGGAGAACAATGAATACAGTCAAAGCAAGTGACATCAAGCCGGATATGTCGGTGGTCTGTTCGCAAAACAATGAGTTTGCCAAGGTCGACCATATGGAAGGTGAGCAAACGATTAAATTAATGAAGGATAAAAGCGGCCAGCACCACTTTATCCCGCTGAGCTGGGTCGTTTCAACAGAAAACAATCAGATTCAGGTAGATCGCTCTGGCGAGCAAGCCATGAAGGATTGGAAAAGCTCGGCATCGGCCAACTAAAGGATAGTAACGCTTCGTCTTGCATCTCCTGTTGGTATCCGCCGCGGGGGATGTTTTTTTGTGAGTGGCGACAGCGTCCGAGGACGCTGAGGCATGCGTAGCCGCTTATTTTTTGTCTTTGCCAATCTGGTTGCCAATGATGCCGCCAACGGCTGCCCCACCCACCGTACCCAGTGCACCTCCCCCCGTCAGCACTGCACCTGCCACACCGCCCACGCCAGCGCCAATCGCTGTACTTTTATCTCGTGTGGTCATGCCACTGCATCCTGTCAGCAATATAAACAGTATGGCAACCAGCAGCTTGTTGCTTTTGTGATTCGTCGTATTCATGTTGAGACCTCTTGAGTCAGGGTTGAGTAAGTGTAGACAAAGAGCTTATCTCCGCATCAACACCCGGTCTGTGCGCTAGCTGTAGATGCAGTGGCTGACCATGATTCCGGTGGCTGCCCGCTAAGCGCGCTAACGCACAGACCCCGGGTGCATTCATTCCAATAATGGCAGCAATCAACACGCAGCTTGTGTTTTCAGCATGGCCGGGCAGGCGTGATGCAATCGTCACCTGGCTGCGGTTAACAAATTGAGGAGCAGGGAATGAATCGTTTAGCAATCAGGCATATTTTTATCGCCGGGCTGTGTGGTCTTGCCGTGACCGCCTGCAATGACCCCAAGAACGCACAGGATGTGGGTAAGGAGATAGACCAGGCCGTCGAAAGTGCCGAGCAGCGTCTGGGCCAGGCCCAAGACCCACTGGAAAACAAGACGGATGCCGCAAAGGAAGCGCTCTCTGATACGGCTATTACCACTAAGGTTAAAGCTGCGTTTCTGGCCGAGTCCAGTATTGCCAGCATGGATATCGCGGTCAGCACCCTCAACGGGGTCGTTACTCTGAATGGGGTGGTCACTTCGCTGGCCAGCCGCGATAAGGCCGTGGAGATTGCGCAAGCGATGCCCGAGGTGAGCAAAGTCGATAATCAATTGAAAATACAGTAGTTTTTTAACAGAGACAAAACGCAGGCGCGGAGATGCGCCGGGTTCATATTGAAAATCACTCGAAACCATACAGCGGCAGAGTGCACGCTCACGCATGACCAGATTGATGCCTTGCGTGACAACATCACGAACCAATAAGCGCACTTGCTGACGCTGCCTACGGAGAAGACCATGACCATGATACAGATTTTGATCCTTGTTTTTATATTGATGCTGATTGGTGCTTTGCCGCGCTGGCCGCATAGCCAGAACTGGGGCTATCTGCCCAGCGGCGGGCTGGGGGTGATATTGCTGGTGTTGCTCATCTTGCTGTTGACCGGACTGATTTAATTGACTGGCAACATGTCGCGTGGCCAGGCTTGCGCACTGGTTCATGCAACCCATTTTTACTTACTTAAGGCATCGTATGCATCCTGCTGTCATGAATGTTCCGCTTAAAACTATCGCTGTAGCCACCTTGCTATCCCTGAACATCGGCATGGTACATGCCGGGCAGATGTATCAGGGCGACTGGTATGTGTTACCGGGTGCCAGCAGCCTGCGCACCGATGACCAGCTGGATGCCAAACAGCATGGCGGCGGCTTTTTTATCAAGCTGGGCAAGGAGCTCTCGTCTGACTGGGATGTGCAAGGCGGTTTTACTTACAATCGCGTGGCTGAAGATACCGGCATCGCCGGCGTCGGCGGGCATTACAAACAAATCACCCTGGGTGCTGACGTGTTATATCTGTTCAGCCGTCAGGCGCTACGGTCATTTTTACTGATAGGCGGTGGCGTCGCACGTAATAATGTGGATTACAGCAATCTGCCTGGACTGCATCACGAAATGCGCACCTCCTGGATGGGCAATGCCGGTCTGGGCGCGCAATGGATTATCAGCGATCGCTTTGGCGTACAGGTGGATTGGCGACGTCAATGGTCAAAGTCTGATGCCCATGCATCGGGTACCAGCGTGGATACCTCAGGCACCATTGCTAACGATCTGTTCAATATCGGCGGCATGTGGCGTTTTGGCGCACCGTCACCGGCCATCCTAGCTGCAAACGACATGCCGCCACCCAATGCCCCGGTCACACGCCCCATGCCACCAGCCACACAAACTGAGCCCAGAACAACTGCGACTCTCCCGGTCGCCGCGACGCCTCCTGATTGCAAAGCCCAGTTTGAAACAATTACGCTGTCGGCAGAAAAGCTGTTTGATTTTGATAAAGCCCAGATGCGTGAAGGCGCAAAACCATTGCTGGATGACGTGGTGAGCAAGTTAAACGCGCATCCTGAATTTGAGCTGGTGATGGTGACCGGCTACAGCGACCGCATCGGCAAGCAACAATACAATCAGCGGCTTTCTGAACAAAGAGCCAATCAGGTCAAAGACTATCTGGTGCAGGCCGGCGTAGCGTCCGGCCGATTGAAAAGTGTAGGCAAAGGCGAGGCCGATCCCAAAGTCAGCTGTCAGGGCATACATGGAGAGCCACTGATTCTGTGTTTGCAACCCAATCGGCGCGTGGTCATTGAAGATCAGGCACAGCACCAGTTGCCTGACCGGCCTGGGTGCTCTTAACGCCAAGGCCTCCATGGGGCGGGGCGGGCCGCCGACGCCTACTCTTGGGTGGCCTGTTAACCTGAGCGGCAGCAGCGTCACGTTGCCAGCATCGCCACCTGGATGTGTCAGGCGCGATTCCCAAGGCCGGGTTGTAAACCCGTTAAAACGCTAGGCGGTGCTTAATAGCTCAAATACCTTGTCGCCCTCGCAATGCGCCACGTTAAAGCGCAACCACGATGAAGGCTCCTGATAGGGTCTGAACAAGTTGCCAGGGGCCAGCATGACGTTCTGTCTGGTCGCCCGACTGGCGATTTCGGCCGCCTGCCTGCCATGGCCCAGGCTTGCCCAGACGAACATGCCTCCGGCCGGTTCGGTGTAAAGCGTCAGCCCGCATTGCTCCAGCGCCTGAATGACTTGCCCTCTTTTGACTGCCAGGCGGTTGCGTACTTTCTCCATATGCTTGCGATACCTGCCCTCCACCAGGATCTGGTACATCACGCGCTGGTTGATTTCAGAGCTGGTCAGCCCTGTCAGGAGCTTGAGGTCTAGCAGTCTGCGCGCCAATTCTGCCTGGCAGGCGATAAAGCCCACACGCAGGCTGGCAGAAATTGTTTTGGAGTAACTACTGACATAGATGACGCGGTTGAGTTGGTCCAGGGCGGCGAGCCTCACCGCCGTCTGTGGGTGAAAGTCACCATAAATATCGTCTTCCACCAGATAAAAACCATATTTTTCTGCCAGCTGTAACAACTGGTGTGCCACCGCCAGGCTGGTGCTGGTGCCGGTCGGGTTATGCAGCACGGTGTTGGTGAAAAACAGCTTGGGCTTGTGTATGTGCAACAGCTGCTCCAGCTGTGCGATATCGGGACCATGGAGTCCGCGCGGCACGCCAACAATCTGGGCGCCCATGGATTTGAGCAGGCCAAATAAGGTGTAATAGCCGGGATCATCCACCAGCACCACATCGCCCGCTTTGATCATCAGTCTGGCGATCAGGTCTAGCCCATGCGAAGCGCCGTTGGTGATGAGCAGTTGCGAGGCCTCAGCGTGGATACCGATCTCGCCCAGGATTTTTTGGGCAAGCAACTGCCTGAGCGGTAAATAGCCGCTGACGTCGCCATAACTGGTTAAAAAACCGCCAGACTTTCTGGATAATTCATGCAGGCTTTTTTGAATGACTTTTTGATCCAGCCAATCCTTGGGTAGCCAGCCGCAGCCCGGCCGGATCGCCTCTGGCACATCCCTGAACGTGTTATGCAACAGCCACAATACATCATCTGCCCGCTCCAGATAAGACGTGTCCGTCACCGCCGTTTGCAAGGGGGTGACGGGCGCCACATAAAAGCCAGAACCGCGCCGCGACAGCAGGTAGCCCAGCGCGACCAGGCGGTCGTAAGCATCGACCACGGTAAAGCGGCTGACCCCATGTTGCGCGGCAAAATCACGGATAGACGGCAGGCGCGCACCGGTGCGTAGCACCCGCTGTGCGATCTGTTGCTGGATCCCGCTGACAATTTGCTCAACCAGCGGTACGGGCTCAAGCGGGTTAATGGTGATTAGCGGCTGTGTGACTGGCATGGTAGATGGGCCTGTACAGTTTTGTAGATTGATGCATAAATTGTATATGTAGTGTACTGGTTTTGGCGATTACGATCACGCTGTCTTTCATGAAGGAGCGTCATCATGTCTTTGGTTCTGAGCAGTGTGCTGGTGCTAACACTACTGGCTGCATGTGTGATCCCTGCACATCCCTTTCACCAACAAGCGCTATCCCCCAGCCAGCCGTCGGTATGCCTGCAAAACCTGACTCGTCCTTTGGGATGCGACTCTGGCAACCAAACGCGACAGGCGGCTGTGATGGTCAGGGGGCAGGTGTTGTGGCTGTCGCCTGTCACCAATCAGGCGCAGGATGAGTCCAATGTATCTCCCTAAACATTTTTCTGCACCGAGTGAGGAAGCCCTGAGGGCATTGATCCATCGCTATCCTTTTGCGACATTGATTGCCTCGTTGTCGACCGGGCTGGAGGTGAACCACCTGCCGCTGTCTTTGCAGGCCGGTCGCTTATGCGGGCATTTGGCGCGTGCCAATCCGCTTTGGCAACACTGGCAACAGAATGCGTCAGCGCAAGCCGTGATGGCGGTTTTTCATGGTCCGCATGCGTATATTTCGCCCTCCTGGTACCCCAGCAAAACGCAGCGCGGAAAAGGGGTGCCTACCTGGAATTACGTGGTGGTCCACGTGCAAGGTCAATTACGGTTGATTGAAGAAGCTGATTGGTTGCGCGAGCATTTGCGGGCGCTGACTGCGCAGCATGAGGCCGAGTTTGAACAGCCGTGGCAGCTTGAAGATGCACCGGCTGACGATATTGAGCGGATGATGCAGGCGACCGTGGGCATCTCGATAGAGATCACGCAACTGACTGGCAAATGGAAGGTGAGCCAGAATCAACCGCTGGAGAATCAGCAGGGTGTATGGCAGGGCTTGCAGGCAAGTGAGGCGTCGCATGCCAGGGACCTAGCTGCCATTGTGCAGGCGGTGAATGGGTTAAACGGCAAGTGGTCTTAGCGCCTGCGCCAACCGCGGCCAGTCGGCCTCAGAGGGCAATCCAAACCGCAGCGCTTGTGGCGCGGCAAAATAACGCGTCCACACACCATGTTGGGCCAAAGACTGGTGAAACTGGTGCGCGCCAGGATGTTGTACATATTGAAATAAATCCGTGCCGCCGTAAGGGGGCAGTCCATATTGCGTCAGCAGTTGCGCTAAGTTCGCCGATTGCACAGGCAACTGTGCACGCATCTGTTGCTGCCATGACCGATCCGCCAGGGCCAACTCGGCCAGGTATTGGCTTGGGCCGACAAGGGTCCAGGGGCCAAGCAGGGCGGCCACTTGCGCCAGGGCCGTAGGCTCCCCCAGTAAAAAGCCGACCCTGAGCCCAGCCAGTCCAAAAAACTTGCCTAGTGAACGCAACACCCATAACCCTGCCTGACCGCTCTGGCTGGCGAGGCTGTGTTGTGGCGTGCTGTCCATAAACGCTTCATCCACCACCAGCCAGCCGCCCCGCCGCGCTAATGCGGCATGCCAGGCAAGCAGCGTCTCAGCGGCGTACTTCTGGCCGGTCGGGTTGTTGGGGTTGCAGACCAGTAACACCTCGCATTGTTGCAACAGGACGTCGTCTGGGGACTGTTCAAAAAAGTGCAGTTGGTGGCCGGCTTGTTGCCAGGCATGTGCGTGTTCCTGATACATGGTGCGCGGCATGGCGACGTGGCAAGGCGCGCGCAAACGCGGCAACACTTGCAGGGCCGCTTGTGAGCCCGCACAGGCGAGCACATGCGGTGCGCCGTAATAGGCTTTTGCTATGGCGTGCAAACTGTCCGCCGCAGCAGGCAGCCGATGAAACAATGCGGCTGGCAGTGCGGGGATCGGGTAATGTTGCGGGTTGATGCCGGTCGAGAGATCCAGCCAGTCGGCCAGTGGTCTGCCGTATTGCTGCGCAGCTTGCTGCAGGTTGCCGCCGTGCTCAAGCATAGGCTAACCCTCCAATCAATAGCGCCACCATCAGCCAGCTCAGCATGCCATTGCGCACCAGTTGCAAGGCGCGTGGGATATCCTCGGCGGTGGGCGGTGTGTGGGTGCCCAGGCGTGGGCGTTCATGCCATTCGCCATGGTAGCGGGCGCGCCCGCCCAGCTGCACGTTGAGTGCGCCTGCCCCTGCGGACATGACCGTGCCTGCGTTCGGGCTATCCCATAACGATGCCTGTGATCGCCAGGATTGCCAGGCAAGGCGGGTGTGTCCGAGCAGTGCATAGGTGATGGCTGTGAGGCGGGCCGGAATGTAATTCAATACATCATCCAGCCGTGCGGCGGCCCAGCCAAAATAAAAATAACGTGGCGTTTTATAGCCCCACATGGCGTCCAGCGTATTCACAAGGCGGTAAGCCAGCGCGCCCGGGCCGCCCGCGACAAAAAACCAGAACAGGGCGCCGAATACACTATCGTTGCCATTTTCCAACACGGATTCTATGGTTGCGCTGACCGGCTCTATCGCCTCCACATCGCGGCTGACCATATAGGAGGTGGCAAGCTGTGCCTGCTTAAATTGCCCGGCCAGCAAGGCCTGATAAACAGCCAGCCCATGCTGGCGCAAGCTGCGCTGACCAATGGCAAAATACAGGCAATACACATGCAATGCGAGCGCGAGCCAGACGGAGACTTGCATCAGTAATACCACCGCAATCAGCACTGGTAACACCAGCAGGAGCACACCAACGATACCACTGATATATTGGCCGCGTAACGGTTGCCTAGATAAAGGATTCAACCGTTTTTCAAGCCTGGACGCTAACCAGCCAAAACCGACTAATGGGTGCCAGCGCCTGGGTTCGCCAAGCCAGAAATCGAGCAGCACCGCGCCACAGGCAAGCCCGGCGAGTGTGAGATAATCAGGGGATGGATAAGCAGGCAGTGAAAACATTAATGGTTCAAGGCACCACGTCGGATGCCGGTAAAAGTACGCTGGTGGCCGGATTGTGCCGCGTATTGTACCGCAGCGGGGTAGCGGTGGCGCCATTCAAGCCGCAAAACATGGCGCTCAATGCGGCGGTGACTGAAGACGGCGGCGAGATTGGCCGTGCGCAAGCGGTGCAGGCCATGGCCTGCGGATTGCCGCCACATACCGATATGAATCCGGTCTTGCTCAAGCCTAACTCGGATACCGGCTGCCAGGTGATCATTCATGGCCGGGTGGTGGGTAACCAGGAAGCGAGTACTTACCACGACTACAAAAAGACCGCCATGCAAGCGGTGCTGCAATCCTATGCGCGTTTGCAGCAGCAATATGCATGCATTGTGGTCGAAGGCGCGGGCAGCCCGGCTGAAATTAACCTGCGCGCTAACGATATTGCCAATATGGGCTTTGCTGAGGCAGTGGATTGCCCGGTGATTCTGGTCGCCGATATTGATAAGGGTGGCGTATTTGCCCACCTGGTTGGCACGCTGGCGTTGTTATCCGAAAGCGAACAGGCCAGAGTGGTCGGGTTTGTCATTAACAAATTCCGCGGCGATCTTGCCTTGCTGCAACCGGGGCTGGATTGGCTGGAGCAACGCACAGACAAGCCCGTGATTGGCGTGTTGCCTTATATGCATGACTTGCATCTGGAAGCAGAAGATGCGGTAGTCACGACAAGCGCACGCAAATCAGACATACAGTTGACCATCGTCGTGCCCGTATTGCCGCATATCGCCAACCATACTGATTTTGATGCCTTGCGTTTGCACCCGCAGGTCGATCTCAGGTTTGTGCGGTTGAGTGAAGAGATGCCGGCGGCTGATCTTATCATCCTGCCTGGTAGCAAAAATGTACGCGGTGACCTGGCGGCCTTGCGTGAACATGGCTGGGAGCCACGGATCGCGCGCCATTTGCGTTATGGTGGCAAAGTGCTGGGCATTTGCGGTGGCTTTCAGATGCTGGGCCAGCAATTGCATGATCCACTAGGGCTGGAGGGCGACATAGGCAGTAGTGCCGGCTTGGGCTGGCTGGAAATGGAAACCACCCTTGAGGCGCACAAACAGCTCAAGCAGGTGTCAGGTCAGTTGGCGTTTGCCAATGCCCAATTGCAAGGCTATGAAATTCATATGGGCGTCAGTACCGGACGGGCATTAGCACGCCCGGTGCATTTGGTGAGTGGCCAGGCAGAGGGTGCGTTATCCGAAGATGGACAGGTGGCAGGCAGTTATATCCATGGCCTGTTTGACCATCCGCAAGCTTGCGCTGCCTGGTTAGAATGGGCCGGTTTATCTGGGCAAGTGGCTTACGATTACACGCAATTGCGCGAGCAGAGCCTGGAAAAATTGGCAGACAGTGTGCAGCAGCACTTCAACTGGTCTGCGCTGGCGGCTTATCTGCCGCAAGACTTTAAGCCAGATTAAGCAGCCACGACCTGGATAGTCTGTTCAAACGCCTGCACCACTTGCCCGGCGCGGATTTTGGCGGTTTTTCGGCGTTCAATTTCGCCATCAACCTTGATCAATCCTTCCGCCACCATAGACTTACCCTGACCGCCACTGTCGGCCACCCCTTCGAGTTTGAGCAAGTCACAGAGCGCGATGTATTCGCCTCTCAGTTCAAAAGTCGTCGTTTGCATGGTGTTTCCCTTCAATACCTCAAAGCAGTCATTTTAAGGCTTGTTTGCCGTCTCTGGCGGTAAATTCACTTCCAGCGTCAGCGAAGCGTTCAGGCTTTCCCACAGGTGTTCATTGAGCTGGTGATGCACCGTCACAAACAGGAAATTCAACCCGGCTTTTTGTGGTTTGAAGGTAAACTCGCCTTGCTGATTGGCATGGAGGTTGGACGGCCTGACGTTTTCAACATCGTAAAGGTCTTCCATGCGGCGCTGGCTAAAGTGCTCGTTATCGGTAACCACGATAATGCGGGCATTGGGCACCGGCTTGCCATGTTCGAGGACTTGCAAGCTGAGTTCACCCCCTAATTGCACACCATTGGGCGAGGCCAAGGGGATAATTTCCAGGCCTTTGTTTAAAGGCACAGGTTTGTATTTCTGTTGTCCTTTGAAAATATAAGTGTCGGCATAACTGTAATAGTTCATGGTGGTCGGCTTGCCACTAACCCGTTTCATGTCGGCCGCAAAATACAGTTTTTTGTCCGGTGTCTCCACCGCTTTATAAACAGGCCCTACACGCTGGCCGGTGCTGATACGGTAAGTGCCTTCTTCTTTGAGTTCCGGCTCCAGATAAACCGCCGCCTTTGTTTTAGCAACAGGTTTGATGGCTGAGATTTCGCCGTTGGGTGAGGTGATGGTGAAGTTAGGCGAGTCCATGGCAAAGTCAGCCTGGAATGGAAATTCGGTAAACGCAGATTCAATGGTCAGACGGTGATGAGTCACATTAAACTGGTTAGGTTTTAAAAAGGGCACATGCGCCTCGGCAGCCAAAGCGGTGACTAAAGCGAGCAGGGCGAGGGACAATCTTTTCATACAGGTCTTTCTTGTTATTTAAGCGTTAATGGCAAGCCTGCGGCAATAAAACTAACGTGGTTTGCAACCGCTGCCACGTGCTGGTTGAGGCGACCTTGTTCATCCTGAAACTGGCGGTTGATTTCACCCAAGGGCACAATGCCCATGCCGACCTCGTTGCTCACTAAAAATACGTGTGCTTGCAATTTCGGCAAGGCCGCCAGCAGTGCCTGTTTTTCCGCCTGCCAGTCCAGCCGTTCAGGTTTGTCGCAGTCCGGGCAGATACATTGCGCAAGCCATAAAGTCAGGCAATCCACAATCAGGCAGGTGTCGGGTGCATCATTTTCCAGCAAGGTCTGGCCCAGGTTAAATGGCGCTTCTACTAAGCCCCAGTAAGGCGGGCGGCGGGTTTTGTGATACTCCACGCGTTTGGCGAACTCATCGTCGTAGACCTGCGCGGTGGCAATATAAGTGACCGGCAGCTCAAGCACAGAGGCCAGGCGCTCGGCGTAGGCACTTTTGCCACTGCGGGCGCCGCCTAAAATCAAATGGGTGCTCATGTGTCGCTCCTTTGCTGTTGCCAGCGTTGAATAATCGCCTGCAGTTGCGGGAGGCCTTCGCTAAACAGGGCAGGCCCAGGCTGCAAAATATCAACAGATTTGATTTCGTAAACATGCCCGTCACGAATCGCAGGCATGGCTTGCCAGCCTTCGCGTGCTTTGACTTTTTCTGGCTGAAATTTCTTGCCACACCACGAGCCGATGATGATATCCGGTTGTCTGGCCAGCACTTGTTCTGCCGTGACTGTGCGGTCACGTGCGCTATGAAAGGCGCTGAGTTCCGGGAAGCAATCTTCGCCCCCGGCGGCTTCAATCAATTCAGCCGCCCAGCGGATGCTGCACATCATGGGTTCATCCCACTCTTCAAAATAGACCTTGGGTTTACGCAGCCAGCTGGCTGTCTGCTGGCGTGCTGCCCCCAATTGTGCCTGGTAGCGTGCTACTAAATCTTCTGCTTTTTCGCTGGCCCCGACCAGATTACCGACGGTGAGTATCATCTGCAGTGTTTCATCCAGGCTGCGCTGGTTAAACACATGCACCTGGCAACCGGCTTTGATCAGTGAGGCCGCGATATCGGCCTGCAAGTTAGAGAAACACAGCACTAGGTCAGGCTGCAGCGCCAGGATTTTCTCAATATTGGCACTGGTAAAGGCACTGATCTTGGGTTTTTCTTTGCGGGCTATGGCCGGGCGAGTGGTAAAGCCTGAAATACCGACAATACGGTCCTGCTCGCCCAGCAAGTAGAGTACCTCCACCGTTTCGGTAGTCAGGCAGACAATGCGTTGTGGCCAGCGTTTCATGTGTGTGTACTTTCATGAGGTTGCCAGCCGTTTTCCATCAGCATGTCAGCGAGCGGTTTTTCTGTCGTCCAGCCTTCTTCCACCAGCATGGGCGATTTGTAAAACGTATTCACATAGCCCAAGCATAAAATGGCGACTGGTTTGGCGCCCTCAGGCAGATTCAATAATTGCGCCAGTTGGTGCGGGTCAAACAGGCTGACCCAGCCCATGCCTATGCCTTCTGCACGTGCAGCCAGCCACAAGTTTTGAATCGCACAGCTGACCGAGGCCAGGTCCATTTCCGGCAGTGTACGACGGCCAAAAATATGTTTTTCACGCTGGTCGCACAAGGTGGCGACCAGCACCTCGCCACAGTCCAAAATGCCTTCCACCTTGAGCCGCATGAATTCGGCCATGCGTGCCGTGTCTTCAACTTCGCCGATGGCCTGGGCCGTGAGTTTGCGTTCTTCATCGACCAGCGTGTGGATGGCTTTTCGCAATGCGACATCGCTGATGCGGATAAACCGCCATGGCTGCATCAGGCCGACACTGGGCGCGTGATGGGCGGCTTGCAGTAATTTCTGCAATAACTCGGGGGCAATAGGCGTGGGTAAAAAATGCCGCATATCGCGTCGTTCGGCAATCACTTTGTAAATCGCCGCTTTGTCGGTATCAGGGTAGGCGAAACTCATGACAGAAAAAACTGGGCCGCTAAAGCCGGATTGGACGGGAAGTAAAAGTGCAGAAAGCTGGCAGTGATGGATTGATGGCGATAGATTGGCTCGCCCGCGCCATATTTACCTTTGCCTTGCGCAATGGCCGGCAAGTCGGTGTCAAAGCGGGCATAGTGAAAAGTGTGTGCGCCTATCATCGCCGCGTCATCGCCGGTTGCGCCGTTGTCAGCCGCTGAAAAGGTTGCATGCTGCGTGCCCAGGCCTTGCAGTTTGGGCTGAAGCGCTGCGTTGCCGGGCAGCAGGCCGAAGGCGGGTTGTCCATTTAGTGTTTCACCGAGTGCGAGCATGCCGCCACATTCGGCCAATATGGGTTTGCCTGATTCGGCGGCTGCGCGTAAACCTTCACGCATGCTGTGGTTGTGTTGCAGTCGCTCCAGATGCAATTCCGGGTAGCCACCCGGCAGCCAGTAAGCATCCGCAGCCGGTAATTGCGTATCGTGCAAGGGTGAAAAAAATGCAATCTGTGCGCCTAGTGTCTGTAGCAGATCCAGATTGGCCTGATAGGTAAAACAGAAAGCAGCATCTTTAGCCACGGCAATGGTTTTGCCTTGCAATAATGGTGTTATCGCCTGCTGTTCGGGTGCGGCAAACTGCACGCTCGGCGGCAATGGCATGTCTTGCCCCAGGAGTTGCGCAGCGGCTTCTATGCGCTGGTCTATGTCCGTGATTTCCTGGGCAAGATGCAAACCGAGGTGGCGCTCTGGCAAACTCAGTTGCGTGTCATATTTGATGGCACCCAGCCAGGGGATGTCTGCGGGGAGTGCTTCTTTAATCATATTGGCATGGCCCTCGCTGCCGACCTGGTTGGCAATCACTCCGGCGCGCTGCAGGGCGGGCCGAAAGCCATACAAACCATAGGCGACCGCGGCACAGGTCTGTGCCATGGCTTTGGCATTGAGCACCAGTGCGACAGGGATGCCAAAGCGCTCGGCAATATCGGCGCATGAAGGCTTGCCATCATACAGCCCCATCACCCCTTCGAGCAGAATCACGTCATTGTCTTGGGCGGCCTTGTGCAGCAGCCGTTGTGCATCGGCTTCACCACACATGCCAAGGTCGAGGTTATACACTGGCTTGCCAGTCGCTACTTGCAGAATCATGCCGTCGATAAAGTCCGGCCCGCATTTGAACGCCTGCACGCGTAAGCCGCGGTTGCGGTACACGCGCGCCAATGCCGCGGTAGCCATGGTTTTGCCTTGCCCAGACGCCGGGGCCGCCATTAACATGGCCCGGCAGCTTGCCGCGGTTGCTTGCATTACAGATCTATCCCGGCCTGGGCCTTGATGCCTGCACGCCAGGCATGCTTGACATCCATCAGTTCAGACACCGTATCGGCAGCGTTTCTCAATGCCTCGGAAGCGCCGCGGCCAGTGATGACCACGTGCTGCATGGGTGGGCGTTTGGCGATGGCATCCAACACCATTTGTTCATCGAGGTAGCCATATTTGAAGGTGTAGGTGAGCTCATCCAGCACCACCAGTTGAATGGCCGGGTCTTGCAGCATCCCGGCCACAATCTGCCAGCCACGCATGGCGGTTTCGGTGTCGCGTTGGCGGTCTTGTGTGTTCCAGGTAAAGCCTTCACCCAGCACATGCCAGGTCACAGCCGGGTGCTGGCGAAAAAAGGCTTCTTCGCCCGTATCTGAACGGCCTTTGATAAATTGGGCGACACCAACACGCATGCCGTGGCCCAGCGAGCGGGCCACCATGCCAAAGGCAGAAGAGCTTTTGCCTTTGCCGTTGCCTGTGAGGATGAGTAACAGGCCTTTCTCCTGATTGGCCTGCTCGATTTTTTCATCAATGACCGCTTTTTTGCGGATCATGCGCGCCTTGTGGCGACTGTCGCGATCATTGGTTTCCATGGTGCGGAATACTTAAGCGTTTTCGCGCACGGAGCGCTTGGCCAGGCCAAATGCCACATGTGCAATTACTGCAACCACAACCCAAAATGCAATCGCTTCAATTTGTTTCGGGAAGTATTTGACCAGACGTGCGCCAAACTCAACCAGGGTTGGTTCGGCGTAGCGGCCACCAAAGAAGTAAAACCCACCGCTGGAAAACAGCTCAGCAAGCACAGATCCCACCAATACCGCACCTGTCAACTTGAACAGACTGCTAAATTGCCAGGTGGTGTTCGACGCAGTCCAACGGCCAGCCAGCCACATGCTGCCATAAGCCGGCAACAAAAAGCCATAAGCAGGGGTCACGCAGAAATTACTCACACCGCCCCAGGTGATGGCTGCCATATCCAGCGCAGCACACAATGCCAGCAAGGCCACAAACACCAGCGTTGAGCGCAGGTAATAACCCGCGATAAAAAACGCTGCATAAGAAGCGCTCGGTAAAAAATCAATCGAAGCAAAATGATGACCACGCGTGATAATGACCATCAAGGCAATGAGGAAGCCAATTGCCAGAGACTGAGTTGAAAGGTTACGTGGCATGCCAACGACTCCAAAATTAAGGTTAATTATAAGACGTGGATTTTAGCCCAATTCGCACGGGCTTGGGCAAAATCCACTTTTTACACTAGATCACTGCATATCGTAATTTAGGCTGATAAAGATGTTGCTGCCCATAGTGTTGTAATCAGGCGCATTGGGGGAAAATGAACTCTTAGTGGTTGCCAACACATAATCCTTGTTCAAGATATTGTTTGCGCGTGCGAGCAACTTCCAGCGATCAGAAAACTGATATCCAAGAGAAGCATTTAGTAGCATATAGCCACTCAGTCTGAAATTATTTTCCGCATCGTTATAACGGTTTGATGACGCAGACAGTTCTGTGCCCATGTTCCATTTGCCAGACTTGTACTGTAGCTGTAAATTCCCATAGCGCTGACTTCTTCTCGGTAGCAGTTTGTCTGTATCGTCAGATCTCGGTGACTGAACGGTGAGGTTGCCAGATAGTTGCCATTGATCGTCCAGCATGGCACTGGCTTCCATGGTGATGCCTTGAATGACCACTTTCCCAGCATTGACAGGGCAGAATCCGGCAAACGAACATCCGGAAGTGGCAGGGCCAACGTTCTGAATCAAGTCGCGAATGTGATTTTCAAATACAGTCATTTTGGCTTGAATCTCTGTACTTTGATAACGTAGGCTCGTTTCGAAGTTATCAGATTTTTCTGGTTTTAGTGATGGGTCACCAAAGCTTGGAAAATACAATTGATTAAAGGTAGGGGCTCTAAAAGCAGAGCCATATTGCGCAGTGATTTTCCATGCGGGTGAAAATGTATAACCATAACCCACCCCACCTGTGACGTAGTTACCATATTGGCTGTTATGGTCTTCACGCACCGAGAGCTGTGTGCTGTGTGCAGCATGGTTGCCCACAAAACTCATCAGAAAGCCGTCATCGTTGCGTGTTCTATTAATAATACTTGGAACACCATTGGACAAAGTGTCTACCTCTTGTTCAAGTCTATCGTAGGCAAACGTCAAGGTTCCAACATTGAGTGAGTAGTCATGTTGCCAGGTGATCTGAGTCTGCTTGGAATCAAACCTGCTGTTGCTAGTGGCACTATTCAGGCTAAACGAACGCTCACGGCCTACGCCATATTTCAAGGTGCTATTCCAATGCTCAGTCACCCGGTTTTTGAGGGTTGTACCATAAGCTTGTTGGTGCGTGGTTGAGTAGTTATTGTATCCATTGTCAAAGTGATTCAGCCCATCAGACTCCATGAGGTGGACATCGAGGCTGTGCCCTTCAGCAAACTCGAGAGTTGCATAAGCTGAACCACTTAAATTACGGTAACCGTCTCGATCGCGATCAATCGCCAACGGGGGGTGTTTCTTTGCAGATATGCCATGCGTGTCATAGCTATTTACTTGCCCGCCAAATTGAAGGGCACGAAAACGGCTGCCAAATCCTGCGCTACCCGTGTAGGTATCATAACTACCCGTGCCAACACTGCCAAAAAACCTTGATTGATCAGTCTTTTCCCGGCGAGTAAAAATTTGAATCACGCCGCCAATGGCATCTGCACCATATAAACTTGAAGCAGGGCCTCGCAAGATTTCTATTCTGTCTATTAGAGCGAGTGGTAGATTTTCAATCGCGGTTGTACCTAATGTGACAGAGTTGATGCGTAAGCCATCCACTAAAATCACGACTTGTTCCGGATTAGTCCCCCGTAAAAAGACGCTACTTGCAGTCCCGATGCCACCACTGGTTGAAATTTGTAAGCCCGGTTGCAGTCTGAGTAAGTCGGGTAGAGAGCTGCCTTTTAAGCGATCTATTTCATCGCGAGTAATGATCGTAATATCCCCAGTAGCCGTTTTAGTAGAAACAGGAACTCTGGCAGCTGTGACGCTAATTTCATCCAAAGCCAGTGAAGCAACCTCATTCGTGTTTTGTAAAAATACTTCTTGTGCTTGAGCAAGCGCAGGAGAGAGGGCGATGAGTCCCAAAATAATTCTTTTATTCATGATTGTTTCCGATAGTGCATGCAACCCCGCATGCGGGACATAAAATGGAAACGCAAGGTGGATAGGCCAATACAAAACCAAAGGCCTAAGTAGACGTTTAAGAATCTTAGAATGTCATTTTCTGAAACCGTCACCCCGCGGTATTTCCATGCTTAATTTAAGTTGCTAGGCCGGTCTCCGGGCTGGCAAGTTTTGGTCTATCGCCTTCCCAAGTTTTTACTCAGTGGCGTGTGGATAGACCCGCACTTGCTTACCGTTGCGGGGGCAGCACAGGCATTGCGAACGAGGTTCGCGCACCTGTTTCCCAGTTTCACCCTTGTCTGCAAGAACGCAGACGCAGGCACCTGACAACTGTTCGGCATTCTAGTCTAAAGCAGTGACTTTGACCAGTTGCATGGTGTCTTGCGAGGGGCTTCAAATTCTTAATTTACTTTGAAAAAATGCGCTTAGCTATTGACCACACTCGTTTTTTTAAAAGATAATGGGCTGATGGATGCCGATTTGAAAAGTCTTGAAGAGCGTGTGACGAAGCTGATTGCTTTGTGCAGCCAGCTGCGTGACGAAAACGTGGAGTTACGTCAGGAGGTCACGCGTTTGCATCAGGAGTCACAATCTCTAAAGCTGAACATGACGCAAGCCAGTGTGCAGCTGGAGCGCTTGTTGTCGGCATTGCCTGAGGAAGGTCGTTAGTCATGGCCAAGCAGCCGATTGATATCGAGATCATGGGCCGCGCGTTTAGCGTGACCTGTACCGACGAAGAGCGCGACAGTTTATTGCAAGCGGTGGGTTACCTTGATGGTAAAATGCGCGAAATTCGTGATGTGGGCAAGATGGTGAGTGTGGAGCGCATTGCGATCATGGCCGCGCTGAACATTACCCATGAGTTGTTGAATACGCGTAGCGGCGGAGTTGATGTGGGCGATGTGAAAAAGCGCATTTCTACCATGCAGCAGCAGATCGATGATGTTTTGTCCGGCCAGCACAAATTATTGTAATCCGCTTCATTTCACAAAATTTTAACCGTCATTAGTATTAAATGACGTATCATAAAAGTGGTGTGCTAAGGCGTTGCCTGAGTCCAAAATTCCTTGAACTAGTCTTTGTTATAGGTTTCGGCTCATCAGGTGCGGTGCGATCGCACTAAGTTGGGCGGTCTTTTAAGACGCCCTTGGCGTGCGAACCTAATGTACCTTAGGCTGTTACCACCTGAACTTTTTTGGTTCAGGATTAGCGGCTCAGGTAACCCCTTAGCACATCCCCTCTCGTACCTTTGTCTTGTTATCTCAAGGCGTGGTATTTCAGGTCCGCCAGGCTAATGATTTCCAGGCAGTTTTCGTGGCAAGACTCCAGAATCACTGGCGGCGCATAACCCGCTTCACTGGCTTCCAGCCATCTTCTCGCACACAGGCACCACCGATCACCAGCCTTGAGCCCGGGAAATGCATAGTCTGGTCTGGGGGTGGACAAGTCATTGCCTTGCGCTTGCGAAAACGCCAGAAACTCATCTGTCATTTCTGCGCAGACGGTATGTTTACCTAAATCTTCCGGGTGGTGACTGCAACAACCATCGCGCATAAAGCCTGTGACTGGTTGCATACTGCAAGGGATCAGAAGGGTGCCTAAAACGTTTTTTGTCATGATTTTCAACTGTGCTCTAACTTGGTTTATGATACTGGCATTTAGATGTGTAAAGAAGGTTTTCAGGCATGGCGCGTTACTGGTTAATGAAATCCGAACCCTCGGATGTCTCCATTGATGATTTGGCGGGATTCCCCAATCAAACTGTAGACTGGTATGGGATACGCAATTATCAGGCACGAAATTTCATGCGTGACCAGATGAAGGTGGGCGATGGCGTGTTGTTTTATCACTCCAATTGTGCTGAGCCTGGCATCGTCGGCATTTGCGAGGTCAGCACCTTGGCCTATCCCGACCGTTTTCAGTTTGTGCAAGGGCACAAGTATTTTGATCCCAAGTCTACACCGGAAAGTCCACGCTGGGTGAATGTAGATGTCAAGCTCGTGCGCAAAACGCGATTGCTGAGTTTGAAAGAGATGCGGGAAACGCCTGCCCTGGCCACCATGCGTGTCTTGCAAAAAGGGAACCGCTTGTCGATTACCCCGGTCGATCCCAAAGAGTGGGCGTTTATCACGGCCCTGCTCACCACATAACTTCTTCTTTGGCGACTCTGGCAGCGTAGATAATATGAGTTTAAAGCGTAGAAAAGCTGTCCTGTATATCTTGGTCGCCGGTTTTATGATCGTTCTGATCGGTGTGTTGCTGTTCCTCTGGATTTATTTTTCCAGTATGCGCGAGATGCATCAGACTACACGCAATTTCTATGAGCAGTCTTTTACGGTTTCCAACGCTGCGCAGGCGCTGGAGTCTCAGCTGCATCAGATCCGAAGCGATTTGCTCTATGCCACGCTGATTCAGGCGGACAGCGTGCATTTGATCAATACCGTGGCGGCGATTAAGGGGCATGAGGCCGCTGCCCAACAAAAAATCGCCAGCATAGAACGTAATTATTCGGGAGATCGCGCGCTATTACCGCTGCTCAAACAGAATATTCAAGCGCTGGACGAAATGACAGCTTCGGTAATCAAGCAATTGGCTGAGGGACAGTATGCCGAAGCAAGCACCCTGATTGAGACGGCCTGGAATGCGCGCTTTACCAAGGTGGCAAAACTCAATGAAGCCATCCTCGCGCATGCGGACTTGCGCGCCAACGAGTATGTGGCCGAGAGTGAAAAGCGCATGGAGCGGCACACCCATCAAGGCATCACTTACGCAGCGCTGCTGGTGACCCTGTTTTTGCTGGTAGGCCTCTTTGTTGGGGGCCGCATATACCATTTGCATCTTGAAGCAGACAAATTTGCCTTTACTGACTTTTTAACCGGGATCGCCAACCGGCGGCACTTCATTCATGAGTTGGAGTCAGAAATCCGGCGCTATCAGCGTTACGGCTCCTCGTTTTCATTTGCCATGGTGGACATCGACTTTTTTAAAAAGATTAATGACCAATACGGACATCATGCTGGCGACCTGGTTTTGCAGAATTTTTGCCTGCGCTGCGTGAGTGCCTTGCGCACCAGCGACATGGTTGGGCGTCTGGGGGGCGAAGAATTTGGCATTCTGATGCCGATGACGGATCTGCATGAAGCGGCACATGTGATTGAGCGCTTGCGCTCGGAAATTGATCACAGTGTGATGAGCGAGCAAGGAGAACAAATTCACTACACGGCCTCTTTTGGGTTGGTGTCTACCGCGCAATTGGGGACGCAGGATGGCTTGACGCAGCTGATGAAAATGGCAGATTTTGCTTTGTACACGGCCAAGCAGCAGGGCCGTAACCGCGTCTATATTGCCAACCATTAACGATAGCGATCATTATTGCGACGGGAATTTTCTATCTTGGGCATGGTCATCAATGCCTATGAATCTGCAAAATCCTCAATTGACGCGGCGTAGCTGGTTGACTGGCTTGGCCGGTCTGCTGCTTTCGGCCTGTCGGCCAGTCACTTTGTTAAACGCGGTGATTCCTGATAAAGGTATGCGCATCCATCGCGATATCGCTTTTGGGCCGTACAGCAGGCAGCGCCTGGATATTTATCAGCCACGTGACCATGCTGCAACACCACGCCCTGTGGTGTTGTTTTTTTATGGCGGTAGCTGGGAGTCTGGCAGCAAGCAAGATTACCTGTTTGTGGCAGAGGCGTTGACGTCGCAAGGCATGCTGGTTGTGATTGCCGATTATAGGCTCTATCCCGAACTTAAGTTTCCGCAATTGATGCAAGACCCCGCTCTGGCATTGCAATGGGTCAAGCAACACGTAGCCGAGTATCAAGGCGATGCGTCGCGTGTCTTCTTGATGGGGCATTCTGCGGGCGCACATCTGGCCGTTATGCTGACCTTGAATGCGGCCTATCTGGCGGCTGTCGGATTATCACCCGCCGCGATTAAAGGCACCATAGGCCTGGCTGGACCTTATGATTTTTTGCCGCTCACCTCGGATACGTTGCGCGCGATTTTTGCACCTGCTGAGCAGGAGTGGCAATCACAGCCTATCCATTTTGTCAGCGGCCATCATCCGCCTTTACTGCTGCTGGCCGGCCTCAAAGACCAAACCGTTTGGCCCAGAAACTCGATCAATCTGGCGCATGCGCTTGAGGCGCAAGGCAGCGAGGTCAAGTTGCTGACTTATGCCAACTACAACCATGTGGATATGGTCGCCAAGCTGGCCAGACCCCTGCGCGGCAACAGTCCATTGCTGCAAGATATTTGCGACTGGATTGGCCAGCATGCCTCTGCGTGATGTGCATGTGGTCTGGTTTAAGCGCGATTTACGTGTCGCGGATCATGCCGCGCTGTCTGCCGCCTGTGAGGCTGGGCCGGTTTTGCCGCTCTTTATCTGGGCTCCACAAGTGTGGTCGGCAGAGGATGCCAGCCTCAGTCAGGCCATGTTCGTGCGCGACTGTTTGCAGGACCTTGCAGATGCCTTGCAACAGCTGGGATTGCATTTGCATGTCTATCATCACGACCCCTTGACGCTGTTACAGAGGCTGCATGCAAAATTCGGCATCGCCGGACTGTATAGCCATGAAGAAACCGGGAATCAACACACCTACACCATCGACCGGCAGGTGCAAGCGTGGTGCAGGATGCAAGGAATCGTCTGGCAGGAATGGCCTCAGAATGGGGTGGTGAGACGCCTGTCAGACCGGCAACAGTGGCAAGCGCAGTGGGCGTTACGCATGCAGGCGCCTGTCATTGCGGTGCCTGCATCCGGGCTTGCTGTTCGGTTACCGGATCATGGCTTGGAGCGGTTGCCAGCAGTGGCTAGCCACGCGCAAGCGGAACGTCAGGTTGGCGGTATAGGAGTGGCTGAGGCGGTGATGGCGGATTTTTTGACGCGCCGCGTACATGGTTATCAGCGGGGGATTTCCAGCCCGCTCAGTGCTGTCCAAGCCTGTAGCCGCCTGTCACCTTATCTGGCATGGGGCGCTGTGAGCCTGCGTACCGTGGTACAGGCTACCCGGGCCCGTGCGCAGCAGACTGAAAACGTGCAACAGCGCCGTCAGCTGCACAGTTTTGAAAGCCGCTTGCACTGGCATTGCCATTTTATGCAAAAGCTTGAAAGCGAACCGCGGATTGAACACCAGAGTTTTTACCGGGGCTTCGAGGCACTACAGTCCCGGTTACCCGATGCCGCGGTCGCCTTACGTTTGCAAGCATGGCAGGATGCCCAGACTGGCTGGCCACTGGTAGATGCCTGCATGCAGATGCTCAATCAAAGCGGGTGGCTGAATTTTCGCATGCGCGCCATGCTCATGAGTACCGCCAGCTATTTGTTGCAACTGCCCTGGCGGCAAAGCGGGTTGCATCTGGCCAGAGCTTTTGTTGATTACGAGCCGGGGATTCATTGGCCGCAAGTGCAAATGCAGTCTGGCACGACCGGCATCAATACATTGCGCATTTACCATCCGGTTAAACAAGCCTTGACTCAGGACCCTCAGGGGGTGTTTGTCCGCCAGTGGCTGCCTGTTTTGCGACAGGTGCCAGACAGCTGGATTTTTGAACCCTGGCGCATGCCTCCGAGTTTACAGCGGCGGTATGGCTGCCTGATTGGCCGCGACTATCCTGCGCCCATGGTTGATATTGGCGAGGCCATCCAGACAGCCAAGCAGGATTGGTTTGCAATCAGGCAGACCATGCCAGCGCATGCTGTCGCAGATATTTTGCAGCGGCATGCTTCGCGCAAATCGCGCCATTTTCCCAAGGTAGACCGTGGCAGTCTCCGCAAAAAATCAAATCGGAGTACGGCTTCCGTGAGTGCACAAAGCCCGGCAGCATCCCAGCTTTCACTGCAGTTTTAGCCTTTCACCCGTTGCTGGTGTTTGCAAAACCGATAAGGTGTGCGACTCGGTAGTGCATGCACTGATTTTGCGCACTAATTTTGTGCGTATGCTGAGCGGTCTGTTGCGGCACTTCTGGCCGCTCGCTAAAGCAGTCGACTGAGCGACTACAGTGATACGATAGTTATTTTTACGTATCTCATTGATTTTTATAGTTAAATATAAAATCCCTCCTTTCTTTCTCATGGTCTCCCCATAGTCTGGCGGTAAGTGAGCCCGCATTCTCCAGCTTGGAATACGTTTTGCTATAAACAGTTTAAGAAGCTTTCCAAAACGTATTACAGGTAGTGCATTCCTTGTTGCCTACCTTCGCAGATTGGAGCAAGACATGGCAAAATGGTTGATCGGATGTTTGTTAGGTTGCCTGGCAATCCCATTGATGGCAGAGCCTTCTGCCGAGCTCATGCAGGCGTTGAACAGCCGCGTGCTGCGTGTGCAAGTCGGCCTGAAAAACGGGCAATACGGGCTGGGTTCAGGCGTCGTGGTGGCTGAAAATCAGGTCGTGACCAACTGCCATGTGGTTGCCAATGCCACTAGTATCAGCGTGGTCAGTGGCGGGGCGGCTTACCATGCCGTGGGTGTCAAACCGGATTGGAAGCATGATGTTTGCATGCTGCAAATGGATGACCTGCCGATTAGCCCAGTCACCATGAAGTCCAGCCGCGATCTCAAATACGAACAGGCAGTGTTTAATATCGGCTATCCGAGTTTTGTCGCCGCGCCTGTGAGCAGCCAAGGGGTGGTCAAGGGGCTGTTTGCCATGGATGACTCCGTGATTGTGCGGGCAACCAGCAGTTTTAGACAAGGCGCCAGTGGTGGTGGTCTGTTTGATGAGACGGGTGCGTTGGTCGGCCTGATTACACTCAAGAGCCCTGGTAAAGATGCCTACTACTATTACATGTCGATTGATTGGGTTCAGGCTTTGATCGCGCAGCCAGCGGGCCCGATTGTGGTCAAAAGCGAGCTGCCTTTCTGGGGCAAGCCGGCAGCTGAATGGCCTTATTTCATGAAAGTGGTGTTTCCTTACCTGCACAAGGACTGGGCTGGTCTGAAAACAATTGCCCAGCAATGGACGACTCAGGAACCTCATAATACAGAAGCATGGTTTTATCTGGCCGCCGCTGAATATGAAACCAAGGATCTCACCATGGCTGAGCAACACTTGCACCGTGTCGTCAGCATGAACGATCAGCATAGTCAGGCTTTTTATTACCTGGGACTGATTGCGGAGTCCAACGGTAAACACATCGAAGCCTTGGCCAATGTGGATACGCTGACACAGCTGGATGCCGAAAAGGCTGAAGAGCTCAAAGTGGCGATGAAAACCTTGCCATGATGCGAGGCTGACGGTGTTGTGTCAGCCCCAATAAAAAAGCGCTTTAACTGGCGCTTTTTTGTTTTGATGTCGGGACGGTTTGCTTAGGCGACCGCCAGATCCAGCTCTTCGACATGATAGTAATGTTCATCATCCCACAGGGTGAAGTCTTGTGCGGTATACATGGCTTCCTGAAAATGATGAAAGGTTGCGATGCAATGATTTTCTTCATCCATTACTTGATACATGGTCATAGTAATCACCTTTCTATACTAAATGAGGATATTTGAGAACGTGATGTCATCATGGCACAGGCGGGTGAAACTGATTTGACAGAGTAGCAGCATGTAATTCGGTCAATTTAATGAATCGGTAAAGAGGGTATTTCTAGGCAGCTATTTGAGCAGGTTTTCAGTGGTTGTTCTTTGATTGCTCAGGATTTCTTTTTTGTAAAATCCTTGGGTTGGCGTATAATTCGCAACTTCTGAGGAACGCTGCGAGAGTCACTCGACTCCCAGGCTCAGAGCATTTGCTGTAAAGCATCTCAACGGCGTTCACTTTTCACTGTGCGAGCACGGAAAAAAGGTGAACAACGTTGCCACCGGTTCTTATCGAACTTTTCCTGCTCAGTTTTCATTTTTTTAAGGATTTGAAACATGAATACTGTAGCTGATATCAAAGATTATGTAGTCGCAGACATGGGCCTGGCCGCCTGGGGTCGCAAGGAAATTGCGATTGCCGAGACTGAAATGCCTGGCCTGATGGCGATCCGCGAAGAGTTCGCGGCGCAACAGCCACTGAAAGGCGCGCGCATTACTGGCTCTCTGCATATGACTATCCAGACCGCTGTACTGATTGAAACCCTGAAGGACTTGGGTGCTGAAGTGCGCTGGGCTTCTTGCAATATTTTCTCAACCCAGGACCATGCAGCCGCTGCGATTGCCGCGACGGGCACTGCCGTGTTTGCCGTGAAAGGCGAAACGCTGGAAGAGTATTGGGATTACACCCACCGTATTTTTGAGTGGACGGATGGTGGTTACTCCAACATGATTTTGGATGATGGTGGCGATGCGACCCTGTTGCTGCATTTGGGTAGCCGTGCCGAAAAAGATTTGTCTGTGGTGGCGAACCCCACTTCAGAAGAAGAAATCTGTCTGTTTAACGCCATCAAGGCCAAGCTGAAAACAGACCCGACCTGGTACTCCGTGCGGTTGGCTGCGATTAAAGGCGTGACCGAAGAAACCACTACGGGCGTGCACCGTTTGTATCAAATGCATAAAGAAGGCAAGTTGGCTTTCCCTGCGATTAACGTGAATGACTCTGTGACCAAGTCCAAGTTTGATAACTTGTATGGTTGCCGTGAGTCTCTGGTGGATGGCATCAAGCGTGCGACCGATGTCATGATTGCAGGCAAGATTGCCGTTGTTGCCGGTTACGGTGACGTGGGTAAAGGGTCTGCACAAGCATTGCGTGCCTTGTCTGCCCAGGTTTGGGTGACCGAGATTGACCCGATTTGTGCCCTGCAAGCCGCGATGGAAGGCTACCGCGTTGTGACCATGGATTATGCCGCTGAACATGCGGACATTTTTGTTACAGCGACTGGTAACTACCACGTCATCACGCATGAGCATATGGCCAAAATGAAGGATCAGGCGATTGTGTGTAACATTGGTCACTTCGACAATGAAATCGATGTTGCCAGCATCGAAAAATACCAGTGGGAAGAGATCAAGCCACAAGTCGATCACGTGATTTTCCCAGACGGTAAGCGCATCATCTTGCTGGCCAAGGGCCGTCTGGTCAATTTGGGCTGTGGCACAGGTCATCCAAGCTATGTGATGAGCTCCAGCTTTGCCAACCAGACCATTGCGCAGATTGAATTGTTTACCCAGACCGACAAGTATCCGGTTGGCGTTTACACCTTGCCTAAACATCTGGATGAAAAAGTGGCGATCTTGCAGTTGAAGAAACTCAATGCGCAATTGACCACCTTGACCGATGCACAAGCAGCCTACATTGGCGTAAGCAAAACCGGCCCATTCAAACCTGAGCATTATCGCTATTAATCACGCGCTTTTCAGCGTGCGTTAAACCATGCCGCCCTGCGCCAGATGTTCTGGCGCAGATTTGGTGTACACTTTGCCTCATCTTTCATCCAAGGAGGAGGCATGTTTAAACTACTGGTTGTTTGGGTACTCAATGCATTGGCACTGATGGCCGTGGCTTATCTGGTCCCAGGCATTCAAGTGGCCAATTTCAGCGCTGCGCTGGTGGCTGCTGTCGTGATTGGTCTTGCCAATATGCTGGTGAAGCCGATTCTGGTGCTTTTGACCTTGCCGATTACCTTGCTGACGCTGGGATTGTTTCTGTTAGTCATTAATGGTCTGCTATTCTGGTTTGTCGGCCACCTGTTGCAAGGCTTTGTCGTCAATAGTGTGATGACTGGCGTCATAGGCGCCCTGGTGTATAGCGTGATTGCCTGGATCCTGAGTGCGATTGTGTTCAACGAAAAAGACTGACACCTGACCATCCCCGCATCTGCCTGAAATCACGCGTTTAGAAATAAAAGAGAAAACAGTGAATCAAAAAATCGCTTACAGTTTTGAGTTTTTTCCGCCTAAAACGGCGGAAGGCATGGCGAACTTGCGTCAAGTACGCAAAGAGCTGGCCGTATTCTCTCCCGAGTTTTTCTCCGTCACGTTTGGTGCGGGGGGCTCAACCCGCGACCGTACCATGGAAAGTGTGCTCGAAATCCAGGCTGAAGGCCATGGTGCAGCCCCACATATCTCCTGTATTTCTTCCAGCAAAGAAGAAATCCGCGAATTGCTGCAAGCCTATCAGGCGAAAGGCATCAACAGACTGGTGACCTTGCGCGGCGATATTCCTTCAGGCGAAGTGAGTGCGGGGGATTTTAAATATGCCAATGAGCTGGTGAGTTTTATCCGCGCCGAGACCGGCGACTGGTTTCACCTGGAGGTGGCGGCTTACCCCGAGTTTCACCCGGAAGCCGGCTCAGCACAAAAAGACCTTGAAAACTTCAAGCGTAAAATCGACGCTGGCGCGGATTCGGCCATTACACAGTATTTTTACAATGTGGATGCCTATTTCCGTTTTGTAGAAGCGGCGCAGAAGCTGGGTGTCACTGCACCGATTATTCCCGGCATCATGCCGATTTATAACTACACGCAACTGGCGCGCTTCTCCAGTGTCTGTGGTGCCGAGATTCCACGCTGGCTGCGTATGCGGCTGGAAGCCTATGGCGATGATATGGCTTCATTGCGCGCTTTTGGCGCGGAGGTGGTCACTGATATCTGTACCAAACTGATTGAGGCAGGCGTGGATAAAATGCACTTCTACACCCTGAACCAGGCAGGCATTATTGGCCAGATTATCCGGCAACTGTAGTCGTAACAATACGGGCAAACAAAAAAGCGCGGACTGAATCAGCCGCGCTTTTTTTGTGTCGCTCTATTGGGTTATTGCAATGACAAACCTTGCGGGTTAAACAAGGCATCTTCAACAAACAGGTAATCCTGTTTGCGCGTTTCGTCCCACAGCACCATCATGGTGATCCAGCGGATATCTTCCATGCTCAAGGTTTCTTGCGGCAAGACCATGGCACGATCAATAATCAGGTCGCGCTCATAAGCCGTGATGATGTCGCTTCTTTGTAGCAAGCCCAGAAAATTCAGACTGTCGTCACTGATCTTGTTGCGTTCCATCTCGCAATAGACGCGAATCGCAAACGGGTCGTGCTGGTATTGCGGCTGTTGCACCGAGCGACGCAGGTCTTTCACCCAGCCCACGGCATGTAAAATATCCTGGTGGTTAAACCCGGCTTGGGAGAGCTCATAGGCCATGATGGTTTCGTCTGTTTCTTTCAGCTCAAACGCATCATGCTTATCCCAATAATTTTGATAGATAAATATCAGTACTTCCAACATGTCTAAATTCTCCTCAAACACGCTGCTCCGCTATCATTAGCGAATAGCAGCGATACTGGGGTGGGGCTGAGCCGTGCTTTAAACCAATCGCTGGAATTGGCCGTTGGCGAGATGGCTGACCACACCTTCTAATTCAAGTAGCGTTAGCATGGTGGAAACTTGTTCGGGCGTCAACCCGGCGCGGGCCGCAATGAGCTCTGCAAAGATGGGGTCAAACCCCATGCAAGCCAGGACAGGACTGGCTTCGGCGGGTAGATTAGTCCAATCGGGTAGTGACCCATTCGGGCTAATCGAAAGTGCGGGGTTGGGCAGGCGGACATGCTTCAATTCGCTGACAATGTCCTCGGTGGACTCGACAAGCTTTGCCCCTTGTTTGATCAGCGCATGGCACCCTTTGGACACCGGCGAGTGAATAGAGCCCGGAATGGCGAAGACTTCACGGCCCTGTTCGATCGCTAGGCGTGCAGTGATGAGTGAGCCGCTATCAATATTGGCCTCTACCACCAGACAGCCTTCAGACAGGCCGCTGATAATACGGTTGCGTCTGGGAAAGTTGTGCGTCAAAGATGGCGTCCCTAGCGGGTACTCGGAGAGCAACAAGCCATACTGCACAATCTGGTGGGCCAGGCCTTTGTGCCGGGCCGGGTAGACGATGTCTAGCCCGGTGCCGACCACGGCAATCGTGGCACCATCTGCTTTGAGCGCGCCTCTGTGTGCGGCGCCGTCTATGCCTAATGCCAGCCCGCTGACCACGGCAAATCCGGCCCGGCACAAGCTTTCGGCAAACTGTTCGGCAGTTGACTCGCCTTGCGGTGTGGCGTGGCGGCTACCGACAATGGCCAGGCCAGGCCGCTTGAGCATTTGCAGGTTGCCTTTGGCATAGAGCACGGGCGGCGGCTGGTCTATGCTGAGCAGGCGTTGCGGATAGTAGGCATCCGCCAGTGTGATCAGGTGGTTATCTGGTTGTGAGAGCCAGTCCAGTGTCTTGGCAATATGCGGGTCTTCTGGCGCTTTTTGTATCCCTTCGGCGACGCCTTTGCTGACCAGTTCGCACAAGCTGCTGTAGGAGGCGGCCAGAATCGCCTGCGGGGTTTTAAAGTGCAGCAATAGCTGGCAATAGGTGACACTGCCCAGCCCTTCGACCAGGCTTAAGGCAATCCAGGCTGCGCTCTCTTCAGGATCTGTGACCATCAGTGCGGAGATCAGGGGGTGCGCACCACGTCTTCTACATGGATAGGTTGCGAGGCCTGCATGACGAGCGCGTATGACAGCTTGGGAAAGGTTTTGAAGACCATCACCAAGCCGACAGGCTCATCCGGCAACTGGATCATGACCGGATGTTTAGGGTCTGCGGATTCGGGGTCTACCATGCTGGCGCCTTTGCGCAGCACCGAAAGCACGTGACCGCGCTCCAGGCCTTGCGCTTCGCCGCGATTGAGCACCACCACACGGCCATAGCCAGTCTCGTTGATGCCTTCGCTCACGCGTGCAATCTGGCCTTCAATCTGGCCTTCGGGCGCATGCGGCACATAAGGCGGGCTAAGGGAGTCTTCCATCGCAATCAGTTTGTCTTTAACCGCAATTTCCTCTTTGGCCTGGGTTACGGTCAAGGTGGCAGGCTGGCCTGAGCGCAGCAGTTTGGCCTCCCCCAGATAATGCGCTTCTGTGCCCAGCAGCTCACCATTTTCAGGGTTTTTGATCGCCTCCCCCTCGCGGTAGATTGCCCAGGCGTTGCGTGGAGTGTCTGGCAGGCCCTGCACATAAATGCGTGTGCCAGGACTCAGAATCTCACGTTCTTCCTGCGCCGCCACAATTCTGGGCGCTGACTTGAGCGCTTCTGGCGCAATCAGCATGGGCTTGGTCAAAAAGGGCTGGATGATATTGGGTTGTATGGCGGGGATGGCATCGCCTTTGATTGGCGTGACGATCATGCCAGGCTCCAGGGTGACAGATTCTCGCACCAGTTTGAGTACGGGTTGCCCGCTGCTGGTGTCGAGCACGATGACATCCCCCGGATAAATCCAGTGCGGATCTTTAATGCTAGACCGGTTTAATTGCCAAATCTGTGGCCATTGCCATGGATTTTTCAGAAACTTGGCCGAAATATCCCACAAGGTATCGCCTTTGACGACGACATGCCGGTCGGGGTGCTGCGGCCGCAACGGAATTTCTTCTGCCTGTAACAATAAGCTGCTACAAGCCAGCGCAAGCGAGGTTATAATTTGAACAATTTTCGTCATGTGGCGTCTCTGTTTTATGCGACACAAATGGATGGGCTGTACCTGCGCACAGCCACTGCGCAATATCAACCAATCTAGCATGGCTTTAAAGTTCTGATCAAGGTGAAAAAGCAGGCGTTTTGCCCTGTTTTTGCACAAACTATTTGAATGGAAAGATTTGTAGAGCATGGCACTACTTCCAATTTTGCAATATCCGGATCCACGCCTGCATACGGTGGCCAAACCGGTGCAAGTATTTGATGAGGCATTACAGCAACTGGTCAGCGATATGGCTGAGACCATGTATGATGCGCCAGGCATAGGCTTGGCTGCTACGCAGGTCGACCAGCACATCCAGTTGATCGTGATTGACTTGAGCAAGGAAAAAGACGATTTGCTGGTGCTGATCAATCCTAAAATCATTGCCCAGTCAGGTAGCCAGGATTATGAAGAGGGTTGCCTGTCAGTGCCCGGCATCTATGAAAGTGTCACGCGCGCTGAATTTATTACCGTCGAAGCGAAAGATGTGAATGGCAACACTTTCAGGTTGGATGCGGATGGATTGCTGAGCGTCTGTATCCAGCATGAAATGGATCATTTGCTGGGCAAGGTGTTTGTGGAGTATCTCTCCACGCTCAAACGTAACCGTATCCGGACCAGAATGGTCAAGCACGCGCGTGAAATCGAGCGCAACAGTTATTAAGTCAGGAAGGTTGCATGCGTATTATTTATGCCGGGACCCCGGAGTTTGCAGTACCGGCTTTGCAAGGACTCATAGACGCGGGCCATGACATTGTCATGGTGTTGACGCAACCAGACCGCCCCGCGGGCCGTGGCATGCAGTTAAAAGCGAGTCCGGTCAAACAGCTCGCCTTGCAACACGGCTTACGTGTTTTTCAGCCAGAAAGCCTTAAGCCCGCCGAGGTGCAGTCCGAGATTGCAGCGGTCAACGCCGAGGTGCTGATCGTTGCGGCCTATGGCCTGATTATTCCGACCGCGGTGCTGAACATCCCGACGCGAGGCTGTTACAACATCCATGGCTCCTTGCTGCCACGCTGGCGCGGGGCTGCGCCCATCCACCGGGCCATTCTGGCCGGGGACACCGAGACGGGTGTCACCATCATGGAGGTGGTGCCCAAGCTGGATGCCGGCAATATGATCAGTAAATGGTCGGTGGCGATTACTGCGGCAGATACCACGCAGACCTTGCATGATGCGATCAGTCGCGAAGGCGCGCGCTTGATGGTCGAGGCGATGCAGACCTTGCAAGATACCGGTTGCCTGGCCTCTGAAGTACAGGACGAGGCGCTGGTGACCTATGCGCACAAGCTCGAAAAAGCCGAGTCTGCCATTGACTGGACGCAATCTGCCCAGCAGCTGTCACGTCAGGTTCGTGCATTTAATCCCTTTCCGGTCGCTACAGCCAAATTTAATGATCAAGTCTGCAAACTGTGGTTTGCTCAAGCTGTGGCTGGTCAAGGCGAGCCAGGCACTGTGTTGCAGACACATCCGCTGCAGGTGGCCTGTGGCGACGGCGCATTAGAACTGCATGAGTTGCAGATGCCGGGCGGCAAGCGCCAAACGGCACAACAGTTTGTGCAAGGTCAGCATGTGCAAGTGGGCGACCGCTTTTTCTAGTCAATCTGGTGCAGGCATTGAAAAATGCCTGTCATCCCCGCATATTAAAGTCGATATTACTCACCGAATTGTGAAGGAGTCACTATGTTAGGTAACTGGACCAAAACCTTTGTGTTGATGGCCGCGATTACTGCCCTGTTTGTTGCGGTGGGCGGCGCGCTGGGTGGCCAGGGCGGCATGTTGCTGGCGCTGTTGCTGGCAGGCGGCATGAACTTCTATGCCTACTGGTTTAGCGACCAGGCGGTGCTGAAAATGTATGGCGCAGTTGAGATCAATGCTGAAAATAATTTTGGTAATGGGCAGTTCCGCAACTATTACAACATGGTCAAAGAGCTGGCCGAGCGGGCCCAATTACCCATGCCGCGTGTGTTCGTGATCAATGAAAGCCAGCCGAATGCGTTTGCTACCGGCCGCAACCCCGAGAACGCTGCCGTGGCAGCTACTACCGGCATCATGCAGATTTTGAGTGAGCGCGAATTGCGCGGTGTGATGGCACATGAGCTGGCGCACGTGAAACACCGCGATACCTTGATCTCTACTATTTCCGCCACCGTGGCCGGGGCCATTTCATCGATTGCGCAATTTGGCCTGATGTTTGGCGGGCATCGGGAGGGCGAAGACCGACCCAATCCCATTATTGGTATTTTGATTATGATTCTGGCACCGTTGGCCGCTTCGCTGATCCAGATGGCGATTTCACGTTCGCGCGAATATGAAGCAGATCGCATGGGTGCTGAGATCAGTCGCGACCCGAAAGCCTTGGCGGCCGCGCTGGAGAAAATCCACAATTATGCGCACCAGATTCCCAATATGACTGCTGAGCAACACCCGGAAACCGGGCAGATGATGATTATCAACCCCTTATCAGGCGCAGATCTGGCGGGGTTGTTCAGCACCCACCCGCAGACCGAAGAGCGGATCCGCCGGTTATTGGCGCTGGCTAACCAGTATTAAACGCGATTTCAACAGACAAAAAAGGCTTTCGCAAGAAAGCCTTTTTTATTGCGTGAGTTTTTGTCTGTGTATTTTGGGCGCATCAAGTAGAATAGTCTTTTTTTCACCAGAGTCTTCTTTTGCAAGTTGCCCAGCTCATAGCCGCATCTGCGGTGGCCGAAGTGTTGGCCGGACATAACCTGACTGTTTCCATGCCTAAGGCATTGCGCAGGGTCAAGTCGGCGACGCCGCAACAGCAGGCGGCTGCACAGGATTACAGCTACCTCACCTTGCGCTTGTATGCCGAAGCCGCGGCTTATTTGCAAGCGCTGACGGCCAAGCCAGTGACAGATGCACGTGTACATGCGCTGTTGCTGGTTGCCCTGTCGCAGCTGCTGTATGGGGCCGAAGATGATTTTACGGTGGTCAATCAGGCGGTGGAAGCCGCGGGCAAAACCGGGCTGCGCTGGGCAAAAGGGCTGGTCAATGCGGTATTGCGTAATTTTTTGCGCCAACGGTCAACCTTGCAGGCGCAAGTGAGTCAGTCGGAAGCGGTGCAATTTAACTATCCGCAATGGTGGATTGATACCCTCAAACAACAATATCCTCAGCATTGGCAGTCGATTCTGACCATAGGCAACAGCCACCCACCCATGACATTACGCATCAATCAGCGCAAAACGGATGTCGCCAGCTACATGCAGGCGCTGGATGATGCGGGGATTGCGGCGCAAGCGCTGGGCGGTACGGCGATTCAGTTGCAGCAGCCGTTGCCGGTGCACAAGCTGCCGCATTTTGATCAAGGCTGGCTCAGTGTGCAGGATGCCGGCGCACAGTGGGCGGTTCCTTTGCTGGATGTGCAAGCAGGCATGCGTGTGCTGGATGCCTGTAGCGCGCCGGGCGGTAAAACTTGTCACTTGCTTGAAGCCAGTGATATTGACTTGCTTGCTCTGGATGTGGAGGCAGAGCGCCTGCGTCGTGTCCACGACAACCTGCAGCGTCTGGGCTTGCAAGCCAAGGTCAGGACAGGCGATGCGGCAAAAGCCGACTGGTTTGATGGTCAGTTATTTGACCGCATTCTGGCTGATGTGCCCTGTAGCGCCTCAGGCATCGTGCGCAGGCATGTCGATATGAAATGGTTGCGTCGGCCACAGGATTTGACGGTATTTGCCCAGATGCAACAGCAAATATTATTGAATTTGTGGCATATGCTGGCAAAAGGCGGTAAATTGCTGTACGTCACCTGTTCGATTTTTCAACAAGAAAATGAAATGCAGATTCAACAGTTTTTAACCATGCATGCAGATGCGGTCAGGTTGCCAGTGCAGTTTGATGCCTCGGGCCTCCCTTGCCAGCAGTCAATTGGCGGGCAATTGCTGCCCACTGCCGCGCATGACGGATTGTTTTATGCGCTTTTACAAAAACATTAAATATTATTCGGCGCTTTTTTTTCTGCTGACCATGACAGCATTGGCACTGGCTGCCAATAACAATCATGCCCATGTCAAAAGTGCCGAGCTGGTATTGCGTGAAGATACCTGGGCGCTGGATGCGGATCTGGACATCCATTTTGGCCGCGCGCTTGAGGAAGCGTTGAGTAAGGGCATCGCCCTGACATTTTTGTATGAATGCCAGATCATCAAACCCATGAAGTACTGGTTTGATGATGAGGTGGTGACCGAGCGTCGCGCCGTCACGCTCAACTATCACGCGCTGACCAAGCAATATCTGCTTAATTATCCGCAACAGCAAAAAGGATTCGACAGCCTGGCTGAAGCCAGGCGTGAGTTGGGCCTGATCCGCGACTGGCGCTTGACGCCGCATGCCACACTAGAAAAAAATCAGCCCTATCAGGCGGCGCTCAAAATGCATCTGGATACCAGCAAGCTGCCTAAAGCCTTGCAGCTGGATGCCCTGGGCGAAAGTGACTGGGAGCTGGTCACGCCGACGTTTAGCTGGTGGGTAAAGGACACCCAGCGTTAGCCCTATGCGGTATGTCCTGATTTTGTCCATTCTACTGGCGGCAGCCCTGCTGTACCTGCTGTCTCTTGCCAGTGCCAACACCGCCATCAGTGGGGATTATTACCTGATCCTGCTGTATATCAATGCTGGCCTCGCCGTGTTGTTGCTGGGGGTGATTGCCTATCAGTTACGCCATCTTTACCAGACCACCAAAGCCAAACAGGTAGGCAGCAAGCTGAATTTCAGATTGCTGGTGTCTTTTGCCCTGATGGCGTTGATTCCAGGCATGATCGTCTATCTGGTTTCCGTGAACTTCCTGTCACGCTCGATTGAGTCTTGGTTTAACGTTAAGGTCGAATCCGCACTGGATGGGGGGCTGAATCTGGGGCAACGGGCGCTGGATATCATGCTGGAGGACGTCAAGGAAAAGGCGCAAAGCATGGCGGTCTCGCTATCACTGCAAACGGCCCGCTCACATTATGGACAACTGAACGATCTGCGTGAAAAAGCCGGCGTTCAGGATGCGGCATTGCTGACCCCGCAAGGTGCGATTCTGGCTGTCAGCAGCTCTGATCCCAGCAGCTTTTTACCCGAACTGCCTTCTGTGCCGCAGTTGCGCCAGGCACGTAGCCGTATCTACGGCAAAATCGAGCCTATCCCCGGCAAAGGCCTCTACATGCGTGTGCTGATCCCGGTGGAAACCTTGGGGATCACGGGCGAGATGCGGATTCTGCAATTGATGCAACCGGTGCCCAAGGCGCTTTCGAATACTGCCGAATCGGTGCAGGAGGTCTACCGCGAGTACCAGACCTTGTCGTACAGCCGGCAGTCACTCAAAGACATTTTCATGCTGACGCTGACTATGATTTTGCTGCTGTCCATGCTGGGCGCATTGACCATCGCATTTGCACTGAGTCGGCGCATGGCGCAACCCTTGACGGTGCTGGCAGAAGGGACGCGGCTGATTGCCAGTGGCGATTATTCGCAGCAGCTGCCCTCATTTGGCAAGGATGAACTTAGTGTGCTGGTGAAGTCGTTCAACAGCATGACGCGCCAGTTGCAGGAAGCGAAAAATGCCTCCGAACAGAGCCGTCAGCATGTGGAGTCTGCACGTGCCTACCTGGAAGCTATTTTGTCGCACCTGAGTTCAGGCGTGATGACCATTAATGAACAGGCGGAGCTGCGTGTTTACAATCTGGCCGCGACCAATATTTTGGGGATCTCGCTGGTGGGCTTTAAAAACAAAGTCTTTACCGACATTGCGGTTGAAAATGATTACCTGATGCCGTTTACAGCGTTGGTGATGCAGCACTATGAAGACACGTTGCAATTTGACCACCATGAGCGGCATTTAAGCAGCCAGATCGAAATTGAAGGGGTGCATGGTAAGCAGATGCTGATGCTGCGGGTGACGCGGTTGCCGGAAGGGGCGGGGCACGGCCTGGTGGTGGTGTTTGATGATGTGACCGCCATGGCGCAAGCCCAGCGTGATGCTGCCTGGGCCGAGGTAGCCAGACGGCTGGCGCACGAAATCAAGAATCCGCTGACACCGATACAGCTGTCTGCCGAGCGCTTGCAGCTGAAGCTGCAGGACAAACTGGAAGAAAAAGATGCGGAGATGCTGTTTAAGTCTACCGATACCATCGTCAACCAGGTGCAGGCAATGAAGAATATGGTCAACGAATTTAGTGAGTATGCCAGAACGCCTGCCGCCCAACTGGTAAGGCTGGATTTGAATGCCTTGATCCGCGATGTGAGCCGCCTTTATAACGCCTCTGTGGTCAAGCTGGTGCTATCCCTGCATGAGCAGCTGCCCGAGATTTATGCCGATGCCACCATGATGCGCCAAATCCTGCATAACCTGCTGCAAAATGCGCAGGATGCATTGGTGCAAACCGAACAACCGCAAATTGTGATCTTGACCGATTATGATGGCGAGCGTATAAAATTGTCAGTGACGGATAACGGTAGTGGTTTTCCCACCGAGGTGATGGCGAGGGTGTTCGAACCTTACGTCACAACCAAGTCACACGGTACCGGGTTGGGATTAGCCATTGTCAAAAAAATGATAGAAGAGCAGCGTGGACAGATACGCATCGATAATCTGCCACAAGGGGGCGCCTGCGTCACCATCAGCTTGCCGGTCGATAAACAACAACAACGTCGGCGCGTTGAGCGCATCGTGTAAGGAAGTACCATGGCTTCACGTAATATTTTGGTCGTCGATGACGAAATCGGCATCAGGGAGTTATTAAGCGATATCTTGCGGGATGAGGGGCACGTCGTGCGCCTGGCAGAAAATGCACAAATTGCCAGGGACGAGCGGCTCAAGCAGCGACCGGATCTGGTGTTGCTTGACATCTGGATGCCCGATTGCGATGGCATCAGCCTGCTTAAAGAATGGGCCAATGCCGGCTTGCTGACCATGCCGGTGATCATGATGTCTGGGCATGGCACCATAGATACCGCGGTCGAGGCCACTCGACTTGGGGCGTTCGACTTCCTCGAAAAACCGATTGCCTTGCAAAAGCTGCTCAAAACCGTAGGCGCAGCGATCAAGCATACCGAGCATCTGGCGCATACCGAAATTAACCTGTCCAGCTTTGGCAAAAGTGCCGTCATTCAGGAGCTCAAGCAGCGCTTGGAGCAGCTGGCGCGCCATAAAAACACCTTGTTCCTGATTGGTAAAAAAGGCGGCAGTGTGCCATTGTGCGCCAAGTTTTTGCGTCCGCAGAATACGCCGTGGGTGGCCTTGACCGAGTATGAGAAGCTGGTCACCGCACCGATGGAAATTCTCGAGCAGGCCCGCGAAGGCGTGGTGTTTGTCGATGAAGTCACCAGACTGGGCAAGACCGAACAAAAAGGCCTGCACCTGCTCATCAATAAATCCGAAAAATACGGGGTACGCGTGATTTGCGCCAGTGAGCATGGCTTGCCGCAACTGATTGAAAAAGCCATGCTGGAGCAGGCCTTGCTGCAAACGCTGGCCGGGTCAGCGGTGAAGGTGCCTTGCCTGGATGAGCACAAAGAGGATATTCCCGATCTGGTCAATGCGATGGCGACCCTGATGGTTGAAGCCAGCAAGATTGACTACAAGGCGTTTGATGTGGCGGCGCTGAATGCGCTGCGCAATGCTGACTGGCCCGGTGATTTGGACGAGCTGGAGTCCGTGGTACAGAACCTGCTCATGACCAGTTTGGGTGAAAGCATTACCCAGACCGATGTGCAGCGTGTTCTGGCCAATTTTCAAGGGCAGCGCGGCGAGTCGTCCGAGCAGCATATGCCGCTGAATCTGGATCAGCCTTTGCGTGAAGCGCGCGATGACTTTGAGCGTTTTTACTTCCAGTACCACATGCGGCTGGTCAAAAATAATATGAGCCGGTTGTCAGAAATTTCGGGGCTGGAGCGGACACACCTCTATCGCAAGCTCAAACAGCTGGGGATCAAAATTAAGGGATAAAAAAAGCCGGGCTAACCCGGCTTTTACGACTGAATCGTTTATTTGTTGCGGTTATCCAGACTGCAAGCAGTTTGCGGATAAATACTCAACAACCACATGCCACCGGCGATGCCCAGGTAGGCAAAAAACGCGTCCAGCGAAGCCTGGCCCAGCACCAGTGCCATAAATGCCGCCAACACGCCTAAAACGCGCGCAGATAGTTGGGTTTTGTAGCCGACGATCAGCAACAGACCAAACACAAACTGAATGAAAATCAGCAATGGTGCAAACACGGCTGGCAGGCCAAATTGGCCTAACATCATTTGGTATTGCAGATAACCATCAGGCGTATTTAAAATGGCCATCAGCTTTAGAATCACCACCCCAAAAAACACCAGCCCCAGTAAAATCCTGGCCGCTGCGGTTTGAAAACGATACATAACTTTTCCTCAAGTCCTGTTTTAATAAAGGACGTATGATGCCTGTGGGGTCAGATAAATGCAATATTTGACCGCCACCTTGGCCATATCCTCCCTCGCGCTCATGCGCCAGCCTTTGCTTGAGAAAAATTTCCATATTTATGCTTTATCTATAGTGAATTTTTCCCTTGCATTGTATAAAATTACTACTTAAATTGATAATTTATTAATTTAATATTATTATTAAATAAAATATTAAATTTGATTAATTATGAATATTGAAGATGACTCAATTGAAAAGCTGCGAGCATTGAAAGACCAGTTGTCGAGAGAAATTAACCAAAACTTCAACGATACTCGTTTTAATTTGATTGTGGCTGTTTCTGATGCAGCATTAAATCTGCTGTTTGAGGAAATGCAATCCGCCTTGCGTCCAATCCCGCATGGCAGAGACTCCTTGTGATTTGAGAAAGAAGCGCCTTTGATGTCCGATAAACAGAATGAGTGGTGGAAGCTGACGCAATTTATTGATTCAACTGCGCAAAGAAAGAGAATACTGGTTGTGGATGATCAGCTCCACACGCGATTGCTATTGAAAACATTATTTGCTGAAGAGGATTATCAAGTCGAGTGTGCAGAGAATGCGGTGTCGGCCCTTTATCTGGCCGAACATCATCTGCCGCATCTGATTATTATCGATTTGATTTTAATGGATCGTGTCGATGGGTTAATGTTGTGTAAACAACTGCGAGCCTTACCTGCTTTAAATGATTCTTTGATTTATGTCTTGAGTGGCATGACCGATACGCAAACAAAGTTTGATGTTTTGCTGGCCGGGGCTAATGATTTTATTGAAAAACCCTTTAGTCCCATAGATTTATTGGAACGGGTTTCCAGAATAAGGAGTACATATGGCAAGTAAACTGCAACTTGGCACAGCATTTATTCACGAGATGGTTGAGGCTTCCAGTTCTAACTTGGTTGAGCAACTGCTTAAATTGGCGCAGGATTTTTCGGTGCTAAAGGGTGAAAAAGAGGCTAATCACGATGCGCTGGTCAGTGCGCATCACACCACCTTATGTAAGTTGGCACGGGTGGCAGCCAGTAAAGATGATGACACCGGCGTGCATATTACCCGCGTCGGTTACCTCTCAGAGTATCTCTGCCATTTATTAAACAAGCCTCAGGATTTTTGTTTCATGGTGAGGTTGGCCGCGCCCATGCATGACATCGGCAAAGTCGGGGTGCCTGATGACATTTTGAAAAAACGAGGAGCGCTCACGGTGGATGAGCGGCTGATCATGAATCAGCACGCGGAAATCGGTGAGAAGATACTCATGGACGAACTCCCCTTGTTTAAATTGGCCGCGTTGATTTCGTTAACACATCACGAGAAATACGACGGCACAGGCTATCCGCGAGGGTTGGCAAAAGAAGCAATCCCTCTGGTGGGGCGCATTGTGGCACTGGTCGATTTTTTTGATGCACTGACCATGGATAGATGTTATCGAAAAGCGTTTAGCTATGAGGAGACCTATCAGCAGATAGAGAAACTTGCGGGTACACATTTTGACCCCGCGTTAACGGAAGTTTTTTTAAAGCACTATAAGCAATTTGAGCGATTGAAAAAGCATATTGATCAGAAGGCGATTTCTTACGAGCAAATGCTTAAATACTCTGCTTTGAGTTTTTTTGATAAATAGTTGTCAGGTAGAAACGTTGAATATGGCGGGGCAAATTTTGGAAAACATTTCATATGAGCATCGTGTCAAAGACGCGCGCGCGCCTTATTGGCAGACCGCCATGCGGCCTGATGAGGACTTACGCTCTGCCTTAGAATATTCACCAGATGGCATCATCGTGATTTGCCATGATGATACGGTGAAATTCGTCAATGAAAGTTTTACCTTGCTCACCGGGATCAAAAAAGAACAGATACTTTCTCAAGATCAGCAAGTATTGAATGATATTCTGACCCGGCTCAGTAGTCGGGTGATTGAGAAAGGGCGGGTGGGGCTACTCTACAAATTACGCCAGGATAACTTCAATAATCCGCATAAGTTTTATCGGCGTAAAACTGATCGAGTGAATCAACTATTCACCGAGACCCCGGAGTTTCGCGTGCTGCAAAAAATCGTCCGTCATCCATCAGATGGCGCCGTGAAAGAGATTATTTATTACCGAGACATTACGTATGAGTATCATTCGAATGTTACGAAGTCTGAGCACCTGCTGGCAGCAGCGCATGAGCTAAGAAATCTGATTGGAAATATTTTAGGCTTCTCTGAAATACTAAAAACGAAACTATGTGCTCAGGATGAGAACGCATTTCTCGTGGATGCCATTCACTCCCAATCCGGTTTTCTGAATCAAGTCCTCAAAGACTTATTGAGCCTCAATCAATTTGAGATCAATGCCGGGAGTGAGATGGAGTTACAAAAGGTTGAGCTGAATACGGAAGTGAGAAAAATGACAGACTACTACTTTCCGCCTGCCAATAGAACGCCTATCGAGTTTGTCCCTGCCACACGCAGGATAGAAGTTGTCATGGATGTCAATAAATTCAAACAAGCGCTGTATAACTTGATCAGTAATGCTTACAAGTACTCGAGTGGGCGTGTGATTGTCAAAGTGAATGCGCCTAGCGCTGAGCATGAGGTTGCCATTACCGTCATTGATTACGGGATTGGTATCACTTGCGAACAGCAAAAGCATCTATTTAAAAAATACTGGCGTGCCAAGGCTGATCAAGCCATTGAAGGCACTGGCTTGGGCTTGGTGTTGGTGAGGGAAATTGTAGAGCTTTTTAATGGCCGCGTAGAAATAAGCAGCGAGAAGGATAAAGGGACCGCCGCGACGATTTTCTTGCCTAGGCAGCGGTCATAGCCTGTTGAAACATGTTTTGAGTTTGTGGCTGATCTGGGCAACAAAATAGCCATGTAAAAACTCAAAATTGATCGGTTTGTGCAGGACGGTAATCCCTGAGTCTGGTATTTTGCCTTCTATTTGGGCCGGAGTGAGTCCAGTCGCCACAATGATATTAATGCCCTGTAGCGAGTAGTCTTCTTTGAGGATGGACAGTAATTGAAAACCGTCTATCCCTTGCATTTTTAAGTCGGTGATCAGGATGTCAGGCACAGATTTCACCAGCTGAATAAGCCCTTCTATGCCTGAGTTTACAATTTCCAGCTCGATATCCAGTTGCCACTCAGCGATTTTCAATGCATATAACCTGGCAAGCTCCTGATTATCTTCAACAATCAGGACTGAAAGTTTGGCGGCTGAGGCGAGATCCGTTTTGTTGATGGAGGAGGCGTAGTTAATGATCGAACTTTTCAAGATTCTGCGGTGCCCCCCCCTTGGTTTTCCAGGCCTCCAGCAAACCATTCTCAACCAGTTTCTGAACGGTGGCAACAGACAGGTCAAGCAGTTTTGACGCATCCTTGGTACTCAGTACCTCCTGGTCCTGAGGAATGCGATTATTTTGCGCTCTAAATACTTTGACACTATCCAATTTATTTACCCTGTTGATTTTAATGATAATTTATCAAATTTTAGATTAAAATATTAATTTTATGAAACAATAAATTCTACTTTAAATATTTTTAATAGTTAAAAGGCTAGAAATAGCTATTTTTTTAAATTAGATCGGTCAGATCTTGAATATTGTGACTCATTTTCGTATCGAGCAATTTTACCTTCCAGATGATCGCTGGCCCAAGTGCCAAGCCATTCGCCAGACTGTGTTTATTGAAGAGCAGCGTGTGCCAGAGGCGCTGGAGTGGGATGCTGAAGATGGGGGCGCAATGCATTTACTAGGCATTAAACATGGTGCCCCGATTGCGTGTGCGCGTGTTTTATATAACGGGTATATCGGGCGTATGGCCGTCTTGCCCGAGTGGCGACGGCAGGGTGTTGGCCTTTGCATGTTGCAGTCTGCGATAGAGGGGGGTCGAGCGTTATCTGTGCCCTGCGTACGGCTTTCTGCTCAAGTGCATGCGATCGATTTTTACAGGCGTGCTGGATTCAAAGTCACCAGCGAACCTTATCTGGATGCCAATATCCTGCATGTCGATATGCAGCTTGAACTGATATAATCACGGTTTGAATTTTCTTCAACATCCAGACATACAAAGGAATTCTCATGTCAAAAATCGTATTTAAAGCGGGTGAAGCTACCGTGTTTTCCGAAGGCAAGGACGTGACCGCCGCGATGCCAGAAATCGTGATCGGTGCCGTGGATGGCCCAGTGGGTACGGCTTTCGCGAACATGATGGCGCAAACCAAAGGCCACACGGCCATGTTTGCCGTGCGTGATATCAACCAGATGGTGCGCCCAGCGACCATGATGGTGCCAAAAGTTACCTTGAAAGATTCCTTGAATATCGAATTGTTCGGTGGTGTGGTGCAAGCCGGTGTGGCTGATGGCATTACCGATGCAGTGATCGAAGGCATTATTCCTAAAGAGCTGGTCAATGAGCTGTGTATTATTGCCTTGCTGTGGATTGATCCAGGCTGTGCCAAAGAAGCCAATCTGGACAAAGCCGATCTGTACAAAAACAACTACGAAGCGATCAAGCTGGCCTTGAAGCGCGCATTGAACGACGAGCCTAGCATTGATGAGCTGATTGCTAACCGTCACAAAATCAAGCACTGCATGTGGGAAGATAGCTGGGATCAGAAATAAGTCAGGATCCCCTGTTTATCCTGTGTGAAATAGGCCCCGCATGTGCGGGGTTTTTGTTATCCGGCGAAAGTGGGTAGACGCGCAATGAAATATTTAATTAAACGATATCTGGCCGTGATTTATGAAGCCTTGTTGATGCTGGCCTTGGCCTTTGCACTGACCGCCGCTTATGTGCTGGTGGTGGGGGATGCCAGTCATGGCTGGCGGCGTGTAGGTTTGCAGATGCTGTTGTGGCTGTCGATAGGCGCTTACTTTGTGCGCTGTTGGGTGGTGACCGGACAAACGCTGGCCAGCCAGACCTGGAAGCTGAAAGTGGTAGATGCCGAGGGCAGCTTGCTGGACTGGCGCCTGGCTTTGCTGCGCTATGGGGTGGCAACACTGTTGTTGCTCCCGGCTGGGCTGACATTGTGGTGGGCAGTACTGGATCGCGAGCAGCAGTTTTTGCATGACCGGCTGCTTGGCACGCGGATAATCAGCATCACATAAGCACGAGTCAGGCGGGTTTTAACGCCGCTCTACGTAGTAAAGCATGCCCAGGCCGACCAGCAAAAACAGCAGGGTCGGGCTGATGGCACTCACCAGCGGTGGCCAGTCATTGAGCACACCCAAGTGCACAAATACGCGGTTCATGATCTGGTAGACCACGCCCAGAAAAATACCGGCAAAGATTTTGGCGCTGATGCCACCGGCACGCTGTTGCAAAAAGCCAAATGGTAAGGCCAGTACCACCATCACCAAACAGGCCAGTGGATAGACCAGCTTAGCCCACAGTGCGACCTGATAGCGGGTACTGCGTTGTCCATTTTGATGTAAGTATTGAATGAAGCTATACAGGTTCCAGGCCGACATTTTTTCTGGCAATACCAGCAGCACATTCAACAGTTCTGGCCGGATCAGTGACTCCCAGCGCGTCTGCTTGAAAAACTGTGAGGTGATCGAGTTGTCCTGAATTTGTTTGCTGTGATTGATATTAGTCTGGGTGACGTTAGACAGCACCCAGTGGTCATCCTGAAAGTAGCCTTTCTCGGCATGGCTGATGTGCTTTAACTTGAACTGGGGGTCGAAATCATAAATGCGGATATCGACCAGGCTGGTGTCTGGCATGACCGAGCTGACATTGACAAAACTGCTGCCGTCTTTAATCCAGAGTCCGGATTGAAAGTCCTGCGCGACGACGGAATCAGTGGCTTGAATACGGATGCGCTGCGCCAGTTTTTCACTGATGGGCGCAATGATCTCGCCAATCAGAAAGGTCACCAATGCAAACACTAGGCCGATTTTAAGCAGAATCATGGCAATGGATTGCAACGAAATGCCGCTGGTGCGCATGACAATCAGCTCCGAGTTACCAGCCATGGCGCCCAAGGTATAGACGATGCCCAGCAATACGGCGACTGGCGCCACCTCGTATATATGGCCTGGGATACTGAGAGCGACATAGGTGAGCATGCTGTTGATGCCATAGTGACCTCGTCCCAGGCTGTCCAGCTCCTGTAGCAGGTCAAAGAACGAAAACATGGCAAGCAGGCCCAACAGCACCAGCATGATGCTGAAGCTGATCTCTTGCCAGAAATAACGGTTTAAACGGGTCAGGGTCATGGCTTAGCGATTTTTGGAGTGCGTTTGAGCCAGCCCGGCATCAACGGTTTCAGATGTTTGCGTCGGTGGTAAAGATACCAGCCGAGCAGGATAAAACTCAGATGCACGGGCCACAATCCCACCAGTACCGAGATTTTGCCTTGCGTAATCCAGGCCTGAAAAATGCTGAGCAGGTTGTTGTAGATGATAAAGATCAGGATCGCAAACATGATGTTGAGCGAGCGGCCTGCGCGTGGATCGACAAAGCTGAGCGGGATGGCAAGCAGGACCATGACGATGGTTGAGATCGGAATCGCCATGCGCCAGTGCAGCTCGGCATGGTCTGCGGCGCTGGCATCGCTCAGCAGCGATTGCGTGGACTTGATCTGCGCGGTGGTGGTGGCGGGCGCAGTCTCTTTGGCTTCGACCCGGATATCATAGCGCTCAAACTCGGTGGTCATGACCTCCAGACTGTTGGGCGTGGTTTCATAACGCCGGCCATGTTCCAGCCGTAAAAAATTATCACCGTTGCTGGCTTTGTAGCGGCTGCCACGATTCGCAGTAATAATGCCAATTTTGCCGTTTTGTTTGGATTGGACGAACACGTTTTTGACTTCGTAGCCAAGCTTGTCAAAGCTCTCAATAAAGTAAATGCGATCGCCCGCGCTCGACTCCTTAAAGGTCCCGGGGCTGATTGATGACAGTTCGTCCCGTTTTTTGAGCTGCTCGCGGTAGCTGTCAGCCTTGCCACTGGCCCAAGGCATAATTATCAGGCTGAACAGACTGATGATGAGCACAATCGGCGCCAGAAACCGCATGATAGGCAAGACCCATTGCCTTAAACTCAGCCCTGCGGACATCCAGATCACCATTTCCGAGTCGCGGTGCCAGCGTGTCAGCGTCAATAGCACGGCCAGAAAAACGGCGAGCGACATCATCATGGGCATGAATTGCACCAGGCTAAAGGTCAGGATGGTGCCAATGGCATCGTTAGGTAAAATGCCTCTGGAGACCTGGCGTACGATATTGCCCGCGCGCTGGGCGACAACGATGCCGAGGATAATCAGGAAGATGGCAGAGGCAGAAGACATCAGCTCTGCAGACAATGCACGTTTGAAAATTTTCAATTTAAATGCACCGCTTTGAAATCAGCATAAAACACTAGATAATACAACCATCACTTAAGCTAGTTGCATGGAACCAAAAAGGATAAAGATGGAATTTAGCATAAAAAGCACTTCCCCGGAAAAATTGCGTACAGATTGCTTGCTGGTGGGCATTTTTGAAGGCCGTAAACTCAGCGATTTAGCCAAGCTGCTGGATGGCGCCACTGAGAAAGCCATCTCGGCGGCCGTCAAGTCTGGCGATATGGAAGGTAAGGCTGGTACCACTCTGATGTTGCGCCAGTTGGCAGGCGTCGCGGCGCCCAGAGTGCTGCTGGTCGGCTTGGGTAAAGCCGATGAGCTGAATCTCAAAGGATTGCGTGCCAGTTTCCGCGCCGCGATTAAAGCGTTGCCAGCAGGCGTAGATCACCTCGCCACCGACTTTGCCGCGCTTGCGTTGAAAAAAGTCAGTGTGCAGCAAAAAACGGCAGCTTTGGCTGAGGTGGCGCTCGATGCCACTTACAAAGTGAATGCGGTCAAAGAGAAATCGGTGGAGCCGCATCCGCTGCAATCCGTCAGCGTGTTGCTTGAAAAATCCGCACAAGCCGAGGCCGAGCTGGGGCTGAAACAAGGGCAGAGCGTTGGCCAGGGCGTGGCGTTGGCCAAAGACCTGGGCAATTTGCCACCAAATATCTGTACGCCCAGCTATTTGGGCAAGCAGGCTGAAAAGTTAGCCAAGGAATATGGCTTCAAGGTCGAAGTGCTGGATCAGGCTGCGATTGAAAAACTCAATATGGGCTCATTTTTAGGCGTGACCCGTGGCAGCGAAGAGCCGCCGCGCTTTATTGTCATGCAGCATTTGCACGGTAAAAAATCGCAAAAACCGGTGGTGCTGGTGGGTAAAGGCATTACGTTTGATACTGGCGGCATTTCACTCAAGCCAGGGGCTGAGATGGATGAGATGAAATATGACATGTGCGGTGCGGCCTCCGTGTTTGGCGTGTTCAAGGCCTTAGGTGAGTTGAAGTTGCCCCTTAATGTGATCGGTTTGATCCCTACGTGCGAAAACATGCCCAGTGGCCGTGCCACCAAGCCTGGGGATATCCTGACCAGCATGTCCGGCCAAACCATAGAGGTATTGAATACCGATGCGGAAGGCCGCTTGATCCTGTGTGATGCGCTGACTTATGCCGAGCGTTTTGAGCCCGCCGCTGTGATTGATATCGCTACCTTGACCGGTGCCTGTGTGATTGCCCTTGGTCACCACGTCAGCGGTTTGTTCGCCAATAATGATCAGCTGGCCAAAGCGTTGCTTGAGGCCGGTGAACAAGCGGGTGACCGTGCTTGGCAGATGCCGTTGTGGGATGACTATCAAGCACAACTGGACAGCAATTTTGCCGACATGGCCAACATTGGCGGACGTGCCGCGGGCAGTATTACGGCTGCCTGTTTCCTGTCACGCTTTGCCAAAAAGTATGACTGGGCGCATCTGGATATCGCAGGCACCGCCTGGAAATCCGGCAAGGATAAAGGCGGCACTGGCCGGCCAGTACCATTGCTCATGAGCTACCTGTTGGCGCAAGCTGCGCAATAAAAGGCATGACCAAAATTCGTTTTTATACGGATGTGCCTGATACGCCTGCATTAATGCAGCATTTGATCTTGCAGGCGGTGACCAGGCAGCGCAGTGTGACCGTCTATTTGCCAGGTCGGCAGCAGGCGGAGCAATTGAGTGTCACCCTTTGGCGGCAGCCGGTGGAAGGGTTTTTGCCGCATGTGCTGGCAGATGCTGACCATGCGCCGCTCACGCCAGTGCATCTTGCCTGGGCGCCGGAACAGATCGTGCAGGATGATTTATTATTTAACTGCCAAACAGCATTGCCCAAATTTTTTAGCCGGTTCCGGCATGTGTTCGAAATCATTGGGCAAGACGAAACTGAAAAAGCGGCTGGTCGCCAGCGCTGGGCGTTTTACCGTGATCGGGGCTATGAGATTCAGCATATCAAGTCCATGCAGTCACAAGCATAACGGGGAGGGTGTGTGGAAACTTCAGAAATTCCGGTGTTAACCAAAGTTGTTCAAAAATCTGCGGCGCCAGTGGCCGAGGTGGTGATGCCAGACATGAGCGAACTGGTGGCACAGCTCAAACTGGTTTTATTGCCTGAGATCACGCAACTCATCACGACGCAATTGGCCGAGCATTCCAATGTGTCGCTCGCGCAACACGAGCAAGGGCTGACCCAGTATGCCAACGCGTTGCAACAGAACGTGTTATCACAGGCGCAAACCCAAATCGGCGAAAGCATACAGTCGATTGAGCAAGCTTTTCGTGAAGCGATGGGCAATGTCAGCAAGCAGCAGGTGGAGGGTCTGGAGGCGCGCCTGAGCGCGCTGACAGAGGGGCAGCTCGCTCAGATGCAACAGCGGGAGCAAGCGTTTACCGAGGCGCTGGAAAGCCAGTCCGAGCAACAACTGCAGGCCGTCGAAGAAAAGCTGGTCCAACTGAATGCGTCGCAGCAGGCTGCACTTGCCGCCACCGAACAAACACTGCTTGAGCGGCTGGAGACCAATAGCCAGCAATGGCTGGATGAACGGCTCGCCAGCTTGTTGGCGCAACAGCAAACCGAACTCGAGAGTAGAGTATTGGCATTGCGCAGCCAGCTGGAATCAGCGTTGGAAACGCATTTACAGCAATTGCAAGAACAAGCTAAGTCTCGCTTGTCAGCCAGCCATGAGCTGTCTGCGGCGACTTTGGCTGCAGACTATAAACAATCCTTGCAGCAGGTGTTTAATGAGCTGACGGCACAGCAATTGGAGGCCTTCAAGCAGGGCATGCAGGACGAGTTGTCGGCCAATGCGGCTGGCATGCAAGAAAAAGTCGCTGCCTTGGTGGCGATGCAACTGCAGGCGATGGAAGGCGACATGAACAAACGGCTCAAGTCGCGCATTCTGGAGGTGTTGCAGGGCATCAAGTTTGTGATGCCAACGGTTTAATGGCTTGCGTTGGCCAAGGTCAGCACCACGGGCGTATGGTCGCTGGGGCGTTCGAGCTTGCGTGGTGTTTTATCTATCACACAGCTTTCGCAGTGTGGTTTGAGGGCGTTGCTGACGAGAATGTGATCAATCCGCATGCCCATATTGCGGCGGAAGGCGGCCATGCGGTAATCCCACCAGCTAAACTCGCCTGCCTGATCATTAAACAACCTGAAACTATCATGCAAGCCTAAGGCCAGCAATTGCTGAAAGGCGGCCCGCTCCGCCGGGCTTACCAGGACCTGGCCCAGCCAAGCCTGCGGGTCGTGGCAGTCACGGTCGTCTGGTGCAATATTGTAATCGCCAAGAACTACCAGTTTTTCATGTTGACTCAGTTCTGCTTGAAGCCAGCTTTGCAGTCCATTAAGCCATGCCAGCTTGTAATGGTATTTGTCTGAGTCTACTGCCTGGCCATTGACGACATAGGCACAAATCACCCGAATGCCTTGTATGGTGGCCGCAATTATGCGTTTTTGCGTGTCAGCATAGTCTGGCAAGTCCAGGTGAACAGCCTCTATTGCATGCGGGCTCAGGATCGCCACGCCATTATAGGTTTTCTGGCCGTTATGCACGGCATTGTAGCCAGCCTCTTTGAGCGCCGCATACGGAAACTTGCTATCTTCCTGTTTGGTTTCCTGCAAGCACAGTACATCCGGTTGATTCGCACTGAGCCAGTCCAGCACATGCGGCAAACGCACGGTCAGCGAGTTAACATTCCAAGTAGCGAGTTTCAACCATCTTCCCCTTAAATTCAGTGCAACAAGCCGTGCTGGCGTTGATTTGCCGCTATTTTACACGAGCAACTGAGATCACAGGCAATGCCTGCATGCTGGTCTAAACCGGCTTGTTAACTCACACCCGGAGCATTAATGAGATCAATTCTCCGGATACCTCATGGATTCTGTGTTTATTTCTGCAATCTGTTTGCATATCACTGCCGTATAAATACAGTTGGGCCTGACAGAACACCTCGCATCCAGTCAGGATATCTTTCATGTTGTCTGGATCCGCATGACACGCCGATGGATTGTTTTAGTCTGCACCTCGCTGCTGGCCATGGTTTGGTCAGCATTCGCCTATGCGGCACCCCCGACTGCGCCTATCCGCTTACAACTCAAATGGCATCACCAGTTTCAATTCGCTGGTTATTACGCTGCCTTGCAACAGGGTTACTACCGTGATGAAGGGTTGGCGGTCGAGATTATCGAGGGTAACCAGTCCATCGATCCCTTAAAGCAGGTCTTGTCTGATCAAGCAGATTACGCCATCGGCGATTCCGAAATTCTGATTTCACGCTTGTCTGGTCAGCCGCTAATCGCACTGGCCGCCATTTTTCAGCACTCCCCTTATGTGTTACTGAGCTTGCAAAAAAGCGGCATTAAGCGGCCTCAAGATCTGATCGGTAAACGCATTATGCTTTCGGGTGAACATGGCCGACTGCAATTTCAGGCCATGCTGCTCAAGCAGCATCTGGATATTCATCAAATGACACTTCTGCCTTATCGTTCAAATCTGGATGATTTGATTGAGGGGCGCGTCGACGCCATGATGGCCTATGCGACGGATGAGCCCATGCAATTACAGCAAAGAGGCTATGCCCCCGCTATTCTTGGCAACCAGACTTATGGCGCCGATTTTTATGGCGATGTGCTGTTTACGACTGAACAGGAGCTGTCGCAACATCCCGCACGGGTTGAGGCTTTTGTGCGCGCCACCAAGAAAGGCTGGAAGTACGCTTTCAATCATCAAGAGGCCATGGCCAGTGCGATAGCCAGCATGCCTGGCGTTGCGCAACGCGACATCAATCAGCAGGTGCTGATGCAGGAGGCGCGTTTAATGGCACCTTATGTGTTGTCTGAGGTGGTGCCTTGGGGGCATATGAATGAAGAGCGCTGGCAGTCGATTGCCCAGACCTATGCCGCGCTGGGGCTGGTTCCTGCCAATGCGCAACTACAAGGCTTTATCTACCACCATGATGTTTCTATAGAACGCCCCTATGTGAACTGGCTGATACGCGGGGTGTTTACACTCGTGCTGGTGGTGGCGGTCACCGTGTTGTGGAACCTGCAAATGCGCAGGCAGGTCTCTGAGCGAACGCGGGACTTGCAAGAGGAAATAGATCAGCGGCGCCAGACTGAGTATTTGCTCAAAGTGGCGGGCAATGTGGCAAAAATCGGTGGCTGGGTCATAGACCTACCCACAAAGCGCATGCGCTGGTCTGACGAAGTGGCGGCCTTACATGAATTGCCACCTGGATACTCTCCCAGCCTTGAGGAAGGCATGCGTCTGTTTGTGCCAGCCTATCGGGCGATCATGTCCAGCACGCTTGAGAAATGCATGTCGGAGGGAACCCCTTATGATCTGGAGCTGGAAAAGGTCACCGTGCATGGCCGCCGGTTCTGGGTGCGCGCAATGGGGCAGGCGTTGCGCGATGAGCACGGCCGGATTGTTCAGGTGCAAGGCTCGTTACAGGATATTACGGTACAAAAACAACTCGAAGCGATCAAGCAGGGACAAGACAAAATACAGGCGATGCTACTGGCGGATATCCCGTTACCTGAGATTTTGCATGCTGCCGTGCAGCTCATCGAGGCGCATTTTTCCGAGGTCTATTGTGTGATTTTACAGATGGACCAGGATGGGCGGCATCTGCATCATGCCGCCTCGCACCGCTTGCCAGCCAGCTACGCACAAGCGATGAGTCAGCTACCTGTTGCAGGCTATGGCATGCTCAGTTTGACGCAGAACCGGGTGATAGCCGAAGACATCAGCACGCATCCGCTATGGGCTGACTATGCAGACCTTGCGCTGAAACATGGCTTGCGTGCCTGCTGGAGTTTGCCCATTTTCTCACGCAGCCAACGGGTGCTTGGCATGCTGGCGATGTATCGTCAGTCTCGCCACCTGCCAGAGACAGCCGAGCTGGACATGGTCGAGAGTTATGCCCATATTCTGGGGTTGGCGATTGAGCGCGAGCAGGCAGACGAACAATTGAAGCTGTTACAAAGCGGTGTGTCACGGCTGAATGATATGGTGATGATCACTGAGGCGCCGGTACACACCCCGTTACAGCAAAAAATTGTGTTTTTAAATGAAGCGTTTACACGTATCACCGGCTTGGCCGTGGACCAGTACAATCATCTTTCGCCGTTTGAGCTGTTTAAAAACAGTACGCCTGCCAACGATTTGCAACGCATTAAGCAAGCCTGGCAGCAGCAATTACCGATTAAAACGGAAGTGGTGACTGTCGACCATCAAGGCAACGGCATTTCATTGGAAATGGATGCCTTGCCGCTGCATGACAAGCGTGGCCGTGTGACGCATTGGGTGGCTGTACTCAGGGACATCAGCGAACGCAAGCGCACCGATGCGCAAATTCGCCAATTGGCCTACTACGACACCATGACCGGCCTCCCCAACCGGCTGTTGCTGCAAGACAGGCTGGCGGCACATATCCGTAAATCCCAACTTAAAAAAACCGGCGGCGCCTTGATGTTTATCGATATTGATAACTTCAAAACACTCAACGATACGCATGGGCATGCAGTAGGCGATGCCTTGCTGATTGAGGTCGCCAAACGCATTAAACACTCTGTGCGGCGGCAGGATACCGTTAGCCGCCTGGGCGGCGACGAGTTTGTGGTCGTGCTCGATAGTTTGGCATCCGCGGCGGACCAAGCGGAAAAGCAGGCGCGCAAAATTTGTGAAAAAATCGTAGGCGCCTTTAAAAAGCCGTTCAAACTCAATCACTACCAGCATTACACGACCCCCAGCATCGGCGTCGTCTTGTTTGATCCTGACATGAGTCAGACCGATGAGCTGCTCAGACGCGCCGATATGGCCATGTATAAAGCCAAAGAGGCCGGCAGAAATGGCTACCGGTTTTTTGATGCGCAGATGGAAATCGAGCTCCGTCAGCGCGTGGCGCTGGAGGCGGAGTTACATGAGGCCATACAAAAGCAGGAGTTTGTCTTGCATTTGCAGCCGCAATATAACCAGCAGCATCAGATGGTCGGTGCAGAAGCACTGTTGCGCTGGCAACATCCTGAACGTGGCCTGATCATGCCCGGTGAGTTTATTGCCCTCGCCGAGGCTAGCGGACAAATTGTCGCCCTGGGACGCTGGGTCTTACAGCAAGCCTGCGCCTTATTGCAGCAGTGGGCATTTCATCCGCAACTCAGTCAAATGGTGCTGGCCGTGAATGTCAGCCCCAAGCAGTATCTGCAATCAGCATTTGTCACGGAGGTGCAGCAATTGCTGACCGAGGCCAACATTGCCCCAGGCCGACTGCAACTTGAGTTGACGGAAAGCATGTTGATCGACAATGTGGAAGATATCATCGCCAAAATGACCGCGCTCAAAGCAGCAGGTGTCAGTTTCTCGCTGGATGATTTTGGCACGGGCTACTCTTCCCTGTCTTATCTCAAGCGCTTCCCGTTTGATCAGCTCAAAATTGACCAGTCGTTTGTACGCGACATGTTGCAGGGCCAGGATCATCAAAGTATCGTCAATGCCATTATTTCACTAGGGATCAGCCTGCAACTCGACGTATTGGCCGAAGGGGTAGAGACCGAAGCGCAGCTCGACCTTCTCACCCGTTTGGGATGTAATACGTTCCAAGGCTATTACTTCTCCGTTCCGCAGCGTACGCAGGATTTTGAACGTTTGGTCGCAACCGGACGGTCTGTCATGACAGGCTGATGCTTAGCAGGGCCAGCATATCAGCCACCTTACATAAAAAAACTCCCGGTCAACCGGGAGTATGAGAGAGGACTGTGTTTGGTCGCTAACGGCCCAGAGTGCCGCTCCAGGCTGCGCTAGTCGCATCAGGCTGACGCGCGACCACAGATCAAACGCGGCGTTGATCAGAAGGTGGAGCTGAGGGTCATGACAAGACGATTATCGGTCAGATCCTTTCCTTTGGTGCCGCCATTGAAGCTTGAACCGCCAAATCCGCGGCTGCTCCAGTAACCGGTATCATCCGCGCCAACATAGTAAACCCCCAAGTTGATGCCATTGGTATTCGCAATCGCGATATTCTTGCTCAAGCCAATTTTGTAATCTGTGTTATCCGGCACTCCTTTGCCTGCGTCATAACTACCATATGCGCCTGGCGTTACCCTGGTTGATACATCCAGCATGCCAATATGACCAACGAGTATCAAATCATAGAATGGCAGTGGATAATTTGCATTCAACTCTAGATAGGTCGTGCCTTTGCTGCCGCTTTCAAAGCCGGTACTTCTATTAGCCCCAAACCAGTCGGTCAGTGTCACCGAGGCTTTTGCACTGATCCAGTCATAGCTGAGTCCCGCGGTTGCCTCAACCGTTTCAAATCCCTGATTGGCCGTGACTTTGGTAGTGCCATTACTTAAGGTACAAGTGGGGCATTTGTTCCAGTTTCCGCCAGGATAGACATAGCCAATCACACCTGCTGACCAAGCGAGCTTTTCAACTGCAGCGAAACTGCCATTGTAACCAGTGTAAATATCAATCTCGGTGGTGCTATCGACATAGGTTTGTGGCGAAATACTCGACCCCCAAACGCCAGCATAAAAACCGCTCTCGTGAGTAATATCTATCCCGGCCTGTACGGCAGGCTTGTGCCATGACTGAGAAATGCCGCGGGAGTAGTAGTCCGACACAAAGGCCATATTTCTGGACAATGTCCAGGCAGATTTTTCTTCTGCCTGGCTAAGCGTGGAGACGAAACTTGCGGAGACGAGTGCAAGAGCAAAAAGGATAGATTTACGCATAAATAGGGTCCCTGTTGATGAATAATGTGAGGTCATTCTGCGGATTGCAGTGCCCTGCGGCTATCCCAAATCGGCAAAAATGCAGATGAAAATGGTGATGGGATGGTTGATGATTAGGTGAGCAACAGGATGCGCTGGCAGCGCTTTTTTTCGCCCATGCAATGCACTAAAAATAGGCGCAGCATGCCTAATTGCACCTGGATAGAGAGCTTTGTGATGAGGTTAACCACTGCTACGAAATAAAAGCGCGCAGGAAATGCTTGGTAAACCTGCATGACAAGCTGAATGCCGGCCGGTGTGCTCAAACAGGTGAGTTGGAATGTTATTTGCTAACACAGCACTACAGTTAGCTCACACAATAATAAAGCAGACTCAGGGATACCATTATGTTAGAACACTGCACGCGCGCTGCGGCATTATTGACGCTGCCACAGTCAACCTATTTGCATAGGGAAAGTCAGGATTTTGATGAGCAATCTCAGTTCCTGCAAGGCTGGCATCAGGACTATTCACAGCTCTCGGCCGGGCACTTTAATGGCTTTGTGACCCATGTGCACTTGCCTCAGGTGTCACTATTCCTTGAGTTTACTAATCAGCAACTCCATCAACAAGGTTACCTGAATGAGGAGACAATCTCTATCGGTGTGCCGATGAATAGCATTCAAAAGGGCATGTTTTGTGGCAGCCTCTGCGAGCAGCAGGCGGTACATATTTTTTCTGGCAGAAACGGTTTTGAGTTTGTTTCGCCCGCAAACCTGACCATCGGTTTGATTGTGATTTCGAGAAAGTTTCTGATGCAGTATTTATCGGATGAAGATCAGGAGCGACTGGATCAGCAGTGCCAGCACGCCAAGATTTTATATTTGAGTCAAACAAAATATCAGAACCTGGTCCGATTTGTGCGCTCTGTCTTCACGACGCTCAAGGCCCTGCCCGGCTTTATTCAATACCCTACGCTGGTGCAAGAAACACAGATGATGGCTTTGCAAATGGTGGCCGATACATTGCTCTGTGACGATTCGGCGCCGAGGACGGTTTATTATCAGCATCAATCCTGGCAAGTGGTCACCAAAACCCGAAAAATCGTGCGTGAACGCCAGGATGATCCTATCAGTGTCGTCGAGTTGTGCGAGTCTTTGGCCATGAGTCACCGCACCTTGCAATACCATTTTCAACGAACCCTGGAGAAAAGCCCTGTTGTCTACCTGCGCACTGAGCGGCTGAATGGTGTCCGTCAAATGTTGAGGCATGCCAACTCTGTGACGGAGGCAGCCACGTCATGGGGGTTCTGGCATTTTGGACATTTTTCGCAGGAATATAAAAAGATGTTTGGGGAAGCGCCCTCTACCACCTTCAAGCGCTTTCATGAATAATGCAGTGATTTAGCGTTATTGGCTCGAAGACGCGTCTTGAACCATGACAACATCGCTTTCATCTTTGAGTGCGACGCCGGACAATTTTAAACGGTTGGCTTCTTTTGCCAGCCATAACAATTTTTTTGCGGCGGCGGCATAACCCAGCCCATCCGGCCTGACATTGGAAATACAGTTTCTGTCCGCATCACTGCGGCCACGTCGTGGCCGATGCGTCAAATAAATCCCCAGGCTATCCGGCGAACTGAGTCCAGGCCGTTCACCAATCAACATGGCCACCATGTTTGCGCCTAGCATTTCGCCCACTTCATCGGCCAGTGCGACCCTGGCCTGGGAGGCAATCACCACCGGCCCCAGATGCCATTCCGCAGGGGCTTGCGCATGAATTTCTTGCAATAACGGCACAGCGTGATTTTTGATTGCCAGAGAAGACAAACCATCCGCCACCACCAGTAATAAATCAATGGTTTGTTTTGGTTTGGCAGCTTTGAGGTGTAGCCCGCTGTCTTCACTCAGTTGACGGCCCCAATCGGGCCTTAATAAATAAGAGGCCCGGTCTGGTGCCTTGCTATGAACCTGATGGACATCGACTGACAATGACGCTTGAATTTGTGCCATCAACGCCTGGGTATCCAGGCCAAGATGAACCGCATCTCTGGCCAATGCATGGCTCAAGCTGAAATCCAGGACTTCTTGCGTAGGCAGGCTGCTGCCTACCCTGCCGAGGGCAATCCGCGCTTGCGTAAAGCTTTTAAGCTGCGACCATGGATCTTCACTGACGATGCTTGTGCTAGTGTCTGCGGGAGGCTGATGCATATTAAGGGGCATTTATTAATTGCTTGGGTTTATTTTGTAACAAGGCATGGCTATTGTCTACCGGACGGATCATGCCGGTGTGATCCATCAGGTTCATGCGTTGTAGCCACTGCTCAAACTCCGGTGCTGGCTTCAGGTTGAGTGTTTTACGCAAATAGAGCGCATCGTGAAAGGAGGTGGTCTGATAATTGAGCATGATGTCATCCGCCCCTGGAATGCCCATGATAAAGGTAATGCCTGCCACAGATAGCAAGGTCATTAAGGTGTCCATGTCGTCTTGATCTGCCTCGGCATGGTTGGTGTAGCAGACATCACACCCCAGCGGCAGGCCCAGCAACTTACCGCAGAAATGATCTTCCAGGCCGGCGCGGATGATTTGTTTGCCGTCGTACAGGTATTCAGGCCCGATAAAGCCCACCACCGTATTGGTGAGTAAGGGCGAAAAGTGGCGGGCGACGGCATAGGCACGTGCCTCACAGGTTTGCTGGTCCATGCCAAAATTGGCGTTGGCTGAGAGTGCCGAGCCCTGGCCGGTTTCAAAATACATGACGTTTTGGCCTACCGTGCCGCGTTGTAGCGATAAGGCGGCAGAATAAGCTTCATCCAGAATGGAAAGATTAATGCCAAAGGTTTTATTGGCTTGTTCGGTGCCGGCAATCGATTGAAACACCAAATCAATCGGCGCGCCTTTTTCGATGAGTTGAATCTGGTTGGTGACATGGGTCAGGATGCACGATTGGGTGGGAATCTCATATTGGTTAATGACTTCATCGACCAGGTAATATAAGTTCATCAAGCCAGGAAGACTATCGGTGGCGGGGTTAATGCCGATCACCGCATCCCCGGAGCCATACAGTAATCCGTCGAGCAGAGAGGCGGCGATGCCGCGGGCATCGTCAGTCGGGTGATTGGGCTGCAAGCGCACAGATAGGCGGCCCGGTAGGCCGATGGTATTTCGAAATGCGGTTGTCACTTGGCATTTTTTTGCGACTAGGATCAAGTCCTGGTTGCGCATCAGCTTGCTGACCGCAGCCGCCATTTCCGGCGTGATACCTTTGGCGACGCGTGTCAGCGTGGCGGTATCCGTGGTATCCAGCAACAACCAGTCTCGAAAGTCGCCTACGGTGAGATGACTGATTTCACTAAATGCCTGCGCATCATGCGTATCAATGATCAAGCGCGTCACTTCGTCTTGTTCATAAGGCAGCAACAACTCCTCTAAAAAGCGTTTGAGCGGCACACTGGCGAGGCACATTCTGGCGGCCATCCGTTCGACATAAGTCTCTGCAGCCACGCCTGCGAGAAAGTCGCCAGAGCGCGGCGGTGAGGCTTTTGCCATCACTTCTTTCAAGTCTTTAAACTGATACTGATGTACTCCGACGCTGTAACTGTAAGCCATCTTTTTCTCACTCTCCAAGGAATCAACAGGGGACTCCTTTACGTACCTTGCATGGATTGTCCGCGTTTAACGGTCAGTCGCGGTGTCGCGTTGCCCTTTTGTCAGGCTGAAATAAATATAGCCTACTGCCATCAGCACGGCAAACACCAGCGCCAAAGCCTGATTGTAGTAGATCATGGTCAGCAAACTGATCACGGCAAGGCTCAAGGCAATGGCCGGAAACAGCGGATAACCCATGGTACGGAACGGGCGATCCAGCGCAGGCTCGTTTTTTCTCAGCGCAAAAAAGCTCAGCATCGAAACGATATACATGACGATGGCCCCGAATACTGCCATCGTGATCAAGTTTGCCGTGAGCGTCATGCCATTAAACTGTAAGTCATCACTCAAAATAGCTGCCAGGCCGACCACGGCCCCAGCGATCAACGCGCGATGTGGGGTTCTAAAGCGCGCATGCGTGGCTTCAAAGTATTTCGGCATAAATCCGGCGCGTGCCAGGGCAAAAATCTGCCGTGAGCAACCAAGCAAAATTCCGTGAAAAGAGGCGATCAATCCTAGCAAGCCAATCCAAACCAGCATATGTAACCAGCCACTGTTCTCACCCACCACCACTTTCATTGCCTGTGGAATAGGATCATTGACATTGGCCAGGGTTCTCCAGTCGCCCACGCCACCTGCATATAACATCACGCCAATGGCCAGAAACACCAGCGTCAGAATCCCGGCAATATAAGCTTTGGGGATCGTTCTTCTCGGATCTTTGGCCTCTTCTGCCGCCATGGCAACACCTTCAATGGCGAGAAAAAACCAAATGGCAAATGGAATCGCCGCCACCATGCCTGGAATCGCTGCGCTACTAAAAACGTCATTACCTGCCCAGCCATGTGCGACAAAGTTTGTCATTGAGAAACCGGGGGCAACCACGCCCATAAACACCAATAACTCAATAATCGCGAGCAAGGTGACCAGCAGTTCAAAGGTGGCAGCGATATGCACCCCAACAATATTCAAACTGACAAAGACAATATAAGCACCCACGGCAAAAAGCTTGGGGTCTATGCCCGGATATTGCACATTCAGATAGGCGCCAATCGCCATCGCAATGGCCGGCGGTGCGAATAAAAACTCAATCAAGGTGGCATAACCGGCAACATACGCCATCTTAGGACCAAAAGCCCGTCTGGCGTAAGCAAACGGCCCACCGGCATGTGGAATAGAAGTAGTGAGTTCGGTAAAACTGAAAATAAAGGTGGTGTACATCAGCGCGATAAAGAGCGTGGTCACCAAAAAACCCAAGGTTCCCGCTTTCTCCCAGCCGTAACTCCAGCCAAAATATTCGCCAGAAATCACCAGCCCGACGGCCAGTCCCCATAAATGCCAACCATTCAGCGTTGGCTTTAACGATACGCTCATGACAGCTTCCCCTAGCAATTAAAAATCATGGTCGTATCATGCGAGTTTCGTGTGAATTCAACTATCCCATTTTCGCAATGATGGGTTGCGCGCTGTAGATTGCCTAAGGTTGGGCTTGAATCGTATAAGCTTGGGCAATGGCAACGAAGTAAGCTACATCAGCAAAGTCTGCTTGATCACAGACGTGCTGTTAAAAGAATAAATACGTCGTCTCACGCAAGGTGAGCGTTAAGTGAGCGACCCTTTAGGGCGAGTGCTGTTGACATTTCATGGTTTATGATCCGCCAACTTTCATGAGTATCAGCCCAGAAATGATTAAGGTTGCCGCAAGTAATCGCAACATTGTGATGGGTTCAGAGAGCACCGTGATGCCAACGATAAATGCACCAACGCCACCAATCCCCGTCCAAACAGTGTAAGCGGTGCCCATGGGGATCGTGCGCATCGCTGAAGATAGCAACCAAAAGCTTCCTATCACTGTAAGCAGCGTCATGAGTGACGGTAGCAGTTTTGAAAAACCATCAGACTCTTTGATCGCGTAAGCGAAGATGATTTCCAGAATGCCAGCGGCGAAAAGTTGTAACCAAGCCATAAATTGTCCTAAAGTGAAGCCAAGCTGTCCTGTGAAAACGCAATGACTGGAGGGCCTCCCCACTGCGCTAAAGATAGTCATCTTTTTGTGCAACATCCCTATTAAAAGCAAAAAAGATTTTTGAATGGATAATGGAAACGTCAGCGGTCCGCTGACAGACCCAGCAAAGCTATTGGTGTTGCAAGTAATCTCGCCATCCAGAAAACTGAGAAATTTCATCTGCCGTTTCCAGTGCGTAATCCTCACAAATAAATCCGGTGACCCACGACCCATCCATCAGTTCAACCTTGCCGAGTCCTAATGGTGCCGGAATATCATTTAGAAAGGCACCTAGCTCCTGGGTGGGGATTTCCCAGATTTCTACCTCAAATGACCGGCCACCGGTTGCAACTCTTCTTAACCCTGGTCGTTTGGGTGGTGAGCCCGCCAAGGCATAAAACTGGTAAGCAGAGGAGGTCTGTGTTTTCTTGAGCAATTGCCCGCCTTTGTCTTTTAATTGCCAATTCAAGGGCAAACCGTCTAAATGTGCGCCACACACCAGCAGCTGTGAGCGATCATTTTTTGCCAGCGCTGTCAGGGGCGCAGCCGTGAATTCGAATTGACCAATCAGCGGTAGTTTTGAGGTGCGCTGAAAACTGTCCGCAACACTTAAAAGATACTGGTCACAGAATGCCCGCCCAAAAAAAGTCACCCCTGAAGGCAGGCCATTCCGCATGAATCCAGCCGGAACTGCTACCGCAGCATAGTCCAGCAGATTCATGAAGTTGGTGTAAGTCCCCAAATCAGAGTTACGTTTCACAGGCTCTGCCGCTAGCTCGGCCAAGGTGACTGGGCGTGGATAGGCTGGCGTGATCATGAAGTCCAGCTCAGCAAGGATGGCATCCGTCTTGACTTTCAGGGCCTGTAATTTGTATTGCGCTCTAAACGCTTGCACCGCCGTGGCAGTCGGCGCTTTCTGCAGCACATCTTTGATGACAGGTAGCACCGCTTCTGGATTATTCTCAATCAACTCGCCAACCACGCTGTATCTTTCAGCGACCCAAGGGCCTTCGTAAAGAAGCTTCGCAGCCTCCAGAAAGGCACTGAAGTCTATTTCAATGGCGATGCCTCCCATGGTCTCAAGAGTGGAGACTGAACGCTCAAAGAGGGCCTGACTTTCAGCGCAACCTAGAAACTCTAATTGTTTAGGGACGCCAAACTTAAATCCGGAGGCGGGGATACCAAACGATCTGCCCGTGTTCCAGCCAACATTGGCACGACTGTATTCGTCTTCTGGATCCTTATGCGCAGTGAGTGCTAGCAGTTTGCTTGCTTCCAATGCAGTCGCGGTAAAAAAGGTCGTGCAATCCAGTGTGCGACAAGCTGGCACCACGCCAGCCGTTGAAATTAAGCCCTTGGTGGCTTTCAATCCAATCAGGTTATTGAGCGCTGCCGGAACACGCCCGCTGCCTGCGGTATCCGTCCCGAGTGCAAATGATGCCAGTCCCAATGCCACTGCCAGCGCGGAGCCTGCACTGGAGCCGCCACTGGGATATTCAGCAAGGACGCTATTGCGGCAGAGTCCATAGGGGGAGCGGGTGCCGTTCAGGCCAGTCGCGAACTGATCAAGATTCGTTTTACCGATGGGGATCGCGCCTAGTGCGATCAACTGCGCAACAATGGTGGCATTTTTTGCCGGGATGTAACTAAACGCATGACATGCCGCCGTGGTCGGGACACCGGCCAGGTCGATGTTATCCTTGACCGCAAATGGGACGCCATACAGCGGTAAGCTTTCAGGCCCGGTCGCCTCTAGATTTGCCAGATAAGGCGCTAACTCTTCTTCGGTCAGAATGTGGATGAAGAGCTTGTATTCTGGATTTAACTGGAGGGCTCTTTCGCGCAATGCTTGAATGAGTTCACGGGGTGAGAATGCATGGTTGGCATACGCACTTTTAAGGGCATCCAATTGCAGGTTATATGGGTGTTTCATTTCAATGTCCTTTAAGCTTCGTTAATCACGACCACACACTGCCCGGCTTTGACTGGTGAGCCAGGGGAGACGCGTATCTCTGCCACAACACCATCGACAGGTGCCTGGATTTCAATTTCCATTTTCATGGATTCAAGAATGACTAAAGATTCGCCAGTGGTCACCTGTTGCCCAATCTGCACAACGACTTGCCACAAATTACCGGCAATGTGACTTTCCACGCCAACCTGACCCTCGGCTAAGGTGGATTCTTCAGGGTCACTGGCTAAATGTTCATCTATTTCAAAATGGGCCTGGCCAATGTCAATCCAGCGCTGGCGCTCCGCATCGAATGCGGTTTGTTGATGGGTCCTGAAGGCTTGAATTGATGCCGCCTCTGTTGCCAAGAAGGACTGATATTGCGAAAGGTTAAGGCTGGTCTCTTCTATCTTTAATGGGTAGCGACCGAGTGGAAAGTCGCGCCGGATGACGAGTAACTCTTCGGCCGACACCGGGTAAAAGCGAATCTGGTCAAAGAAATTCAATAACCATGGCTTTCCTTCAAACGCAGCTACCTGTTTATATCGACTCCACATTTGCAGGGTGCGGCCCACAAACTGGTAACCCCCTGGGCCCTCCATACCGTAAACACACATGTAAGCGCCGCCAATGCCGACGGAATTCTCGGCCGTCCAGGTTCTGGCCGGATTGTATTTGGTAGTGACTAATCTGTGCCGTGGATCCAAGGGGGTGGCGACTGGCGCCCCAAGATAAACATCCCCCAGGCCCATGACCAGGTAACTGGCGTCAAAAACGATTTCCTGTACTTTTTGAATATCCGGCAATTCATTAATGCGACGGATAAACTCCAGGTTGCTCGGGCACCAAGGCGCATCTTTACGCACGGTGGTCATATATTTTTCGATCGCCAATTGGCACGCCGGATCGTCCCAGGACAATGGCAGGTGAACCACGCGCGATGGCACGGTAATGTCTTGCGTTGAGCTGACCTTGCCCCAAATTTCCTGGATCAACGCCAATAATGTTTTTAATGGCAGCTGTTCAGGCTGGTAATGCACTTGCAAGGAGCGTATGCCAGGGGTGAGGTCAATAATGCCTGCAAGATTGCTTTGTTCGATGGCTTGCATCAATGCATGTGCTTTGAATCGTAAAACAAGGTCCAGCTCAGGGGCGCCGATCTCAATCAACAAGTGCGTATCGCCGGATAGTCTTGCGACGAGCTTGGACGCCTTTTCCCCAATTTCCAGCACGATAGGCGACTGCAGTTCTGCTGCCTGCCAGGATGCAGTGACTGGACTCAGGCCTGCGATTTGTTGCTGTTGTTCTTTAAACGCCTGTCTGGCGGTGGCGATGGTCACCGGGATAAAGCGAACTTTGTCTCCTGCCTTGAGTTGTCCCAAGTGCCATAAATCTGCTTCAATCATCGTCACCGGGCAGACAAAGCCGCCCAGGCTGGGCCCATCAGGCCCGAGAATCACCGGCATGTCACCGGTGAAATCAACCGCACCAATCGCATAGGGGTTGTCGTGAATATTGGATGGGTGTAAACCCGCTTCACCGCCGCTCTCTCTGACCCACTCAGGTTTTGGTCCAATCAGGCGAACACCGGTCCTGCTGGAGTTGAAATGCACTTCCCAATCTGTGTTTAAAAACTGCTCGACGTAGCGCTGGGTGAAATATTCCGGGGCGCCATGCGGGCCGTAAATGACCCGGATCTGCCTGGTCTCAGCAAGGGGAGGGTAGAGGCCTGGCGGTAGTGCGATGCCCGCAGCAGCATCCTCTAATGCTGACAGGTGGATGACATCCCCGGCTCTTAAAGCGCGCCCGGCATGCCCGCCAAATTGGCCCAGTGTAAACGTACTTTTACTGCCCAAATATTCAGGAATCTCCAGGCCGCCCCTGAAAAGCAGATAGCTGCGGGCGCCTGTTTCGGCAATCTTGCCTAAGCTTAACGTTGACCCTTGCTTGATATGGAGAGAGACATTGTGTGGCATCTGCTCGCCATCCACTTTTACCGGGATGTTTGCACCCGTAATGGCGACAACGGCATCCGTATTGAAGCGTAAGGTCGGGCCACTCATGGTGATTTCCAATCCGGCGGCACGTTCTTCGTTCCCCAGCAAACGATTCCCCAAACGGAACGCCAGGCTATCCATTGGGCCTGAGGGCGGAACACCGACGGCCCAATATCCCTGGCGACCAGGGTAATCCTGAATGGTGGTTTGCGTGCCCGGAACAAGGACTTCAAACGTGTGAGATTGATAGGCTAAACCCTCAAGGCAGCACGTCCAGGGATGGCCTTCTGAAAATGGTTGGTCGGATAATATTTGTCTGAGGTAGTCACGGTTGGTCTCTACGCCGTATAGCACGGTCTCACCAAGCGCGTCATCCAGGCGCTTTCTGGCCTCTTCCCTGGTGGCTGACCAGCTAATCACTTTTGCAATCATGGGGTCAAAATAGGGTGGCACTTCACACCCTGCCTCAACCCAGGTGTCTACACGCAATGCTTTTCCATCCGCGGGAGGAAACGCAACATTGGTCAACAAACCAGGGCTGGGTTGAAAGTCTTTTCCAGGATCTTCCGCATACAGGCGCGCTTGTATTGAATGACCATGAGGGTGCAGTGTTTGGCGAATGTCTGACAAAGGCGGTAAGTCGCCAGCCGCCAATTCAATCATCCAACGCACCAGGTCAACGCCCCATACTTGCTCGGTAACACCATGCTCTACCTGTAAGCGGGTATTCACTTCGAGGAAATAAAATTGCTCGGCAAGGCTGTCATACACAAATTCTACGGTGCCCGCACTGCGGTAATTAACCGCTTTTGCTAATTTAATCGCCGCTTCACATAGCGCCTGCGCCATGCCGTCCGGCAAGTTGGGCGCCGGGGTTTCTTCTAATACTTTTTGGTTTCTGCGCTGCACTGAGCAATCACGCACCCCCAAGGCAATGACCTCACCTTTGCCATCCCCAAACACCTGCACCTCTAAGTGTCTGGCGCGTTCGATGTACTTTTCAATAAATACACCAGAGTCACTAAAGTTGTTTTGTCCCAAGCGCCTTACGGCTTCAAACGCTTCGGCAAGGTCGCGTTCGTTCCAGCACACGCGCATGCCTATGCCACCCCCCCCCGCGGTACTTTTCAGCATTACCGGGTAACCTACCTGCTTGGCTGCAGCGGTTGCCTCGTGCACGCTCTCCAACAACTCGGTGCCCTCCAGCATGGGCACCTGATGGGCTTTTGCAATGGCCCTTGCCGTGTGCTTAAGCCCGAATACGCGTAATTGTTCCGGGGTTGGGCCAATAAAGGCGATGCCCGCTTGTTCGCAAGCTTCTGCGAACGCTGCATTCTCAGATAAAAAACCGTACCCAGGATGAATGGCAGTCGCGCCGGTGGTTTTTGCAATTTCAAGTATCCGCGCCACATTGAGATACGTATTTGCAGCGGGACCTTCCCCAAGGCTAATCGCCTCGTCGGCCTGCTGAATATGTAAACTGGCAATGTCCGATTCTGAATAAACCGCCACCCCTTTCACGTTCAGGGCTTTTAGGGTGCGGAGGATGCGGCAAGCAATCGCCCCTCGATTTGCAATCAGTAGTTTATTGAACATACAAATGATCTTCTGAGGGCGGGTCGTCCCGCATATACGAAACCGCGCTGAGGTCGTCCACAGCGGGATCCACTGGCTAGGTGAGTATTTGGATAGCCGTTAAGTGACTGACTAAATCATGTTTATTTAGAGAAGTCTGCTCTTGCTGTCATGCCTTGATACAAGGCATCAAGCACTTTTCGAAAGACGCGTATCATCTTCTTTTTGAATGTTAGTTCCATACAAACACCTCCGCTTGGGTTGGGTTCCATCCATTACATGGGTTGTTCAGTTGTGGGCAATTCGAGATCAACACAATTAAATCCTGGTGCGCTTTTAATTCCACATATTTGCCTGGCGCTGAAATGCCATCTGCAAAGGTCAAGCCGCCCTCCGGAGTGACCGGAACGTTCATGAAGAAGTTAATGTTTGCGCCAATATCCCGCTTGTTCAATCTGCCATCATGCAAACAGGCGCACATGAAATTGTCTCTGCAACTATGCATGTAGCGCTTGTCGAGTGAATAACGTACGGTATTACTTTCCTGAGCGCATGCGCCTCCCAGGGTGTCGTGGCGACCGCAGGTATCTGCCACAATCGTGGCTAATGGATTGCCCAGATTTGAGTACAGCGTTGTACCGGTCGTCAGGTAAACCTTGTTCTGATTACGCATGGTCCGTTGCGCGTCATAACGCTCTCTTGGATTGCTCGCGCTATAAAAAAGGGTATCCACGGCCTGGTTACCTTCAGTGTCTAACAGCCTGAATGTCTGTCCTGCTTTGACTTCAAACAAATAAGGTTCGCCTGCCGGAATGACATGGTGAAAAAAGGCTTTTTCAGCAGCTAATGGGCTTGAGATGATGTTCATATTGATTCTTTCCTCACAGGTAGAAGCGTTCAGTGTTATGGAAAGCACGACCGTTTTCTGGCCGTGACTGTCGACACACTTCACTGATACTTTCGCTCTCTGCGTTGCGCCATGACAGTTGCACGGGGCGGGGGTGATACTCAGGATTGGGATCCAATGGATGTTGAATGGCGGTCAGAATCACCAAGGTGTCCATTGGTGCATACAACTCCACGTAATCACCTGCACAAGAATGGTTGGGCTCAAAGAACAGGGATCCCTCGTCATCCACGGTCACTTTGCTAAAAAAGTTGACGACCATGAGCAAGTCTTGAAGATCAAGGTTCCATTTACCCATCTCAACCAACAGATTATCCGTGCCATTACGATAGAAATTATTTCTGAGTTCCTGATAGCGGCCAACGCCATATTTCGCTAGGACTTCTTGAGCGTTTAACACCCCGCCCAAACTGTCATGCCAACCGCATGTATCCTCTGTGATGGCGGCGAGTACTCTCCCCATGTCCGAGTAAAAGCAATGTCCTTTTGTGAGCTTGGCCGTGTGTTGCGCTTTTAAGGTGTCTGGTAAGTTCAGCCGCTCGCTGTGTTGATGTGCATTCAACATCATGAGGCTGACATTGGCGTGACCTTCGACGTCGGTCATGCGCAAAACCTGGTCTTTTTTCAGGATGAAGGAGGTGTGACCTCCGCCTGGAACAAGCTCTTCGTAGAGGATGCTAGATGTATTTGTATCGTTGTTCATCGGTAAACCTTTTAATTCGTTTGATTAAGCACATGGGTGGGCAAGGTCGCCACCTGCGCTTGTTGCTGGCGTCTGTCCTGATTGAGCTTGATGTCGTAGGTGATACGCGCACCGTAGGCTTTGGGTGCATGTGGATCGACTCTGACCTTATCAAATACCATCAATCGGGTGCCCAAATGAAAGCCCTCAGACAAGTCATGGGTGACCATGAAGACCGTCAATTTTGTCTCTTTGCATAGCTCTAACATGAGTGCATGCATATCTTTGCGAATACCAGGATCCAGCGCGCCAAAGGGTTCATCCAGCAACAGGATACGTGGTTGAGCGATCAAAGCCTGCGCGATGGCGAGGCGTTGCTGCATGCCGCCCGATAGCGCAGACGGGTATTGATGCAAATGGTGATCCAGCCCGACACGGCTGAGAATTTGCGTAGCCTTGCGTCTTGCTTCTTTCTTTTTAGCGCCCCACAGGCGCCCCCAAAAAGGCGATGCGGAAAACTCCATGCCTATGACCACATTCTCCAGAACCGTCAGGTGCGGGAACACCGAGTACTTTTGGAATACCACCCCGCGGGAGGGGTCTGGCTCTGCCGGGAGTTTTTGCCCATCCAAAAGAATCTCACCTTTGGTCGGGGTCTCCTGGCCCAGCAGCATGCGCAGGAGTGTGGATTTTCCGCAGCCTGAAGCGCCTACCAGCGTGCAAAACTCGCCTTCTTCAACCTTCAGATTCAGACCCTCTAAAACGACATGGTCTCCGTAGCTTCGCCACACATTCTTAAACTCTATAAAACTCATGCGTCCGCTCCTTCCGCCCAAGGAAAGCAGACTTGATGCAGTTTTTTGAGTGCATAATCTGTCAGCCAAGCCAGCAAGGTGATCCACAAAACATACGGCAAGATCACATCCATCGCGAGATATCTACGCACGAGAAAGATGCGATATCCCAGGCCTTCTGTCGAGGAGATGGCTTCCGCAGAAATCAGAAATAACCAGGCTGAGCCCATCAGTAAGCGCAGGGAAGTCATCAATCTTGCCAGTAATTGCGGTAGTACCACCCGTATCATTAACGTCCATGAGTTAGCGCCTAATGTCTGCGCTTTAATGATGATTTCCTTGGGCAGTTCTCGTGCCCGTTGTTCCAGGTCACGTGCCAGCATGGGCGTGAGTCCGATCACAATCAGCATGATCTTAGAGAGCTCATCCAGGCCAAACACGATAAACAGGATGGGAAGAATCGCCAGCGGCGGCACCATGGAGATGATCGCGACCAAAGGGGAAAGGGATGCCCGTAACAACGGGATCGATCCTAATAAAATACCGAGCGTTAACCCAAGCGATGCAACCATGGCTAAGCTGATCCCTAGTCGCTTCAAACTGGACAAGGTGTCATCCAGCATCAGAAAGGTCCCAGTGGACGGGTCTTCTGTAAAGGCCATCAGCTTCAGGGCTTCCCACATTTGAGAAACACTAGGAAGGAGCTTGTCCTCTGGATTTTCAACCAGGCGAAGATGTGAGTTCACCAAATACACAACAATGATCAAGATCATTGGGATTGCGGCAAGCATCCATCTCGTCCCCCTGCTGGGGTATTGATTAATTAATCTCATGATTGACCTGTTTAGAGCTTGCCATCAACCGCCATTTGCAGATACGTGTCAGTGAATCTGAGTTTGATATTTTTGCTATTACCGGTGACGACGCCGTTGGGATATTCAATGCCAATGGCGGTTGCGGATTTTGCTGCAGGCCCCAGCAAACCATTCTCGAAAGAAAAACTAGAGACCTTTTGCATCACCGTTGGCAGTTTCGCGTCCCTGACAAAGGCCAGTGAGGCAGCAGGTTCATAAAACAGGGCGGTGGTGGAAATTTGCTGCATGTATGAATCCAGGGTTGTGCCAGAGTGCTTTGCCATGTATTGCAACGCCTCTTTATCTTTTGCTTTCATGAGTGCCATCACTTCAAACCATGCGCCCGTTAAAGCTTTCCCTAGCGAGGGGTTTTTTCGTAAAGTGTCTGTATTGACGACCATCAAGTCGATGATTTCGCCAGGAATTTGGCTGGAGGTGAATGCTTTTGAGGTATTTGGCAGCGCGGCTAACTCAGAGAGTTGAGGGTTCCAGGTTGCCATGGCTTTCACAGACGGCGTGCTAAAAGCGGCGACAACATCTGCATCTGAGACATTGACTAACTTCAAGTCCTTCTGGGTGAGTCCGGCCTGTTCCAGAGCTCTCGCCAGTAAGTAATGCGATACAGAATATTGAACCAAGTGTACGCTTTGCCCCTTGAGGTCCTTGATCTGTTTATTCGCACCCTTAATGACAATACCGTCGTTACCATTTGAATAGTCGCCGACAATTAATGCGGTGGAGTCAACGCCACCCGCCGCTGGCACAACCAATGCATCCAGATTGGCCATACTGCAACCATCAAATTGCCCTGCGGTATATTGATTAATGGACTCAGCATAATCGTTCAACTGAGTAACTTTAATCGTGATACCGTATTTCTTTGCCCATTTGGCGACGATGCCTTTTGCTTGCGCATAATCCCATGGCATCCATCCAGCATAAATGGTCCAGCAAATATTGAATTGTTTTTTTGAGTCAGCAGCGAATGCAGTGGTATTGAATAGAGAAAAGCAAAGCAGCGTCAGTGCGATTGTAAAGCGTCGAACTAGCATAGGAGAACTCCAAGTAAATTATTCGGCAAGGGAGCAGCTAACATTCAAAATGTTGCTATCTCCCGGGCTTTTATCCCGCCGTGTAACCTCTTGGAGGTCGTCAGCTCTCGGACCAGCACTCACTCACGTAAGCCGGAACCCTAGCCAACCATTAGGTAATGCAGCGTTCATACCTGCTGCCCCACATGACTAAACTAGCAACTAATATGCCAGTCAGTAAATCCTTGTTTTAAATGGAATTCCTATAAAAGTGATCAATATTTATGCACTTTGATAGTGCGTTAAGTCCAAGTTTGGGCGTGATTAAAATCGTGCAATACGATAAAAATGCAATCATTCACTGGTAAATGACAGAGAAAATACTTTCAGAGAAAGTCAGCCTCACCTCACAAAGGCATGATTACCAAGCGTCTCTATTCAAACTGATCAACCAGGAAAAAATAAAGCCCCAGAAGGTCCGGGGCTTTAGCGCAGGTGTTTGGTATCACCAAACAACGCTTTTAATATACAGGTTAATGTTTGCGACTTTTAGTTTATTGTCGCCAACGACTCTGCGAATTAAGCAAAGTTTTTTGCTGCAAATTCCCAGTTCACCAGGTGATTGAGGAATGTTTCCACGAATTTAGGACGGGCATTGCGGTGGTCGATGTAGTAGGCGTGTTCCCAAACGTCGATGGTCAACAATGCAGTGTCGCCTGTGGTCAATGGGGTGCCCGCGGCGCCCATGTTAACGATGTCTACAGAGCCGTCAGCTTTTTTCACCAACCAGGTCCAGCCTGAACCAAAGTTGCCGACTGCTGAAGCTTGGAAGGCTTTTTTGAATTCTTCATAAGAACCCCATTTGGTATTGATGGCTGCAGCCAATGCACCGGTTGGCTCACCGCCACCGTTTGGAGACAGGCAGTTCCAGAAGAAGGTATGGTTCCAGATTTGTGCAGAGTTGTTGTAGATGCCAGCAGAAGATTTTTTCACAATCTCTTCAAGGCTGGCATTTTCAAACTCGGTGCCTTTGATCAGGTTGTTGAGGTTGGTCACGTAGGCTTGGTGGTGTTTGCCATAGTGATAGTCAAAAGTTTCTTCAGACATGTGTGGGGCTAATGCGTTTTTTGCAAAAGGCAATGCTGGTAAGACGTGTTCCATGGAATTTCCTTTTTTAGGTTTAATTGAAATAACTGCCTGTCATGACTAAACGCAGGCGATGTGACTTTAGAGTCACGAGACTGGTAGAAAGTTTACCAATTTAGTAGGGTTATTTTGCCACAATTTATGCACTTGCAAAACCATGTGAGGACTAGGGTAAAGGCTAGGCCATTGATTCAGCCATTTATTTTTTTTTGGCACGCGGGTGTGCAGCGTCATACACTTTGCTCAAATGCTGAAAATCCAGATGTGTATAGACCTGGGTGGTGCTGATATTGGCGTGCCCAAGCATTTCTTGTACGGCACGTAAGTCACCGCTACTTTGGAGTACGTGGCTGGCAAAGCTGTGACGCAGCATATGGGGATGCACATGGTTATGCAGGCCTTGCTTGATGGCCCAGTCACTGATGCGCTTTTGGATGCTGCGACCGTTGAGGCGGCGGCCTTGCTGGCTAATGAAGACCGCGGGTTGCTGTGGCTGTTTGAGCAGCCACAGCGGCCGCTGGGCCAACCAGGCCTTCAGTGCAGCAACGGCTTTGCTCCCCAGCGGGACTATCCGTGTTTTATTGCCTTTGCCGATGACGGTGACCATGCCTTCGTTTAAATCCAGCCGGTCCAGATTGAGGCCGACCAGTTCGCTCAGTCGCAAGCCTGAGGAGTAGAACAGTTCCAGCATGGCGCGGTCGCGCACAACGATGGCGGTATCGCCCTCCAGTTCGACCAGTTTGATGGTTTGCTCGATGGATAAGGCGTGTGGCAGCGTTTTGGCGGCTTTGGGTGCGCGCAAACCGACGACCGGATTGGAGGGGAATTGGTGATGCAGGACCAGATAACGGAAGAAGCCACGCCAGCTGGAGAGCATACGTGCGATGCTGCGGCCACTCAGGCCTTGGCTATGCAGAGTGGCAATACTCCGACGGATGTGTTGCGGGGTGATCGATTGCAGCGTGTGCCCGTGTTGCGCCAGCAGTTGTTCGAGGTCACGCTGGTAGTTGTTGCGGGTATGTTCACTGAGACCACGCTCGAAATGCAGAAAATCGAGGTAGTCATCTAGCAATTCATGCATGCGAGTATCCGCAGTACTTTAAATATGAGTCAGCGGCAGCCAGTGCCCGCCGCAGTTGGAGTGACCATGCTTGTTCATGCGGACGCTGGGTCCCGGCCAACGCGGCTATTTGGCCACGTTGACATGGTTGATTTACGCTGACAATTGCCGCAAGAAGATCCCTCTTGGCGGAAACCTCAGCGGGGGCTTTCATACAATATAGCGTGCCAGTGAGGCGCTGACCAGTTCACCGATGCGGTTAAGGAATAACGTGCCCATGCCAGCATAAAAGCGGCTGCGTTGTTCACTTGGGATGGCCATCAAACCAAACGTCACTTCCTGGTAGCGCATCGGAATCACGGCCAGCGAAGCCGGGGTTTCACTAAACCAGCCAGCAATATCCATGGTTGGCAGCGTGCCACAGTAAGGTTGGCTCAAGTCTTTGGCCCAGTTTTTGAGCGAGTCTTCTGCCGCAATAAACAGGCTGTCTGGCGCATGGGCGTCATTGGCCCATAGTTTGAGTTGCGTATTTGGCAACTGAAACTGGCTGGACAAAAACTCGACCAGATGCGCATGCAAGGCTGGCACGTCTTTGGCATACAGCAAGCCTAAAGTCAGCTCGTGCACCTTGTTGGCGGTGGTTTCGTTTTCTTCTGCGGTCAGAATTAGCTCGGTGAATCTGGATTCCAGCACGCGGATTTTGTCACGTTGTGCAATTTGCTGACGTTCTGCCAGTGAAATGGTGCCTTTGCCATGTGGGCTGGGCAGGAACAGCTCTGCCAGTAAGTGGGCATGACGCTCAAAGAAATCAGGGTGTGCTTTGAGGTAATGCTTGATGTCGTTTTCGTTGATGCTTTCTTCCATGATACTGCTGTTCTTTATCTTAAGTTCTTTGTTTTAAATTTCAATTTCGCCGTCAAATACAATCTCTGCCGGCCCGGTCATCAAGACGGGCGACTCTCCGCCTGCCCATTGGATGGTGAGGATGCCGCCACGGGTATGGACTTTGATCGGACTTTGTAGTGTACCCAGTTGGATGCCACTGACGGCTGCCGCGCAGGCGCCAGTGCCGCAAGCCAGCGTTTCACCACTGCCGCGTTCATAGACACGCAAATTGATCTCATGCTCGTTCAGGACCTGCATAAAACCCGCATTCACGCGTTGCGGAAATTGAGGATGCGATTCTATTTGCGGACCAAGGCTGGCGACTTCGGCCGTATGCACATTGTCTACCAGCATTACTGCATGCGGGTTGCCCATGGATACTGCGCTAACTGTGATGGTTTCGCTCGCCAATGGCAATTCATAAGTGGTTGCTTGTTGCTCAGCTTCAAAAGGGATCTGTGCGGGTGTAAAACGAGGTGCGCCCATATTCACGGTGACTTGTCCGTCTTCTTGTAATTTGAGCGTAATCACGCCACTGGCGGTTTCGACCTTGATTTCGTGTTTGTCAGTGAGCCCTTTATCCACGACAAATCGCACAAAACACCTGGCCCCATTGCCACATTGCTCAACTTCGCCACCATCTGCATTAAAAATGCGGTAACGAAAGTCCACGTCAGGCGTGGTCGTCGACTCGACCATCAATAACTGGTCGCAACCCACGCCAAAATAGCGGTTGGCGATGTGCTGGATTTGGGCATGGGAGAGGTTGACGGGTGCGCGAGTCGCATCAATGACGACAAAGTCATTACCGGCGCCCTGCATTTTGGTGAATCTTAATTTCATAGCTCAAGATAATACCTTATCGCGCCGTTGAAGGCATCTATGGTCCGCATATTTATTCCTTGTTGCCGTTAAACTCGGGTAGAATCGTCGTTCCCAATTTTGCGTTCGGCTTTAGCCTTTAGTCGATCGCTTTTATTAACTCTTTATACTTTTCAAGGCGTCAAATATGAGTGAATATCTTTTTACTTCGGAATCCGTTTCCGAAGGTCATCCTGACAAACTGGCCGATCAAGTTTCTGACAGCATTCTCGATGCCATTCTCGCCCAAGATCCGACAGCACGTGTGGCGGCGGAAACACTGGCAAATACTGGCCTGATTGTGTTGGCCGGTGAGATTACGACGACGGCCAATGTTGATTACATCAAAGTCGCGCGCGATACGGTCAAACGCATCGGCTACGACAATACCGATTACGGCATTGACTACAAAGGTTGTGCAGTACTGGTGGCTTATGACAAGCAATCCCCGGACATTGCGCAAGGCGTCGATAACGCCAATGATGACCCTCTGGATCAGGGCGCGGGTGATCAGGGTCTGATGTTTGGCTATGCCGTGAACGAAACGCCACAACTGATGCCTTTGCCCATCTGGTTGAGCCACCGTGTCATGGAGCGTCAATCGCAATTGCGTAAAGATGGCCGCTTGCCTTGGCTGCGTCCGGATGCCAAATCACAAGTCACTATCCAGTATGTCGATGGCAAACCGCATAAAATTGACACCGTGTTGGTGTCTACCCAGCATGCCCCGGAGATGTCACTAGAAGCCATTCGTGAAGCTGTCATTGAAGAAATTATCAAACCGACCTTGCCAGCAGAATTGATCAAAGGCGAGATCAAGTATCTTGTCAATCCGACCGGCCGTTTTGTCATTGGCGGCCCGCAAGGTGATTGCGGCCTCACCGGCCGCAAAATTATTGTGGATACCTATGGTGGTGCGGCCCCTCATGGCGGTGGCGCGTTCTCAGGAAAAGATCCTTCCAAGGTTGACCGCTCAGCTGCTTACGCAGGTCGTTATGTCGCTAAAAACATTGTGGCGGCTGGCTTGGCTGACAAATGTTTGGTGCAGGTGAGCTATGCCATTGGTGTAGCACAGCCAACCTCCATCATGGTCGAGACTTATGGCACAGGCAAAGTCTCTGATGAGCTCCTGACCCAGTTGGTGCGCGAGCATTTTGACTTGCGTCCAAAAGGCATTGTGAAAATGCTGGATTTGTTACGCCCGATCTACAGTAAAACGGCCGCATATGGCCATTTTGGCCGCGATGAGCCTGAATTTAGCTGGGAAAATACGGACAAAGCAGCAGCACTGCGCGCGGCGGCTGGCATTTAAACAATAAATATTCGCGTAAAAGTGATTTTAAGGAGGGCATTTGCCCTCTTTTTTTATGGATTTTTGACCTAAATCAAATGTAAACTGTAAGCAGTTGTATTGGGGTTGTTAAAGAGAATGTTAAAAACAATTGCGGTCAAAGATGTCCGCCTAGGCATGTATATTCAGGAGCTCAAAGGCCCGTGGATGGATCATCCATTTTGGCGCAGCAAGTTTGTACTTAAGGATCCTGATGACCTGAAGAAATTGATGGCTAGCCGAATCAAGCAGGTGGTCATTGATGTGAGTCAGGGCTTGGATGTGGCTAAAGTCAAACAAGAGATCACTGCGCCAGCGGAAGCAGAGCAGGCACCGTCTGACCAAGAGCTGGTTATGCTGGAGTTGGATGGCCCGGGTGTGTTGGCACCTGAGCCGTTGCCTGATCCCGATAGATTCAAGCCAACGAGCCTGGAAGCTGAGCGTGAGCAAGCGGCCAAAGTGATTGCCTCATCACGCAAGGCGATCAATTCCATGTTTCAGGATTTGCGATTGGGCAAAGCCATTGAGGCGGAAGCTGTCATGCCTATCGTGGAGGAGATCTCTGCTTCTGTCACACGCAATGTCCACGCCTTGATTAGCCTAGTGCGTTTGAAAACGGCAGATGACTATACCTATATGCATTCGGTGGCGGTCTGCGCATTGATGACAGCACTCGCCAAAGAACTCAAGTTGTCAGAAACCGAGACGCGTCAGGCGGGGTTGGCTGGGCTCATGCATGATATGGGCAAAGCGGCGATTCCATTGGAAATATTGAACAAGCCAGGCGCACTCTCTGATAAGGAGTTTGATATTGTCCGTCAACATCCCAAGCTTGGCTATGACATGCTGGTAAAAGCCAGTATTGCAGATGCTGTGACCCTAGATGTTTGTTTGCACCATCATGAGAAAATGGATGGGACAGGGTATCCTGAACGCTTGTCAGGCGACAAAATCAGTCTGTTTGCCAAAATGGCCGCGATTTGTGATGTGTATGACGCGGTGACCTCGGCACGCGCCTATAAATCCGCCTGGGAGCCCGGGATGGCGCTTAAGCGCATGGCCGGCTGGGCAGGGCATTTTGATCCGGTGATTTTTAAAGCGTTTGTCAAAAGCCTGGGCATTTATCCAATCGGGACTGTTGTCATGTTGAAGTCAGGGCGATTGGCGGTGGTGACCCGGCAAACTGAGGACAGTTTGCTCAAGCCCGTGGTCAAGGCTTTTTTCTCGACCAAATCCCAAGTGCATATTCGGGTGGTTGAGCTGGATTTGTCCAAGGGGGTGGATGAAATTATTGGAAATGAATCTGCAGAGGCTTGGGGGGTGGGTAATATTGAGCACTTATGGGCGACTCATTAGCCTAAACACGTTTTTAATTAAGGCTGCAGATTGAATAAAGTACTCAAAGAAAAATAAAAAAGGGAGCCAGGCTCCCTTTTTTATTCTGCTTCGGTTTTTTTAGTCCGTTTGCTGGTCGTTGTTTTAGTTGCGGTCTTTTTTGCTGGTGCTTTTTTAGCGGTGGATTTCTTGCTCGTGGCTTTTCCTCCACCGTCTTTTGCGGCTTTTTCGGACAACAGTTCCAGCGCTTGTTCAACCGTTAGCTCCTCTGGGGTCACACTTTTTGGCAGGGTGGCACGGATGCTGTTATGTTGCACATAGGGCCCATAACGTCCTGAGAATACCTCGATACGCCCCTCACCTGAAGGGTGCGCGCCCAAGTCAGCCAGCGGTGCCGGGCCTCCCGCAGCTGCTAATAGTGCCACTGCGCCCTCCAGCGTAATGCTGAATACGCTTTCGGTTTTCGGGATGGATTTGAACTTGCCATCGTGATTGACATAAGGGCCAAAACGGCCAATATTAGCAACGATTTTTTTAGCAGTTTCCGGGTGTACGCCCAAGTCTCGTGGCAAGCTCAACAGCATGTGCGCCGTATCAATATTAATCTGGCTGAGTGGAATCTCTTTGGGGATGCTGACGCGTTTTGGCTTTTTCTTTTCGCCTTCCACGGGCAGACCTACCTGCAAATAGGGGCCGTAAGGGCCGTTCATCAGGTAAATGTCTTTTTGGGTTTCCGCGTCTTGACCGATGACGACCGGTTCGGTCGCGGTATTGGTTTCACCATCCAGGCTGCGTTTGTAATCACACTTTGGGGTGGCGTTGTAGCCGGTACAGCCAATAAAGCTACCATAGCGGCTCAGTTGTTTTTGCAACTGGCGGCCACATTTGGGGCATTGTTCATCTATGAGTTCATTGCCCGGACGTTCGACATCGGCCTTGACCTGAATCTGCTGGTTAAACCCTTGCCAGAACTTGTCCATGACCGGCACCCAGTCTAAATTACCCTCGGCAATCTCATCGAGCTCGTTTTCGAGTTTGGCGGTAAAGTCATAATCCACATACTGGGTAAAGTGCTCGGTCAAAAACTTGTTGACCACACGGCCCACGTCGGTGGGCGTAAAGCGTTTTTTATCCAGTAGCACATACTCGCGGTCTTGCAAGGTGGAGATAATGCTCGCATACGTCGAGGGGCGGCCAATACCGTATTCTTCCAGTGCTTTGACCAGGCTGGCCTCAGAGTAACGCGGCGGCGGCTCGGTAAAATGTTGCTCGCCATAAATACGCTCAACGTTCAGCACTTCGCCCGTTTCCAGGTGCGGTAGTTTGGCCTCGGCATCTTCGTCGTCTTTGTCGTCGTCCTTGCCTTCCATATAGACGGCAATAAAGCCAGGGAAGACCAGCGTTTGCCCACTGGCACGGAACAGGTTGGCCTCGGAGCCGACGGCCAGATCCACACTGACTGCGTCATATTTGGCCTGTGTCATCTGACAAGCCAGCGTGCGCTTCCAGATCATTTCATACAGTTTGAACTGCTCGTCATTCAGATATTGACGCATACTGGCTGGCGTCCGTGTAATGTCGGTAGGGCGGATCGCCTCATGCGCCTCTTGAGCATTCTTCGCTTTGGTTTTGTACATGATGGGCGCTTTAGGCAGGTAGTCTGCGTCAAAATGCTTTTTCACGTAGTCGCGGATTTGCATGACTGCTTCAGTGGCCAGGCTGAATGAGTCGGTACGCATGTAGGTAATCAAACCGACGGTGCCGCTACCCACGTCTACCCCTTCATACAGTTGTTGTGCAACACGCATGGCGCGGCTGGTGGTAAAGCCCAGCTTGCGCACGGCCTCTTGTTGCAAGGTTGAAGTGGTGAATGGGGCGGCCGGACTCCGGCTGCGTTGTTTTTTCTCAACGCGGGTGACCGTTGTTTTGCCGGCAGACGCCAGCAGCAGTTTGCCGACGATATCGGCTTGCTGGTCATGATTGATGACGGTGAACTGTTCGACTTTTGCCCCATTGAGCTGCACCAGCTTGGCTTCAAAACCATGCGCATGCTTGAGCGCACCCATATGGATGCTCCAGTATTCCTGACTGGTAAAGGCTTCGATTTCGAGCTCGCGTTCAACAATCAGGCGCAAGGCCGGGCTCTGCACGCGGCCAGCCGAGAGGCCGCGGCGGATCTTTTTCCATAGTAGTGGCGATAAATTAAAGCCAACCAGATAGTCCAGCGCGCGGCGCGCCTGCTGCGCATTGACCAGGTCCATCGAAATGTCGCGCGGATGATCAATCGCATACTTGACGGCGGTTTGCGTGATTTCGTTAAACTCAACGCGTTTGAGCAATTTGTTCTTGATCAGCTTTTTCTCGGCCAGAATCTCGGCAATATGCCAGGAGATGGCCTCGCCTTCGCGATCCGGGTCGGTTGCCAGATAAATGCTGTCTGCATTTTTGACTGCTTTGGCAATCGCATCTACGTGCTTGCTGTTGCGGTCGATAATGCCGTACTTCATGGCAAATTGCTGGGTTGGATCGACGGCGCCATTTTTCGGAATCAGGTCTCGTACATGCCCGTAAGAGGCCAAGACTTCAAAGTCGCCGCCCAAATACTTTTTTAGGGTTTTGGCTTTGGAAGGGGATTCTACAATCAGTAGTTTGGACATTGCGTAGTCTGTTTAAGCGTTGGCTAGATAATAGCAAGCGTTGCAACGGCTAGACAACCTTCCATACAAGAAAGTGCCGTTTTATACACCTGCCATCCTCAAATAGTTGTTTTATTCTTCAGTGGACACCGCAACTGGAAACGGTTTGCGTGCAAAGGCAATATGTTTTTCGTCTTGCGTGGCAATGGTCAGCGCCATGTCGTTGCTCGAAAATTTCTCATGGTCAAACATGGGATCTTCATCCTCCTCTTTAGCCTGGCTCAAATGCTTGAAGTCATACAAGTCAAAATCTGCCAAGTGTGAGGGCTCCACATTACCAATGGCACGGAAAATATTATTGATGCGCCCGGGTTGTTCACGCTCCCAGTTGTTAAGCATGTCTTTTACCTTTTGCCGCTGCAAGTTTTCCTGGCTGCCGCACAAATCACACGGAATAATCGGAAACTGCATGCCGCGTGCATAAGCGGCAATGTCTTTTTCGGCACAATAGGCCAGCGGGCGGATCACCATGAATTCGCCACGGTTGGTCGCCAGCTTGGGCGGCATCGCCTTCATCTTGGCCCCGTAAAACATGTTTAAGAACAAGGTTTGCACAATGTCATCGCGATGGTGTCCCAGCGCAATCTTGTTGGCACCCAATTGCTGCGCCGTGGTGTAGATAATGCCACGACGCAGGCGTGAACACAGACTGCAAGTGGTTTTACCCTCAGGGATTTTTTCCTTGACGATGGAATAGGTGTCGGCCTCGACGATGCGATATTCCACACCCAGTTTTTCAAAGTAGGCCGGCAGAATGTCGGCTGGAAAGCCCGGCTGCTTCTGGTCCAGATTCATCGCAATCAGTTTGAAGTTGATTGGCGCGCGTTCTTGCAGCGCCAGCAGAATCATGAGCATGGCATGGCTGTCTTTGCCGCCACTCATGCACACCAGCACGGTATCGCCTTCCTCAATCATGTTGTAGTCACCAATGGCTTTACCGGTGGCACTAATCAACTGGTTGCGCAGCTTTAAAAAATTCTGGCTGACATCGTCAGGGTAATGTTTGATCTTCATAGGCGCGCATTATAGCGGAAAGCCGGGCGTAAAAATGGTAAGTGTTTGATTATTTGAGGTGATTTTGTTTATTCCAGCGTAACATCTGCATCGCATCGCGTATCTGCAGCAATCCAGCGTCTGAATAATCGGCTGGCCGCACGGTTGAGCCTGGTCGGTAGCCAGCTTAAAAATTGCGCCGGCGCACTGACCATGCCGCAAAAATAACGTTTTTCAACTTCACTCCAGATCAGGGCGCGGCACGGGGTTTGATGTGGCCAGAGCAGGGTCAGACTCACCGGGCAGGGCTCGGCCGCACAACAGACACCACAGCCATTACAGGCTGCACCCAATTCGGGTTTGGGGGGCGCAGCAGCATGGATAGTGATGGTCTGCTCTTTAATCCGCATCGCTAAGTTAAATACTTAAATGGCGGCCGCCATCCACGGCCAGCACATGGCCGGTGATAAACGGCGCGTCATACACCAGAAACTTGACCGCCTTGGCAATGTCATCCGGTTCGCCTGTGCGCTTAAGCAGGGTCTGGTTGACGACCTGTTGCCGGTAGGTTTCATCAAACTCCTGATTGTCTTCTGGCCACAACACTGGCCCTGGTGCAACCGCATTGACGCGTACATTGGGCGCCAACTCCTGCGCCAGCGATTTGGTCAGGTTGACCAGGCCGGCTTTGGCGGCACTGTAAACGATGTAATGCTTTTTCGGGCGCTCTATGTGCATGTCTGTGATGTTGACAATGCACCCCCGGCTGGCGAACAGAGCATCGGCGGCGGCCTGGCTTAAAAATAAGGGCGCTTTGAGATTGCTGCCGGTGAGTTCGTCCCATTGTGCTTCGCTAATGCCACCGAGGGGTGTCGCATAATAGCTGGAAGCGTTGTTGATCAGTGCATCGAGTCGGCCGAATTGTTGCAAGGTGGCTTGGATCAGTTTGGGTAAATCTGCCGTTTGCAGTAGGTTGGTCTGCATGATCGCTACACTGTCGGCACGCGTCTGGTTGAGCTCTGCTTGCAATGTTTCGGCTTCTTGCTGACTGGTGTGGTAGTGCAACATCACATTGGCCCCTTGCTGGTGCAAGGCGCGGGTGATGGCGGCGCCTACCCGTTTGGCACCGCCGGTAATCAATACCACTTTATTGTTAGGGCTGAATTTCACGTTGTACTCTTTTCTAAACGGCTCACATTATAATGATTGAATGACTGTTCAACCCACTTCTTCCCGCTTGCCTGTGCCGGATGCGCTGATGCAGGCGCACAGCGACGCCCTGCACCAACAGATCAAAGCGCATATTGAGCAACAAGGCGGCTGGATTTCCTTTGCGGATTACATGCAGCAAGCCTTGTATACGCCACACCTCGGATATTACAGCGGCGGCGGCAATAAGTTCGGTATAGGCGGCGATTTTGTGACTGCTCCCCAAATTTCGCCTCTCTTTGCGCAGGCCATCGCCAACCAGCTCGCCCCTGTGCTGTTAGAAACCGGGGGGGCTATTTTGGAGCTAGGCGCAGGCACCGGCAGATTGGCGCAAGGCTTGCTGCAAGCGCTGCATACCCAGCACCAGCTACTCCCACACTACTCTATCCTTGAGGTAAGTGCCAACTTACGGATGCGCCAGCAAGAAAGCTTGCAGGCAGGCTTGCCAGCCGAGCTTTATGCACGGGTGCAATGGCTGGATCGTTTGCCTGAACAATTCACGGGCGTGGTGATTGGCAATGAAGTGCTGGATGCGATCCCGGTACAGCTGGTGGAGTGGCATGGCGGCCGCTGGCTAGAGCGCGGGGTTGGCTATGAACATGGGTTTGTATGGCAAACGCGCCCTTTGCAAAATGAGGCAGGCGTCGCACACATCGACGCCGCTCAGTTGCCAGAAGGATATCTCACCGAAGTTAATCCTGCGGCACAAGGATTGATCGCCAGTCTCGCCGCGATGTTGCAGCAAGGATTGATCTTGCTGCCTGATTACGGCTTCAGTGCCCGCGAGTACTATCACCCGCAGCGCAACCAGGGCACGCTGATGTGTCATTATCAGCACTATGCGCATGATGATCCGTTGCGGTATCCCGGCTTGCAAGACATCACCGCCCACGTCGATTTTACCGCCATGGCCGAAACGGCATTGGCACATGGACTCGATTGCGCGGGATACACCAATCAAGCCCAGTTTTTGATCAATTGCGGCATTCTGCAATTGCTACAGCAGATCAATCCCGAAGACAGTGCCCATTATTTGCCGCAGGTGGCTGCGGTGCAAAAGCTGTTGTCACCGGCGGAGATGGGCGAATTATTCAAGGTATTGGCTTTGAGTAAAGGGATCTCATTGCCATTGCTGGGCTTTTTGCAAGGGGATAAGCGTCATCAGCTTTAAGTTTGGGCTGGTTGATGGCGGCCGTGTATGCTTGAATCAGCCATGTTTGCGCTTGAGTGCACGCAACCTTGATTGACACATTGTTGTACTCGCGACTGGTTGCAATGAAGCTGAAAGCACAGACCGTAAAAATCACAAAATCAAAAGCATGCCTCTCAAGTATAATGCGCCCCATGAGTGAATTAGACCAAACCCTCCCGATTGACGAAGCGCCTTATCAACGCCGTATCCGCAGTTTTGTGCTGCGTCAGGGCCGCTTGACCAAGGGCCAGGAGCGCGCATTACAAACGGCCTGGCCGCAATTCGGGATCGAGTATGCAGCGCAGCCGCTCGATCTGAATCAGGCATTCGTGCGTAGCGAGAGCAAAAAAATCCTTGAGATCGGCTTTGGCATGGGGGATGCGACGGCAAAGATTGCACAAACCTTGCCTGACTATGACTTTCTGGCAGTCGAGGTGCATACCCCAGGCGTGGGGAGTTTGCTCAAGTTGATGCAGGAGGGGGATATCCAGAATATCCGTATTATTCAGCATGATGCGGTTGAGGTGTTACAGCAGATGTTGGCAGACGGTTCGCTGGATGGCGTACACATTTTCTTTCCCGATCCCTGGCACAAAAAACGTCATCGCAAACGTCGATTGATCCAGGCTGAGTTTGTAAAGCTGTTGTGCTCAAAATTGAAAGCGGGCGCTTACATTCATGTGGCGACTGACTGGCAGGAGTATGCCGAGTGGGTACTTGAGGTATTGCGCGCAGAGTCACAGTTGCAGAATACTGCGGCAGATTACGCCGAGAAACCGGCCTACCGTCCGCTCACCAAGTTTGAAAACCGGGGTCTCAAGTTGGGACACGGGGTGTGGGATTTGGTATTCAGGCGCGTTTAAGGCCCACTAAAAAGGCAGACTGTGCGTCTGCCTTTTTTATTCGCTGGCTGGCGCCACCGCTTCCGTTTGGGTGTCGCCGCCAAAAAACCATTCGCCCAGCACTTTTTCTGCTTCATCCACCCCTTGCTTTTTCAGGCTGGAAAAGAGTTGCACGGTGATGGCATTGCCCCAGTTGGCTTGGAGCTCTTTGCGGACTTTACCTAAGGTGATAGTAGATTCGCTGCGCGACAATTTGTCGCTTTTGGTCAGCAGTACGTGCACAGGTTTGCCGCTGGGGCAGAACCAGTCCAGCATTTGCCGGTCTAGTGGTGTGAGTGGGTGACGGCTATCCATGACCAGTACCAGGCCGGCCAGGCTGCTGCGTTCGCTCAGGTAGCGGGACAGCACGTTTTGCCAATGCATGCGCATGGCTTCAGGCACCTTGGCGTAACCGTAGCCAGGCAGGTCAACCAGGTGCTTGTCATCGCCTAGGGTGAAAAAGTTAATCAGCTGTGTGCGGCCTGGTTGCTTGCTCACAAACGCGAGCCGGTTGTGGTTGGCCAAAGTGTTCAGCGCGCTCGATTTTCCGGCGTTAGACCGGCCGGCAAACGCTACTTCAATGCCACTGGCTGGGGGCAAGTCCCGCAGGTGGTGTGCAGAGAGGTGAAAGCTGGCATTTTGGAAAACAGGCATGATGGCGTTGAGCTGACTCAAGATTTGTGGACTATTCAGGCTTGCATGCTATCACGAACAGGCTTTGTTTGATAAAATGCTGCAGAATAAAAACGTTGGGGCATTCAGATATGTTAAAGAGTTTTAAAGCGGGATTGTTTTTATTGCTGGCAACTGGCTTGCAGCCTGTTTTTGCTGAGGAAGCGGCCCCTGCGGCGGCGGCACCAGCGGTCAATGGCCCTGAGAAAATCGTGCAGAACGTCTGTGCGGCTTGTCATGGCGCAGATGGTAACAGTGTGATTACGACCAACCCCAAGTTGGCGGGTCAGCATCCTGAGTACTTGGTCAAGCAGTTGACTAATTTTAAAGAAGGCACGCGTGCCAACGCAGTGATGTCCGGCATGGCCGGTGCCTTAAGCCAGGAAGACATGGAAGGCTTGGCAAAATACTTTTCTTCCCAAAGCATTAAGCTGAACAAGGCGAAAAGTAATGGCAAAGGCTCACTGGGCGAGAAGATCTATCGCGGCGGGATTGCTGCAACGCAAGTGCCTGCCTGTGCAGCTTGTCATGGCGCAACAGGTGCCGGCTTGCCCAAGCAGTTTCCGCGCTTGGCCGGGCAGCATGCAGATTACACCTTGCAGCAACTGCGTACTTTCCGCACGGGTGAGCGCGCCAATGCACCAATGATGATGACCATCGCCGGTAAAATGAGCGATGCCGAGATGCAGGCTGTTGCAGACTATATCCAAGGTTTGCGTTAATTTTTGACTGCTCGAAAAAGGTGGCTTTGGCCACCTTTTTTACTGTAGCCGTATGCAACCTTTGCAGTTTTGTGTCGTCCACAACAGCGGGCCTTGCGTTAAGACCGTGACTGACCAGCAACCAAACTTATCCATCTTTTTGACGAGAACGATTTGAAATCTCCAGCTTCATTTTCCCGGCGTGTTTATGAGTTACTGAGTTCCATGCGTTTTGCCGTGAGCTTGTTAACGCTGTTGGGCGTTGCGTCGATTATTGGTACCGTGCTCAAGCAGAATGAGCCCTATACCAATTACATCGTAAAGTTCGGTCAATTCTGGTTTGAATTGTTCGAATTGCTGGGGTTGCTGGATGTCTATCATGCGGCGTGGTTTTTGGTGATTTTACTGTTTTTGGTGATTTCAACCACCTTGTGCGTGCTGCGGAATACACCGCTCATGCTCAAGGAATGGAAAACCTATAAAGAGCATGCCACTGAAAAATCCTTACGTTTATTTGAGCATCAGGCGAGCCTGACGACGGCTCCGGCAGCAACCGCCTTACAGTCACAGTTGTCCGCCTGGTTGACGGCAGAGCGTTACACCTTCAAGGCCACGCCACAAAGTAATGGCGATGTGCTGATTGCGGCCAAATTGGGGACGCATCAGCGCTTGGGCTATATCTTTACGCATGCCGCGATTGTGGTGATTTGTTTTGGTGGCCTGCTCGATGGCAATTTGCCGTTCAAGATTCAGGAATTGCTGGGTTATAAAAAGGTTGAGACGCGCGATATTCCTTCACGCCAGGTGCCGCCTGAGAGTCGACTGGGGGTGGGCAACCTTTCCTTCCGCGCCAATATGACCTTGCCGGAAGGCGAACGTGACAACGTATCTTTCTTACGGGTGCGTGATGGCTATCTGGTCCAAGAATTACCTTTTACGGTCATGCTCAAGGACTTCCGTATCGAGCATTACCCGACCGGGATGCCGAAATCGTTTGAAAGCGATATCCTCATCACTGATTCAGACCTGAAGCAACCGATTGAGGCGACGGTCAGAGTGAATCATCCTTTTATTTACAAAGGGATTGCGATTTACCAATCTGACTTTCAGGATGGTGGCTCACAGCTCAAATTCAAACTCTGGGATTTGGCCGCTAACCAGCAGGATGGCTTTGATGTGGATGGCATGATCTTGCAAAAAGGCTCGCTCGGTGACGGCGCGCAAAAGCTGACCGTCGAATTCAACGAGTTTCGCCAGTTTAATATCCTGAATCTGTCGGCGGATGGTAAAGGTAAGCCGCACAATGTGGGTCCAAACACCACGTTCAAATTGCGCAATGCCAGTGGCCAGGCACGTGAGTATGTCAATTACATGCAGCCTCTGATGCTGGATGGCCGCGCTTATTTCGTCTCTGGCATGCGTGAGACCGTGCAGGAGGACTTCAAGTACTTGCGCATTCCCGCAGATGACGACATGGAAATCACCGGTTTTATGCGATTGCGCCAAACCTTGCGCGATGACAAGTCGATTCAGGCGATCGCGCAGCAGGTGGCCGCGCAAATGCCAGGTAATAACCCCACATTACGAGCGCAGTTTGAGCAAAGCTTGCAGCAATTGCTAATGACCTTCAAGCGTGGCGGCTACAGTGAGTTGTCGCGCATTATTGAAAGCGCTGTGCCCAAAGACCAGCGCGAGCAAGCGGCACAAACTTATCTCAAATTGTTGAACCGTGCAGCGATGCAGGCATATCAAATGAGCCGTGCACAACGTCACTTGCAGCCTATCGCAGAGGATCAGACCAGCGCCATCTTTATACAGGATAGCCTGAATGCCATGAATGACTTATTCTTTTATGGCACACCGTATTATTTTCAGCTCAAGAATTACACGCTGAAACAAGCCAGTGGTTTCCAACTGACGCGCTCGCCTGGGCAGAATTGGGTATATCTGGGTTCGGTGATGTTGGTACTGGGTATTTTTGCCATGTTCTATATTAAGGAACGTCGCTTGTGGTTATTGATCAAACCTGCACAGCACGAAGTCCTGGTGGCCATGTCGTCTAACCGTAAAAATATGGACTTGGATCAGGATTTTGCGCGTGCGCGCCAGCAACTTTCAACGCTGTTGCAAGCACCTTCAGCATAATGCGTTATTGAATCGGGGAATAAGATGAATACGTCAACGTTATCCAAGCCAGTATCTTTCTGGCAGTCGTTAAGCAAGTTTGATTGGGTCTATGCCATTCTGTTGCTGGCGGGTGCGGTGTTTTCGTATCAGCGCTATGCAGGCTTCATGGATATTTATGAGGTCAGCTTTCTGTTTGGGGCAGTCGCGGTATTTAGTTATTTGGGTTGGCGCTGGTCAGCCATTGCCCGCCTGGTCTTGGGTGTGGCTGTGCTGAGCCTGATTGGCGTCTACGTTTATCAGGGCGACTTGAGTCAGGGTGGTCAACGCTTCTTGCTCAAGTTTCTGTTGGCCAGCCAGTCTGCCATCATGTGGATGAATGTGCTGTTTGTACTGGCCATGCTGACCTATTGGCTGGCCATGTTCCAAAAATCAGAGTTCACCGCCAAAGTGGCCTCGGCACTGACATGGACGGCGACCTTGTTTGGGTTTGTCGGCCTGATGGTGCGCTGGTATGAGTCCTACCTGATTGCACCCGATATCGGCCATATCCCGATCAGCAATTTATACGAAGTGTTTATCCTGTTTTGCCTGATCACCGCTTTGTTGTATTTGCACTATGAGCAATTGTTTAAAACACGCCAATTGGGTGGTTTTGTGCTGGTGGTGATCAATGCCGCGGTGGGCTTTATTCTCTGGTATACCTTCGATCGTCATGCCAACGAGATTCAGCCGTTGGTGCCTGCCTTGCAAAGTTACTGGATGAAAATTCACGTGCCCGCCAATTTTATTGGCTATGGCGCCTTCTCGCTGGCGGCGATGGTTGCCGGGGCTTACCTGCTGGCAAAGCGGGGCATTCTGGCGAGTCGCTTGCCCGCGCCGCATGTGCTGGATGATTTGATGTATAAAGCGATTGCGGTCGGTTTTGCATTTTTCACGATTGCAACGATTTTAGGGGCAATGTGGGCCGCAGAGGCTTGGGGAGGCTACTGGTCATGGGACCCTAAAGAAACCTGGGCACTGATTGTCTGGCTAAACTATGCGGCCTGGCTGCATTTGCGTCTCATGAAAGGCTTGCGCGGCAGCATGTTGGCCTGGTGGGCGCTGGTCGGTTTGCTGGTGACAACGTTTGCATTTTTGGGCGTGAATATGTTTTTAAGCGGGCTGCATTCTTACGGTACGCTTTAATTTTAAGTAGTCATTTCAATGGGCAGATGTGTAAACATCTGCCCGTTTTCTTTGGTCTTTTTGCTAGATTCCTGGTGTTTTATTTGTTAAATATATTTAATTAATGTTAAAGTAATTGCTGTGCCGGGCTATTCATGGCGTCGGTGCAGATGCGTCTTGGGTCATGCTTTTAACAACAGGTTTAAGCTATCAGGAGGATTTAACATGAAAACACAACAAGGATTTACTTTGATTGAATTGGCGATTGTGCTGGTGATCGCCGGGTTGCTATTGGCCGGGGTGATGCGCGGGCAAGAATTGATTGCCAACGCCAAGGTGAAAAGTCTCGCCAGTGACTTTAGAAATATCCCCACATATTTTTATGGCTATCAAGACCGTTTTCGCGTCTTACCCGGGGATGATCATGCGGCAGATATCCATGTCAACGGCACCAATGCGACTACGAACGGGCAAACACAAAATGGCTTGATTCAGGGGGCTTGGAATTCAAACACGGATACGGATGAATCATTTTTAATCTGGCAACACCTGCGATTGGCGGGCTTGGCTACCGGATCAACCGACCCCACCAGCGTGCAGTATGTGCCGCGCAATAGTGAAGGCGGGCAGTTGGGTGTCAGCAACGTGACCGCTTTGACAGCGGTCACCGCAGGCGCGTTTAGCAGTGCGCATGCCATGTGTTCCGATGCAATTTTAGGGCGTTATGCGGCGCAATTGGATACCATGCTGGATGACGGTGTCGGCAATACTGGCGCCATGCGTGTTGTCGTTAATGGCACACCTAGTGCCGGTGTTGCCGCCCCGCTACCCGGCACGGCCTACTTAGTGTGCATGAGTTTTTAGTGTAGAATACAACAGATTGCTGATACAAAAAGCCTGGTTTTTCAGGCTTTTTGTATTATGAGGTTTACATACATCTTTTCAATTTGAATCTGTTTTAGAATAAGAGCCGATTTACAACTCCCACTTCCTATGGCGAACGCAATTGTAGAAATTCAAGACCTGTCTTTCGGCTACAAAGGCCGATTGTTGCATAAAGGCATCAACATGACGTTTCCCAAAGGTAAGGTGGTTGCCATCATGGGCGGCAGTGGAAGCGGTAAAACCACCTTGTTGCGCTTGATCGGTGGGCAGTTAAAGCCGACCAAGGGGCAAGTCAAAGTGGTTGGTGAGGTCGTTCATGAGCAAGATCGTGAAGGCATCTATCGACTGCGCCGGAAAATGGGCATGTTGTTTCAACATGGTGCCTTGTTCACCGATTTATCCGTGTATGAAAATGTTGCGTTTCCGATGCGCGAGCATACCAGCTTGCCCGAAAGCATGATTCGTGACCTGGTGCTGATGAAGTTGAATGCCGTTGGTTTGCGGGGTGCGCATGCCCTGATGCCTACAGAGCTGTCAGGCGGTATGGCCAGACGTGTTGCACTGGCGCGCGCAATTGCCCTGGATCCCAGCATTATCATGTATGACGAGCCATTTGCCGGACTGGATCCGATTTCCATGGCCGTTATTTGCGACCTCATTCGCAGCCTGAATGACGTGCTGGGGGCAACTTCTATCATCGTCACGCATGATGTTGAAGAGACTTTCCAGTTTGCGGACTACGTCTATTTCGTCGCCGACGGCATTGTCGCTGCCGAGGGCACGCCCGATGAGCTACGCCAGTCCGAGTTGCCGTTTATCCATCAATTTGTGCATGGTGAAAAAGACGGTCCAGTTCCTTTCCATTATGCGGCGCCTGAATATCATGCCAGTTTGTTAAGAGGGGCGCGTTAATGATTCTGCATAAAATCAAGCGGCTGCTGACCAAGCTGGGGGCGGGCTTTATCAATAAAATCTGGCGCCTGGGGGCGGGTGGTCGCCTGTTGTGGTTAACGCTGATTTCCTCCGGCGAGAGTTTTCGCCGCTTTCGGCTCACGATCCGCGAAGTTTATTTTACTGGCGTACTCTCGCTGATCATTATTCTGGTCTCCGCGTTTTTCGTCGGGATGGTGCTGGCGTTACAGGGGTATAACACATTGCAAAAATACGGCTCGTCGGAAGCGATTGGCGTATTGGTTTCGTTGGCCCTGGTGCGCGAGTTGGGGCCGGTAGTTACCGCCTTGTTATTTGCCGGACGTGCCGGTACCGCCATTACTGCTGAAATCGGGTTGATGAAGGCAACAGAACAGCTTTCTGCCATGGAAATGATGGCGGTCAGTCCCATCGCACGCGTCATTGCCCCGCGTTTCTGGGCGGGGGTGATTGCCATGCCGATATTGGCGGCCTTGTTCTCGATGGTGGGTATTTTGGGCGGCTATTTGGTGGCAGTGCCTTTGATTGGCGTTGACGCTGGCGCATTCTGGTCACAGATGCAAGCCAATGTGGACTGGCAGTATGACATCCTGAATGGCGTGTTGAAGAGCCTGGTGTTTGGCGTGGCTTGTACCATGATTGCCTTGTTTGAGGGCTATGATGCACCGCCGACCGCTGAGGGGGTCAGCCGGGCCACAACACGCACAGTGGTGAGTTCGTCACTGGCGGTATTGGGGCTGGATTTTATATTAACCTCGTTCATGATCGCGGTTTAGCAGGACAACGTACGAGATATTTGCGGGAGCAGCAATGGAAAGAACAACAATTGATTTATGGGTCGGGATCTTTGTGGCATTAGGCTTGGCCGCCTTATTGGGCTTGGCCATGAAAGTGGGCAATCTCACCACCAGTAATATCGGCCAGACCTATACCGTGACGGCGAATTTTGAAAATATCGGCGGCCTCAAACCTCGCGCCCCTGTGAAAAGCGCAGGGGTGGTGGTCGGTCGCGTCAACGATATTGTGTTTGATCCTAAAACTTATGAGGCCGTCGTGAGTCTCAACATTGATGCCCGCTATGCATTCCCCAAAGATACGTTCGCCAACATTTACACTGCAGGCTTGCTGGGTGAGCAATACGTTGGGCTCGAAGCCGGTGGTGACGAGATCAACCTCAAAAATGGGGACAAGATCACACAGACCCAGGATGCGGTTGTGCTGGAAAAACTGATTAGTCAGTTTTTGTATAGCAAGGCGACAGAAAGTAACGACAATGGAAATAAAACGGCAGCTGCATCAACCGAAAGTACAGTTGATGCGTTAGATGCCAGCCCGCTTGATAAAGTGGGCAAATAACTCAAACGATATAAAGGGATAGCGATGAAAAAGTGGTGGATGGCAGCAGCCATATGGCTGGTCAGTGGTGTAGCAATGGCAGCAATGGCGCCCGATCAACTGGTGAAAAAGACCGCCGACGATGTGATTGAAGTCATCAAAAGCGATAAGGATATTCAAGCGGGCAACCAGCAAAAGATTTTCAGTCTGGCAGAAGAAAAGATACTGCCAAACTTTGATTTTGAGAAAGTGTCACGTCTGGTGTTAGGTAAAAACTGGACCAATGCGAGCCCAGATCAGAAAACCGCTTTCCAGGCTGAGTTCAAGACGCTGCTGTTACGCACTTATGCTACTGCATTGTCTAAATACAAAAATCAGGTAATTGAATACAAGCCTTTCCGCATGGAGTCCGGGGCGGATACAGCAACCGTCAAAACGGCGATACAGCAGCCTGGTGGCGATCCGATTGCCGTTGATTACACGTTGGGTAAAAAAGGCGACGACTGGAAAGTGTTTGATATCGTCATTGAAGGCGTGAGTCTGGTCACTAACTACCGTAGCCAGTTTGCACAAGAAATTCGCCAAAATGGTCTGGATAGCCTGACGAAAAAACTGGCGGACAAGAACAAGGCAGCCACAGGTAAATAACTGCGTGGTCTGAAAAAATCGGGAGAAACGGGTGGCTCAACTGACGCAACAACAAAATAGTTTGCACTTTAAAGGTGATTTGCTGATTGCCAATATCAGCGAAACTTTAGCTGACTTGCAAAAATTGCAGCTGGCCTCGCCACTGACCCTAGACTTTTCAGGGGTGAAAGAGGTGGATACGGTGGCGATCAGTATGATTCTTGAGATACAGCGCAGACTTAATCATGACTATACGCACCCGGGTAACATGTCAGTCGTCGGGGTGCCAGACAATCTGCGAAGTTTAATGCAGCTATACGGTGTCGATGGATTCTTGTTGAATTAACCACTCACAAAATCGAACAGCCCCAGCTCAGACGAGGTGGGGTTTCGTTTTTTTGGGATAGCGAAAGGATAGACGTGGCCGCTGCCATAGAAATCACAGGAATTACCAAACGGTTTGGTCAGTTTGAAGCCCTGAGGGGCGTGGATTTGCAGATTGAGCAAGGCGAGTTTTTTGCTTTACTTGGCCCTAACGGGGCAGGTAAGTCCACGCTGATCAATTTGATGGCGGGGTTGTTGCAACCCACGAGCGGCAGCATCCGCATCATGGGGCACGATGTGCAGTCTGATTATCAGCGTGCGCGTCAGGCATTGGGCGTGGTGCCGCAAGAGCTGGTATTTGATCCGTTTTTCAATGTGCGTGAAATGCTGCGTTTCCAGGCTGGTTATTTCGGGCATGGCCCTGAGAATGATGTCTGGGTCGATGAGATTATCGAAGGGCTGGGGCTCACTGACAAAGCCTATACCAATATGCGAAAACTGTCGGGCGGTATGAAGCGTCGGGCCCTGATTGCGCAGGCGCTGGCGCACAAGCCCCCCGTCATCGTGCTCGATGAGCCGACCGCAGGGGTGGATGTCGAATTGCGGCAAATGCTGTGGGCGTTTATTCAAACACTGAATCAGCAAGGACATACGATTATTTTGACCACGCATTATCTCGAAGAGGCTGAGGCTTTGTGTCAGCGCGTGGCAATGATGAAGCAAGGCCGCGTTGTGGCGCTAGACAGTACGCGCGCTTTGCTCAAGAGCCATGCCGCAAAGCAGTTGTCGTTACGCTTGTCGGCGGCCTTGCCTGCTGTGTTACAGCCGCTACTCAAGCAGCAAAACGGGGAAGAGGTCGTCCTGGCGATCACGGAGTTAACGCAGGTGGAAACGGTGCTGACTGCGTTGCGTCAGGCGGGCGTGCAGGTGCTGGACATGCAACTGCAGGAGGCGGATCTGGAAGATGTCTTTCTTAACCTGGTGGGGAATCAGCAAGGGGTGCTGGCATGAAGTGGCTGAATCCATTTTTTTGGCTGGATGACAAAATCAGCCCGCAGCGTCGCGGCGTTTATACGCTGTTTAAAAAAGAGCTGTTGCGTTTTTGGCGCGTGGCATTTCAAACCATTGCTTCGCCCATTCTGACAGCATTGTTATACCTGCTGATTTTTTCGCATGTGCTGGAGTCCCACGTCAAAGTCTACGATCAGGTCAGTTATACCGCGTTTCTGGTGCCTGGCCTGATGATGATGTCCTTGTTGCAGAATGCCTTTGCCAATAGCTCATCGAGCCTGATCCAGTCTAAAGTGATGGGCAACATTGTCTTCCTGCTACTCACGCCGCTGACGACCATGGAGTTTTTTATCGCTTTTCTGGCGGCATCCATGATCCGTGGTTTAGTGGTTGGGTTGAGTATTTATCTGGTTGCGTTGTGTTTTGTGTCGGTACCAACGGTGCATCCCGGGTGGATTATCACGTTTGCACTTTGTGGTAGCGCATTGCTGGGCACGTTTGGTGTGATTGCCGGTATCTGGGCGGACAAGTTCGACCAGATGGCCGCTTTTCAAAACTTTGTCATCATGCCGCTGACGTTTTTATCCGGTGTTTTCTATTCGATTCACTCGCTCCCCCCTTTCTGGCAGGCGGTCTCGCAATTGAATCCATTTTTTTACATGATAGACGGTTTTCGTTATGGCTTCTTCGGGCAGGGGGACGTGTCGCCATGGCTGAGTTTGGCAGTGGTGGCTAGCTTCTTGCTCGGATTGGCGTGGCTATGCCTAAAGATGTTAAAATCCGGTTATAAATTACGCAGTTAGCTGGTCAGACCCCTGGCTAGATTCAACTGTATTTTGTAGAACAAGAGAGGTTTTGTGTTAACAGCAGCGCAATTAGAGGCTTATATCCGCAACGGGTTGGAGTGCGATTACCTGAAAGTCAATGGCGATGACGGCACGCATTTTGATGCGGTGATAGTCAGTCCGGCATTTGAAGGTAAACGCATGGTGCAGCAGCACCAGCTTGTCTATGCCGCACTGGGAGACCGGATGCGTGCGGAAATTCATGCGTTGTCTATGCAAACCTATACCCCGACGCAATGGCAGCAACTACAGGCCTGAAGCGTTCTTAACACGATGGAGTGATGAATCATGGATGTACAAGTAAAAATCAAAGAGACAGTGACCAGCAACAAGGTGGTTCTGTATATGAAAGGTAGCCCCAAGTTTCCGCAATGCGGCTTTTCAAGCGTGGCTGCGCAAATCCTCAACGCCTGTGGTGCCGAGTTTGTTGCGGTAGATGTGTTGCAAGACATGGAGGTGCGTGAAGGCATCAAACAATTTGCTAACTGGCCGACTATTCCGCAACTGTATGTAGGCGGGGAGTTTATCGGTGGTGCCGACATTATGCGCAGCATGTACCAGAGTGGTGAATTGCAAGAACTGTTGGCGAAAGCGTAATTTTGGATAAACTGATTATTGAAGGTGGCGTGCCTCTGCACGGCGAAGTCGTCGTGTCTGGCGCCAAGAATGCCGCGTTGCCAATTTTGTGCGCTGGCTTGCTGGCGGAAACGCCTTTTACGCTTACTGGGGTGCCTGAGTTACGTGACGTGGCGTCTACGCTGAAGCTGCTGGACACCATGGGCGTCAAGGTCAGCAAACAGGCGGATCAGGTCATACTGGATGCCAGCGATGTCGCCTCGTTTGAAGCCACCTATGACATGGTAAAAACCATGCGTGCCTCGATTCTGGTACTGGGGCCATTACTGGCCCGTTTTGGCACTGCCCGCGTGTCTTTGCCCGGCGGATGCGCCATTGGTTCGCGTCCGGTCGATTTGCATATCAAAGGCCTGCAAGCCATGGGTGCTGCCATGCATATCACGCACGGTTACATCCAGGCCAGCACCTTGCACTTGCCTAACCGCCGCCTGCAAGGCGCTAAGTATTATATGGATCTGGTGACTGTCACCGGCACAGAAAACCTCATGATGGCCGCTGCGCTGGCGCAGGGCACGACAGTGCTGGAAAACGCCGCCAAAGAACCTGAGGTGGTTGATCTGGCCGAGTGCCTGAATAAAATGGGTGCCAACATTAAAGGCGCTGGCACAGACACGATTACCATCGAAGGGGTGGAGCGTTTGCTTGGCGCACAGCATCATATTGTGTGTGATCGTATTGAAGCCGGCACCTATATGGTAGCCGCTGCCATGACCGGTGGTGAAGTAACCTTGAAAAACGCACGTCCTGATTTGCTCGAAGCGGTGATCGAAAAACTGCGTGAAGCCGGTGCCCAGATCAGTCATGACGCAAACAGTATTACGGTCAAAAGTGATGGCAAACTCAAAGCCGTCAATGTGCGTACGGCGCCGCATCCTGCGTTTCCTACTGATATGCAGGCGCAGTTCATGGCCATGAATACGGTGGCAGAGGGCGTATCTACGGTGATTGAAACCATTTTTGAAAACCGCTTCATGCATGTGCAAGAGTTGCAGCGCATGGGGGCCAATATTGATGTGCAGGGCAATACTGCCTTGGTGAAAGGTGTCTCCGTACTGGAAGGCGCAAATGTGATGGCCACCGATTTGCGTGCGTCTGCCGGCTTGGTTCTGGCTGGCCTGGTCGCTGAGGGGGAAACCGTGATAGATCGGATTTACCATCTGGATCGCGGCTACGAAAAACTCGAAGAAAAATTGAATCAACTGGGCGCCAAAGTGCGCAGATCGAACTAATCATGATTACTATCGCACTCAGCAAGGGGCGTATTTTTGAGGAAACCACGCCCTTGTTGGCCGCAGCAGGGATTCAGGCATTAGAAGACCCCGAGTCTTCCCGCAAGCTGATTTTGCCGACCAACCGTGAGGATGTCCGGTTGGTGATTGTCCGTGCGACCGATGTGCCTACCTATGTGCAATATGGTGCAGCAGATATTGGTATTGCCGGTAAGGATGTCCTGGATGAGCATGGTGGAGAAGGCCTGTATCAACCGCTGGACTTGAATATTGCGCGCTGCAAAATGATGGTGGCGGTGCGTGATGACTTCGATTATGAAGCCAGCATCCGTCAGGGCGCGCGCCTCAAGGTGGTGACTAAGTATGTGAAAACCGCACGCGAGCATTTTGCCGCCAAAGGCATGCATGTGGATTTGATCAAGCTTTATGGCTCGATGGAATTGGGCCCGTTGGTTGGATTGGCGGATGCGATTGTGGATTTGGTCAGCACGGGTGGAACTTTACGCGCCAACAAGCTCAAAGCAGTAGAGGAGATTGGTGCTATCAGTTCGCGGCTGGTGGTCAATCAGGCTTCTTACAAAGTGAATCGGCCTTTGTTGCAGCCGATTATTGATAGCTTTGCGGGCGCTGTCCGCAAAGATTAATGTTTAGAAAATGATGAAGATTAAACGCTTAAATACACAGGATCATGGCTTTGATGCCGAATTGAAGGCATTGCTGGCTTTTGAGACCGCGCAAGATGACAGCATAGACCTGGTGGTTGCCAATATTCTCAAGGATGTGAAGGCGCGCGGTGATGCGGCTGTGCTTGAATATACCAACCGCTTTGATAAAACCAATGCCTCCAGTCTGGCTGCATTGGAAATTCCTCAAGCGGAGTTGCAAGCGGCCTTAACCAGCCTGCCGGCGGCACAGCGCGAGGCTTTGCAGGCAGCAGCTGACCGGGTGCGTAGCTATCACGAAAAGCAGGTCATGCAGTCCTGGCAATATACTGAGGCTGATGGCACCTTGCTTGGTCAACAGGTGACGGCGCTGGATCGCGTGGGCTTGTATGTGCCTGGCGGTAAGGCGGCTTATCCCTCTTCTGTGCTGATGAATGCGATCCCTGCCAAGGTGGCGGGTGTGCAAGAGTTGGTGATGGTTGTGCCTACGCCGAATGGCGAGAAAAATTCATTGGTACTGGCTGCGGCTGCGGTCTGTGGCGTGGATCGCGTGTTCTGTATTGGCGGTGCACAAGCCGTGGGGGCGCTGGCATATGGCACTGAAACCGTGCCACAGGTAGACAAGATTGTCGGGCCAGGTAATGCCTATGTGGCTGCGGCCAAGCGCCGGGTGTTCGGGGTCGTCGGCATTGATATGGTGGCAGGTCCTTCTGAGATTCTGGTCATCAGCGATGGCAAGAGCAATCCAGATTGGACAGCCATGGATCTGTTCAGCCAGGCGGAACATGACGAGTTGGCACAGGCGATATTGCTGTCGCCAAGCGCAGAATTTCTGGATCAGGTGGAGGCCAGTATTGCCCGTCAGGTGGTCGACATGCCGCGCCAGGAGATTATTCGTACCTCGCTGCAAAACCGGGGTGCACTGATACAAGTAAAGGACCTGGCTGAGGCCGCCGAGATTTGCAACTACATCGCGCCAGAACACCTGGAGTTATCCATGGACGATGCCTTGGCCTTTAGCAAGCAGATCAAGCATGCCGGGGCGATCTTTATGGGGCGTGACACCTGTGAGGCGCTGGGCGATTATTGCGCCGGCCCCAACCATGTGCTGCCGACCTCACGTACCGCCCGATTCAGTTCGCCGTTGGGGGTCTATGATTTCCAGAAGCGTTCCAGCCTGATTATGGTGTCGTCTGCGGGGGCGCAAACGCTGGGCAAGATTGCTGCGACGTTGGCGTATGGCGAAGGCCTGCAGGCGCACGCGCGTAGTGCTGAGTATCGCTTGAAATAAGAGGCAGCCATGAGTCAATATTGGAGCAAGATTGTTCATGAGTTGACCCCTTATGTGCCGGGCGAACAGCCCAAGTTGCAAAATCTGGTCAAGCTTAATACCAATGAAAATCCTTATGGTCCCAGCCCCAAGGTGATTGCTGCCTTGGAGGCAGAAGCTGCAGACAGTTTGCGCTTGTATCCCGATCCGGATTCCAGTCGCCTCAAGGCGGCGTTGGCTGAATATCATGGGCTGCAAGCCAATCAGGTGTTTGTCGGCAACGGTTCCGATGAGGTGTTGGCGCACGTGTTTCAGGCCTTGCTCAAGCACGACTTGCCTTTGTTGTTTCCTGATATTAGTTACAGTTTCTATCCGGTCTACTGCGGCTTGTACGGCATCCACTTTGAAACCGTTGCGCTCAATGCGCAGTTTGAAGTGGCGATAGACGATTATTTGCGCCCTAATGGCGGGATTATTTTCCCTAACCCCAACGCGCCAACCGGCATTCCGCTGCCATTAAGCGAAATTGAGCGCTTGCTGGCCCACAATACGCAATCTGTGGTGGTGGTCGATGAGGCCTATGTTGACTTTGGCACCGAGTCCGCGGTCGCACTGATTCATCGTTACCCAAATCTGCTGGTGACGCATACCTATTCGAAATCACGTTCGTTAGCAGGCTTGCGCGTGGGCTATGCGTTGGGCAATGCCGCGTTGATTGAGGCATTAATCCGGGTCAAGGACAGCTTTAACTCATATCCGATTGATCGTTTTGCCGAGGCGGGTGCCATTGCGGCATTGCAGGATGAAGCTTACTTTCAGCAAACGCGTCAACAGGTCATCACGTCGCGTACCAGCCTGGTCAGTGCACTAGAAGCGTTGGGATTTGAAGTGTTGCCTTCCGGGGCAAACTTTATTTTTACCCGTCACCCGGCGTATGTGGGTGAGCAGTTGGCCGCAGGGCTGCGTGAACGCGCCGTGATCGTCCGCCATTTCAAAAAACCAGCTAGAATTTCCGATTTTTTACGGATTACCATCGGCAACGAGTCGCAAAATCAGGCCTTGATGCAGGCAATACGTGCGCTTGTGCAAGCCTGATGTCGTCAAAAGCGCGGGATTTGTACTAAATTACGGGCTAATCGCGGTTAATTGATTGTAATCGCACATAAAAATATCCAGCGAATATTGTCATTGTGTGGCAAATCCGGTTATGATGCACCCTATTGTACATAATGTGCAGTGACGGTTGCGTTTGCATGATTGCTGCGCATAGATTCATTGGATTGAAAATAGAGCAAACTCGGAGGAAGAAAAATGGCACAAACCCAGATGGCATTGGACTCATTGGATTTTGACGCGACGATCGCTTTAGCAGCTAAAGTGGCGCCACACGTTGATATCTTGGAAATCGGTACCCCTTGCATCAAGCACAACGGTATCGAACTGTTGAAAGCACTGCGTGCAAAATTCCCTAACAACAAAATTTTGGTTGACCTGAAAACCATGGATGCTGGCTTCTACGAAGCTGAGCCATTCTACAAAGCAGGTGCTGACATTTGTACCGTTTTGGGCACTGCTGACATCGGTACCATCAAAGGCGTGATTGATGCTGCCAACAAATATGGCAAAGAAGCGCAAATCGACCTGATCAACGTAAAAGACAAAAAAGCCCGTACGCTGGAAGTTGTTAAGTTGGGTGCACACATCATCGGCGTGCACACTGGCTTGGACCAACAAGCGGCTGGTCAAACTCCATTCGCTGACTTGGGCCTGGTGTCCGGTCTGAAAACAGGCGCTAAAGTGTCTGTGGCTGGTGGTGTAAAAGCTGCAACGACTAAACAAGTGGTTGACGCTGGTGCTGATATCGTCGTTGCTGGTGCAGCGATCTACGGTGCTGCTGATCCTGCTGCTGCTGCAACAGAAATCACCAAAATTGCACACGGTGCAGGTGCTGGTGCTGCTAAAGGTGGTAACAAGTTGCTGCCATGGATTATTGCTGCAGTTGCTGCAGTATTGGTATTCTCTTTGTTGGGTAAAAAATCTGAAGAAGCTGCGCCTGCTGCAGAAGCACCAGCTGCTGAAGAGGCTGCCCCAGCTGCTGAGGCGCCTGCTGCCGAAGCACCTGCTGCTGAAGAAGCTGCTCCAGCCGCTGAAGCGCCTGCTGCAGAAGCTGCACCAGCGACTGAAGAAGCAAAATAATCCGCTTTTATTTCTGATAAATGCACGATTCAAAAAAGCAGTCCATTGGGCTGCTTTTTTGTTTTTCACAACTGGTTTTGCCTGTCTGCCAAGACTTGCTGTAAAATGCGTGTAATACTTGCAAACTCTCAGTGATCACCTTCCTCTCTCATATGTCACGTCAAGCCGAAGTTACGCGTAATACGCTAGAAACCCAAATTACTGTGTCGATTAATCTCGATGGTACAGGGCAGTCTGAACTGGACAGTGGGCTGGGCTTTTTGGATCACATGCTGGATCAAATCGCCCGTCATGGCATGATAGATCTGAAAGTGCATGCCAAGGGGGATTTGCATATTGATGCCCACCATACGGTTGAAGATATTGGGATTACCTTGGGTCAGGCATTCAGCAAAGCGTTGGGCGACAAAAAAGGCTTGACGCGCTACGGGCATAGCTATGTCCCGCTGGATGAAGCCTTGAGCCGTGTGGCGCTGGATTTGTCCGGTCGTCCGGGCTTGGCGTTTGATTGCACCTTTACGCGTGCCATGATCGGTGAGTTTGATGTAGATCTGATTCACGAATTTTTCCAGGGCTTTGTCAATCATGCACTGGTCACGCTGCACATTGATAATCTCAAAGGCCAAAACGCTCATCACCAGGCGGAAACGATTTTTAAAGCGTTTGGTCGTGCCTTGCGTATGGCGGCCACCCAAGATCCTCGCATGGCCGGCTTGATGCCATCAACCAAAGGTGCGTTATAGCCCGATTGTTTATGATGAATCGTTTGCAAGTCGCCATTGTTGATTATGGCATGGGAAACCTCCGTTCAGTTGCCAATGCTTTCAAAGCGGTAGCGCCTGATACCACGGTTGCAGTCACCAGCGATCCTGCGCAAATTGCCCAGGCGGAGCGGGTAGTGTTTCCGGGGCAGGGCGCCATGCCGGATTGCATTCGTGAACTGGATGCGCGCAATTTGCGCCAGGCAGTGCTTGATGCAACACAGCAAAAGCCTTTCCTCGGCATTTGTATTGGTTTGCAAATGTTGTTTGAGCATTCTGAAGAAGGCAATGTTCCTGGGCTAGGCGTGTATGCCGGCGAGGTCAAGCGCTTTCCTCAGGCAAAAATGGTGGATGTGCATGGTGAAAAGCTCAAGGTCCCGCACATGGGCTGGAGCCAGGTACATCAGACTCAGCCGCATGCCTTGTGGCAGGAGATTCCTGACCAGGCCCGTTTTTACTACGTGCATAGCTACTATGTGGTCCCGGATGAGACGGCATTGACCGCTGCGACCACCGCCTATCCATTTGATTTTACCGGCGCGATTGCACGTGACAATGTATTTGCCGTGCAGTTTCACCCGGAAAAGAGCGCCAGTGCAGGCTTGCAACTTTTACGTAATTTTGTAAACTGGAAGCCCTAAGACGGGCTACAGTCGTTTTAGTCACTACTCGTTATTTATCTACTGAAAACAACATGTTAATCATTCCAGCAATTGATTTAAAAGATGGCCACTGCGTGCGTTTGAAGCAGGGACTGATGGAAGAGTCCACCGTATTTTCCGAAGATCCTGCAGCGATGGCCAGACATTGGGCAGATAAAGGCGGTAAGCGTTTACACCTGGTGGACTTGAATGGGGCCTTTGCGGGCAAGCCTGTCAATGAAGGTGCGATCAAGTCTATTGTGGCTGCAATAGGTGGGGATATCCCTATTCAATTGGGTGGTGGCATCCGTGATCTGGATACAATAGAGCGCTATCTGGATGATGGTATCAGCTATGTCATTATTGGCACCGCCGCTGTGAAGAATCCGGGCTTTCTGCATGAGGCCTGCTATGCTTTCCCAGGCCAGATCATGGTGGGGCTGGATGCCAAAGACGGCAAAGTAGCCGTGGATGGCTGGTCCAAGTTGACGGGGCATGATGTGATTGACCTGGCGAAGAAATTTGAAGATTACGGTGTGGAAAGTATTGTTTACACGGATATCGGCCGGGATGGCATGTTGACTGGCGTGAATATTGAAGCGACTGTAGCATTGGCGCAGGCTTTAACGATTCCGGTGATCGCCAGTGGCGGTGTGACCAATCTGGATGATGTGCGCAACTTGTGCGCCGTGCAGGATGAAGGCATCATGGGTGCCATTACCGGCCGCGCCATTTATGAAGGTACACTGGACTTTTCTGCTGCGCAAGCGTTAGCTGACCAGCTGAGTGGTCAATAAAAATGGGCTGCGCCAAACGCATTATTCCTTGCCTGGATGTGACTGACGGTCGTGTCGTCAAAGGCGTGAATTTTCTGGAATTGCGCGATGCAGGCGATCCGGTGGAAATCGCACAGCGTTACAACGACCAGGGCGCGGACGAACTGACGTTTCTGGATATTACCGCCAGCTCAGACAATCGTGACTTGATTCTGCACATTATTGAGCGTGTGGCCGAGCAGATTTTTATCCCGTTAACCGTCGGTGGCGGCGTGCGCAAGGTTGAAGATGTGCGGCGGCTGCTCAATGCGGGGGCCGATAAAGTCAGCATCAACACCACTGCCGTGGTCAATCCGCAAGTGGTTGAGGATGCTGCCGGACGTTTTGGTTCGCAATGTATAGTGGTCGCGATTGATGCCAAAAAAGTAGATAATCAGCCGTTTGAGTGGGAAGTGTTCACCCATGGCGGGCGTAATCCTACCGGTCTCGATGCCGTCAAATGGGCGCAAAAGATGGTGAGTCTGGGGGCCGGTGAGTTGCTGGTCACCAGCATGGACCGCGATGGAACCAAAATCGGATTTAATAACCCGCTCAACAAAGCGATCAGCGAAGCAGTGGATGTGCCATTGATTGCTTCCGGCGGCGTGGGGAATCTGCACCATCTGGTGGAGGGTGTCACCGTTGGTGGCGCCGACGCTGTTCTGGCTGCCAGTATTTTTCACTATGGTGAGTTCACTGTGCAGCAAGCGAAAGACTATATGCGTGAACATGGGATAGAAGTGCGATGAGCTGGCTGGAGCAAGTGGCCTGGACGGCAGAAGGCTTGGTGCCGGTCATCGCCCAGGAAAAAGACACAGGTAAAATTCTCATGTTTGCCTGGATGAACCGCGAAGCCTTGCAATTGACTAGAGACTCTGGACATGCAGTTTACTATTCGCGCTCGCGCAACAAACTGTGGCATAAAGGTGAAGAGTCTGGGCACACGCAAATCGTGCACGACATTCGTCTCGATTGCGATAATGATGTCGTGCTGATCACGGTCGAACAATTGGGTGGCATCGCCTGTCACACCGGTAGGCATAACTGTTTCTTTCAGCAATTACAGGGCGATACCTGGGTGACTGTAGAGCCTGTGCTCAAAGATCCGAAAGCGATTTACCATGAGTGATGACGTATTAAGCCGCTTGTCTGAATTGCTGGAAGCGCGTAAAAGTGCCGATCCGGCCAACTCCTATGTCGCCAAACTCTATGCCAAAGGCATGGACAGCATTCTCAAAAAAGTGGGTGAAGAAGCGACGGAAACAGTGATTGCGGCCAAAGGCGGCAACAAGGAAGAGCTGATTTATGAAACCGCCGATTTATGGTTTCATACCCTGGTGATGTTAAGTCATGCCGGCTTGCAGGCGCAGGATGTGCTTAATGAGCTTGCGCGCCGTGAAGGGCTGTCGGGCATCGTTGAGAAAGCGAGCAGAAAAGAATGAGTGCAGACTGCATTTTTTGTAAAATTGTTGCTGGCACTATTCCGGCGAAATTGCTGTATGAAGATGACGAGGTCATCGCATTTCATGATATTCGGCCACTGGCGCGGGTGCATTTTCTGATTGTCCCCAAAGCACATATTGAAACGCTTAAAGAATGTACTGCTGAGCATCAGGCGCTCCTTGGTAAAATGATGTTGCTGGGTGCCAAGCTGGCTGCTGAGCAAGGGTTGGTTGGCTATAAAACAGTGATGAATGTCGGGCGTGAGGGTGGCCAGGAAGTGTTCCATATCCATCTGCATGTCTTTGGTGGCGGGCCTGCCGCTTAAAAGTTGACGCGTTAAGGAGATTGCAATGGGTTCATTCAGTTTATGGCATTGGCTGATCGTGTTACTGATCGTGGTGCTGGTGTTTGGTACCAAAAAGCTGCGTAATATTGGCGGTGATGTAGGTGGCGCGGTCAATGAGTTTAAAAAAGCAATGAATGACGGCAAAGAAGGTTCTAAGCCTGATGAGATTTCTGACAAAAGTAAGTGAGTACTGACCGATTGTGTTTGATATTTCGTTTTCAGAATTACTGGTGATTGCGCTGGTTGCCTTGGTGGTGATCGGGCCGGAAAAACTGCCTAAAGTCGCCCGCACTGCGGGCGCTTTTTTTGGGCGCATGCAACGCTTTGTCAGCCAGGTAAAAGATGAGGTTAATCGTGAAGCCAGGTTTGCCGAGTTGCAACAACTGCAAGACGAAGTAAAATCGGGCTTGCAGTCGGTATATGACGATGCGGCACAGCATATTTTGCCTGAGAATTCGATCGCCGAAACCAGTGTCCAGCCAGAGAAGGTTGTTGAGCCGGTTAAACCGTCACGCAAACCACGTCAACGCAAGTCATCACCGGTGAACGATGAGCAGCCTGCTGAAGCAGCAGTGCCTAGCGCATTGGTGGTTTCTGAATCTGCGCCAGCGCCACAAGCCGAGTTATTTGCAGAAGCCCCTGCGGCAAAGCCGAGACAGCGCCGCGCACGGCAGGCGGCGAAGACGGCAAACGATACGCCACCGAATGAACCCATCCTCTAAGCGTTTGTAGTTTGATCGCGCTTTATAAATTATGACGCCTACTGAAAGTTTTATTTCCCACCTGATTGAGCTGCGTAACCGTTTGTTGCGTGCGGTTGCGGGCTGGCTGGTCATTTTTGTGGCTTTATTTCCGTTTGCTGACCGCATTTATCATTTGCTGGCGGCACCCTTGCTGGCAAAGTTGCCGCAAGGGGCGCAAATGATAGCGACAGCAGTCACCACGCCCTTCTTTGTGCCGATGAAAGTGACCATGATGGCAGCCTTTTTGATCGCGTTGCCATGGATGATTTATCAGTGCTGGGCATTTATCGCACCGGGGTTATACGCACATGAAAAACGATTGATTCGGCCCCTGCTTACGGCGGCCATCGGGTTATTCTTTATGGGCATGGCCTTTGCCTATTTTGCCGTGTTCCCGGTTGTGTTTGGCTTTCTGGTGGGCAGTGCGCCGGCGGGTGTCGCGGTGATGACAGATATTGCTGAGTATCTCGACTTTGTCATCGGCATGTTTCTGGCGTTTGGCTTTGCGTTTGAAGTGCCCATCGCCGTCATATTGTTATCATTGATGGGGTGGGTGACTTTGGCGCAACTCAAGGAGGCGCGCTCTTATGTAATCGTAGGCGCTTTTGTGTTGGGCGCCATTTTTACGCCACCAGACATTGTCTCTCAATGCATGCTGGCCATCCCGTTGTGGTTGCTCTATGAGCTGGGCCTGCTGGTGGTTCGCTGGTTGCCGCAATCGCCAGCAGACAGTGCTACACCAACTTAATTCCACTTTCTAGTTATTGCGCTACTTTGCTTGGCAGTGGGCGCTTACCTACGATCAGGCTGATCTCCATTTTCTTGCCTGCGCGCAAGATTGCCAATGTTGCCTTGTCACGTGGCTTGAGCATGGCGATTATATTTAGCATTGCTTGGCTGTCAGATACAGGTTTGTTGTCGATGGCAATCAGGATGTCGCCAGGACGCAAGCCGGCGCGATCAGCCGGACTATCTAACAACACACCAGCAATCAAGGAGCCGTTGACGTTCTTGAGGTTAAAGGATTCCGCCAGTTCTGGCGTAATGTCTTGTGCTTCTATGCCTATCCAGCCACGCGTCACCGACCCATTAAAGGTAATTTGTTCCATGACCTGTTTGGCGATGCTGACCGGAATAGCAAAGCCTATCCCCATGCTGCCGCCATTGCGGGAATAAATGGCACTATTGATGCCGATCAGGTTGCCGTTGACGTCGATCAGCGCGCCACCGGAGTTGCCAGGGTTAATGGAGGCATCGGTTTGAATAAAGTTCTCAAATGTATTGATGCCCAGATGGTTGCGTCCCAGTGCGCTAATAATGCCTTGGGTCACGGTTTGTCCAACGCCAAACGGGTTGCCAATTGCCAGGACGACATCCCCTACCTTCATCTGGTCACTATTGCTGAATGTAATGGCGGGAAGTTGTTTGCGGTCTATTTTGAGTACGGCCAGATCGGTCTCGGGATCGGTACCGACCACTGTGGCTGAGGACTTGCTGCCATCGCTGAGCGCAACTTCAATTTGATCGGCCGAGCTAATCACATGGTTATTGGTCAGGATCAGGCCATCGGCACTGACAATCACGCCGCTACCGAGGCTGTTTTCAGGTTGCTCATCCTCTTCTTCTATTTCATCACCGAAAAAATGACGAAACAATGGGTCATTCTTCAATGCGCGGTGTGGATCCTGGCTCATGCGAGCCGTGGTGAAAATATTAACAACCGAAGGCATGGCCTTGCTCACGGCATTGCGGTAGCCGGACTTCGCGACCATGGCCTGGCTAGTGGCGGCCGTTTCCTTGATCACCAGGGTTTTGTTCACGGGTTGCGTGAGCAGGGTGGGATAAAAAAGTTTTAAGACAAACAAAATGCCCAGACAAACGGTGACTGCTTGTGAGAAGATAGACCAGAGATGTCGCATAGATGCCAAAAGAGAAATGTGCAATAAGTGAATGTCTTTAACAACGACTAGTATATGAGACTCAGAGATGGAATTGAATCTTCTTGTTAGTGAATTGGCTAATTTTTTGCAAGTAAGCAAATTCCAGGACTATTGCCCCAACGGTTTGCAGGTGGAGGGGCGGCCGCAAGTGCGGCGCATTATCAGTGGCGTGACTGCCAGTCAGGCGCTGATTGAGGCGGCCATCGCCGCCAATGCGGATGCGATTCTAGTGCATCATGGCTATTTCTGGCGTGGCGAGCCAGCAGAGGTGACTGGGCTCAAGCGTCAGCGCCTCAAGCGCTTGCTCACACATGATATCAGCCTGCTGGCGTATCACCTGCCGCTAGATGCACATCCGCAGGTGGGAAACAATGTGCAACTGGGACAGATGTTCGGCTGGCCGGTGACACGCTATCTTGATGATAAGAATATGCTGCCTGTGACCACCTTGGCGCAACCGATGTCGCTGGCGCAGGTGGCAGAGCATGTTGCCCAACGATTGGGGCGGCAGCCACAAGTGCTTGGGGCCCCTGATAAGTTAGTACACACTGTCTCCTGGTGTACTGGCGCTGCCCAATCTTATATTCAACAGGCGGTCACTGCTGGCGTGGACCTGTTTATCAGTGGTGAAGTCTCCGAGCAAACCTGGCATACCGTCTGCGAATCAGGCACGGCTTACCTCAGTGCCGGGCATCATGCCACTGAGCGTTATGGCGTCCAGGCGCTTGGGCAGTGGCTTGCACAAACGCATGGCTTGGAGCATGTTTATGTTGAGTTGGGCAACCCTGTTTAATTGATTAATATCAATGACTTATTGAAATAAATTTGGCTTGTTTCTGCGAAAAATGTATAATCGCGACTCAAGTTTTATACTCACTGTTACCTCAAAAGGGTAGATTAAGGAAGCCAATGTCAGAAAACAAAATTGACAACAACTGTTTGTCGTTTTGCCAGCCATCTGAGGTGGATTTGCAAAAACGCGATTTTTTGGTGAAAGCGACTGCCGCCACCGGGGCTGTTGGGGTTGCTGCAGTAGCGGTGCCGTTTGTTGGTAGCATGCTGCCAAGTGAACGTGCCAAAGCGGCGGGCGCACCTGTCGAGGTGGATATCAGCAAGTTGAAGCCGGGCGAGAAAATGACGGCTGAATGGCGTGGTCAACCGGTTTGGATCGTGCGTCGTACGCCAGAAATGCTGGATAAGTTGGTCAAGCATGATGACCAGTTGTCGGATCCGAATCTGGAGGTGCCGCAACAGCCTGAGTATTGTAAAAACAAGGATCGTTCTATCAAGCCAGAGTTCGGGGTCATGTTGGGGACCTGCACGCATCTGGGTTGTTCACCAAACGACAACTTTGCAATGACAGCAGACTGGGATGGTGGTTTTGTCTGTCCTTGCCACGGCTCTAAGTTTGACTTGGCTGGCCGTGTGTTCAAAGGCTCTCCGGCACCAAAAAATCTGCTGGTGCCGCCGCATCAATATCTAACTGACACGACCTTGCTGATTGGCGAAGACAAAAAGGCGGAGGCTTAACTATCATGGCAACGACTAAAAAAACAACTGCCACTGGTTTATTGGGCTGGTTTGATGCCAGATTTCCGCTGACCAGTACCATCAAGGGACACCTTACCGAGTATTACGCACCGAAAAATTTCAACTTCTGGTATTTCTTCGGGTCATTGGCTTTGTTGGTGCTGGTGCTGCAAATTGTCACCGGTATTTTTCTGACCATGAACTACAAGCCCGATGCTGAGTTGGCCTTTGCTTCGGTGGAATACATCATGCGGGACGTATTTGGCGGCAATATCATCCGTTATATGCACTCGACCGGCGCCTCCATGTTCTTTGTGGTGGTCTATCTGCACATGTTCCGTGGCTTGATTTACGGGTCTTACCGCACACCGCGTGAGTTGATCTGGTTGTTTGGTGTGGGCATTTTCCTGGTGCTGATGGGCGAAGCGTTCTTTGGCTACCTGCTGCCATGGGGGCAAATGTCTTACTGGGGTGCGCAGGTGATTGTGAACCTGTTCTCAACTGTGCCGTTTATTGGTCCTGACTTGTCTGAGTGGTTGCGTGGTGACTATCTGGTTTCCGATGCTACCCTGAACCGTTTCTTTGCTTTCCACGTGATCGCCTTACCGCTGGTGCTGCTGGGGTTGGTTGCTGTGCATATCGTGGCCTTGCATGAAGTGGGCTCTAACAACCCTGATGGCGTTGAAATCAAGGCCTATAAAGACAAGGCAACCGGTATTCCATTGGATGGCATTCCATTTCACCCTTACTACTCTGTGAAAGATCTGGTGGGTGTGGTTGTCTTCCTGATGGTGTTCTTTGCGATTGTGTTCTTTATGCCTGAAATGGGTGGTTACTTCCTTGAAGCGAACAACTTTATTCCGGCAGATCCTTTGAAGACGCCGCCGCATATCGCGCCAGTCTGGTATTTCACGCCTTACTACTCCATTTTGCGTGCAGTGCCGCCTATCGGTATCTCGCAATTCCCTGGTGTGGTAGCCATGGGCTTGTCAGTCGTGGCCTTTGCGTTCTTGCCGTGGTTGGACAAGAGTCCGGTGAAGTCTATTCGTTACCGTGGCAAGTTGTACAAACGCTGGTTGGCCGCTTTTGTGATCAGCTTCGTGATCCTGGGTTATCTGGGAACCGTGCCAGGTGATGTCTGGGGTCAATTTGGACCATGGATGGGTCGTGCAGACCGCGCGACTGTGTTGGCTCGTATTTGTTCAGTGGTGTACTTTGCATTCTTTGTCTTGATGCCTTGGTATACCAAAAAAGATCAAACCAAGCCTGTGCCAGAAAGGGTGACATACTAATGATGAAAAAATTGTTTTTGCAGGCCTTTGCAGGTCTGGCCCTCTTGGCGTCAGTGATGGCGTTTGCAAATGAGGTGCATATTGATGTCAAAGCGCCAATCAAGATGACGGATAAAGCGTCATTGCAGCGTGGTGCCAAGATCTTTGTAAATTATTGCCTGAATTGCCACAGCGCCAACTACATGCGTTACAACCGCTTGCAGGACATTGGCCTGACCGACAAAGAGATTAAAGACAATCTGTTGTTTGCCGGTGAGAAGGTGGGCGAAACCATGCGCATTAGCATGAATCCTAAAGATGCGAAAAAATGGTTTGGTGCTGCACCGCCTGATTTGAGCGTTGAAGTGCGTGCGCGTGGTGCGGATTGGGTGTATGCCTATCTGCGCAGCTTCTACAAGGATGAGTCACGTCCCACTGGCTGGAATAACCTGGTGTTTGACAAGGTGGCCATGCCGCATGTGTTATATGAGTTGCAAGGCGTGCAAGTACTCGATCACGAAACACACACCCTTAAACTGGACAAAGCCGGTAAGCTCAATCCGCAAGAGTATGACCAGTTTGTCGGTGATCTGACTAACTTCCTCGCATTTATGGCAGAGCCAGCCAAACAATCCCGTTTGTGGATTGGGGTGGCAGTGTTGCTGTTCCTGTCAGGATTGTTCTTCTTGGTGAAAAAAATCAAAGCCGAATACTGGAAAGATATTCGCTAATTGCCAACCAAGTCTGACACCAAGGCGTGAGGCCTTGGTGTCTTTTTTTATAGGGAAAATAAATTATGATGAGATTGTATTCGGGTACCGTTGATCCTTACAGTCACCGTTGCCGTATCGTGCTGTTCGAGAAGGGCATGGACTTTGAAGTCATTGATGTGGACTTGACCAATAAAACTGAAGATCTGGCCATTTTGAATCCGTATGGTGAAGTGCCGGTGTTGGTCGAGCGTGACCTGGTCTTGTCAGAAGCCAATATCATCAATGAGTATATCGATGAGCGTTTTCCGCATCCCCAACTCATGCCAGCTGACCCGGTCATGCGTGCACGTGCAAGACTGTTCTTATATAACTTTGAAAAAGACTTGTTCAGTCATATCAAGGATGTTGAATCTGATAACCAGGAAACCGCGGATCGTGCACGCAAGGTCATTCGCGATAACCTGACGCAGTTGGTGCCGATTTTTGGCAAGCAAAACTACCTGATGGGCGACGAGTACTCCATGCTGGATGTGGCGATCACGCCATTGTTATGGCGTTTAGGGCATTATGGCATTGAGTTGCCAAACCAGGCTTCGCCATTGCTCAAGTATGCCGAGCGTTTGTTCTCGCGTCCAATGTATGCAGAGGCTATGACACCCTCTGAAAAGGCGATGCGTAAATAACATCAGTCATGCATAAACAGCGCGAATCCATATTCGCGCTGTTTTTTTAAGGAAGTCCAACATGAGTACATTGATTCCGACCACGGCTTATTTGATTCGCGCCATACATGAATGGTGTCTGGATAATAATCTGACGCCGCATTTGCTGGTCAAAGTGGATGCGCAGACGCGTGTGCCGATGGCTTATGTCAAAAATGGCGAGATTGTGCTAAATGTGAACTACACTGCTGTCAAAGATTTGCATATTGATAATGATGCGGTTGTGTTCTCTGCGCGCTTTAATGGCGTTGCGCAACATATTTATGTCCCGATCAACCGGATCGGAGGCGTATTTGCCAGGGAGAATGGGCAAGGTATGTTTTTTGAAGTTGTGGATGACGTGCCGCCAGCGCCTGAAAAAATGGTGTCCCCGGTAGCGTCTGCGGTGGATGCGCAAGCGAAAAAGTCACACCTTAAAGTAGTGAAGTAAGGGTGCTGTGCTCGGTGTTTAGCCGATGCTTCATTTTGAATGCAATTTTTTCAACAAAAAATAAAAAAATTCATAAAAGCACTAGATCACATCCCAAAAAAAGTGATATAGTTGCGCCTTCCTGAAATGCCGGGTTAGCTCAGTTGGTAGAGCAGCGCACTTGTAATGCGAAGGTCATCAGTTCGATTCCGATACCCGGCACCAAATTTATGTCAGTTGACATTGACGTTGATGACATAAACCGCGATAATCGCGGTCGATTTTTTGGAGGGGTGGCCGAGTGGTTAAAGGCGACGGACTGTAAATCCGTTCTCTCTGAGTACGCTGGTTCGAATCCAGCCCCCTCCACCAAAAAATGATTGCCTGTAGGTGTTGCTGTAAAGCGGGTTGGTGAGAGCCTTCCTTGGGTGTTCTGCATAGTGCGGGTGTAGCTCAGTTGGTAGAGCACTTGCCTTCCAAGCAAGATGTCGCGAGTTCGAACCTCGTCGCCCGCTCCAACAATAACAAAAGGCAAAACGCCCATGTGGCTCAGTGGTAGAGCACTCCCTTGGTAAGGGAGAGGTCGCGGGTCCGATTCCCGCCATGGGCACCAGATGCGCTCTGTAGTGATATGGGGCTTGGTAAGTAGTCGCGCAAGGGTGCTGTCATCCGCGTCGCATAATTTGTGAAAACAATATTATTGGCTTTATTTAGTACTAATAAAGGAAAAACATCATGGCAAAAGGCAAATTTGAACGTACCAAGCCACACGTGAACGTTGGTACGATTGGTCACGTTGACCACGGTAAGACAACATTGACAGCGGCGATCACCACAGTGTTGACCAAGAAATTTGGTGGCGAAGCAAAAGCTTACGACCAAATTGACGCGGCACCAGAAGAAAAAGCACGTGGTATTACCATCAACACAGCACACGTTGAGTACGAGACTGCAAGCCGTCACTACGCACACGTTGACTGCCCAGGCCACGCCGACTACGTTAAAAACATGATTACCGGTGCTGCCCAGATGGACGGCGCGATCCTGGTATGTTCCGCTGCTGACGGCCCTATGCCACAAACACGTGAGCACATCCTGTTGGCCCGTCAGGTTGGCGTACCATACATCGTTGTGTTCCTGAACAAAGCTGACATGGTTGACGACGCTGAGTTGTTGGAACTGGTTGAAATGGAAGTGCGTGACTTGCTGAGCAAGTATGACTTCCCAGGTGATGACACCCCAATCATCAAAGGTTCTGCTAAATTGGCCCTCGAAGGTGACCAATCAGAAATCGGCGAACCAGCGATCTTCGCATTGGCTGACGCATTGGACAGCTACATCCCAACCCCAGAGCGTGCCATTGACGGTACCTTCCTGATGCCAGTAGAAGACGTATTCTCTATCTCTGGTCGTGGTACTGTAGTAACAGGCCGTGTTGAGCGTGGTATCGTTAAAGTCGGTGACGAAATCGAAATCGTTGGCCTGAAGCCAACCTTGAAAACCACCTGTACTGGTGTTGAAATGTTCCGTAAACTGCTGGACCAAGGTCAAGCAGGTGACAACGTAGGCGTACTGCTGCGCGGTACTAAACGTGAAGAAGTTGAGCGTGGTCAAGTGCTGGCTAAATCCGGTTCTATCAAACCACACACCAAGTTCACCGCTGAGATCTACGTGTTGGGTAAAGATGAAGGTGGTCGTCATACACCATTCTTCAACGGCTACCGTCCACAGTTCTACTTCCGTACCACTGACGTGACTGGTGCAGTTGAATTGCCAGCAGGTACCGAAATGGTGATGCCAGGTGATAACGTCTCTATCACTGTGACATTGATCGCACCTATCGCGATGGAAGATGGTCTGCGCTTCGCGATTCGTGAAGGTGGTCGTACCGTTGGTGCTGGCGTCGTTGCCAAAATCATCGAGTAATTGTTGATGTAGGTGAAAGCTGCGCTACAACCCGTGCAGCTTTCGCTTTAAAGAGTACAGGCCAATAGCTCAATTGGTAGAGTATCGGTCTCCAAAACCGAGGGTTGGGGGTTCGAGACCCTCTTGGCCTGCCAAACACCCAGAATAGTCTGTGGTGTTAATCATAAAGTTAAGTATATGATCGATAAAATCAAACTGGCTTTATCCCTGTTGTTACTAGCTTTGGGGATTGCCGGTTTTTATCTTTTTGAAGATAAAGCAATGGTTATCAGGATACTTGCCGTGTTGGCAGGTATTGTCGCGTCTGTAGCGGTCGCGTGGACTGCGCCACAAGGTAAGCAGGCGCTGGTTTTCTTTAATGAGTCTGTTGCTGAAGCCAAGCGTGTGGTGTGGCCAACGCGTCAGGAAACTATGCAAACGACACTGGCTGTTGTGGTGCTGGTTGTGATCATGGCTGCTTTCTTGGCGTTGGTAGACATCAGTTTTGCCTACATGGTGCAATGGATTATGGGTAGGGGGGCTTAATGGCTATGCGTTGGTATGCAGTTCAGGCCTTCTCCGGCATGGAGAAATCCGTCAAGGCCGGTTTGGAAGAGCGCGTCGCAAGATCGAATATCCCGGATCAGTTCGGTGACATTCTGGTGCCGGTAGAAGAGGTGATTGAGCTGAAAAATGGTCAGAAGACCATTTCTGAGCGTCGCTTGTATCCCGGTTACGTGTTGGTGCAAATGGAAATGACTGACGAAAGTTGGCATTTGGTGAGAAGTACACCGCGTGTGACTTCATTCATCGGTGGTACTGCACAACGTCCAACCCCGATCAAGGATAAGGAAGTTGAAATTATTCTGCGTCGCATGGATGACAGCAAATCTAACCCGACACAGAAGATGACCTTTGAAAAGGGCGAGAGCGTTCGTGTGATCGATGGCCCATTCAAGGACTTCTCTGGCAGCGTAGAGGAAGTGAACTACGATAAAAACAAACTGCGTGTTTCAGTGGTCATTTTTGGCCGTGCGACACCAGTTGAACTGGATTTTGCACAGGTAGAAAAAGAAGTCTAGCTGTGCATTGTGTCGACGGCCTGACTGGCAGTCGATATTTTTTAACGGGGAGCCTGCCACAGGCGCTATTACCCATTCAAGGAGTCAAACATGGCAAAGAAAGTCATTGGCTATATCAAGCTGCAGATCCCTGCAGGTAAAGCCAACCCAAGCCCACCAGTCGGTCCAGCACTGGGTCAACGTGGTCTGAACATCATGGAATTCTGTAAAGCGTTTAACGCGGCAACACAAGGCGTTGAACCAGGTCTGCCTATCCCAGTGGTGATCACTGCGTTTGCAGATAAGAGCTTCACATTCGTGATGAAAACCCCTCCTGCAACTGTGCTGATCAAAAAAGCAGCCAAGCTGGAAAAAGGGTCTCCACGTCCTCATACGGACAAAGTTGGCAAGATTACTCGTGCACAAGCCGAAGAAATCGCCAAAACAAAAATGCCTGACCTGACCGCTGCCGACATGGACGCAGCCGTTCGCACCATCGCTGGTAGCGCACGCAGCATGGGTATCGAAGTGGAGGGTGTATAACATGGCGAAAAGAATTGATGCGTTGCGTGCAAAGATTGACCGCAACAAGCTGTACCCGGTAGTTGATGCGCTGAGCCTGGTAAAAGAAGGCGCAACTGCTAAATTTAACGAATCTGTAGACGCAGTGATTAACTTGGGTATCGACCCACGTAAATCTGACCAGCTGGTGCGTGGCGCGATCGTATTGCCTAACGGGACTGGTAAAACAGTGCGTGTGGCTGTGTTTGCACAAGGTGCACAAGCTGAAGCTGCAAAAGCAGCTGGTGCTGACATCGTTGGTTTTGAAGATCTTGCCGAGCAAGTCAAAGGCGGTATGTTGGATTTTGATGTAGCCATTGCTACACCTGATGCGATGCGTATCGTTGGTGCCTTGGGTCAAGTGTTGGGCCCACGTGGTTTGATGCCTAACCCTAAAGTCGGTACAGTGACACCAGACGCAGCGACAGCAGTTAAGAATGCTAAAGCGGGTCAAGTGCAATACCGTACTGATAAAGGCGGTATCGTTCACTGCACCATCGGCCGTGCTTCATTTACTGTTGAGCAACTGCAAGGCAACCTGTCTGCTTTGATCGAAGCATTGAACAAAGCCAAGCCAGCCAGCTCCAAAGGCGTATACCTGAAGAAATTGTCCGTCTCCAGCACCATGGGTCCTGGCGTACGTGTTGACCAAGCTTCAGTCGCTGCTTAAGCATTGAATCAAGTCCCGGTCCGTTAATGGATCGGGCAAGTACTTTGGGCTTGAGTGTTTATGCAATTTTGTAAGCACTCAAGAACATCAAAGACCGTTGGTGTTTTACTTAATTGAAAATTGAATGCAAATGGGTGAGTAATCCTCTGTTTGCAGCAGTTTGAAACCAACGCAGATGGCGATCCCCAACACAGGATATATCCATGCCCTGCACAAGGACGCCGTGAGTGGCCCGGTGATTTAACCGGGCTTTCATTAACGGAAGGAGAACAGACCTTGAGTCTTAATCTTACAGAGAAAAAAGAAGTCGTTGCCGAGGTTGCTGCGCAAGTAGCAAACGCACAAGCAATCGTACTTGCTGAGTATCGTGGTATTGGCGTAGCCAATATGACGAAACTGCGTGCTGATGCACGTAATGCAGGTGTGTATCTGCGTGTGTTGAAAAACACCTTGGTTCGTCGTGCAGTAGAAGGTACGCCTTTTGCCGCATTGGCTGACGACATGGTTGGGCCACTGGTGTACGGTATTTCTACCGATCCAGTTGCAGCCGCCAAAGTCATGAACAATTTCGCAAAAGATAACGAATTGTTCGTACTGAAAGCGGGCGCAATGCCTAATGAGCGTCTTGATGTGGCTGGCGTGCAAGCGTTGGCATCTACATTGAGCCGTGATGAGTTGCTGTCCAAATTGGCTGGCACACTCAACGAAGTCCCAACCAAGTTTGCTCGTGCCGTTGCTGCAATACGCGACGAAAAAGAAAAGCAAGCGGCTTAATTTTTAATCAAATTATTTTAGGAAATTTATATCATGGCAATTTCTAATGCTGACATCTTAGATGCAATCGGTGGCATGACCGTATTGGAACTGACTGCGTTCATCAAAGAAATCGAAGAGAAGTTTGGTGTTTCTGCTGCTGCTGTTGCAGTGGCTGCTGGCGGCGCTGCTGCTGGTGCTGCTCCAGCAGCTGCTGAGCAAACTGAGTTCAACGTCATCTTGAATGGCGCTGGCGACAACAAAGTGAGCGTGATTAAAGCAGTTCGTGAACTGACAGGTTTGGGCTTGAAAGAAGCTAAAGACCTGGTAGACGGCGCACCTAAAGCGGTTAAAGAAGGCGTAAGCAAAGCTGACGCTGAAGCCGCTGTGAAGAAATTGATCGAAGCGGGCGCTACTGCTGAGATGAAATAATTCACAATTGTGAATCTGGCTGGGCTGACGGGAGACCGTCGGCCTTCGCCATTTCTGGCGTTGCAGATTGTAAATAAACTGTAATTGTCTGGAAGCCTGTTGTAAAAGCGGTATTGTGGCCACATATAGATAAGCTAACCGGCTAATTTAAGTGGCTGATTTTAAATGCGAAGTTAGATGTCAAAACATTGCAGTGGATGAAAAGTGTTTTGTCTTCTACCCTCAAAAAATTTCAGGAGACGCTATGAGCTATTCCTTTACCGAAAAGAAACGCCTTCGCAAAAGCTTTGCCAAGCGTGACAGCGTTCAAGAGGTACCTTATCTGCTGGCCATGCAGCTGGAGTCCTATAAATCATTCCTGCAGGAAAATGTACCAGCGGACCAACGTAAAAACGAAGGTCTAGAGTCGACTTTCCGTTCCATTTTCCCGATTGTGAGTCATTCAGAGAATGCCCGTCTGGACTATGTGAGCTACCAACTAGGCGCAGAGCCATTTGACGTGAAAGAATGTCAGCAACGTGGGCTGACTTACGCCGTGCCACTGCGTGTCAAGGTGCGTCTGACTATTATGGACCGTGAAGCGTCCAAACCAACCGTCAAAGAAGTCAAAGAACAAGAAGTCTACATGGGTGAATTGCCGCTCATGACCGAAAATGGCTCTTTCGTGATTAATGGTACCGAGCGTGTCATTGTGTCCCAATTGCACCGCAGCCCTGGCGTATTCTTTGAGCACGATCGTGGTAAAACCCACAGCTCCGGTAAGTTGTTGTTCTCTGCACGGATTATTCCTTACCGTGGCTCCTGGTTAGACTTTGAGTTTGACCCTAAAGATTATCTGTACTTCCGTGTGGATCGTCGCCGCAAGATGCCAGTGACCATCCTGCTGAAGGCATTGGGCTACACCCCAGAACAAATTCTGGAAACCTTCCACGACACCGACACTTTCCACATCGGCCCGAAAGGCGTGGAGTTTGAGTTGGTGGCAGACCGCCTGCGTGGTGAAGTTGCCAAATTCGACATTACTGACAAAGACGGTAATGTGCTGGTTGCCAAAGACAAACGTATCACCGTTAAACATATCCGTGACATCGAAAAAGCAGGCGTAACCACCATGGCGGTACCGACCGACTTTATGATGGGTCGCGCAGTTGCCAAAAACATTATTGATACTGAAACCGGTGAGCTGATTGCTAACGCCAATGATGAAGTGACACCATCATTGCTTGAAAAATTGGTCGCGGCAAAGATTTCAGAAATCGACACCATTTACACCAACGACTTGGATCATGGTAATTTCATTTCGCAAACATTGCGCAGTGATGAGATTCCTGACCAGTACAGTGCACGTGTAGCGATTTACCGCATGATGCGCCCAGGCGAGCCGCCAACCGAAGAGGCTGTAGAGGCCTTGTTTAATGGTTTGTTCTTCTCTGAAGATCGCTATGACCTGTCCGTAGTGGGGCGTATGAAATTCAACCGCCGTGCTTATCCAAGCAAGCTGGAAGAACGTTCAGCAACCTGGATGCGTCGTTTCTACGAAAAAGTCGGCCCACAAGGCGATACCGGTAGCAATGTGCTATCCAACGAAGATATCCTCGCTGTCATTGGCGTGCTGATTGAGTTGCGCAATGGCCGTGGCGAGATTGACGATATTGACCACTTGGGTAACCGTCGTATCCGTTCCGTGGGTGAATTGGCCGAGAACCAGTTCCGTGCCGGTCTGGTCCGTGTTGAGCGTGCCGTCAAAGAGCGTCTGTCACAGGCTGAGTCCGAGAATCTGATGCCGCATGACTTGATCAACGCCAAGCCAGTCTCCAGTGCGATTCGTGAGTTTTTCGGTTCTAGCCAGTTGTCGCAGTTTATGGACCAGACTAACCCATTGTCCGAGATTACGCACAAACGCCGTATCTCCGCTTTGGGCCCAGGTGGCTTGACCCGTGAGCGTGCCGGCTTCGAGGTGCGTGACGTACACACCACCCATTATGGCCGAGTTTGTCCAATTGAAACGCCTGAAGGTCCAAACATTGGTTTGATCAACTCACTGGCGCTGTATGCCCGTACCAACGAATATGGTTTCCTGGAAACCCCTTATCGTCTGGTTGAAGGCAACAAGGTGTCAGGCAAGATTGATTTCCTGTCAGCCATTGAAGAAAGCCAGTATGTGATCGCACAGGCTAATACCGAACTGTCTACAGACGGTGGCTTCAAGGAGGAATTGGTCTCTGCGCGTTTCCATAACGAATTTACCATGACGCAACCTGAGCGCGTACAGTATATGGACGTGGCACCAGGCCAGATCGTGTCTGTTGCGGCTTCATTGATTCCTTTCCTGGAACACGATGACGCGAACCGTGCCTTGATGGGTGCCAACATGCAACGTCAAGCCGTGCCTTGTCTGCGTGCTGAAAAAGCCGTAGTCGGTACAGGCATTGAGCGTACAGTCGCGGTGGACTCCGGTACTGTCGTGACTGCCCGTCGTGGTGGCGTGGTCGATTACGTCGACTCAGGCCGTATTGTGATTCGTGTCCACGATGCTGAAGCGCAAGCCGGCGAAGTGGGTGTGGATATCTACAACCTGACCAAGTACACCCGTTCTAACCAGAACACCAATATTAACCAGCGTCCGCTGGTTAAAGTAGGCGATATCATTAGCCGCGGCGACGTGGTGGCGGATGGTGCTTCTACGGATATGGGTGAGTTGGCGCTGGGTCAGAACATGCTGGTTGGCTTTATGCCTTGGAACGGTTACAACTACGAAGACTCGATTCTGATCTCCGAGCGCGTAGTGGCTGATGACCGTTACACCTCCATCCACATTGAAGAGCTGTCAGTGGTGGCACGTGATACCAAACTGGGACCTGAAGAGATTACCCGCGATATTTCCAATCTGTCCGAGCGCATGCTGGGCCGTCTGGATGACTCCGGGATTATCTATATTGGTGCCGAGGTGGAAGCGGGTGACGTGCTGGTCGGTAAAGTGACCCCTAAAGGTGAAACCACTTTAACGCCAGAAGAAAAATTGCTGCGTGCGATTTTCGGTGAAAAAGCGTCTGACGTGAAAGACACTTCACTGCGCGTGCCTTCTGGCATGACCGGTACTGTGATCGATGTGCAAGTGTTCACACGCGAAGGTATCGACCGTGATGCCCGTGCGCAACAAATTATTGATGACCAGTTGTCTCACTACAAGAAAGATCTGGGCGACCAGATGCGTATTGTAGAAGACGATACTTTTGGCCGTATCAGCCGTCTGTTGACGGGTAAAGTGGCCACAGGTGGTCCGAACAAGCTGAAAAAAGGCGACACCCTGACTCAGGAATATCTGGAGAGCGTGGGTCGTTATGACTGGTTTGACATCCGTTTGAGCGATGAAGAGGCTGCCCGTCAACTTGAGCAGTTGAAAGATAGCTTGAGCCAGGCCCGCATCGAATTCGATAACAAATTCGAAGAGAAGAAGCGTAAACTGACACAAGGTGACGAACTGCCACCAGGTGTGCAAAAAATGGTCAAAGTCTATCTGGCTGTGAAACGTCGTATTCAGCCTGGTGACAAGATGGCCGGTCGTCACGGTAACAAGGGTGTGATTTCAAAAATCTGCCCGGTCGAAGACATGCCATACATGGCTGATGGTACGCCGCTGGATATCGTGTTGAACCCGCTGGGCGTGCCTTCACGGATGAACATCGGTCAGATTCTGGAAACCCATCTGGGTTGGGCTGCCAAAGGTCTGGGCAAACGCATTGGCGATATGCTGCAAGCAGAAGCCAAAGTGGCTGAAATTCGAGGCTTCCTGGACAAGATCTATAACAGCAGCACTGGCAAGAAAGAAGACATTGCTGGTCTGACAGATGTGGAAGTGATTGACCTTGCGCAGAACCTGAAACACGGCGTGCCGTTCGCGACACCAGTGTTTGACGGTGCCGCTGAGTCTGACATTAAAGCCATGCTGGATCTGGCTTTCCCTGATGATGACGAGCACACCAAGAAATTGCAGTTCCACGCTGGCAAAACACAGGTCAAACTGTTTGATGGCCGTACCGGTGATGCGTTCGAGCGTCCAGTGACTGTCGGTTACATGCACGTGCTGAAACTGCACCACTTGGTCGACGACAAGATGCACGCACGTTCTACCGGTCCTTACAGCCTGGTGACACAGCAGCCGCTGGGTGGTAAAGCCCAGTTCGGTGGCCAGCGCTTCGGTGAGATGGAAGTGTGGGCACTGGAAGCCTATGGTGCGTCATACACCTTGCAAGAGATGTTGACCGTGAAATCAGATGACGTGAATGGCCGTACCAAAGTGTACGAAAACATCGTCAAAGGTGAGCACAAAATTGATGCGGGTATGCCTGAATCATTCAACGTGCTGGTGAAAGAAATCCGTTCACTGGCCATTGATATTGATTTGGACCGTAACTAAGCCCCGCCATTAGGAGAGTCTCTATGAAAGCGTTATTAGATTTATTTAAACAGGTTACGCAAGAAGAAGAGTTCGACGCGATCAAGATCGCGCTGGCTTCACCTGAAAAAATCCGTTCATGGTCCTATGGTGAAGTGAAAAAGCCAGAAACCATCAACTACCGTACCTTTAAACCTGAGCGGGACGGTTTGTTCTGCTCCAAAATCTTTGGCCCGATCAAAGATTACGAGTGCTTGTGCGGTAAATACAAGCGTTTGAAACATCGCGGTGTGATTTGTGAAAAATGTGGCGTTGAAGTCACACTGAGCAAAGTGCGTCGTGAGCGCATGGGTCACATCGAGCTGGCCTCACCTGTCGCCCACATCTGGTTCCTGAAATCCCTGCCTAGCCGCTTGGGCATGGTGCTGGATATCGCCTTGCGCGACATCGAACGTGTGTTGTACTTTGAAGCATTCATCGTGATTGATCCAGGCATGACGCCGCTGACCCGTGGTCAGTTGCTGACTGAAGATGACTACCTGGCCAAGGTGGAAGAATACGGTGACGAATTCAACGCCGTGATGGGTGCTGAAGCCGTGCGTGAATTGTTGCGCACCATGGACATTGAGCGCGAGATTGAAACATTGCGTAGCGAACTGTCCGCGACCAGCTCTGAAGCCAAGATCAAGAAGATCGCCAAGCGTCTGAAAGTGCTGGAAGCGTTCCAGAAATCCGGCATCAAGCCAGAGTGGATGATCCTGGAAATCTTGCCAGTGTTGCCACCAGAGCTGCGTCCATTGGTCCCATTGGATGGCGGCCGCTTTGCGACCTCAGATTTGAACGACCTGTATCGCCGTGTGATCAACCGTAACAACCGCTTGAAGCGTTTGTTAGAGTTGAAAGCGCCTGAAATCATCGTCCGTAACGAAAAACGTATGTTGCAAGAGGCTGTTGACTCTCTGCTGGATAACGGTCGTCGCGGTAAAGTCATGACCGGCGCCAACAAGCGTCCGCTCAAATCACTGGCTGACATGATCAAAGGTAAAGGCGGTCGTTTCCGTCAAAACCTGTTGGGTAAACGTGTGGACTACTCCGGCCGTTCCGTGATTGTGGTTGGTCCGCAGTTGAAACTGCATCAGTGCGGTTTGCCTAAGAAAATGGCGCTGGAATTGTTCAAGCCTTTCATTTTCCACAAGCTGGAAGTGTTAGGTCTGGCAACCACCATTAAAGCGGCCAAGAAGAAAGTGGAAGAGGAAGGACCAGAAGTCTGGGATATCCTCGAGGACGTGATCCGCGAGCATCCGGTGTTGTTGAACCGTGCGCCTACCTTGCACCGTTTGGGTATCCAGGCATTTGAGCCAGTATTGATCGAAGGTAAAGCGATCCAGTTGCACCCATTGGTGTGTTCAGCCTTTAACGCCGACTTTGACGGTGACCAGATGGCGGTACACGTTCCATTGAGTCTGGAAGCACAGATGGAAGCCCGCACGTTGATGCTGGCCTCCAACAACGTACTGTCTCCAGCCAACGGCGAGCCTATCATTGTGCCTTCGCAGGATATTGTGTTGGGTCTGTACTACATGACTCGCGAAAAAGTGGCTGCACGTGGCGAAGGTATGATCTTCAGTGACATCAAGGAAGTACAACGTGTGTACGACCAGGGGCTGATCGATTTGCACGCCAAGATTACGGTGCGTATCCGTGAGTTCGAGATGGATGTGACCGGTCACAAAACCGAGAAATTCAATCGGTATAACACCACCGTTGGCCGTGCTTTGCTGTCTGAAATTCTGCCACCAGGCATGCCATACAGCTACATTGACAAGGCACTGAAGAAAAAAGAAATTTCACGCCTGATCAACGCCAGCTTCCGTAAGGTGGGCATCCGTGAAACCGTGATCTTCGCGGATAAACTGATGTACACCGGTTACTCATACGCGACCAAAGCCGGTATCTCTATCAGCATCAATGACATGTTGGTGCCACCAGAGAAAGAGCAATTGATTGCGGCTGCCGATGCTGAAGTGAAAGAGATCGAAGACCAGTATGTGTCCGGTCTGGTGACACAGGGTGAGCGTTACAACAAGGTGGTCGACATCTGGGGTCGTGCCGGTGACAAAGTGGCTGAGGCCATGATGAAGCAGTTGCGCGAAGAAGATGTCAAGGACGCTGACGGCAACGTGGTCACCAAAGACGGTAAAGCTGTCCGTCAGGAATCCTTTAACGCGATTTACATGATGGCCGACTCCGGTGCGCGGGGTTCTGCAGCGCAGGTACGTCAGCTGGCTGGTATGCGTGGCCTGATGGCGAAACCAGATGGTTCCATTATTGAAACGCCGATCAAGGCGAACTTCCGTGATGGCTTGAACGTGTTGCAATACTTTATTTCAACCCACGGTGCGCGTAAGGGTCTGGCCGATACGGCGCTGAAAACAGCGAACTCCGGTTACCTGACACGCCGTCTGGTAGACGTGACACAAGACTTGGTTGTGACCGAGACGGATTGTGGCACCACCGAAGGCTTGGTCACCAAGGCGCTGGTTAAAGGCGGTGAAGTAGTTGAGCCCTTGCATGACCGTATCCTAGGCCGTACCTCTGCTCTGGATATCTTGCATCCTGAAACACAGGAAGTGGTATTCGCAGCCGGTACTTTACTGGGTGAAGACGAAGTCGAGAAAATTGATGCCTTGGGCATTGATGAAGTCAAAGTGCGTACTGCCCTGACTTGCGACACGCGTTACGGTATCTGCGCCAAGTGCTACGGTCGTGACCTGGGTCGTGGCAAGCTGATCAGTATCGGCGAGTCTGTCGGCGTGATTGCGGCACAGTCCATCGGTGAGCCTGGTACACAGTTGACCATGCGTACATTCCACATTGGTGGTGCGGTATCCCGTGCAGCTTCTGTGTCACAAGTAGAGAGCAAGTCTAACGGTACGGCTGGCTTCACTTCTACCATGCGTTACGTGACCAACTCACGTGGTGAGCAGATCGTGATTTCCCGTAACGGTGAGGTTGTGATTTCTGACGACAATGGCCGTGAGCGTGAGCGTCATAAAGTGCCTTACGGTGCGACGCTGACCATCAATGATGGTAAGACGGTTAAAGCGGGTCAGGCCTTGGCGACTTGGGATCCACATACTCGTCCGATTATTACCGAGTATGCGGGGCGCGTGAAGTTCGAGAACGTTGAAGAAGGCGTCACGGTTGCTAAGCAGGTGGATGAAGTCACTGGCTTGTCCTCACTGGTGGTGATTGATCCTAAACAAAGAGCGGGCTCGACTAAAGGCTTGCGTCCACAGGTGAAATTGCTGGATGCAAATGGTGTGGAAGTGAAAATTGCCGGTACTGAAACGCCGGTAAACGTCACCTTCCAGCTGGGTTGTATCATTACCGTGAAAGATGGTCAGGAAGTGGGTGTGGGTGAAGTGCTGGCACGTATCCCGCAAGAATCCTCCAAAACACGGGATATTACCGGGGGTCTGCCACGCGTAGCAGAGCTGTTCGAAGCGCGTTCACCCAAAGATGCCGGCATGCTGGCAGAAGTGACCGGTACTGTGTCCTTTGGTAAGGACACCAAGGGTAAGCAGCGTCTGGTCATTACTGACCTCGACGGTATTACCAGCGAGTTCCTGATTGCCAAGGACAAGCACGTGACCGCGCACGATGGTCAAGTGGTCACCAAGGGTGAAACGATTGTCGACGGCCCGGCAGATCCGCAAGACATCTTGCGTCTGCAAGGTCGTGAGGCACTGGCACGTTACATCATTGACGAAGTGCAAGACGTGTATCGTTTGCAGGGCGTGAAGATTAACGACAAGCACATTGAAGTCATTGTGCGTCAGATGTTGCGCCGTGTGAAAGTGCAAGATGCCGGTGATACCAGCTTCATCCCGGGTGAGCAGGTAGAACGTGCAGACTTGTTGACTGAAAACGAACGCGTCATTGCCGAAAACAAACGTCCGGCAACTTTCGAGTACGTATTGCTGGGGATTACCAAGGCATCGCTGTCTACGGACTCCTTCATCTCTGCCGCATCGTTCCAGGAAACGACAAGAGTGTTGACCGAAGCTGCGATCTTGGGCAAACGCGACGATCTGCGTGGCTTGAAAGAAAACGTGATTGTCGGCCGTCTGATTCCAGCCGGTACCGGTTTGGCGTATCACGAGTCTCGCAAGCGTGCAGCAATTGCGTCGTTGACGCCAAATGTCGCTGAGCCTTCAGAAGCGATGTTGGCCGCTGAAGCGATGTTTGCACCAGAAGAAGTGGTTGAAGAAACCGCAACGGACGACAACGCGACCGAGTAATTTTAGGCTTTTCCGGTCGTCAGGCCGGGTAATAAAACAAGGGGTGTTCAAGTATGAATAATGCTTGACACCCCTTGACTCGTTTATTAAAATGCTGGGTTTCTCAGAATAGCCTTATTGTCTCAATAAGGTGTTATTGTTGATATGCTGCCAGTCCTGAGTTTCCTGCTCAGTTGGTGGATTTTTTAAGGTGAAGAGGTTAAGGCAATGCCAACCATTAATCAGTTAGTACGTAAACCACGCGTTAAAGTGGTAACCAAGAGCAAGGTTCCAGCCCTGGAATCTTGCCCACAAAAGCGTGGTGTATGTACCCGTGTGTACACCACTACTCCTAAAAAGCCAAACTCCGCGTTGCGTAAGGTTGCCAAAGTGCGCCTGACTAACGGTTACGAAGTTATTAGCTACATCGGCGGTGAAGGCCATAACCTGCAAGAGCACTCTGTGGTGCTGATTCGCGGTGGTCGTGTAAAAGACTTGCCAGGTGTGCGTTACCACATGGTGCGCGGCAGCTTGGATACGGCTGGTGTGAAAGATCGTAAACAGTCACGTTCCAAATACGGTGCTAAACGTCCTAAAGAAGCTAAAGCTTAATTTGTTAAGTTGGTTTCGGACATTGGTCCAATTTTTAATAGCGGCTGAAATGCCTTGCAGTGTTGTAGCTAGCAAAATTTAATTGAAAGAGAATAGTTATGCCTAGACGTAGAGAAGTCCCCAAACGTAATATCTTGCCGGATCCAAAATTTGGTAGCCAGGAAGTATCCAAATTCGTAAACGTACTGATGACAGGTGGTAAGAAATCTGTTGCTGAGCGTATTGTTTACGGTGCATTTGATCAAGTAGCCAGCAAGAGTGGCAAAGATCCGCTGGAATTATTCACCACAGCGTTGAACAATCTGCGCCCTATCGTTGAAGTGAAAAGCCGTCGCGTCGGTGGTGCTAACTATCAGGTGCCTGTTGAAGTGCGTCCTAGCCGTCGTAGCGCCTTGGCAATGCGTTGGTTGCGTGATGCAGCGCGCAAGCGTGGCGAAAAGTCCATGGGCTTGCGTCTGGCTGCTGAGTTGCTTGAAGCCTCAGAAGGCCGCGGCGCCGCAATGAAGAAGCGTGAAGAAGTTCATCGTATGGCAGAAGCCAACAAGGCTTTCTCACACTTCCGTTTTTAATTAAACGACCTCGTTCTTTAATAATTAGTTGAATTGATAGCAAAGGTAAAGCATCGTGGCACGTAAAACCCCTATTGAACGCTACCGTAATATTGGTATTTCTGCGCACATTGACGCAGGTAAAACAACCACGACAGAACGTATTCTGTTCTACACTGGTGTGAACCATAAAATTGGTGAGGTGCACGATGGTGCAGCGACCATGGACTGGATGGAGCAAGAGCAGGAGCGTGGGATTACCATTACTTCCGCTGCGACCACCTGTTTCTGGAAAGGCATGGACCTGTCTTTGCCTGAGCATCGATTCAACATTATTGATACCCCTGGGCACGTAGACTTCACGATTGAAGTTGAGCGTTCCATGCGTGTGCTGGATGGCGCCTGCATGGTGTACTGTGCGGTAGGTGGTGTGCAACCACAATCTGAAACTGTTTGGCGTCAGGCCAACAAATACAAAGTGCCTCGCTTGGCCTTTGTGAACAAAATGGACCGTTCTGGTGCCGATTTCTTCAAAGTTGTTGAGCAGATGAAAACGCGTCTGCGCGCTAGCCCAGTGCCTGTGGTGATCCCAATTGGCCGTGAAGATACTTTCACTGGTGTCGTTGATCTCATGAAAATGAAAGCCATCATCTGGGATGAGGCTTCTCAAGGCATGAAATTTACTTACGGTGAGATTCCGGCTGATCTGGTTGAGACTGCTAAAAAATGGCGTGAGCAGATGGTTGAATCTGCGGCAGAAGCCAGCGAAGATCTGATGAACAAATACCTGGAAAACGGTGATCTGGAAGAGAAGGATATCGTGTTTGGTCTGCGTACGCGTACCATTGCGGGTGAAATTCAGCCGATGCTGTGCGGTTCTGCCTTTAAAAACAAAGGCGTGCAACGTATGCTGGATGCGGTGATTCAGTTCCTGCCATCTCCAGTAGATATTCCTGATGTGACCGGTGAAGATGATGATGGCAAACCAGCCAGCCGTAAAGCCGATGACAAAGAAGGGTTCTCTGCGCTGGCATTTAAATTGATGACAGACCCGTTTGTCGGTCAGTTGACCTTTATCCGTGTTTACTCTGGTGTGTTGAACAAGGGTGATACCGTGCTCAACTCTGTGAAGGGTAAAAAAGAGCGTATTGGTCGTATCGTGCAGATGCACGCGAATAACCGTGAAGAAGTGGATGAAGTGTTGGCAGGCGACATTGCAGCCTGTATCGGTTTGAAAGAAGTGACCACTGGTGAATCTTTGTGCTCTCCAGACAAGCCTATCATCCTTGAGCGCATGGTATTCCCTGAGCCAGTGATTCACGTGGCTGTTGAGCCAAAAACCAAGAGCGATCAGGAAAAAATGGGCTTGGCATTGGGCCGTTTGGCACAAGAAGACCCTTCTTTCCGCGTGCGTTCCGACGAAGAATCTGGCCAAACCATTATTTCCGGTATGGGTGAATTGCACCTGGAGATTCTGGTTGACCGTATGAAGCGTGAATTCAACGTTGAAGCCAACGTAGGTGCGCCACAAGTGGCTTACCGTGAAGCGATCCGTAAAGCGGTTGAGGTTGAAGGTAAATTCGTTAAACAGTCCGGTGGTAAAGGTCAGTACGGTCACGTATGGCTCAAAATGGAGCCAAATGAGGCTGGTAAAGGTTACGAGTTTGTGGATGCCATTAAAGGCGGTACTGTGCCACGTGAATTTATCCCTGCAGTAGATAAGGGGTTGCGTGAAACAATTCCAGCAGGTGTTCTGGCAGGCTTCCCAGTGGTCGACGTAAAAGTGACCCTGTTTGATGGTTCCTACCATGACGTTGACTCGAACGAAAACGCGTTCAAGATGGCTGCTTCTATCGGTTTCAAAGATGGTATGCGTAAAGCAGATCCAGTCTTGCTGGAGCCAATGATGGCGGTTGAAGTTGAGACGCCTGAAGAGTACATGGGTGATGTGATGGGTGACTTGTCATCTCGTCGTGGCATCATTCAGGGCATGGATGATATGCCTGGTGGCGGTAAAGCGATTAAAGCTGAAGTGCCGCTGTCAGAGATGTTTGGTTACTCCACTGTCGTGCGTTCCTTGTCACAAGGTCGTGCAACCTACAGCATGGAATTCAAACATTACGCAGATGCGCCGAAAAACGTTGCTGATGCAATCATCAACAAAAAATAATTGATTTTTAAAGTATTGAATTAAAGGAAAAACATCATGGCAAAAGGCAAATTTGAACGTACCAAGCCACACGTGAACGTTGGTACGATTGGTCACGTTGACCACGGTAAGACAACATTGACAGCGGCGATCACCACAGTGTTGACCAAGAAATTTGGTGGCGAAGCAAAAGCTTACGACCAAATTGACGCGGCACCAGAAGAAAAAGCACGTGGTATTACCATCAACACAGCACACGTTGAGTACGAGACTGCAAGCCGTCACTACGCACACGTTGACTGCCCAGGCCACGCCGACTACGTTAAAAACATGATTACCGGTGCTGCCCAGATGGACGGCGCGATCCTGGTATGTTCCGCTGCTGACGGCCCTATGCCACAAACACGTGAGCACATCCTGTTGGCCCGTCAGGTTGGCGTACCATACATCGTTGTGTTCCTGAACAAAGCTGACATGGTTGACGACGCTGAGTTGTTGGAACTGGTTGAAATGGAAGTGCGTGACTTGCTGAGCAAGTATGACTTCCCAGGTGATGACACCCCAATCATCAAAGGTTCTGCTAAATTGGCCCTCGAAGGTGACCAATCAGAAATCGGCGAACCAGCGATCTTCGCATTGGCTGACGCATTGGACAGCTACATCCCAACCCCAGAGCGTGCCATTGACGGTACCTTCCTGATGCCAGTAGAAGACGTATTCTCTATCTCTGGTCGTGGTACTGTAGTAACAGGCCGTGTTGAGCGTGGTATCGTTAAAGTCGGTGACGAAATCGAAATCGTTGGCCTGAAGCCAACCTTGAAAACCACCTGTACTGGTGTTGAAATGTTCCGTAAACTGCTGGACCAAGGTCAAGCAGGTGACAACGTAGGCGTACTGCTGCGCGGTACTAAACGTGAAGAAGTTGAGCGTGGTCAAGTGCTGGCTAAATCCGGTTCTATCAAACCACACACCAAGTTCACCGCTGAGATCTACGTGTTGGGTAAAGATGAAGGTGGTCGTCATACACCATTCTTCAACGGCTACCGTCCACAGTTCTACTTCCGTACCACTGACGTGACTGGTGCAGTTGAATTGCCAGCAGGTACCGAAATGGTGATGCCAGGTGATAACGTATCTATCACTGTGACATTGATCGCGCCTATCGCGATGGAAGATGGTCTGCGCTTCGCGATTCGTGAAGGTGGTCGTACCGTTGGTGCTGGCGTTGTTGCCAAAATCATCGAGTAATTCTTTTTATGAGCGGCAGGAGTATCCTGCCGCTTTTTGCTCTTTTTAAGGAAAAAACATGGCAGCTCAAAAAATTCGTATCCGTCTGAAAGCATTTGACTATCGTTTGATCGACCAATCTGCTTTGGAAATTGTGGATACTGCGAAACGTACTGGTGCAGTTGTAAAAGGTCCAGTGCCATTGCCAACACGTATCGAACGCTTTGACATTCTGCGTTCCCCACACGTGAACAAAACCTCCCGTGATCAGTTTGAAATCCGTACCCATCAGCGCTTGATGGATATCGTTGACCCTACAGACAAGACTGTAGATGCATTGATGAAATTGGATTTGCCAGCTGGCGTAGATGTAGAAATCAAGCTTTAATTTTTAAAGTTGTCATTAGAAATAACCTTTTCGAAAGAAAAGGTTATTGTCAAATCAAGAATAGTTCGGTATAATCCGCGCTCTTCGGTGGACGGTCAATTGTAATCGTTCACTTTAACTATTATAAGGAACTGATCATGAGCTTAGGGCTTATTGGTCGCAAGGTGGGCATGACCCGCATTTTTACAGAAGAAGGCGCAAGCGTTCCTGTAACAGTGCTGGAAGTGATTCCTAACCGCGTGACACAAGTAAAGACAGTCGCAACTGATGGTTATACTGGCCTTCAGGTTGCTTACGGTGAGCGTCGTGCCAGCCGTATCAACAAAGCGTTGACTGGTCATTATGCCAAGGCTGGCGTTGCTGCTGGTGCTGGTATTAAAGAATTCAATGTGGCTGAAGATGTATTGGCTAACTTCCAAGTGGGCGGCAATGTTACTGTAGACATTTTCTCCGTTGGTCAGTTGGTTGATGTGACGGGTACTTCCATCGGTAAAGGTTTTGCCGGTGCGATCAAGCGTCATAACTTCTCCTCTAACCGTGCATCTCACGGTAACTCACGTTCACATAACGTACCAGGTTCTATCGGTATGGCGCAGGATCCAGGTCGAGTATTCCCTGGTAAGCGCATGCCTGGTCATTTGGGGGATGCTAAAGTCACAACCCAAAACCTGGAAATCGTCCGTGTAGATGTAGAGCGTAACCTGTTGTTGATTAAAGGTTCCGTGCCTGGCTCCAAAGGTGGCAATGTCGTTGTACGTCCAGCCATCAAAGCGAAAGGGGCTAAATAATGGAACTGAAACTTATCGATCAAAACGGCAAGGTTGCTAAAAAAGGCGTAGATGCCTCTGATGTGACGTTCGGTCGTGAATTTAATGAGTCATTGGTGCATGAAGTGGTTGTTGCCTACATGGCAAATGCCCGAACCGCAACCCGTGCTCAAAAAACACGTGCTACTGTAGCTCACACGACACACAAGCCATATGCACAAAAGGGCACTGGTAACGCCCGTGCCGGTATGGCATCCAGCCCGATTTGGCGTGGAGGCGGTCGTGCATTCCCAAACAGTCCTAACGAAAACTATAGCCACAAGGTGAACCGTAAGGCTTACCGTGCTGGTATGCAGACGATTTTGTCTGAACTGGTGCGTCAGGACCGTTTGAAGGTGGTAGACAGTTTCACTGTTGATACGCCAAAAACTAAACAATTCGTACAGAAAATCAATGCTCTGGGCATCGATGGCGGTGTTTTGCTGTTGACTGATGGTTTTGATGAGAATTTGTACTTGTCTTCCCGTAACCTGCCAAACGTATTGGTGGTTGAAGCGCAATATGCTGATCCAGTAAGTCTGGTGCGTTTCCCTAACGTTTTGGTCACAGCCAGTGCTGTGAAGAAACTTGAGGAGATCTTGGCATGATTACCGCAGCTACAAAAACACAAGATCGTTTGTTGCAAGTGATTTTGGCTCCACAAATTACTGAAAAAGCAACATTCATTGCTGACAAGCATCAGCAAATTGCTTTTAAAGTGCGTACTGATGCGACCAAGCCAGAAATTAAGGCGGCTGTTGAATTGGTGTTCAAGGTCGAAGTTGCTTCTGTGTCTGTGATTAATGTCGCAGGTAAAGTGAAGCGCGCTGGTCGTCGCATGGGTAAACGTAGTGACTGGAAAAAAGCTTATGTGAGCTTGAAGCCAGGTCAAGAAATTAACTTCGCAGCTGGCGAATAAGGAGAGAAGACATGGCATTAGTTAAAGTCAAACCAACTTCCCCCGGTCGTCGCGGTGTATTGAAAGTCATTACACCAGATTTGCATAAAGGCAAGCCTTACGCGCCGCTGTTGGAAAGTCAAAGCAAGAACGCAGGTCGTAACAATAACGGCCGTATTACCACTCGTCATCAAGGTGGTGGTCATAAGCAGCATTACCGTATTGTTGACTTCCGCCGTAACAAAGATGGTATTCCTGCAACTGTTGAGCGTATCGAATACGATCCAAACCGTACAGCAAACATTGCTTTGTTGTGCTACGCGGATGGTGAGCGTCGTTACATCATTGCGCCACGTGGCATCGCTGCCGGTGCGCAATTGTTGAGCGGCTCTGAAGCGCCTATCCGTGCTGGTAATGCTTTGCCACTGCGCAATATTCCAGTTGGTAGCACCATTCACTGCATCGAGATTCAGCCAGGTAAAGGTGCCCAAATCGCCCGTTCAGCTGGTACTTCTGTACAGCTGTTGGCGCGTGAAGGTTCTTATGCTCAGTTGCGTTTACGCTCTGGTGAAGTTCGCCGTGTGCACGTGGATTGCAAGGCAACCCTGGGTGAAGTGGGTAACGAAGAGCATTCATTGCGTTCTATCGGTAAAGCTGGTGCGATGCGCTGGCGCGGTATCCGTCCAACCGTACGTGGTGTGGTGATGAACCCGGTTGATCACCCGCACGGTGGTGGTGAAGGCCGTACTGCTGCCGGTATGAACCCTGTGTCACCATGGGGTCAGAAAACTAAGGGTTATCGTACTCGTAAGAACAAGCGTACCGATAACATGCGCGTAAGTCGTCGTCCGAGAAATGTAAGGTAATCGCTATGGCACGTTCTATTAAAAAAGGTCCATTTGTGGATGCACATTTGGCGAAGAAAGTCGAAACCGCTGTTGCGGGTCGCGATCGCAAACCAATCAAAACTTGGTCACGTCGCTCGACAGTTTTGCCAAATTTCATTGGTTTAACCATCGCAGTGCACAACGGCAGACAGCATGTGCCTGTGTTGATTTCTGAAAACATGGTTGGTCACAAGCTCGGTGAATTTGCGTTGACACGCACATTCAAGGGTCACGCGGCTGATAAAAAAGCGAAGAAGTAAGGGGCTGATAATGCAAGTGACTGCAGTTTTAAAAGGCGTACACCTTTCTCCGCAAAAAGCGCGTTTGGTGGCTGACCTTGTGCGTGGCAAAAAAGTTGATCAAGCACTGAATATCCTGGCATTCACGCCCAAGCGTGGTGCTGAGATCATCAAAAAAGTGGTTGAGTCAGCCATTGCTAACGCTGAACATAACAATGGTGCTGATATCGATACGTTGAAGGTGACTTCAATTTATGTCGATAAAGGCTTGGTGATGAAGCGTATCCGTGCACGTGCAAAAGGTCGCGCTGGTCGTATTACGAAGCCAACCTGTCATATTCATGTGACAGTCGGTGACTCAAAGGAATAATATGGGACAGAAAATTCATCCAATTGGGTTCCGTTTGAGCGTTCAGAAAAACTGGGCCTCACGTTGGTACTCTAACAGCCAGAACTTCCCTGCGATGTTGCAAGGCGACATCAAAGTGCGTGAGTTCTTGAACAAGAAACTGGCAAGCGCTGCTGTAAGCAAAATTATTATCGAGCGTCCGGCTAAAAACGCAAAAATTACAATTCACAGTGCCCGTCCAGGTGTTGTGATTGGTAAAAAAGGTGAAGACATCGAGTCTTTACGTTCTACTCTGCAAGGGTTGATGGGCGTGCCTGTTCACCTGAACATTGAAGAAGTGCGTAAGCCAGAGTTAGATGCTACATTGATCGCACAGTCGATTGCTCAGCAATTGGAAAAGCGTGTGATGTTCCGTCGTGCCATGAAACGCGCCATGCAAAATGCAATGCGTTTGGGTGCACAAGGCATCAAGATTATGAGTTCCGGTCGTTTGAACGGTATCGAAATTGCACGTACAGAGTGGTATCGCGAAGGTCGTGTGCCTCTCCATACACTGCGTGCTGATATCGACTATGGTGTGGCAGAAGCTTCTACCACCTACGGTATTATCGGGATTAAAGTTTGGGTATTCAAAGGCGAGATTTTCGGTGACAACGCTGCTGCTAATGCTGCGGTTGCCGATGCTGAGCCAGAGAAAAAAGTAAGAAAGCCGAGGGCTAAAGATGCTGCAACCAGCTAGACAGAAATACCGCAAGATGCAAAAGGGTCGTAATAAAGGCATTGCGACTACTGGTAACAAGGTAAGCTTTGGTGAATTTGGTTTAAAAGCGATTGGTCGTGGTCGTTTGACCGCACGCCAGATTGAAGCTGCCCGTCGTGTGATGACTCGTCACATTAAACGTGGTGGTCGCGTTTGGATCCGTGTGTTTCCTGACCAACCAATCTCTAAAAAACCAGCTGAAGTGCGTATGGGTAATGGTAAAGGTAGTGTTGATTACTACATCGCTCAAATTCAGCCAGGCAAAATGTTGTACGAGATGGATGGCGTGAGCGAAGAGTTGGCTCGCGAAGCTTTCAAATTGGCTGCTGCTAAGTTGCCAATTGAAACTACATTCATGACCCGTCAAATTGGCAGTTAAGGAGTAGTTAAATGAAAGCTTCAGAATTCAGAGCAAAATCGGCAGATGAGCTCAATAACGAGTTGGTAGAGTTGCGTCGTGCGCAGTTTTCATTGCGTATGCAATTGGCGACTCAACAATTGAACAAAGTGGATCAGCTGGCTAAAGTGCGCAAAGATGTTGCTCGCGTCAAGACCGTGCTGGCTGAGAAGGCGAAACAGGCATGATGACTGAAAAAGCGAAAGTTGTACGCAGTTTGACTGGCCGCGTCGTAAGCAACAAGATGGATAAAACCGTGACTGTGCTTGTCGAGCGTAAAGTGAAACACCCTTTGATTGGTAAAGTGGTTGTGAAATCGAACAAGTTCCATGCACATGATGAAAACAATGCATGTAACGAAGGCGATGTTGTGACGATCACAGAAACCCGCCCATACTCCAAGACCAAAACTTGGATCGTAAGCAAAATCGAAGCTAAATAAGGCTTCAAATATATAAAACCGGAAAAACGCTTGTCATAAGCGTTTTTTTGGTTGTATAATGTTGGACTTTTCGGTGCCCGCCTTAGTTGGCATGTAGCTGGCACCCCAATACTGACCGTGGTCTATTGGCCTTAACGTGTTTTTTGGGCGCAAGTTCAAAAAGCGGGCGGCTGGTAGTGGTTATAACGGATTAAGTTGGAGATTATTTCTCATGATTCAAATGCAATCTCGGCTGGAAGTGGCCGACAACACTGGTGCGCGTTCCGTTCAGTGTATCAAGGTCTTGGGTGGTTCCAAGCGTCGTTACGCCAGCATTGGCGACATCATCAAGGTCAGCGTGAAAGATGCTGCGCCGCGTGGTCGCGTCAAGAAAGGTGAAATCTACAACGCTGTGGTTGTGCGCACTGCTAAAGGTGTTCGCCGTCCAGATGGTTCGTTAGTTAAATTTGATGCCAATGCTGCAGTGTTGTTGAACAACAAGCTGGAGCCGATTGGTACACGTATTTTTGGCCCTGTGACACGTGAATTGCGTAGTGAGCGCTTCATGAAGATTGTTTCACTGGCGCCTGAAGTGTTGTAAGGCTTGGAGACAATCAAATGAGCAAAATTCGCAAAGGTGACCAGGTCATTTTGAATACAGGTAAAGATGCAGGCAAAACAGGTACTGTTTTGAGCGTCTTGCCAAGCGGCCATGTAGTGGTTGAAGGTTTGAATGTAGTGAAAAAACACACTCGTCCTAACCCCATGCGTGGTATCACTGGTGGCATCATCAGCAAGGAAATGCCGGTTGACGGCTCCAATGTGGCGATTTACAACGCTGCAACACAAAAAGCTGATCGTGTTGGTTTTAAGGTACTGGAAGATGGTCGCAAGATTCGTGTATTCAAATCTAGCGGCGAGTCTATCGACGCATAGGAATAAATATGGCACGTTTAAAACAGTATTATAACGATACAGTAGTGGCCAAATTGACAGAACAATTTGGTTATACCTCTCCAATGCAGGTGCCTCGTATCGAAAAAATTACCCTGAACATGGGTGTGGGCGAAGCCGTTGCTGACAAGAAAGTCATGGAAAATGCGGTGTCTGATATGCAGAAAATTGCCGGTCAGAAACCTATTGTGACCAAGGCTAAAAAGTCTGTGGCTGCATTTAAAATCCGTGATGACTATCCTGTTGGTTGTAAAGTAACTTTGCGTCGTGAGCGCATGTATGAGTTTCTGGATCGCCTGATCACTGTGGCTATTCCACGTATCCGTGACTTCCGTGGTATTTCCGGCAAATCATTTGATGGCCGTGGTAACTACAACATGGGTGTAAAAGAGCAGATCATTTTCCCGGAAATCGAGTACGACAAGATCGATGCGCTGCGCGGGATGAATATCACAATTACCACAACAGCAAAAACAGACGAAGAAGCGAAAGCTCTTTTGGCTGCGTTTAGTTTCCCTTTCAGAGGTTAAGTCATGGCAAAAGTATGTATGACAGAGCGCGAGCAAAAGCGTCGCGAAACCGTTAAAAAATTTGCAGCTAAACGAGCTGAATTGGTTGCTACTGTGAATGACCAGTCTGCCAGTGTTGAAGATCGCATGGCTGCACGTTTGAAATTGCAAAGTTTGCCACGTAATTCCAGTCCTGTTCGCACACGTAATCGTTGTGCTTTGACTGGTCGTCCACGTGGTGTGTTTAGTAAATTTGGTATCGCACGTAACGAGTTGCGTAAATTGATGATGGCTGGTCACGTACCAGGTGTCACCAAGGCCAGCTGGTAACGGAGGAATAGAACATGAGTATGAGTGATCCGATTGCCGATATGTTGACCCGTATTCGTAACGCGCAACGTACGAATAAAACAACCGTTTCAATGCCTGCTTCCAAGTTGAAGGGTGCAATTGCAAATGTGTTGAAAGATGAAGGTTATATCGACGATTTCAACGTTCAAAACAATGACGGTAAGCCAGTTTTGAACATTAGCCTGAAATATTACGCAGGTCGTCCAGTGATTGAGAAGATCGAGCGCGTATCCAAGCCAGGTTTGCGTGTTTATAAAGGTAGCGAAAATCTGCCTAAAGTAATGAACGGTTTGGGTGTGACGATTGTTTCAACATCCAAAGGCGTGATGACCGATCGTAAAGCACAAGCTGCCGGTATTGGTGGCGAAGTTCTGTGCATCGTGGCCTAAGGAGAATCAATATGTCACGTGTTGCTAAAAATCCGATTGCAATTCCTGCGAAAGTAGAAGTTGTAATCTCAGCCTCAGAAGTCGCGGTGAGCGGCCCTTTGGGTAAGTTGACTCAAGCGTTGTCTGCTGATATTTCAGTGGTTCGCGAAGGTGAGCAGTTGTTGGTTCAAACGAATGGTGAAACACAGCATGCAAGAGCGATGTCAGGTACAACCCGCGCATTGCTGGCCAATATGGTGCAAGGTGTTTCTGCCGGGTTTACCCGTAAGCTGTCACTGATCGGTGTGGGTTACAAAGCCAATGCTCAGGGTTCTACCTTGAACCTGGAGTTGGGCTATTCCCACCCAATCAACCATAAAATGCCTGAAGGCGTGACTGTACAGACACCTACTCCTACTGAAGTAGTGTTGACAGGCGCCAACAAGCAAGTGGTTGGTCAAGTGGCTGCTCAAATTCGTGCTTACCGTGCACCAGAGCCTTATAAAGGTAAAGGTGTTCGTTATGCGGACGAAGTGGTGGTCATCAAAGAGACCAAGAAAAAATAAGTAAGACACTTGTAGGTTACAGCTCCTAATTAGAAGCTCGCCTGAACAGTGATTCAACATTAAAGGTAAATTCAATGAAAAACGTAAATAACCGCTTGCGCAGAGCACGTAAAACCCGTGCCAAAATCGCCGAGTTGAAAGTGACACGTTTGAGTGTACATCGCACCAACACCAATATCTACGCACAGATTATTGCTGAAACTGGCGATCGCGTGTTGGCGAGTGCATCCACCGTTGAGGCTGAAGTGCGTCAACAACTGAAAAATGGCGGCAACATCGAAGCTGCAACCCTGATTGGTAAGCGTATTGCTGAAAAAGCAGCAAAAGCAGGTATTACCACTGTTGCATTTGATCGTTCAGGCTACAAGTATCACGGTCGTATCAAGGCTTTGGCTGACGCTGCCCGTGAATCTGGTCTCAAATTCTAAGGGTGAGATAAAGAATGGCTAAAGATATTGAACAACAGCAGCAAACTGACGGTTTGCGCGAAAAGATGATTACCGTTAACCGTGTAAGTAAAACGGTTAAAGGTGGTCGTATCATGAGCTTCGCAGCACTGACCGTGGTTGGTGATGGTGATGGTGCCGTTGGCATGGGTAAAGGTAAAGCACGTGAAGTGCCAGTGGCTGTACAAAAAGCCATGGATGAAGCCCGTCGTAGCATGGTTAAAGTAAACCTGAACAATGGCACATTGCACCATGCAGTGACCGGTGTTCACGGTGCCGCTAAAGTGCTGATTCAGCCAGCTTCTGAAGGTACCGGTATTATTGCTGGTGGCGCAATGCGTGCGATCTTCGAAGTAATGGGTGTGACTAACGTGGTTGCAAAGAGTATTGGTTCAACCAACCCTTACAACCTGGTTCGCGCGACCTTGAATGGTCTGGCATCCATGAATACACCGGCTGAAATCGCCGCTAAACGTGGTAAGACCGTAGAAGAAATCAGAGGTTAATCATGGCTAAAGCAAAAAAAGAAAGCGCTACTTTGAAAGTGACGCTGGTAAGAAGTTTGATTGGTCGTATTGAAGCACACAAAGCTACTGTTCGTGGCTTGGGTTTGCGTCGTATGCACCACACTGTAGAAGTGCAGGACACTCCTGAAATTCGCGGCATGATCAACGCTGTGAGTTATCTTTTGAAGGTTGAATAATCATGCAATTAAACACGATTAAGCCTGCTGCAGGCGCAAAAAAAGCACCTCGTCGTTTAGGTCGTGGGATTGGTTCTGGCTTGGGTAAAACTGGTGGCCGTGGTCACAAAGGTCAAAAATCCCGTGCTGGCGGTTTCCATAAAGTAGGTTTTGAAGGCGGTCAAATGCCTTTGCAACGTCGCTTGCCTAAACGTGGTTTTAACTCCCTGACTCATGCAGACACCGCACGTATTCGTACTAGCGAGTTAGCTCTGGTTGATGCTGAAGTGGTTGATATCTTGGCATTGAAAGCAGCGAAATTGGTTCCAGCTGCTGTGAAGGCAGTGAAAGTCTATCTGTCTGGTGAAGTTTCAGCCAAGGTTCAAGTGCAAGGGTTGTTGTTGACCAAAGGTGCTAAGGCAGCCATTGAAGCAGCTGGCGGCAAAGTGCTGGAAGTATAAACGTAGTCAAAAGAGAGTATCAGCTTGGCACAGGATAATATCTTAAGTTCCGTTGGCAAACTTGGCGAATTAAAAAGCCGTTTGTGGTTCTTGTTGGGTGCATTGGTGGTTTACCGCCTCGGTGCACATATTCCAGTGCCAGGCATTGATCCTACAGTGTTGAAGCAGTTGTTCGACACGCAGAAAGATGGCATTTTGGGCATGTTTAACATGTTCTCCGGTGGGGCGCTGTCGCGTTTTACCGTATTTGCCCTGGGGATCATGCCCTACATTTCTGCGTCGATTATTATGCAGTTGCTCACGGTGGTTTCACCACAGTTGGAGCAGCTGAAAAAAGAAGGTGAAGCTGGTAGACGCCAGATCACGAAGTACACGCGTTACGGCACGGTATTGTTAGCGACTTTCCAGGCGCTGGGTATTGCGATCGCACTTGAAGGTCAGGCTGGTCTGGTATTGGATCCTGGCTTTGCTTTCCGCATCACTGCAGTTACCACACTGGTGGCCGGGACGATGTTCCTGATGTGGTTGGGTGAGCAGATTACCGAGCGTGGCATTGGTAATGGTATTTCTATCATTATTTTTGCCGGGATTGTAGCGGGCTTGCCGCATGCAATTGGTAGCACCTTGGATTTGGCTAAAACAGGCGCATTCTCTATTCCATTAGTGATGTTCCTGTTTGTGGCAGTGATTTTAGTGACAGCGCTGGTGGTTTTTGTTGAGCGCGGTCAACGCAAAATCACAGTGAATTACGCAAAGCGTCAGGTTGGTAACCGCATTTACGGCGGTCAATCGACGCATTTGCCTTTGAAGCTAAATATGTCTGGTGTGATTCCACCGATTTTTGCTTCAAGTATTATTTTATTCCCGGCTACTTTAGCTGGTTGGTTTGGTAGCAGTGAGCACATGTATTGGCTCAAGGACGTCAGTGCAAAACTGTCGCCTGGTCAGCCCTTATATATCTTGTTGTTTGCTGCAGCGATTTTGTTTTTTGCTTTTTTCTACACGGCATTGGTGTTCAATCCCAAGGAAACTGCAGATAACCTGAAGAAGAGTGGCGCATTTGTGCCAGGTATTCGCCCAGGTGAGCAAACCGCAAAATATATTGACCGCATCATGGGTCGTTTGACATTGATTGGTGCGCTGTACATTACGCTGGTTTGTTTATTGCCAGAGTTTTTAGTGTTGAAATTTAATACCCCGTTCTATTTTGGTGGAACTTCATTGTTGATTATCGTTGTTGTGACGATGGACTTTATGACGCAGGTGCAATCTCATCTGATGTCGCAACAGTATGAAGGCTTGCTGAAAAAGGCAAACTTTAAGGGGACGGGTAAGTAGAAGATGGCAAAAGAGGATCGCATTGAGATGCAGGGGGAGATTGTTGAAAATCTCCCGAATGCAACTTTTAAAGTGAAACTGGAAAATGGTCATACAGTACTTGGTTACATTTCAGGCAAAATGCGTATGCATTACATCCGTATTCTGCCAGGTGACAAAGTCACGGTTGAGATGACCCCTTATGATTTAACCCGTGCGCGAATTACATTCCGCGCAAAGTAAGTGAATTAATTAAAGGAAAGTAAGATGAGAGTTCGCGCATCAGTTAAAACATTATGCCGTAACTGTAAAGTCGTAAGACGTCGCGGTGTTGTTCGCATTATTTGTACTGACCCACGTCATAAACAACGTCAAGGTTAATGGTAAACAATTGCTTGTGAGAGCATAGTGAAGCTGATATAATATGCGGCTTTTCTTTTCTACGCACAAGTTTGATCGTGAAAAACGATTGATTATTGGAGTTTAAGTATGGCTCGTATTGCCGGGGTAAATATCCCAAACCACAAACATGCAGAAATTGCGTTGACCTCTATTTATGGTATTGGTCGCGATACTGCGCAGAAGATCTGTGCTGCAGCTGGTGTTTTAACTACTGTAAAGGTTAAAGACTTGAGCGATGCAGAAGTAGAGAAGCTGCGTGACGAAGTGGCTAAATACACTGTAGAAGGTGATTTGCGTCGTGAAGTGACCATGAATATCAAACGTTTGATGGACTTGGGTTGCTATCGCGGTATTCGCCATCGTCGTGGTTTGCCAGTGCGCGGTCAGCGTACCAAAACCAATGCGCGTACACGCAAAGGTCCGGTTAAAGCGATCAAACAAGCTAAATAATCTTTATTGAACAAAAGTAAATATTAAGGACAGTACAACATGGCAAAAGCTAATGTACGCGTTAGAAAAAAAGTTAAAAAGAATATTGCCGAGGGTATTGCCCACGTGCACGCTTCTTTTAACAACACGATTATCACGATTACCGATCGTCAAGGCAATGCATTGTCATGGGCTACTTCCGGTGGTCAAGGTTTTAAAGGTTCACGTAAGAGTACTCCATTTGCTGCTCAGGTAGCTTCTGAGGTGGCTGGTAAAGCCGCTCAGGAGTCTGGTGTGAAGAATCTGGAAGTGCGTATTAAAGGGCCAGGTCCAGGTCGTGAATCTGCTGTGCGTGCGTTGAATGCTGCTGGTTTCAAAATCACTAGCATTACGGATGTGACCCCGGTACCTCATAACGGTTGCCGTCCACCGAAAAAACGCAGAATTTAATTCATTTCGCTGTCACAGATTAGCGAATCGATTACTGGAGAACTATTTTGGCTAGAAATTTAGACCCTAAATGCCGTCAATGCCGTCGTGAAGGTGAAAAGCTGTTTCTGAAAGCAGAAAAATGCTTTACAGACAAATGCGCGATCGAAAAGCGCAACTTCGCACCAGGTCAGCATGGTCAACGCCGTAACTCACGTTTGTCAGACTATGGTGTCCAACTGCGTGAGAAACAAAAAGTACGTCGTATCTACGGCGTATTGGAAGGTCAATTCCGTACTTACTACGCGGAAGCTGACCGTCAAAAAGGCATTACTGGTGAGAGCCTGTTGCAGTTGCTGGAGTCCCGTTTGGACAACGTTGCATACCGTATGGGTTTGGCTGGTTCTCGCTCAGAAGCACGTCAAGTGGTCCGTCATAACGCTATTTTGGTTAACGGCAAGCGCGTAAACGTTCCTTCCTATCAAGTGAAGGCTGGTGACGTGATTTCTGTGGCTGATAAAGCAAAAACACAATTGCGTATTAAAGCAGCTGTTGAAGCAGCTGAACAGCGTGGTTTCCCTGAGTGGTTGGAAGTCGACGTCAAAGCATTGTCTGGTAAGTTTAAGGCTAAACCTCAGCGTGATGAGTTGCCTGCTACCATCAATGAATCATTGATCGTTGAATTGTATTCTAAGTAATCGCTTAGTCTAGGCTAAGGTTTATTTTTTAATACCCAATTACTTCAAGGAATTGTATGCAAAATAACCCTACAGATTATTTGAAGCCACGTGTTGTTGACGTTGAAGTGATAACGCCACTCCGCGCACGTGTGACTTTGGAGCCAATGGAACGTGGCTTTGGCTATACCTTGGGTAATGCGTTAAGAAGAGTCTTGCTCTCTTCCATTCCGGGTTTTGCCATTACTGAAGTAAAAATTGATGGTGTCGTACATGAGTACTCCACTATCGAAGGTGTGCAAGAAGATGTTGTTGATATCTTGCTCAACCTCAAAGGTGTTGCTTTAAAACTGCACAACAAAACTGAAACCATTCTGGTTTTGAGCAAAAGCGGTGAAGGGATTGTGACAGCGGGTGATTTTGAAGTGGGTCATGATGCTGAGATTGTGAACCCAAATCATATCCTTGCTAACATCACTAAAGGCGGTAAGTTGAACCTAGAAGTGAAAGTTGAAATGGGTCGTGGTTATCAACCTGTTCCAGCGCGCCAAAAAGCCAACGATGAAGACCGTGTGTTGGGCTTCATGATGGTGGATGCGTCTTTCAGCCCGATCAACAAAGTCAGCTATCATGTTGAAAGTGCCCGTGTTGAGCAGCGTACTGACCTCGACAAGCTGATTATGGATGTGGAAACCAACGGTATCATCGAGCCTGAGCAGGCGATTCGTGATGCTGCACGTATCCTGATTGGTCAGTTGTCTGTATTTGCGAACCTGGAAGGTGCTTCTGCTGACGTTGAAGTGAAAGCAGCTCCACAGGTAGATCCTATCCTGTTGCGTCCAGTAGATGATCTGGAATTGACAGTACGTTCTGCCAACTGCCTCAAAGCAGAAAACATTTTCTACATTGGTGATCTGATTCAGCGTACTGAAAACGAATTGCTGAAGGCGCCTAACCTGGGTAGAAAATCATTGAATGAAATTAAAGATGTGTTGGCCTCCAAAGGCTTAACACTGGGAATGAAGCTGGAAAACTGGCCACCTGTTGGCTTGGAAAAAGCTTAATTTCTAATAAGATAAATACTTAAGGAAATTACTATGCGTCACGGTAATAGCAATCGTAAATTGAACAGAACCAGCAGCCACCGTGCTGCCATGTTCCGCAACATGGTGACCTCTTTGCTGCGTCACGAAGTGATCAAAACAACTTTGCCAAAAGCAAAAGAGCTTCGTAAGTACGCTGAGCCTCTGATCACTTTGGGTAAAACACCTACACTGGCAAACCGTCGTTTGGCGTTCAGCCGTCTGCGTGACCGTGACATCGTTGGTAAACTGTTCGGTGAACTGGGTCCACGTTACAATGCACGTAATGGTGGTTACCTGCGTATTCTTAAATGTGGTTTCCGCAACGGTGACAATGCGCCTATGGCGTTTGTTGAGTTGGTAGACCGTCCAGAAGTTGCAGAAGCACCAGCTGCAGAGTAAGTCTGACGCATCAATAAAAAAGCCAGCAATCGCTGGCTTTTTTATTTGGTACGATGCGATAACAGCCATTGACTGACTTGTTCGCCATTAAATGGCCAAGCCAGTATATTCTCCTGATCTGACGTGTTTTCTAACAATACTGGAATGCTGATTTGATAGCGTTCTAGCAATTTTTCATCTTCAATAATGTCTACGTATTGGTAAGGCAGTTTTAAGGCCTGCAAAATACGCTCTGCATCCTCACAGAGATGGCACCCAAGGGTGCCAAATAATATCAATGGCTTTTGCATAAAAGTCTAGGTAGTGTCATCAACGCTTTGTACAATAATACCTGCAAAAAATAACGGCTGCTCAACATTGGATCCTGCATGACAGAAATTCACGAACATGATGAAAAAGTAATTGAAGGCAAAGAGAGCCTCAGTGAGACTTTGCAGCAAGTGATCCATTTATTGGGGAAACACAAGCTGGTTGAGCATGTTGTGCATAGGCAGGATATGCCGAATCATGATCTGGTTGAGACGCTGGTACACAAGCAGAATTTGAATGTGCTGCAGCACAAATTAGATCAGCTACATCCGGCCGACGTTGCCTATATCTTGGAATCGCTGCCATTAGACGATCGTTTAATGGTTTGGGATCTGGTAAAAGCAGAACGTGATGGCGAGATTTTGCTCGAAGTGTCGGATGCGGTGCGCCAGACACTGATTGCTGACATGGATAGCGAAGAGTTGCTGGCAGCCGCTGAGCAGCTTGATACCGATGAGTTGGCTGATCTTGCGCCTGATTTACCTAAAGATGTATTGCAGGATCTGCTGTATAGCCTGGATACACAGCATCGTGAGCGTTTGCAATCAGCGCTGTCTTATCCCGATGATACGGTCGGTTCGATCATGGATTTTGATATTGTGACCATTCGGGACGATATCACGCTGGAAGTAGTCTTGCGCTATCTGCGCAGATTGCCTAAGTTTCCCGACCATACCGACAAGTTGTTTGTCATTAATCGCGATGACATCCTGCAAGGGGTGTTGCCACTCAAGCGTATTATTCTGAATGATCCGGAGACCAAAGTCGGCGATATCATGTCTACCGATGCTGTGGTGTTTCACCCTGAGGATATGGCGGATCAGGCGGCGATGGCGTTTGAACGTTATGACCTGGTGACTGCCCCGGTGGTAGATAATAATCGCAAGCTGGTCGGCAGGATTACCGTGGATACGGTGATGGATATCATCCGTGAAGAGGCCGAGGCGGATATGCTGTCTTTGGCTGGTTTGCGCGAAGAAGAAGACTTCTTTGCCTCCATCTGGAAGTCGGTGCAAAACCGTTGGGCGTGGTTGGCAATTAACTTGGTGACGGCGCTGGTTGCTTCCCGAGTCATTGGCTTGTTTGAGGGTAGTATTGAGCGAATTGTTGCGTTGGCTGCACTGATGCCGATTGTTGCCGGCATAGGCGGCAATTCCGGCAACCAAACCACCACCATGATTGTACGCGGTCTGGCTTTGGGGCAGATCTCTGGCTATCACATGAAGTCTCTGTTGCAAAAAGAGATGGGCGTGGCTTTGCTGAATGGCTTAATCTGGGGGAGTGTGCTCGGCCTGATCGCTTTTTGGCTCTATCATAGCGCGGCCTTGGGGCTGGTCATGATGTCAGCGATGACGCTTAATTTGTTGTTGGCGGCCATTATTGGCGTCACCATTCCTTTGGTGATGAATAAACTGGATCGTGACCCCGCCGTGGGTTCCAGTGTCCTCATTACGGCAATCACCGACAGCGGCGGCTTTATGATTTTTCTAGGCCTGGCCACCATCTTCTTGTTATAAGCGGTAATACATGGATAGCGATATTGATATTCTCTGGAAAGAAATTGCGCACGACCTGAGCTCGGTGTCGGCGTTATGGCAATTTTTCATCATTGGTGCCGTGCTCGCTGTCAGCGGGCTGTTAAATCTGCACTTACGCAAGCAAATTGCGGCAGGGCGCGTAAACATTGTGTACAAAATACTGCTGGGCGGAATTGAGCGGCTGTTCTTTCCTCTGGTTGCATTTTTAATGTTGCTGATTACCCGGCTCAGCCTGGAGCATTGGATGCATGTGGGGTTGATCAAGCTGTCAGTGCGCATGCTGCTGGCGATGGTGGTGATTCGCAGTTTTGTTTATGTATTGCGTTATGTCTTTTCACCTGGCGCCTGGCTACATTCGTTTGAGCGCGTGATCGCCTGGTGTGTCTGGGTCATTGTTGCTTTGCATATCAGCGGTTTTCTCGATCCGGCATTGCAGATTCTCGAAGACGTGAAATTCACTGTCGGCAAGCAAAAGCTGAACCTGTTGTTGCTGCTTCAAGGCAGTCTGACCATCGTCATTACCATGCTGGTGGCATTGTGGCTGAGCCGCATTATTGAGATGCGCTTGATGGCTGCTACCAATATCAATGGCAACTGGCGCGTGATTATGGTCAAGCTGGTGCGCATGGTGGCGATTGTGATTGCCTTGCTGATGTCCATGGCGGCGGTGGGCATAGATGTCACCATGTTGTCCGTCTTTGGCGGCGCGCTCGGTGTTGGGTTGGGGTTTGGCTTACAAAAGATCGCCAGTAACTACGTGAGCGGCTTTATCATTTTGATGGATAAGTCTCTGCACATGGGTGACCTGATTACCATTGGGGATCATCATGGTGTTGTGCAAGAGTTGCGCTCTCGCTACATGATCCTGCAGAAGCCCGATTCGACAGAAATCATCATTCCTAACGAGAAGATGATTACGGATGTGGTAATCAATCATACCTCTGCAGTACATACAGCCAAGGTGCCTATTCCTATTCAGATCTCCTATGAAAGCGATCTTGATCTGGCGATACAGTTATTAAAAGAAATCGGCAGAACACATGAGCGCACCATACAGGATGATACGGCGGTAGATGTGACAATCAAGTCATTTGGTCAGAATGGCATTGATTTAGTGTTGGCGGTTTGGGTTCCAAACCCTGAGGAAGGTACAGCCAAATTACAAAGTGACATTTATTATGAGATTTGGCGGCGCTTTAAAGCCAATAATATTCGGATTCCATACCCACAGCAGGAGGTCCGTATTATTTCCTCTTCAAGCGCTGTTAATGGCGATGTATCAACGGATAAATGAAAGCTAATAAAAAAGCCTGCATATGCAGGCTTTTTTATTAAACACTTGAAACTGAAATTATTTCAATTTAGTTTCTTTGTACATGACATGCTTGCGAGCAACTGGATCAAATTTTTTGATCTCCATTTTCTCTGGCATGGTACGTTTGTTTTTAGTAGTGGTATAGAAATGACCTGTACCAGCACTGGATTCCAATTTGATTTTTTCACGCATGATATTGTCCTTTGCTCACTAGTGCTGCGAGTTAGATTTTTTCGCCAGCAGCGCGCAAATCAGCCAATACTGCATCGATACCATTTTTGTCGATGGTACGCAAAGCGGCGTTAGTAATGCGCAGGCTTACCCAGCGGTTTTCGCTCTCAACCCAAAACTTACGGTTTTGCAAGTTAGGCAAGAAACGACGTCTTGTTTTGTTTTGTGCGTGGGAAACGTTGTTACCCACCATTGGTTTTTTACCGGTTACCTGACATACACGTGCCATGGTTGTCTCCAAATACTTTTATCTTTTCAGAAAGAGCGAGATTATAGATTGAAATTTATGATCAAATCAAGCAATTATTGCAACTTTTCAAATAATTAGTGCTTGCCTGTGCTGCCAAAGCCGCCTTCACCGCGTTCACTGCTGGTAAATTCATCCACGATATGAAAATCTGCCTGCACTACCGGCACAATCACCATCTGCGCGATACGTTCCATTGGGTTCAAAATAAACGGTTCTTTACTGCGGTTCCAGCAGGAAACCAGCAGTTGCCCCTGATAGTCAGAGTCAATCAGGCCGACCAGGTTGCCCAATACGATGCCATGTTTATGGCCCAAGCCAGAGCGCGGCAGAATCATGGCAGCGTAATAAGTGTTATCGATATGAATCGCCATACCGGTTGGGATCATGATGGTCTCCCCCGCTTGTATGGTTTGCGTATGTTCAATACACGCTCTTAAATCCAGCCCTGCAGACCCAGGTGTCGCGTAACTTGGCATCATATGATGCAAACGAGGATCAAGGATTTTAAGGTCTACGGTAATTGACATGCGGCTGGCTCCAGAAACTGATTGCGCTATTAAACACGAAATGGCGTCTAAAATCACTAATCGCGGCAAGGCTATTCAATAAAAAAGCCAGCGGATGCTGGCTTTTAAGAGGCGCTTCGTTGATTAAAACTTGTACTGAGCACTTAAGCCCAGCAAATAATTGCGACCCGCGGCAGGCTCAAAGAATAAGCCATTGCCATCATTTACACGTACAGCACCGATATAATTTTTGTCAGTGATGTTTTCAAGGCGCAAATATTCTTTAAATCTCCAGTTGCTGAGGGTTTGCTCGAAACCCGCACGGACATTGAAGATTGTGTAAGAAGGCGCTTTGTCGGAGTTGATGTCGTTGACATACACCTGGCTATTGTAGCGGCCTTCCAGGGCCGAGAAGAATCCCAGCGCAGGATGTCTCCATGCAAGTTCGCCATAAACTTGTGACTTGTAAGTACCTGGAATGCGGTTGCCAGCGTTCACTGTTCCTGTTGTCCCAGCTGCATTAATCACAGTGGTGAATGGATCTTCAAATTTTGCATTGAGCAGGGTATAGGATGCGAAGGCTGTAATATTGTTTTCAAGATTAGCATCTAGCGAAGCTTCAATCCCGGTACGTTTTGTATGCCCTGCATTTTGGTAGCTTGATCTGCCGGAGACTGTCTGTCTGGTAACGATTTCGTTGTCAGTATCCACCTTAAATAGCGTTAGGTTCGCTCTGACGTTATCAGTAATAAAGGCTTTAGCACCTAACTCAATATTACGGCTTTCGGCAGCTTTCAAGGCAAGGTTGGGTTTACTGGCAACACCTGTAGTCACATTGTCGAAAGCAGCTTCAATAAATGTCGGTGTTTCAAAGCCCTTGCCAAAGTTGGCATACAAGTTAATTTTTTCGGTGGCTTTCCATATCACGCCAATGACAGGTGTTGTTTTTTGATAATAAACTGAGCCACTGTTATCACCATTCACGCTTAGTAGATTGTCTTTAACTTTTAATTTGACTTTAGTATGTCTGGCCCCTGCATGAATGTCCAATGTTGGGCTTAAGCTCAGATTGGTTTGAACATATTGGTCGAAGTTGCTGACCTCGTTGATTTCATCACGATTGAGGCTATTGACATTAAAACCATTGTTCAGAATATTCGTATCCACGCGATCATCAGAAGATTTTCCATAGGTCATCCCCACACTCAGCTTGTAAGGAAGATTGGCCAAATAACCGCTATTGTCCCATCTTGCATCTGTGCCGTAGAACTCTCTATTAATTGTGCTCAATCTGGCGCAGGTGCCACGAAGTGGATCAGATGAACTACAAAAGTTTGTGGCTGAGCCTGATCCACGTAAAACAGTAGCTGTTGCAGTTGTTGTTAAAATTTGCGCATTATTTCTGTTGCCAACGTAGGGCGTGACTGTGATTTTATTATTTGCGTTAAACGCATGCTCAATATTAAATCCCACTTGGGTGTGGTCTCTTTTCACACTGGTATTAGCGAATAAAGCAGCGGGGACCACGTCTTTACGTGTTGAGTTTGAGAATGCACGCGCACGATCCAATCCCAGAGGGTCCTGTGCTTCCTGATCGAACCAGTTAACTAAAGTGGTGACTTTGGTATCTTCTGTGAGGTTGAATTTGAATTTGGCAGTAGCCATCTGCTTGTTGCTTGCGCTATTCGCTCTGTAACCATCAGACTCGAAGTTGGAAACATTCAGCATGTATTCCATCCCTTCAAGCTGGCCGGAGGCTTCCAAGATGTTGCGTTTGGTGTCATAGCTGCCAAACATTGCGGTTGCACCTAGTGTTGGCGTTGCAGGGGCATCTTGGGTGAACATTTGAATTACGCCACCGGACGAGTTGCCGTAAAGCGAAGAGAATGGCCCGCGCATGACTTCTATACTTTTAATTGCTGACAGGTCAACTACGCCGGGTTGGCCTTGGCCATCTGGCATGGTCAGCGGGATGCCGTCGACATAAATACGAATGCCACGCACCCCAAACGATGAACGTGCACCAAAACCCCGGCTGGAAATTTGTGGGTCTTGCGCCTGCTGCGTGCGGTTTTGCGCGGTAATGCCGGGTACGCGAATCAGACTTTCCGAGAGGTTGATCTGCAGCTGGCCATCTTTGATGTTTTTTTGCTCTACGACGTCAATCGCGACCGGGAGGTCAAAGCTGTTTTGTGCTTGTCGGGTGGCTGTGACCACAATCGGGGACAGGGTGACGGCTTTTTCTTCATCTGCCAATCCGCTGGTTGGGGCGGTGAAGGCGGTGGCGATGGCCATCGATAAAGGCGTGAGGCGGAATACGCGCATGTTCAAACTTTCTACTTAAAATCGAATCGCGCGATTGTAAGCTGTGCGTAAGCTTTCGCTCCTCAGTATTTTCATGAAAATACTGAGGAGGCCTGAAGATATTTAATGTGGATCAAGTCTCGCATGCAGGTGGCAGAGAATCTCGAACGCGATATTGATTTTTTCATCAGCTTGCAGGGGTGTTTCAGCTTGATCATCTATGATGGTCACCGTGTTGTGGTCGCTGCCCATGGCCGAATTGGCATGATTCGCCACAATCATGGGAATCCGCTTCGCCAGCCGTTTTTGTCGGGCGTGTTCGAGTATTTGTTCTGACTCTGCTGCAAAACCGACACAATAAGGCGGATTAGGCAAGGACGCGACATCTGCCAGAATGTCTTTGTTTTTTATGAGTGTTAAGGTAAGTGTAGACTCACTCTTTTTGATTTTCTGCGTTGATATTTGTTGTGGTCGGTAGTCTGCCACGGCGGCGACGGCAATAAATACATCTTGGTTGGCAATATGCTGCATCACGGTTTGATACATCTCACCGGCGCTGCCGGCGAAGCAGGCTTGGCTGACTTCGGGAGGCGTGACTTGATGGTGGCCATAGATTAGCGTGACCGTTGCGCCCATACGGGTGGCGGCTTGCGCCAGAGCAAAGCCCATTTTGCCACTGCTCAGGTTGGTGATGCCACGCACCGGATCCAGCATTTCCATGGTCGCACCTGCGGTTATCAGGATGTTTTTTCCAGCCAATAACTTGGGTGTGAAAAAACGGGTGAGGGCCTCCAGCAGGTGATCCGGCTCCAGCATTCTGCCTTGTCCGACTTCGCCACATGCCTGCTCACCGCTGTCCGGCCCCAGGACGGTGACGCCATCTTGCCTGAGTTGTTGCACGTTGCGCTGGGTCGCCGCATTCTCCCACATTTGTCTGTTCATGGCGGGTGCAACCAGAAGTGGGCACTCACGTGCAAGGCATAAGGTGGAGAGCAGGTCGTTGGCAAAGCCATGCGCCAGTTTGGCCATAAAATCGGCACTGGCTGGTGCAACCAGGATGGCATCTGCCTGACGGCTGAGCTCAATGTGCGGCATGCCATTGGCGATACGCTGATCCCAGCTATCTATAAACACAGGTTGCCCGGACAAGGCTTGCAAGGTGGTTGGGGTGATAAAGTGGGTGGCTGCTTCAGTCATCACCACTTGTACATGGTGGCCTTGTTTAACCAGCAAGCGCACCAATTCTGCTGTTTTGTAAGCAGCGATGCCGCCAGTGACGCCCAGCAGAATATTTAAAGGTTTTGCGTAGATCGCATTCATGGCAAGTATTTTAACTGCAAAAGCGCGCATCGAAGCATTTTTGAGCGCCGCTGGCTGTCTTTAAACATGTTAACATCTATCCATCCTTTGGGTGGCAGGCATGATAAAGACAGTCCGAATTTTCTTCTGGGTAGTAGTGGTGAGTGCGGCTTTATTGCAGCTTTGGCAAGAGTACGAAGTCCTGCAATGGCGGCATTCGCTCAAGGTGGCTTTATATCCGGTCAATGCCGATGGCTCTGCGACTTCAGCCGCGTATATTGCCAGTTTGCGTGCTGAGGATTTTGAACAGTTGGCCGCCTTTTTCTCGCGGGAGGCTGCCAAATATCAATTGCCCTTGAGGCGGCCAATCACGTTTTATCTTGGCCCGGAAATTCATCAGGTGCCGCCTGCGCCACCCGCAGTGAGTGCGCCGTTGCATGAGATTATTTTGTGGAGTCTGCAATTTCGCTGGTTTGGCTGGCGGCATCAGCCGGAGGTTGGCGTCCCGCTAGACATCAAGTTGTATCTGCTCTACCACGATCCGGCCCGGCAGCGCCATTTACGGCACTCCACCGCCTTGCACAAAGGCCGCATCGGCCGTGTCAATTTGTTTGCCGAAAACAGCCAGCACTCTGTGAATGCTGTCATTGTAGCGCATGAGCTGCTGCATACCCTGAGTGCCACAGATAAATACGACCTCAACACCCATCAGCCCCAGTTTCCGCAGGGATACGCAGAGCCCTATGCCCAGCCGCTTTATCCGCAATCCATGGCCGAGCTGATGGCGGGCCAGATCCCTCAATCTGCGCAAACCTCGCGCATGGCAAAAAGTTTGGATGAAGTGGTGATTGGCCGACCAACAGCACGTGAGATCGGTTGGCTGCATTAGGCGATAAAAGGGGGGCAACATGGCAATTACAGATTGGCCGGAACAGGAGCGGCCACGCGAAAAATTGCTGCGCACCGGCGCAGTGTCATTATCGGACGCAGAGTTATTGGCGATTTTCTTGCGTGTTGGGGTGGCTGGTAAAACCGCTGTGGATTTGGCGAGAGAGTTGTTGCAACATTTTCATAGCCTGAATGGCGTGTTTTCAGCAGATCTTAAACAGATGTCACGGGTGTCTGGCATGGGGGTGAGTAAATATTGCCAGTTGCAGGCGGTGCTGGAAATGAGCAAGCGGGCCTTGGGCGAAACCTTGCAGCAAAATGACAGTTTTCGCTCGCCACGCCAGGTGAAGGATTATTTGCAGTTACAACTGTCGGCCTTGCAGCGCGAAGTGTTTGGTATTTTGTTTTTAGATGCGCAAAATCGGCTGATCGCCTATGAAACCTTATTCGAAGGCAGCTTGATGCAAACCAATGTTTATCCGCGTGAGGTGGTTAAACGTGCGCTGGCGCTCAATGCGGCCGCGGTGATCCTGAGCCATAATCATCCCGGTGGGGTCGCCAGTCCGAGTCGAGCCGATGAGCAATTAACCCACAGTTTGAAAGAAGCATTGATGCTGGTGGATGTGAAAGTGCTGGATCACATTATCGTCGCCAAGCAAGAGACGTTTTCTTTTAGCGAACATGGGATGATTTGAAGCTGATCTGCTGAAGGCTGGGAGTGGTGGGTGCTAACGGGGTCGAACCGCTGACATTCGCCTTGTAAGGGCGACGCTCTACCAACTGAGCTAAGCACCCGTGCCTTGCAACGAAGCGCGCATTATACCGAAACTCTTTTTTAGTGCAAGCAGTTGCCCGGAATAAATGTGAAAGACTGCAGATGTTGACGCGGCTGATGGATCACCCCAAACCGCCAAGGACGATTCCGGTGCAAGGATGGTGGCTTTAGGTGGTGAGTCGTTTGGTGATGTTAACTAACTGTAGCGAAATATCGGCGATGCCGGTTTTACGCTTAAAAGCCATTTCAGCCAGGAGTGAATAAGCCTGGTCTTCGCTGAGATCGCGCTGATGCATGAGAATGTCACGCGCGCTATCCACCAACTTCTGGTCTTCAAGACTCAGAATGTCGCGTGGAACGGGAGGCATGCCAGAAGCCATAACAGAATTGGGTGGTCTCATTGATCGTTTAATCAGATTATTACTGCTAGAGTTTTAGCAAACTGTATGCCAGCTGGATAAGCTTTGATAACAATATGATTCTAATCAGGAAACAGGCGGGACCTTTCTTTTTTGATGGCGGCGCTGTTCTAACTAGTCTGCACCACCACAGTGCAGTTGCACCAGTTCGCTAGGAGGAGTGGGCCTGTGTAGAGTTTTGCGCAGATGAGCGCTTTTTGTTACAGTGCAGAGATTAAAAAAGGGAAGAAATGGCATGTTAAAAGGGTTGTTGGGGCAGGTGTTTTGGGGATTGCTGGCACTCTTGGGGGCTACCGCTTTTGCACAAATTGCCTGGTGGCGTGGAGAAACATTGAATGCACTGTGGCTGATCACTGCGGCAGTGTGTGTTTACCTGATTGCCTATCGTTTTTATGCGGCCTGGATTGCGGCCAAAGTGCTGAGTATTGATGCCACCCGGGCCACGCCGGCCGAGCGGTTGAATAATGGCCGCGATTATGTGCCCACGCATCGCTGGGTGGTCTTCGGTCATCACTTTGCGGCCATTGCCGGACCAGGTCCTTTGGTTGGGCCTACCCTGGCGGCACAATTCGGATTTTTGCCAGGCACCTTATGGATACTGATCGGGGCTGTGCTGGGCGGCGCAGTGCAGGATATGGTCACGCTGTTTTTATCTACCCGCCGCGATGGCCGCAGTCTGGGGCAAATGGCGCGAGATGAAATCGGCGCTATTGGTGGAACCGCCGCCATGATTGCAACGTTGGTCATCATGATTATTTTGATCGCAGTGCTGGGTCTGGTCGTGGTCAACGCCATGAAACACAGCCCCTGGGGTACGTCGACGGTTGCCGCGACCATTCCTATTGCCATGGTCGTCGGTGTCTATATACGTTATCTGCGTCCGGGGCGTGTGCTTGAGGCGTCGTTGTTGGGCGTGGCTTTGCTGCTTGGTTCAGTGATGTTGGGTGGCTGGGTTGATCATCATCCTACCCTGGCGGCGCTATTTGACCATGAAGGCTTGCCGTTGGCGTTTAGCGTGATTGCCTATGGCTTTGCCGCGGCTGTGTTGCCGGTGTGGTTGTTGCTGGCCCCCCGCGATTATTTATCGACTTATATGAAGCTGGGCACGGTCATGATGCTGGCTGTGGCGATTTTATGGTTACGGCCCGAGATACACATGCCCGCGATTACGCCGTTTATTGACGGCACGGGGCCGATTTTTGGCGGCAAGTTGTTTCCGTTTGTGTTTATTACGATTGCCTGCGGCGCGATTTCTGGCTTTCATGCCTTGATTGCCAGCGGTACCACGCCCAAGCTGATTTCCAGTGAGGGCGATATCCGCATGATCGGTTATGGCGCCATGTTGCTAGAGAGTTTTGTTGCCATCATGGCCATGATCGCGGCAACGGTGTTGGAGCCTGGTGTCTATTTTGCGATTAACAGCCCGGCAGGCGTGGTCGGTAAAGAGGCGCTGGATGTTGTGAATACCATCAGCAGTTGGGGCTATCCGGTCACGGTGGAACAGATGCAGCATCTGGCAAGTGCGATGGGGGAAACGACCTTGTTTGCCCGCACCGGGGGCGCACCTAGCTTGGCGGTGGGCATGGCCAGTATTCTGGGCACGGTCTTCGGGGAGCATTTGCTGGCCTTGTGGTATCACTTCGCCATCATGTTTGAGGCCATCTTCATTCTCACCACGCTCGATGCAGGCACACGCGTGGGTCGCTTTATGCTGCAAGACATGTTGGGTAACTTGCATCCCAAATTAGGGGAAACCTCCTACACGCCGTCAGTGGTGCTAACCAGCGCGTTGATCGTCGCTGGCTGGGGTTATTTCCTCTATATCGGGGTGATTGACCCGAATGGCGGGGTCAATATTTTATGGCCGCTGTTTGGGATAGCCAACCAGATGCTGGCTGCGATTGCCCTGTCGGTTGCCACTGGGATCTTGATCAAGTCTGGCCGCGCGAATAAGGCCTGGATCACTGCGTTGCCCTTGGTCTGGTTGCTGGTAGTGACCACCAGTGCGGCTTACGAGAAGATTTTTAGTCAGGATATCCGGGTCGGTTTTTTTGCGGCCGCGAATGATTTGGCGCAGAAGCTGTCTACAGGGGTATTGCCGCCAGAAAAGGCGGCTGTTGCGCCGCAACTGATTTTTAACCAGCAGTTAGATGCCTGGCTCACCTTGTTTTTTGTGACCATGCTGTGGGTGGTGGTAGTGGATATGGTCAGGATGAGTAGACGTAGCCTGGCCGGTTTGCCCGTAAGTCGAAGTCATGAAGCGGCGTACGTGGCGACTAAACTGGGCTAGAGGATGAACATCATGCGATTGCTCAAGCAACTATGGCAGCGCGTTAGACAGCTTTCTGGCGACGATGCTTATGAACGCTATCTGGCACATTATGCCGAGCATCATGCGCATTTGCCTGATGCGCCGCCTCCGCTAGGGCGGGCAGCATTTTTCAAACAATGGCAGGATCAGAAATGGACAGGCGTCAAACGGTGTTGTTAGCTGAAATGGATCCAGGGGATATTTCGCGCATTATTGAGATGGCGTGGGAGGATCGTACGCCTTTCGAGGCAATTGCCAGCCAGTTTAGGCTCAGGCAGGCAGACGTGATTATCCTCATGCGGCAGCAATTAAGTTCGGCTGCATTTATTGCCTGGCGTAAACGTACGCGTGGCCAACATACCAAGCACCAGGCGCTACGCAGCCCGGCGGTGAGCCGGCATTGCTCGTCCTATCAACACAAGCAATACCGTCCTTAGCATTTTTTATCGCACGCCGCGAATGTAACAAAGCTGTTTCAGCCGCACATGCGGCTACGGATTCAGTTAAAATAGGATTTTAACGTCAATCCTAGTGTTTCCCATGCCTAAATACCGTTCTCACACGACTACCCAAGGTCGTAACATGGCTGGTGCCCGCGCCTTGTGGCGTGCCACTGGTATGAAAGATGAAGATTTTTCCAAACCGATTATCGCGGTGGCTAACTCGTTTACGCAGTTTGTTCCTGGCCACGTGCATTTAAAAGATATGGGCCAACTGGTTGCCCGTGAAATTGAAAAAGCGGGTGGCGTAGCCAAGGAATTTAATACGATTGCTGTCGATGACGGTATCGCCATGGGGCATGGAGGCATGCTCTACAGCCTGCCTAGCCGTGATTTGATTGCTGACAGTGTTGAGTATATGGTGAATGCGCACTGTGCGGATGCGCTGGTGTGTATCTCCAACTGTGACAAGATCACGCCGGGCATGTTGATGGCGGCATTACGCTTGAATATCCCTGTCGTATTTGTCTCTGGTGGGCCGATGGAAGCCGGTAAAGTGAACTGGCAAGGCCAGATACGCAAGCTGGATTTGGTCGATGCCATGGTCGAAGCCGCGGATAGTCATGTCAGTGATGAAGAGGTGGCAGAGGTAGAACGTTCTGCGTGCCCAACCTGCGGTTCCTGTTCGGGCATGTTTACCGCCAACTCGATGAACTGTCTGACTGAAGCCCTGGGTTTAAGTTTGCCAGGCAATGGTTCTACACTCGCCACCCATGCTGCGCGCAAGCAGTTGTTCTTGCAAGCGGGTCGACTGATTGTTGAGCTGGCAAAACGCCACTACGAGCAGGATGATTACAGTGTGTTGCCACGCAATATCGCGACCATGCAAGCGTTTGAGAACGCCATGAGTCTGGATGTGGCCATGGGCGGCTCTACCAATACCGTCTTGCATTTGCTGGCGGCTGCACATGAAGCCGGTGTCGATTTCACCATGAAAGACATCGACCGCATCTCACGTCAGGTGCCGTGCGTTTCCAAAGTGGCGCCAGCAACCAGCAAATATCACATGGAAGATGTGCATCGTGCCGGTGGCGTGATGGGCATCCTGGCCGAGCTGAATCGTGCCGGTGTCATCCATACGGGCGTGCCAACCGTTCATAGTGCAACCATGGGCGAAGCGCTGGCCAAATGGGACATTATGACCACGCAGGATGAGGACGTGAAAAAGTTTTATCGTGCTGCGCCAGGTGGCATTTCAACCACCATCGCGTTCAGCCAGAGCATGTTGTGGCCAGAGCTGGATAATGACCGTGAAAACGGCTGTATCCGCGACAAGGCGCATGCCTACTCGCTGGATGGTGGGCTGGCCGTGCTCTATGGCAATATTGCGCAAGACGGCTGTATTGTGAAAACAGCAGGCGTGGATGACAGTATTCTTAAATTCACCGGGCGCGCCCGTGTATTTGAAAGCCAGGACTCTGCCGTGGAAGCCATTCTCAACGACAAGATTGTGGCCGGGGATGTCGTGGTGATTCGCTATGAAGGGCCGCGTGGCGGGCCGGGCATGCAAGAAATGCTTTATCCGACCTCCTACCTCAAGTCCAAAGGGTTGGGTAAAGCTTGTGCCTTGCTGACTGATGGCCGTTTCTCAGGTGGTACATCCGGCCTGAGTATTGGGCATGCCTCGCCAGAAGCTGCTGAAGGCGGTGCGATCGGCCTAGTGCAGGAAGGCGACACCATAGAAATTGATATTCCGAATCGCACCATACACCTGGCGGTGACTGATGAAGAAATGGCGCACCGCCGAGCCAATATGGAGGCCAAAGGCGCCCAGGCATGGAAACCGCTGAACCGTGAGCGTCTGGTATCGCCTGCCTTGCGCGCTTATGCCGCCATGAGCACCAGTGCCGCCAAAGGCGCCGTGCGTGATGTGACCCAGATCGAAAGGGGAAGATAATGAACGACGAATGTAGCATCCTCGCCAAAAGCATGGAAATGACCAAGCGCATGAAGTTGCATGCGCATGTCAATCAATGGCAAGACGAAAACGGTCTGCAATATCTCGAAATTGATAATCCGCTGGCGACCGGCAAGATTGCCTTGCAGGGCGCACATGTCATGCACTGGCAACCCAAGTTCCTTTCACACCCGGTTTTATGGTTGTCCAGCAATGCGCGTTATGTCAAAGGGCGTTCTATCCGTGGTGGCGTCCCCATTTGCTGGCCGTGGTTTGGCGCGCACCCTACCGACAGCACTTTGTGTCCGCATGGCTTTGCGCGCGTGATTCCCTGGCGAGTCATGGATATTGACGCGACGCCAACCGGTGCCACCCGCATCATTCTCGAAATGCAGCAAACGCCAGAAGCACAACGTCAGTTGTCCTATCCTTATGAGCTGACGCTGACCATTACTATTGGCCGCCGCTTGCGGATTGATCTGGCGACCACCAATCTGGCTGAGCATCCATTTGTGATTAGTGAAGCCTTTCACACCTATTTTAATGTCAGTGATTTATCCAATATCAAAATTACCGGCATGCAAGATTTGGTTTATCTGGATAAGCTACTCAAATACGAGCGCAACGTCGAGCACAACCCATTGAGCTTTGACGGCCACGAATATGACCGTGTTTATGTCGATCACAGCTCTGATTGTTCTATCCATGACAGCGGCTATAATCGCATCATCCATGTGTCCAAATCCGGCAGTGATACCACGGTTGTCTGGAATCCTGGTGCCGATAAGGCTGCGACCATGGGCGATATGGGCGTGGGCGAAGAGTGGCGCAAGACCATTTGTGTGGAAACAACCAACGCGCTGGATAATATGGTGGTGATTAATCCTGGCCGCAAACATGTCCTGAGCGCCGAGTATTCGATCGAGACCCTGTAACCTTGTTGTGACACGTGTCAACCATCTTGTTTCACGTGCGTTTTTAGGGTGTTGGCAAAACGCCAAACTGGTTCAAATTATCAATACGGCCTCGTATTTTAGCGGTTTTACTATTGTAGATTTTGGCTGGTCAGGTAAGATGCCACATGCACGAAAATTGCATTTCGGGGTTCTATTTATTTAGAGGATATTCAAGGAGATCGCATGAAAGTTTTATTATCCGCAATCGCAGCAGCGACCATGTTGATGGCTGGTTCTGCTCACGCTGTTGACGCTGCCGCTGCTAAAGCATTGGCACAAAAAAGCGGCTGTTTGGCTTGCCACAGTGTGGATGCTAAAGTATTGGGCCCAGCTTACAAAGATGTTGCTGCTAAATACAAAGGCGACAAAGGTGCTGAAGCTAAATTGATCGCTAAAGTTAAAGCGGGTGGTAGCGGTGTTTGGGGCAATATTCCAATGCCAGCAAACAGCCCACAAGTGAAAGACGAAGACATCAAAACCATTGTTGAATGGGTATTGTCTCTGTAATTCCAGCGTTGCTGTGAATCAAAAAAGCCGACTCAAACGTCGGCTTTTTTATTGCTGCTCGCGCGGGCTAAATGATTAGCGCAAGCGGCTGTGTCTGAGTGAGTAAACAAAATAGAACACCACGCCCACCACCGCCCACAAGCCAAAGCGATGCCAGGTTGAGGCGGGTAAAAACGACATCAGCGCACCGCAGGTGATGACACCTCCGAGTGGGATCAGCGGATTAAAAGGATTTTTGAACGGCCGCGGTAAGTCTGGATGGGTCTGACGCAAGCGGATCACGCCAATGCAGACCATAATGAAACTGGCTAGCGTCCCGATATTGACCGTTTCTGCCAATTCGCCGAGCGGGATAAAACCGGCCACGATGGAAACCACCGTTCCGCAAAGCAAGATAATTTTACTGGGTGTTTGGCGGTCAGGATTCACTGCTGAAAATACCGGGGAAATCAGGCCGTCGCGGCTCATGGCAAATAAAATACGTGTCAGGCCGTAGAGCAGCACCAGCAGCACAGTAATCAAGCCAGCCAGCACGCCAGTCGCCACCAGTGTGGATGACCAGGTATAACCCAGTTTGGTCAATGCATAAGCCACGGGTGACGAGGTATTCAGCTCGTGATAAGGAATCACACCGGTCAGCGTGCCAGAGACGATGATATAAATAATGGTACAAAATGATAGTGAAGCGATCAGCCCAATCGGTAAGTCGCGTTGTGGCAGTTTGCATTCTTCGGCCGCGGTTGACACAGCATCAAAGCCAAAATAGGCAAAAAAGACCAGCGAGGCGCCAGCCAGTACGCCAATATTTTTGCCATTGTCCAGCGTTTCAAACCAGCCAAACGGCATAAATGGCAGCCAGTTTTCGGTGTGAATATGACCCACGGACAAGGCGAGAAAAATCGCAATCGTGGACAGTTTGATAATCACCATCAGGTTATTGGCTCGCGCACTTTCCTTGACGCCGACCATGAGTAGCAGGGTCAGTACCCAGATAATGGCAAAGGCTGGCAGGTTGATGGTGCCGCCTAACACCGGTGCCTTGGTCAGGTGCGCTGGCAAGTGTAGCCCGAGGTTGCTCAAGGTGTTTACAAAGTAACCTGCCCAGCCATTGGCAACCGCTGCAGCGCCAACGCCATACTCCAGTAATAGCATCCATCCCATCATCCATGCAGCAAACTCGCCAAACGCGACATAGCTGTAACCATAGGCGCTGCCAGAGCCGCCAACTGAAGACGAGAGTTCGGCATAAGATAACGCCGCAAATCCTGCAGCGATGGCCGCAATAATAAATGAAAGGACGACGGCAGGGCCAGATTGGGTCGCGGCCGCGATACCGGTCAGGACAAAAATGCCGGTACCGATGGCGCCACCGATGCCTAGCAAGGCCAGGTCAAAGGCGGTTAAACATTTTTTCAGGCCGGTATGCGCATGTGGTTGGATAGGTTTTTTGCGCAATAATTGTTCTAGCATTGATTGTTTCTCCCCATGTCTGCCTAGGGTAAAGCAATCGTTGTACCAGCGTCAATGCTGCTGATGGATTAGCTCGCGTAATGCCGGCTGAGTGTGGCAATCATGTAGCCATGATCGAGCACACCCGCACTTTCGCGCAGGCTGTGCATGGCCCACATCGGGTTACCGACATCGACGGTGGCGATGCCTAATTGCGCTGCCATGATGGGCCCTATGGTGCTGCCGCAGCCTAAATCGGTGCGGTGCGCATATTGTTGATAGGGGACCTCCGCTTGTTCACACAAGTGGATAAAGCGCGCAGCCGTGACGGCATTGGTGCTGTAGCGCTGGTTGGCATTGGTTTTAATGACCGGGCCCTGGTTGACTTGCACATGGTGACACGGTTCATAGCTGCCGGCATGATTGGGGTGAAAGGCATGTGCCATATCGGCACTGATAAAAAAACTGTTGGCAAAGCTGCGCAGTTTGTCTTCTGGCGTGAGATGAGTGCTATGACAAATCCGCTCAATCACATCCAGCAAAAAGCTGCCACCCGCCCCCGTGGCGCTTTCAGAGCCCACCTCTTCGTGGTCAAACAGTGCACAAATAGAGGTCGCCTGCGGCGTTTCGGTGCCTAACAGGGCTTCCAACGCGGCATGGCACGAAGCCAGGTTGTCCAGTTGGCTGTTGGCAATGAATTCTTGTTCCATGCCCCAGAAACTGCCGCGCTGGGTGTCATAAAACGTGAGGTCCCAGCCAGCAATGACGTCTGCGGGCACGGCCAGTTTGCCGGCGAGTGTATCAATCAGCAATTGTTTGGCTTCGGAGCTGTTGGCTGCGTGACCAAAAATCAAGGGCAGACCGGTTTGCTTGTTGAGTACCAGGCCTTTTTCATTCACTTCGCGGTTCATGTGTATGGCCAGATTGGGCAGACGTGCCATCGGCTGCTCCAATTTGACCAGACGCGTTTGCAGGCCCTCAGGGGTGCGGAGCACCACACGACCGGCCAGACTCAGGTCGCGGTCGGTAAAAGTGGCCAGAATGGGGCCGCCATAGACTTCTACCCCTAGTTGCGCCAGACCTTCTGTGCTGTAAGCTGCATGCGGTTTCAGGCGCAGGCCGGGTGAGTCGGTATGCGCGCCGACAATGCGCAGACCGCTGTCGGCAAGGGCTTGTTGACCAAGCATAAAGGCAATGATGGAGCCGCCATCACGCACTACGAAATATTTACCCCCTGCCTTGAATTGCCAAGGTTCGTTTTCACGCAGGTTTTTAAAGCCATGCGCCTTGAGTCGGCTTGCGACCGTGTCTACCGCGTGCCAAGGGCTGGGGCTTTGATCAATAAAATCCAGCAGGGCTTGCGCGTGTTGTCTGGCTTCTACTGAAACTTGCATATTAAACCCAGTCCTTTTCAATCAAAAAGTCAGTATACAGTTTGGCCTCTGCGCTACGGGCTTCAGGTTTCCAGTCATAGCGCCATTTAACGATGGGTGGCATAGAGAGCAAGATGGACTCTGTACGGCCATTGGACTGTAACCCAAAGATCGTGCCGCGATCAAAAATCAGGTTGAACTCAACATAACGGCCTCTGCGATAAGCCTGGAAATCGCGTTCGCGTTCGCCAAAAGGCGTCTCTTTACGCCGTTGCACAATAGGCAAATAGGCATTGATAAAGGCATCGCCCACTGCACGTTGCAAGGCAAAGCTTTTTTCAAAGCCTAATTCACTAAAGTCATCAAAAAAGACACCGCCGATTCCGCGCGGCTCCTTGCGATGCTTGAGGAAAAAGTAAGCATCACAGTCTTTTTTGAATTTTGGGTAATAATCGGCGCCAAAGGCAGCCAGCGCTTCTTTATTGACGCGGTGAAAGTGGATGCAATCGTCTTCAAAGCCATAGTAAGGCGTCAGATCCATGCCGCCGCCAAACCACCAGATATCCTCTTCACCCGCCTGTTGCGCCCGCGCGACAAAAAAACGCACATTCATGTGTACGGTCGGCACATAGGGGTTGTGCGGGTGAAACACCAGGGAGACGCCCATGGCCTCCCAGGGGCGGCCCGCTGCTTCGGGATGTGCGACGCTGGCCGCAGGCGGCAGCTTGTTGCCGAGCACATGTGAAAAGCCAACCCCAGCCCGCTCAAACACGTTGCCGCCTTCGAGCAGGCAAGAGTTCCCGCCCCCACCTTCAGGGCGCTGCCAGCTATCCTGCAAAAAGGTTTTGCCATCGACGAGTTCAATGGCTTCGACAATACGGGCCTGCAAGCCTTGCAGGTAATCAAAGACGGCCTGGGGTTGGATCTGGTTTGTCATGACAGCTTAGTTTTTGATGGCGCGGTAACCGATATCTTTACGGTACTGAGCACCGTCGAACTGGATTTGTTCCAGTACTTTATAAGCTTGCTGTTGCGCAAACTTGACCGTTTCGCCCAAGGCCGTCACACACAAGACGCGACCGCCACTGGTGACTACCTTGCCGTCCTTGAGGGTGGTGCCAGCGTGGAACACATGACCATCCTGTACGTCTTTCGGCAAGCCATGAATTTCATCGCCCAATCTGGGGGTATCCGGGTAATTGGCGCTTGCCATCACCACACCCAAGGCAAAACGTCTGTCCCATTCTGCTTGTGCCTGGTCCAGCGTGCCATTGACTGCGTGTTCAGCCAGTTCGACCAGATCTGATTTCAGGCGCATCATGATGGGCTGCGTTTCGGGATCACCCATGCGGCAGTTGAACTCCAGTGTTTTCACATCGCCTGCCGGGGTAATCATCAACCCGGCGTATAGAAAGCCGGTATACGGGATGCCATCTTTGGCCATGCCTTCAACGGTAGGCACAATAATCTCGCGCATGGCTTTGGCGTGGATCTCTGGCGTCACCACTGGCGCAGGCGAGTAAGCGCCCATGCCGCCGGTGTTGGGGCCTTGGTCGGCATCAAGCAGGCGTTTGTGGTCCTGGCTGGTGGCGAGTGGCAAGATGTTTTTGCCATCGACCATGACCATGAAGCTGGCTTCTTCGCCAGTCAAAAATTCTTCAATGACTACGCGTGCACCGGCATCGCCAAGCTTATTGTCAGCCAGCATTGCATCGACGGCGGCATGCGCTTCTTCCAGTGTCATGGCAACCACCACGCCTTTGCCGGCCGCCAGGCCGTCCGCCTTGATAACGATGGGTGCGCCATTGGCATCAATGTAGGCATGCGCTGGTGCGACCTCGCTGAAGGTCTGGTATTTGGCGGTAGGGATGTTGTGGCGGACCATAAATGCTTTGGCAAAATCCTTGGAACTTTCCAATTGTGCCGCTGCTTTAGTCGGGCCAAAAATCTTCAGGTCAGCGGCGCGGAATGCATCGACCACGCCTTGCGATAACGGGGCTTCCGGGCCAACAATGGTCAGGGCAATCTGCTCATCTTCGGCAAATTTCACCAACTCATCGATTTTGGTTATCGGCACATTGATCATGTCAGGATTTGTCGCGGTGCCTGCATTACCGGGAGCAACATAAACGCGGCTCACTGCTTTGTTTTGTGCGGCTTTCCAGGCCAGTGCGTGCTCACGACCGCCAGAACCAATCACTAAAATTTTCATCTTTTATTACCTGATTAAGTTTGAGCCACAGAGAACTCAGAAGACACAGAGTAGCAATCAATAGCGGAATGCTTTGAAGATGTTTTTTGTGTTCTCTGTGGCAAATAGAATTAATGTCTAAAGTGGCGAATGCCGGTCACGACCATGGCCAGGCCGCGTTCATCAGCCGCCGCAATCACTTCCTCATCGCGCATGCTACCACCGGGATGGATCACGCAACTCGCGCCTGCATCGGCCAGTACGTCTACGCCGTCCCGGAACGGGAAAAATGCGTCAGAAGCGACCACTGAACCTTGCAGGCTCAAGCCGGCATTTTGCGCTTTGATGGCGGCGATTTTGGTACTGTCGACACGGCTCATCTGGCCTGCACCCACGCCTAAGGTCATGCCATTGCCACAGAACACGATGGCATTGGACTTGACGTATTTAGCCACGTTCCAGGCAAACAGCAGGTCTTGCATTTGTTGTGGCGTTGGTTGCAGTTTGGTGACCACTTTCAGGTCAGCCATATGCATCTCATGGTTGTCGGCAGATTGCAGCAAAATACCTGAGCCTACGCGCTTGGAATCGACGGCATTGCGGCCTTGTTCCCAAGGGTTATTGCCGCCTTGTGGCAAGGCGATTTTCAGCACGCGTACGTTGGCTCTGGCGGTGAAAATGGCCAGGGCTTCTGGCGTAAAATCGGGGGCAATCAGCACTTCGACAAATTGTTTGGAAACGGCTTCTGCAGCTGCGCCATCAAGCGTGCAGTTGAAGGCAATGATGCCACCAAAAGCAGAGGTCGGATCGGTTTTGAAGGCTTTGCTGTAGGCTTCCAGTGCGTTCACGCCCAGGGCTACACCGCAAGGGTTGGCGTGTTTGACAATCACGCAGGCCGGGCCGGTGAAAGATTTCACAGCTTCCCAAGCCGCATCTGCATCGGCGATGTTGTTGTAACTCAATTCTTTGCCCTGCAATTGTTGCGCGGTGGCCAGGCTGCCTGGGGCAGGGTAGAGGTCGCGGTAGAAGGCGGCTTGCTGATGACTGTTTTCACCATAACGCAGGTCTTGTACTTTGACAAAATTGCTGTTCATCTGGCCTGGGAATTGGCTCAGGACTGGCTTGCCTGCCGCTTCGGTTTCGGTGAAGTCGATGGCGGACAAGTAGTTGCTGATGGCGGCATCGTATTGGGCAATGCGGTTAAATGCGGCCACAGACAATTTGAAACGTGTTGCTTTGGACACGGCGCCCTGATTGGCTTTCAACTCGTTGACCACTTCAGTGTACTGGGCAGCGTCTGTCAGTACGGCGACATCGTTCCAGTTTTTGGCTGCGGAACGCACCATGGCCGGACCGCCGATATCAATGTTTTCAATCGCATCTTCAAGCGTGCAGTTGGGCTTGGCCACCGTCGCTTCAAACGGATAGAGATTGACGGCGAGCAAGTCGATATTCTCAATGCCATATTGCTGCATGGCCGCCACATGTTCAGGCAGGTCGCGGCGTCCCAGCAGGCCACCGTGCACCTTGGGGTGCAGCGTTTTGACCCGGCCATCCAGCATTTCTGGAAAACCGGTAAAGTCGCTCACTTCTTTGACGGGAATGTGGTTGTCACGGAACAGTTTTGCAGTGCCCCCCGTGGAAAGGATTTCTACACCCAGTTGGTGCAGGGATTGTGCCAGTTCCAGCACACCGGTTTTATCGGAAACACTGATAAGCGCGCGTTTAATCGTCATAATGAGTTTGAATGGAGTTGCTAAATAAAAAATGAAAAGGCTTAAAAAATGAAAAAGGTCTGATGTTGAGATGTCATCAGACCGGGGTCATGCTTATTCTAGGCCGTAGGCGGCCATTTTTTTTCTTAGGGTGTTGCGGTTAATGCCCAGCATGTCGGCGGCTTTGCTCTGGTTGCCGCCCACTTTGTTCAGTACGTATTCCAGCATGGGCTTTTCCACGCAGCCAAGCACCATTTCGTAAATCGCATGCGGCGGTTGCCCATCCAGATGCATGAAATAGTCGTCCAGAGACTCGCGTACCGCGAGACTTAATTTACTATCGGTTTGCATTAGGCTGCGAGCTCCTGGGTGCCTGGGGGTTCTTGATCCAGTTCAGTCTCCTCGTCGTAGACCAGACGGTCGTTTTTCGCACGGAGCTCGGCAAAGAAGTCATTGATGGCTTGTAATTGTAATTCTATGGTTTGCAAGGTATTCATATTGTGACGGAAGGCAGCAGAGCCAGATAAGCCCTTGGTATACCAGGAAATATGCTTGCGTGCGACGCGCATGCCAGTGAGGTCACCATAAAAAGCATACAAGTCATGCAAGTGCTCCAGCATCACCTGGTGAATTTCATCTACGGTCGGCGGCAGCATGTGCTCGCCAGTCTTCAGAAAGTGCTCGGTTTCGCGGAAGATCCAGGGGCGGCCTTGGGCTGCACGGCCGATCATGACGGCGTCGGCCTGGGTGTAATCAAGCACAAATTTGGCTTTTTCTGGCGTGGTGATATCGCCATTGGCAATCAGCGGAATCTTGATTTGCTGCTTGACGGCGGCAATCGTGTCATATTCGGCGTCGCCATGGTAAAGGTCATTCCGCGTGCGGCCATGAATCGTCAGCGCCTGAATGCCGATGTCTTCTGCCATTCTGGCAATCTGGATGGCGTTTTTATTTTGTCTATCCCAGCCGGTACGGATTTTCAGGGTGACTGGCACATCCACCGCATTGACCACCGCCTTGAGAATTTGGGACACCAGCGGTTCGTCTCGCAGCAGGGCAGACCCTGCCATCACATTACAGATTTTTTTGGCTGGGCAACCCATGTTGATGTCGATGATTTGTGCACCATTGTCGACGTTATGTTTGGCTGCCTCGGCCATCATGGCCGGTTCTGCGCCGGCAATTTGCACCGAGATCGGGCTGACTTCGCCTTCATGGTTGGCGCGGCGCTTGGTTTTTTCACTGCCATACAATAAGGAATTGGAGGTGACCATTTCGGAGACGGCCAGCCCTGCCCCCATTTTTTTGCACAACATGCGGAAAGGACGGTCGGTCACGCCCGCCATAGGGGCAACCACCAGGTTGTTCTTAAGTTGATGCGGTCCGATTTGCATGCTTGGATAAGTCAGTGAAAAGACTGACTATTTTAACTGCAAATCGCAGACGAGGGAATGTTTAAAGTAGCATTTTTGCTTATTTTTTACGCAGATTAATGTGTGTGTTGATTAGTTGCATGGCGCGGTCGCGGAATAACGTTCCTTCGGTGTCTTTGACCCACATGTGCAGTAGGCCTGAGAAAAACAGGTGGGTGTCCCAGGCGAGTTCTTGCGGACTAAGCTGGGTGCCGACCTGGCCGATTTCCTGTGCTTTGGCGTAGGCCTGTTCCATTTTGTGCACGAGTCCGCTACAGTTACCTAAAATAGATTTGAGTACATCGGCAAACTCATCGACATATTCACATTTGGACATCATGACTTCATAAGTTGCGCGCGTGGTGGCGTCATCGTTGAGAATCTGTACGGTGTTTTCGAGGTGTGTGCGAATGCGGCCTAGCGGATCAATATTGGACTCTTCCGCGTTTCCGAGTAAGGTGTCATCCATGCGGTCTATCAACGGCAAATACACTTCTTCGCGCATGGCATGAAACAAATCTGCCTTGTTCTGGAAGTGCCAATAGACGGCCCCGCGCGTGACTTTGGCATGGGAGGCAATCTGTTCCAGACTGGTGCGGCTAACCCCTTTTTGCAGAAACATATGTCGCGCAGAGTCAATGATGTGTTGGCGCGTGATTGCAGCATCTTCTTTGGTTTTACGTACCATAAGTATTTATCGCTCTTTCATAAATTCATGAATGTTTCATTTGAATGTTGTATTTTATCAGCCGTCACAGGCGGCTTGTGGCGGTGGGCATTTGGCAAAATTTTTTGCAAAACCCTTTTACATACATTCGTGTTTGTATATAATATACATCCAATGATGTATGTAATCAAGTCTATTTTAAAACTGAACAGAGGATAACATGTTGATTTCACAGACTATCCAGCCTCGCCTTGCCTTGCTCGTGCTTGCATTAAGCCTGGGATTGAGTGCTTGCGGAAAATCTTCACAGCAGCAAAATCCAGCCGCGGGTGGCATGCCTGCGATGCCAGTCACCGTGCAAACCGTCGCCGCTGAAACCATCCCGGTGCAAACTGAAGTGGTTGCGCAAACTGAGGGCGCCAAGCAAATTGAAGTGCGTCCACGCGTCGGTGGCATTGTGCTTAAACGCCTATATCAAGAAGGGGATGCGGTCAAGGCCGGGCAAGATATGTTCTTGATTGATCCTGTTCCGTATCAGTTGCAGGTAGATCAGTCCAAGGCGCTGATTGCACAACAAAAAGCCCGGATTGAGCAAACTGCGCGTGAGGCGCAACGTCTCAAGGGTTTGCTGGAGAGCCACTCTATCAGTCAGCGTGAATATGATAATGCCGCCTCTGATAACTCTGTTGCCGCAGCGACCTTGTTGCAATATCAGGCGCAACTGCGTGAAGCGGAGCTGAATCTGTCTTATACGCATGTCAAAGCGCCAGAGAGTGGGATTGCCGGTCGCTTTGTGTTGTCAGAAGGGGCGTTGGTCAGTGCCAACACTACCTTGTTGAGCACCATCGTACAATTGTCTCCGATTTGGGTCCGCTTCAGCCTGTCCGAGTCCGAGCTCACAGCGTTGGGTGGGCATTTGCGCCCAGGCCGCGTGCAGGATGTGCGTTTGATCCTGGCAGACAATACTGAATATCGTTATTCAGGCAAGATTAACTTCTCTGCCAGTCAGATTGACCCGGCATTGGGGACGCAGCAACTGCGGGCCGAATTCCAGAATGCGGACAGTGCCTTGTTGCCAGGTCAGTTTGTGCGGGTACGCCTGACCACTGGCAAGCGTGATGGCGTCTTCCTGATTCCGCAAACGGCCGTACTGACTGGTCAGCAAGGCAAGTTTGTCTTTGTGGCCGAAAAAGATAAAGAAGGCAAAACGGTGGCCGCGGTCAGGCCGATTGTCGCGGGCGGCTGGTTTGACAACCGCTGGACGGTGTTGGATGGCTTGAAAGCCGGCGATCAGGTCATTGTCGACAATCTGATCAAGGTGAGACCTGGTGCACCGGTGGCACCACATGCACCAGACGCTGCGCCGGCACCAGCCAAGTCTTAACGCATTCACCGTCTTTGTTGAATAAGCCCATTATGTTACCAAGGGCCTGGGCATGTACCAGGCCCGTCTCAGGGAAAACGATATGACCCGATTTTTTATCACACGCCCGATTTTTGCCAGCGTGCTGTCTATCATCATCGTGTTGGCAGGTCTCGCAGCGGCATTCCAGTTGCCGATTGCCCAATATCCGCAAATTGCACCCCCTACGGTGCTGATTACGGCCAGCTATCCTGGTGCCAGCGCAGAAACACTGTCAAAAACCGTGGCTGCCCCGATTGAGGAGCAGCTAAGTGGTGTGGAAAACCTGCTTTACTTTAACTCTAGCTCTGACAGCAGTGGTACTTTAACCATTACCGCCACATTTGATGTCGGTACCGATGTCAACCAGGCGACCTTTAACGTCAGTAACCGTGTGAACATTGCGTTGCCGCGTTTGCCCGAAGATGTACGCCGGACCGGGGTTGTGGTTCAAAAACGTTCGAATGACATCCTGCTGGTCGTGATGCTCACCTCGAAAAACAAAGACCATAATCGTTTGTTCCTGAGTAACTACGCCACCTTGAATTTGCTGGATGAATTCAAGCGCATCAAGGGCGTGGGCGATGTCACCATTTTTGGTGGGCAAGATTACTCCATGCGTGTCTGGTTGCGTCCTGACCGCATGGCGCAACTGGGGGTGTCTACCAGCGATGTTTCTGCGGCCATCAGCGCACAAAACGCGCAGTATGCCGCAGGCAAGATCGGTGCTGAGCCCGCTTTGCCTGATCAGCAATTGTCATTTACCGTGACAGCTAAAGGACGGTTGATTGACCCTGAAGAGTTCGGCAACATTATTTTGCGTGCGCAAGGCCCCAACGGTGTCTTGCACCTGAAAGATGTGGCACGCATCGAGTTGGGCGCACAAAGCTATAACGTGACTTCTGCACTCGATGGCCAGGCCGGTGTGGCAATGCCGGTCTTTTTACAGACCGGTGCCAATGCACTGGATACCGCCAATGCGATCAAGGCCAAGGTGGAAGAGTTAAAAGCCAAATTCCCGCAAGGCATGGAATACAACATTCCTTATGACACCAGTGACTTTGTGAAAGCCACCATCAAAGAAGTGTTCCATACCTTTGGTGAGGCGCTGGTACTGGTCGTGATCGTGGTGTTCCTGTTCCTGCAAAGCTGGCGCGCAACCCTCATTCCGATGATTGCAGTGCCGATTTCGATTGTTGGTACGTTTGCCGGCTTGTATGTGTTCGGCTTCTCGATCAACCTGCTGACTCTGTTTGCCATGATTCTGGCCATCGGCATTGTGGTGGATGATGCGATCGTGGTGCTTGAGAACACCGAGCGTTTGATGAAAGAGGAAGGCTTGAACCCGCTGCATGCGGCGATTAAGTCTATCGCACAAGTGCAAGCGGCGGTGGTGGCGATTGTACTGGTCCTGTGCGCAGTGTTTGTTCCTGTGGCATTCCAGGGCGGCATTGCCGGGCAGCTCTATCGTCAGTTCGCGGTCACTGTGGCCATTGCTGTGGTCATTTCAGGCGTGGTGGCGTTAACGCTGACCCCTGCTTTATGTGCCATGATTCTGAAGAGTGGCGGTCATCACGAAAATGCTTTTTTCAGGAAGTTTAACCAGGGCTTTGGCCGGTTGACCAACTTGTACACGGGCACCGTCCGCTTGACCTTACGTCACAAACTGATTGGTGCCATCGTATTTGGGGCCATGCTGGTGGTGATGATCTTCCTGTTCCGTACCGTGCCTGGTGGATTTGTGCCGCCAGAAGATCAGGGCTACGTCATTAGCATTGTGGTGATGCCAGATGGCGCTACCTTGAAGCGGACTTCCCAGACCATGGAAAACATCCGGTCAGCGGTTGCGAAAGATCCTGCCACTGCGCATGAATTTGCGGTGAATGGCTTTGAATTGCTTACCGGCGCCAACAAAACGAATGCGGCGACCATGTTTGTCCGTATGACGGATTGGGAAAAGCGTACTACCAATGCCGACCAGATGGTTGGAAAGTTGATCGGCATAGGCATGAGTCAGCCGGATGGCATGGGCTTTGCCGTGAACCCGCCAGCGATTCGTGGTTTGGGTTCTGCGGGCGGTTTTGAGGTCTATGTGCAGAGTCATGGGGATACGGATCCCATCAAACTGGCGCAAGTCATGAACAACTTTATGGATGCGATGCGTGCCAATCCGCAACTGACACAGATTAATAGTTTCTTCCGGCCGACCGTACCGCAGTTGTACATTGAGGTGGATGAAGCCAAAGCCTTGTCACAGAATGTGAAAATTGCGGATATTTACGCGACCTTGCAGAGCACCATGGGCTCGCTCTATGTCAACGACTTTAACCGTAATGGCCGGACTTACCGCGTGCAGTTGCAAGCCGAGGCGGGTTACCGCATGAAGCCTGAAGACTTGGGGAAGGTGTATGTACGTAGCCAGCCGACGGATGATAATCCGAATGGCAATATGGTGCCGATGTCTGCACTGGCAAAAGTCAGCAACATCGTCGGTGCCGAACAGCTTGAACGCTACAATGGCCTGCTGTCTGCCAAAGTGTTCGGTAGCGGTGCGCCCGGCGTGAGCTCTGGCGATGCGATCAAGCTGGTGGAAAAAATCGCCAAGGAAAACTTGCCGGATGGCTACCAGATTGCCTGGACTGGTCAGGCTTATCAGGAAAAGCGGACCGGTTCGGCTGCGCTGGTGGCCTTTGGCTTCGCCACCATTATGGTGTTCCTGATCCTGGCGGCACAGTTTGAAACCTGGTCCTTGCCGCTGGCAGTGATCATGGCGATCCCGTTTGCGATGACAGGTGCCTTGCTGGCAGTGTTGACGCGTGGCATGAACAACGACATCTACTTCCAGATTGGCCTGATTACGCTGATTGGTCTGGCGGCTAAAAACGCCATCCTGATTGTGGAATTTGCCTCGCAAAAAATGGAAGAGGGCATGCCGTTGGCTGAAGCTGCGCTTGAAGCCGCCCGCTTGCGCTTCAGACCGATTGTGATGACCTCCATGGCGTTTGTGCTGGGGATTATTCCACTGGTGTTTGCGACCGGTGCGGGTGCCGCAGCGCGTCAATCCATGGGGACAGGCGTCTTCGGCGGCATGTTGCTTGCAACCTTTATTGCCACCATCTTTATCCCATTGTTCTTTACCTGGCTGACCAGTGAGAAAAAAGTGCGTCACCATGGTCATGTGGAAGAAGATGCTTCTGCACAATGAAGAGCGTAGCAGCTTATCGTGGATTGTTTTAAAGAGTGTCTGGCCCTTAAGTTTCATAGGCCAGCGCTCACAACGTTCTGGGTTGAATCTTGATGATTCAAGAAAGAGTCAATCCAGGGGACAAACAAGAATTAACTAGGTATATCGAGAATGAACATACTTAAAAAGAGTTTGGTGCTATTGGTCATATTATCCTTATCTGGTTGTATTGATTTGGCGCCTTTTTATAAAAAGCCGGATGCGCCTATTCCTGTATCATTGGGCCAGGGGCAGTCCGATCTAAAGGCCTTCAGCGACCTTGAGTGGAAAAAGTTTATTGCTGATGACAGGCTCAAACAAGTTGTTCAGATGGCACTCGAGAATAACCGTGATTTAAGAGTGGCCGCATTGAATATTGAAAATGCGAGAACGTTGTATCAGATTCAGACTTATAACTTATACCCTTCAGTCATGGGTAATGGCTCTCAAATGGCCTATTATGGAAATGCAAATACGGGGGTTTCTTTTGCAGGGCCTAGTAACGCCAGTGGCAATGTCTCTAACCTAGGGGCCACAAGTAATGGTGGCAAGATTTCGCGTGTTTATCGTGCGACGATTGGTTTTAGTGCTTATGAGCTTGATTTATTTGGGCGTATTAGAAACTTAAATGAACAGGCACTACAGACATTCTATGCCGATGAAGAAACTCAAAAAAGTACTCAAATTAGCTTGATTGGTGAGGTGGCGAATGCCTGGCTTACTATGGCGGCTGATATGATGCGATTGGATATTGCCAAGAAAACATTGCAAAGTCAGCAGGCAACTTATGATATCAATCAAAAGTCGTTCGATTTGGGTGGCATAGATATGTTAAGTCTGACGCAGTTGCAGACGACAGTAGACAGTGCAAAGGTTTCGGTTGCAAATTATCAAACCATTGTTAACAAGGATTTAAATGCACTGAATCTGTTGGTTGGTGCCAGTGTGCCTAAGCAATTGTTGCCACCTCCTCAATTGAACATGGTAACTGCTTACGCTGAGTTGCCGAAAAATGTGACCTCCGAGATTCTGCAGCAACGGCCTGACGTTCAAGCTGCAGAACATTTGCTAAAAGGTGCAAATGCTAACATTGGTGCAGCCAGGGCTGCATATTTTCCTACCATTACGCTCAGTACAAGCGCAGGTTACTCTAGCTCTAGCTTGGGTGGATTGTTTAATGGCGATGGCAGAGGTAATTTGTGGACATTTATTCCCCAGGTGAGTGTCCCTATTTTCCCGATAGGAGGCATTCAGTCACGTGTTAAATCTGCCGAGCAAAATAAACAAATTCTGCTTGCCAAATATGATAAAACGATTCAGACCGCTTTTAGAGAAGTAGCTGATGTATTTGCCGAGAGAGAGGGCTTGCAAGGGCAACTAACATCACAGCGTGCTATGGTCGCTGCGACTGAGCAGGCTCTAAAATTGGCAACTAATCGCTACGAAGGTGGTTTTGATAGTTATTTGGCTGTGTTGGATGCGCAAAGAGCTTACTATAATGCACAGCAAACATTGGTAGCGCTGCAGTTAAATGAGGCAACCAGTCAATTGACGCTCTATAAAGTTTTAGGTGGTGGTTGGCATTAGACAAAGACCTCGAAGATTTTCTTGTGTTAATCAAAGCTCAGATTTACTAAGATACAGTCTTGAGTTCAGTAAAAGCCGGGGATGATACTCCGGCTTTTTGTTGTGAGGTACTCCACAGAGATATCCTTAGTGAGCATACTCGACGATATAGCGGGAGCATAAAATCATGAGCAGAGTTTCAATTGGTCATATTGCCTTTGCCAGTTTCATTGGTACAGCCATCGAATTTTACGATTTTTATATTTATGCCATGGCGGCAGCGCTGGTGATCGGCCAGGTCTTTTTCCCCGCCAGCGCGCCAGCGGTGCAATCGTTAAATGCCTTGCTGACCTTTGGTCTGGCGTTTATTGCACGGCCACTGGGGGCTTTGCTGTTTGGTCATTTTGGTGACCGTCTCGGCCGCAAATCCACCCTGGCCGCGTCGTTGCTGGTCATGGGCTGCTCGACGTTTCTGATTGGCGTCTTGCCAGGCTACGATCAATGGGGGCTGTGGGCGCCGGCGCTGCTTTGTCTGTTGCGGTTTGGTCAAGGTATAGGCTTGGGCGGCGAATGGGCAGGGGCAGCCTTACTGGCAACTGAATATGCGCCCGTACATCGTCGCAGCTGGTTTGGTATGTTTCCGCAACTGGGGCCTTCGATCGGCTTTTTACTCGCAACCTTGACCTTTTTGGCCTTAACTCTGGGGCTAACGGAGACACAATTTGAGCAGTGGGGCTGGCGCGTGCCGTTTATCGTCAGTGCGGCGCTGGTCATGGTCGGGCTATATGTCCGCTTCAAGCTGGCTGAAACGCCCGCATTCGCGCAGGCACAGTCTTCAAAAGAGTTGCATCGCTGGCCGCTTAAGGCGCTGTTGGTCACGCATGGACGTGCCATTGTGCTCGGTGCGCTGGCCATGGGGGTGTGTTATCACCTGTTTTATACGGCGACGGTGTTTTGCCTGAGTTATGGCACGCAAACCTTGCACATTGCGCGCCCGGTTTTTCTGGGGATGCTGTGTATCGCTGTGCTAGGCATGGCCACCGCGACGCCACTGGCTGCCTGGTGGTCAGACAAGGTTGGCCAGCGACCTGTGCTGATGCTCGGACAAGGTCTGGCCGTATTACTGGGATTTGCCCTGGCGCCCTTACTAGGCAGTGCGGATAGCGGGCTGATCCTGGTTTTTCTGTTTGCGGCGCTGTTTTTAATGGGCGTCACTTTTGCCCCCATGGGCGCTTTTCTGCCACAGCAGTTCCCGGTTGCTGTGCGTTACAGCGGGGCAGGGCTCAGCTATCAGCTGGGTGGTATTCTGGGTGCCTCCTTCGCACCTGCCATTGCTCAATCTCTGGTCAATCAGGGTGGCTTGACCTGGGTAGGGGCTTATCTCTCCAGCATGGCCTTGATCAGTTTTCTGGCCGTCTGGCGCATGTCGCCAAGCGTATCCAACCTGGATTGAATAATAGGTGCATGCAGTGATTGAGTGGCTTTTAGTCTCTGTTTGCCTGCGCTGGTCGGGTCAGCAGTTATAATGCAGTTTTTTTCACGGTGATACGGCATGTTTACCCATCCGGGCTTTAACCCCATCGCATTACAAATCGGCAGTTTTGGTATCCACTGGTATGGTTTGATGTACCTGATCGGTTTTTTTGGTGGCCTGTGGTTGGGGCAGTATCAGGTCAACCGGTTGCGTAAACTGGACCCAAACTCGCCCTGGCAGGCGCGTGACCCGGACGACATGCTGTTTTACATCGCGCTCGGTGTCGTGCTGGGTGGGCGGTTAGGCTATGTGGTGTTTTACCAGCCCAGTTATTTCCTGCAACATCCGCTGGAAATCTTTGCCCTGTGGCAAGGGGGCATGTCATTTCATGGTGGCTTTATTGGCGTCATGGTGGCCATGGCCTTGTTTGCCCGCAAGCGCGGCGTGATTTGGTTGCAATTGATGGACTTTGTGGCGCCGCTCGTGCCGATTGGCCTGGGGGCAGGCAGACTGGGTAATTTTATCAATGGCGAGTTATGGGGGCGGCCTACCCATGCGGATTGGGGCATGGTGTTCCCAGCCGTCGATCAGTTGGCAAGGCATCCTTCGCAGCTCTACGAGTTTGCACTAGAGGGGATCGCGCTGTTTGTGATTCTCTGGTGTTTTGCGGGCAAAAAACGACCCATCGGTGCAGTGTCCGCCATGTTCTTGCTCTGTTACGGCAGCTTCCGTTTTCTGGTTGAGTTTACGCGCGAGCCAGATAGCTTCTTGGGCCTGCTATCGCTGGGGCTCAGCATGGGGCAATGGCTCTGCGTGCCTATGATTCTGGCAGGGCTCTGGCTCATGCGCAGGGCTTATCGCAAGCAGGTTTAATTCAGCAAGCTGGATCAGCAGGCTTTAAACACGCGATCCATCTGAAATCCCGCGGTCAGATTTTGCCCTGAGCGCTTGATATAGCTGCCCCGGCCCAAGCAATATATCAAGTAACGCTTCCCTCACACGGGTGGAGTTAAGTGCCTGTGTGCTCATCAGTTGATGCGCCTCGTGCGTGTCCATGATGGCATGCATCAATGCTTCTTTCAGGTCTGGCGAGCTGTCAAACTGTGATTTACTGTTGCTGGCTGCTTGCTTAACCAGCGTGTCATTTTCCAGCAACTTTCCTTTAAGCACGCCATTCACGTAAACGAGCTGGTCGTCATCGGTGAGTTCACCCACAAACAAACCATTCACCTTATCAATAATTTCAGCAAGATAGGCCTGTTGTTTTTGCTGCACACTCCCACTGCCCACAGCATCCATGGGGGCCAATTTATAGCTGCCGTCGGTATGCAGGCTCATCGGCTGTTTGCCACGGTTTTTTAAGCTGTGGTGGGTCAGCACTACTTTGGATAAGTCCACTGTGTCTCGCTCACGGCCAAACTCAAGCAATGGCATTAGACGTTTATAAAATAAAAAACGCTTTTCAATCGCTGTGTTGCCGTAATCAAAAATCTGACTTAAAAAAGCATACAGGCGGATATAAGCGCCCATATCGTTCTTAAATAACAACAGGGCATCCAGTTGCTCTTTAGCCGTTTGGGCTGCCTTATCGTTTTGTTGTTCCTCCGCGGTAGCTTTGTCCTGCTGTGCAGCCTTGTAACGTTTCAACAGGCGCTCAGCCACGGGTGCAATCGCAGCATCCAACTGCTTTTGAGTGCCGCCGGGGTCCAGGTCGACTTTGGCAACCCGCTCCACTTCAAACTCATCGTAATAGCCGGTGGCATCAAGTTTGGCACGCAGGTCATAGACTTGATGCGGATCAGTGACAGCTTCAAGTTCTGCCGTATCAAAGTAGGTTTTAAACGCTTTGAGGATTTCTGCCGGTTCATTCACGAAATCCAGGATGTAAGTCGTGTCCTTACCTGGATGTGCGCGGTTCAAGCGCGATAAGGTTTGTACTGCCTGAATCCCGCCCAGCATTTTGTCTACATACATGCCACACAGTAGCGGTTGGTCAAAACCGGTCTGGAACTTGTTTGCGACCAGTAAAAGGTGATAACTCGGTTCTTTGAACACTTCGCGGATATCGCGGCCACGTAAGCCTGGATTGAGCTGTTGGCTAGTCTCGGTGACTGCCTCGGGAAAACTTTCTGGGTCATTCACTTCGCCTGAAAAAGCAACCAGTACGCCCAGCGGATAATTCTGCTTGGCGATGTAAGCGCGGATGGCTTTCTGCCAGCGCACCGCTTCACGGCGTGAGCCCACCACGATCATGGCTTTGGCCTTGCCTGCCAATAGCGGCTGTACGTTCTCGCGAAAGTGCTCAACCACAATCTGCACCTTGCTGGCGATGTTATAAGGATGTAGCCGCACCCATTGCATCAGGCCCTTCATGGCTGTACTGCGTTCGACCTGTTTGTCATCCCACTCCTGACCATCATGAGCCAGTTTGAACGCTAGTTTATAGCTGGTGTAATTTTTCAGTACATCCAGGATAAACCCCTCCTCAATGGCCTGACGCATAGAGTAGACATGAAACGGCTGCGGTAAACCATCCTCGCCTTTGCGGCCAAATAACTCCAGCGTTTTCGCTTTGGGCGTCGCGGTAAAAGCGATATAGGTCAATCCTTTGACGCCCGCGCGGGCTTCCATTTGCGCAGTGAGCAGTGCCTCGGTATCCACTTCGCCGCCATCCTGCAGCTCTGCCCATTCTTCTGCCGATAATAATTGCTTGAGCTTGGCCGCCGCTTCACCCGTTTGCGAGCTATGTGCCTCATCTGCAATCACAGCAAAACGTTTGCCATCCGTGGCAGCCAACTCTTGGGCAGCAGCCATGGCAGCCGGAAAAGTTTGAATCGTGCAGACGATAATTTTCTTGCCAGCATTCAGTGCTTCTCGTAACGCCGAACTTTTGCTGCCATGCTCATTGTTAATGCTCGCCACCACGCCGGTCGTGCGTTCAAAGTCAAAAATCGCCTCTTGCAACTGAGCATCCAACACCGTGCGGTCACTTACCACTAATACGCTATCGAATAACTTGTTGTGCTGCGCATCGTGCAAGTCCGCCAGAAAATGCGCTGTCCAGGCAATGGAGTTGGTTTTGCCAGAGCCTGCAGAATGCTGGATTAAATATCGCTCACCGGCACCGTTCTCCAGCACATCGGCCACCAGTTTGCGTGTGGCGTCCAGCTGGTGATAACGTGGAAAAATCACTGTTTGAAGCTGTTTTTTATCGTCGCGTTTGCCGATCAGGTAACGATGCAAAATATCCAGCCAGCTTTCGCGTGCCCATACTTCTTCCCACAAATATGCCGTCGCAAAACCTTCAGGATTCGGCACATTGCCAGCCGCACCGTTGTTGCCACGGTTAAACGGCAAAAAGAAAGTGCTCGGGCCAGCCAGCCGTGTGGTCATCATCACCTCGCTCTGGCTCACGGCAAAATGTACCAGTGCCCCACCAGGAAAGCCCAATATAGGTTCTGGCATACCGCCTTTGGGCTGCGGGTGGCGGTCATAGCGGTATTGGTCAACCGCATCCTGCACGCTTTGGGTGAAATTGCTTTTTAGCTCCGCCGTGGCCACGGCAATACCGTTGAGAAATAACACCAAATCGAGTGCGTCATGCGGGTGATTGGGTGAGTGCTTTACCTGTCGCACGATACGTAAGCGGTTGGCCGCATACTTTGCTTGAATCGCCGGGTTAATGGCTAATGCAGGCTTAAACTGCGCCAGCGCCAGCGGCTCAAGCAAACCCAGCATTTCCACTCCTCGGCGCAACACATCCAGCGTGCCGCGCTCATTCAGGTTTTTGCGGATGCGCTCGGCCAGCACTTGCGGTAATGCGGCACCATGGGTTTTGCTCAGGCGCTGCCAGCTTTCAGGCTGTGTACTCTCCACCCAGGCTAACAAATCGGGCAAAAACAAGCCGTTGGTTTGGTCAAACTGCGCGGCATCGCCTTCGGCATACAGCCAGCCGTTTGCAGCTAAATGCGCACAGATTTCGCGCTCAAAGTGGTGTTCTTGATGCAGGTTCATACACTTAATTCCTTCAAGCGCATAAGTACAATTTCAACGCGCTCAGGCTCGGCAATCAAGCCGGGCAGAGCGTTCAAGAAGTTTTCGTTTGCTAAAAGCGTTGCAAATATCCCTGCTACTGCCTCTCTTAGCGCAGCAGGTGCCGCGGCCATTTCCGCAACAAGTTCTTCACGGCCATCCACAATATTCAGCACATCTTCCAGGTCGTGGCTGCTCATAAAGTCCCAAGCGCCTCGGCTGGTAAAGGCCTCTAGCTTGGTGGCAACAAAGGCAGTGGCGCTCACCAGGCGGATGCTTGTGCCATCACCCAAATCAACCGGCTCAGCCGTCTCTACCGCATAAGCATACCAGCGGTTAGAAAAGCCCAGTACTTCAGGCTGCACGGGCATTAGGTCAAACACAACGCCGGACGCTTTGTGCACCCAGCGGCAAATCACATCGCTACTGGCGTCGCGCACAAAACCGCGTGCTGCCACTTGCTCCTCAATGCGGTAAAAGGCAGCACGGTTGGCATTGACGATGGCATCCACATCCCGTGTAGCGCGCACGCTGTCAGCGAGCGGGTCGGTCACTAGCAAACCAGCGACTGCGCCACCCACAAACACCACCTCTTGGCGCAAATCCCCCAAGGCTGCGGCAATCAGGCGCAAGTCAGGCAAGTTAGGGTCGCTAGTCCGCATTATTAGTCTGCATTATTAGCTCACATCGTTGCTGCCGCTGCCCAACTGCATCAGTTCTGCCTCTATTAACTCAGCGGCCAGTGCACGTTCGCGTGCCCGCCCAGTGCGTAGTGCATCTAGCAAGGCCAGCAGGCGATGCAACGCCGGATCAGCCAGCGCGGCTTGCGGTGCGGTGCGGTAGAGTGGCGAAAGAGTAGGGCCTTTTGCATTGCCTGCTGGGTGAGCCCACACGGGTGCTTCACCGGCGGCAACCGAGAGTTTGCTCGCTAGTGGCTCGGCACCAAACGCAGTGGGTACACCGCGCTTGACTGGTCCGGGTGTGGCTGGCCACACATAGCGCACACCATGTAAGATAAACTCAAGCAAACTGGCACGCACTGGCGACCATTTGCCGCGCGAAGGCGCTACTGCCAGGCCCGCCGCCACGGCACGTTTGACGCTGGCATGCGTCTCAGAGGCGCTCATTGAGAGGGCCTCACCCAGCGCAGCATAAGTCCATGGCTGTGACGGGTTCGCCGCCACTTTCAATAACACCAGTAAGTCTTGAGGTTTGAGTTCCATGAGAGCCAATATTCGTAATTCGCGAATTGCGAATATTGCATATAAACAGAGGGTTGGCAAGCTTTACGGTGCTACGTGGTTTTGTGTGTTGCGCATTTGGCAATGGTTGTTGCCGAAAAGGCAACGTATATAACCGCTGGGTTAATTTGGTCGAGATTCAACCAATCCGCGTACATCGATCTGGCCGGTGACGGCAGCGGCGATAAGGGCACTGCGACGTTCTTTGAGAAGCATAATCGCACGCCTTGATTCAATGTCTAGCTGATCAAGTTTTTGAGTTTCGCCATCAAGAAATTTTGATATCACGACTTGTTCATCAGACGAGGGAAAAGCCCAAACAAAATCACGAACAAAATCATCAGGGACGCGTTTCTGGCCTCCTGCGCCATACATGCTGGATTCCGCCTGCTGTCGGAAGTTGGGTGAACGAAATATCCAGTTCAACAACTCACCGGTAACTTCTCTCTTCATAGGGCGCGCAACAATCAGTTCTGTTGTGCCGAACCCTATTCCGCCGTGTAAGCCCTGCATCAGCGCACCTTTGCCATTTTCAAAGCATGGAGTAATTTTTGCCAATGTCACGTCTCCATCTCTAAAATAGGTATAGCCCGTCTCGACTTCTGCTATAGGTCGCAATCGTTCCAGACTTAACGATCCATCATCACCAATTGCCTCCATTGGCAGGAATGAAACTAAAGTCGCACGATCATAGTGTGCAATTTCGGATTTAGATGGATTTAACTCGGCGACAAAGCGAAGGCGCTTCATCTCCCAATGCTCTGGCACCTTACCCAGCCATGCTACGCCAGAATCCTTCATCGGGGCATTGGGGTTGAGGCCGCGGGTGACGGCGAGGGAGATGGAGGCCTGGCGTTTTTCGGCCAGCAGGGCGATAAGCTTTTCCTGCTCGGCAATCAGCGCGTCAATTTTGGCGGTTTCACGGTCAAGGAAGGCTGCGATGGCAGTTTGTTCTTCAATTGGAGGAAGTGCGTAAGCTGCGCCTCGAATTAGTTCCTGATTGAGAAGTTTTGCTCCATAAATGTTTTCTGATGCGTTCTGCACTAGGAATAACGGAAATGCATAGTATGCAAATGGTAAGGCTAGTTCATCTGAGCCTCTGAAGGTTGCAATTGCTTCATTTGTGAACATGTCACAGCCAGCGAACGAGACTTGACCAATCGATAATTTGAAACTGAACAGCAGACTGCCTTCTGGCGAGAGCTCAATACCCGATTTTAAAGCCGCTGCGTCACTAATTCTCTTTGCCGTATCTATTATGGTCTTCGCACCGAGATCGGAAATGTTTGCCCAGAGATTTTCCCCCTCATATGATGAAGTGTCTCCTGTGGGAGGCGTCCATCCAGTAGAGAAGGAGCAAACATACTTCGTCTTTGTGACTTCCCAGTGCTCAGGAATTTTACCAAGCCACGGGATTGCGCTGTCTTTGTACTCCTCATACTTCGGCAAACTCATTCTGCCAACTCCCCCAACATCCTCATGATATTGGCCGACACCGCTTTCAGTTCTTCATCAATCTCGTGCAAGCTTCGTGGCGGCTCAAACACGTAAAACTGGCGGTTAAAGGGGATTTCGTAACCGACTTTGCTTTTTTCTTCGTCTATCCAGGCATCGGGCGCATGGGGGAGCACTTCGCGTTTAAAGTAGGCCTGGATATTTTCATTGAGCGGTACGTTCTCGGTATCACGCAGTGCGCTGTCTGGTTGCGGTTTGCCTTTGAGTTTGCCTTTGCTGCCTAATATGGGGTTGCCTGCCTCGTCTTTGAGTGGGCGCTCTACGGTGATGGTGGTGTAGCCAAAGTCCTGGTTTTTGAAAATGCGTGAGATAGGTACGCGTTTGAGTTTGCCGCCTTCTGGCGCTTTGGGCAGTGCGCTACCTGTGGCGACTAACTGCGGTTCGCCAATGAGTTTGCCTTGCGCGTCAAACACGCTGACTTGCTCGGCTTCAATAAAGTCGCCGAATAGTTTGGTCACGGTGGCAATATGGTCATCGCTCATCTCTTTGCGTTTTGAACCCAGGCTTTTGCGCATTTTTTGCCAGTAGCTGCTGGCATCAATCAACTGGAGTTTGCCTTTTTTAGCGGCTGGTTTTTTGTTGGAGAGTATCCACACATAAGTGGCAATGCCGGTGTTGTAAAACATATCGGTGGGTAGACCTATGATGGCTTCAACCAGGTCATTCTCAAGCACATAACGGCGAATTTCGCTCTCGCCACTGCCTGCGCCGCCGGTGAATAATGGCGAGCCGTTAAGCACGATGCCAAAACGGCTACCGCCTTCTTGCGCCGGGCGCATTTTTGAGAGCAGGTGCATGAGAAACAGCATGGAGCCATCACTCACGCGTGGCAGGCCAGGGCCAAAGCGGCCATCAAAGCCTTTTTGCTCGTGTTCTTGCCGCACGGCTTTTTCGACCTTTTTCCATTCCACACCAAACGGCGGATTGGAGAGCATGTAGTCAAACTTGGTGTGCAGGTGGCCGTCTTCACTCAGCGTGTTACCAGACACAATGTTTTCTACCGGCTGGCCTTTAATCAGCATATCGGCCTTGCAGATGGCGTAAGACTCGTCGTTGAGTTCTTGCCCAAACATGTTAAGCCGCGCTTGCGGGTTGTGCGCCAGCAGGTGCTCACTTGCGGTGGAGAGCATGCCGCCTGTACCCGCTGTGGGGTCATAAATGGTGCGTACCACGGCGTTGCCAGGGGTGAGCACATGGTCATCTTCAATAAAAATCAGGTTGACCATGAGGCGGATGACTTCGCGCGGCGTAAAGTGCTCACCGGCGGTTTCGTTGGAGATTTCAGCAAACTTGCGAATCAGCTCTTCAAATACGCCACCCATACTGGCGTTATCGACCGCCTCTGGGTGCAGGTCGATATTGGCGAATTTTTCGGTGACCAGGTAAAGCAGGTTAGCCTTGGCCAGGCGCTCAACTTGCGTATAAAAATCAAAGCGCTCAAAAATATCACGTGCTGCTGGTGAAAAGGCTTGCACATAGGCGTAAAGATTTTGGCGGATATGGTCTTGGTCACCTAGCAGTTTCACCAGGTCGAGCGGGGAGGTGTTGTAAAAGCTTTGTCCGGCTTTGCGTAACAAAAATGGCTCTGGATTAATGCCCGCCTTGGTTTTGGCATCAAACTCGGCCAGTACCGCAGGCTTGGTCGCTTCTAGCACGCAATCCAAGCGGCGCAATACAGTAAAAGGCAAGATCACGCGGCCATATTCGGATTGTTTGTAGTCGCCACGAAGCAGGTCGGCGACCGACCAGATAAAGGAAGAGAGTGCTTGATGGTTCATGCTTGCTACTGACTGAATATTTTTTTGAATGGCTGCAATATACCATTGATCAGTCTGCTGGCTGAAACTGCTTTACCTTGGCTGCGTTTCGGCTTCAAGCCAGCTTAGCCAGGTAATCGCCTGTTCACGCGTTTCTCCGCACATTTCGAGGCTGGGACTTAAGCCGCCGCAAAATGCTGGCCGCTCCGGCTTACCAAACAATTTGCATCGCAACTGGTCATCAAGCTGTATGCAGGGTACACCCGCGGGCTTGCCCTGTGGCATGCCGGGAATCGGGCTGTTGATAGACGGGGCAATGCAGCAGGCTCCGCAGTGAGGGCGGCAGTCCATTCGAGGTTAAACATCCACCCAGGGGTAGCCTAATTCAGACACGCCAGCCTTCAGCTCCAGCATGGCTGCAAGCACATGCGCACTTTCGCCCTTGAGACCGACTTCCGTGGTGCGGCGCTGGTTGGTGCGCGGCAAGCTGAACAACTTGAGCATGGGATAACGGCTCAGCATGCTGTTCATCAAGTCAATCAAGTCGCTTTCGCCTGCCTCAGTGACGACAATGGCTTGCTCCAGATAGTCCTGGCCATGAAACAGGTGACTGTAATAGGTGTCCAGCACCCATTCCACCATCGGGTGCGCCATTTCTGGAAAGCCGGGCACAAAGTAATGCTCGTGAATGCTGAATCCGGCCACGCGGTTAATCGGGTTGGGGATGAGCTCACAGCCTTGTGGAAAGTCAGCCATAAGCACGCGTTTAGGGTAAGCCGCTTCCCCATATTGCGCTTCAATATTGGCAACGGCGCCTGCATGTCGCTCAATCGGTACCCCGGCAGCCGCGGCTGCACATTGGCGGGTGTAGTCATCCGGGGTGGCGCCGATGCCACCAAAGCTAAACACAATCTCGCCGCGCGCCATACTGGCCTTGAGCAACTGCGTGATTTGCTCGGGGATATCGCCGATAAAATGCGCCCAGCTCAGTTGCAAGCCGCGGGCAGACAGAAGCGCAATGACCTTGCTGAGATGGGCATCCTGGCGCTTGCCGGACAGGATCTCGTCACCGATGATATAAATCCCAAATTGGCGCATGTTATATTGAGTAAATTAATTTTGAGTGAGCGTTTTAACAGCAGCATAATACCAAGCAATTGCTGAAAATTCACAGCATAGCCATTGCGGCAGCACTTTTGCGGTCTGGTGAGCGCGTCAGTGTGCAAGTGCTTTGATGTGGTTTTGACCCATTGCGTGCTGGCCTAGCCAGCTTTTCAGTCAGTGATCAGTACATTATCGAAAGAAATCCATTGAACAGTTTTCTCTTTGATTTTGTGAGTCCAGCAGACACCATCCTTTCATCTCGCTATGAACCCTCGATGGTCGCCTTGTCCTACCTGATCGCACTCACGGCCTCTGTGATTGCCATCCATCTGGCCGAGGTCTCCCAGCAATTCAAACTTAAGCGCGACCGTCACTTGACTATGCTTGGCGGTGGCCTGGCAATGGGATCGGCAGTGTGGGGCATGCATTTTATTGGCATGCTAGCTTTCGAGCTGTGTGCCACGGTGCGTTACGAGCTGGTCATCACCTTGCTCTCCTTACTGCCGGCATTTGTTGCCTCCTGGGCATCCATGCAATGGGTGGCGCAAGCAAGAAAATCTCCTTACGATTTAACCATTAGCGGCGCCTTGATCGGCCTGGGCATCGGGGTGATGCATTACACCGGCATGCTGGCCATGCAAACGGCTGCTGTCATGGCGTTTAATCCATGGCTGGTGCTAGTGTCCGTGTGCTCAGCAGTGATGCTAGCCATTCTGGCGTTGTGGTTTCATCAACGCTGTACCCGTTTGCGGCGACTGCGGCCCTGGCGCCATTTGTTCAGCGGCCTGGTCATGGCGGCTGCCATTACCAGCATGCACTATCTGGGCATGGCTGCGGCCAGCTTTAGTGGCCCCATACAGTTTGATGAGCCTGTGCCCACCGTAGACCGGCTGTATTTGTCCTTGCTGGTCACCATGGGCTTGGTGACCTTGCTAGGCGCTATTCTGGCGCAAACCATGATTAGTCGGCAGCGGCAATTGGCCCGCGAGTTACAGTTCAGGGAGCATCAAATGCGCGTGATCTTTCAGCACGCGATAGACGCCATTGTGATTACGGATGCCAAGGGGCATATCCAGATGGTGAATCGCGCTTTTGAGGCGATGTTTGGCGTTCAGTCGCAGGCAATCGTGGGCCGTTCGCTTGGCAAAATGATCCCCGACTGGAAGCAGCTCAGCACGCTCTCGCGCAAACGCAGGCAACATGACCAGGCTGGAAAAGTGGTCGCTGAGCGTCACGGGATACATGCGGATGGGCGCGAAATTCCATTGCGGATTGCACTGACCCGTGTGATTGAAGATGAGCTGGATTTTTGTATCAGTTTTTTGATGGATTTAACCGTATTTCGCCAGCAGCAAAACGCCCTAGAGAAACTGTTGACCGAAGATCCGCTGACCGGCTTGTTCAACCGGCGCGGCATGCTCAGTATGATGCATGGCATTGTCAGCCAGCTTCAAAGCAGTCAGCCGCAACGGGGCATTATTTTATTATTCGTGGATCTCGATGGGTTTAAAGCCGTCAACGATACCCATGGCCATCCTGTGGGCGATGAAGTGTTGATGGCCATCGCACAACGATTACCTGATGTGTTGCGCGAAGAAGATATGGTGTGTCGTTTTGGCGGGGATGAGTTTGTCATTTTGCTGACCTTTGCCTCCCAGCCGGAAGAGTTGGCCCGCATGGTTGCAGGCAAGCTGGTCGAGAGCATCAGTCAGCCCATCAAGTTGCAATCGGGTCAGGAGATCGCGGTAGGCTGTAGTATAGGTATCGCCTATGACTGGCCTAAAACGGCCGACGACATCGAAGCCTTACTGCAGAAGGCGGATAATGCGATGTATCAGGCCAAAAAAGGCGAAGCTGGAAAAGTCATCTTTTCCAGCTAGGCTGTACTGCAGTAAGGGTGAATGCTGCTTTATGCCGACCTGAGCAGGCGGGAAATAAAAATCAGGAAGACGGCACCGATGGTGGCGACGATAATGCTGCCTATCATGCCACCACTGGCACTCAAGCCCAGCAGGCCAAACAGCCAGCCGCCGACCACTGCCCCGGCAATACCAAGCACCAAATCCCAAATCAGGCCAAAGCCATCGCCTTTCATGATCAAGCCTGCCAACCAGCCCGCGATAATCCCTACAACAATTGTCCAAAGCATGTGTGTACTCCCCTGTTGTTATGATGAAGCTCTATGCTAAGCACAGTTGCGCCTGTCATCTGTCAGCCCATCTAGGAAAAACCTGTCAGATTCAGCTGACTCACTCACTGCAAACGTCCAGATAGCGCCGCGCCTACCCTGACTTGAGGATTTATTTTTTCAGACCGATGATCAACAAGGCAGCCCCCGCCGCAATCACAATCAGGCTAAGCGCTTGCGGGACTTCCACCTCTTTGGTGATCTCTGCATTGGCCTCTAAAGAGCCGATTTTTGCCACGGTCTCTTTGCTCTCGTAACTAAACCCTTTGAAAATCAGACCAGCTGCGCCGACTGCAATCAATATAATGCCTACCATCGCTAATGATTTCATGCCCAAGCTCCACAGTTAAAAAAGATAGGCTCATATTGACCGTAAGTCAGGCGACTGTCTAGTGGGCGCTCTCCCAGTTGTTGCCCACGCCGACCTCGGCTAGTAACGGCACTGATAAGGTTGCCACTTCTTGCATGAGCACGGGCAAGGTCTGTTTGACTAATGCCAGTTCATGTTCAGGCACTTCCAGCACCAGTTCATCGTGCACCTGCATGATGAGTTTGGTCTGCAGTTTTTGCTCGGTCAGCCATTGGTCGACGGCGATCATTGCCAGTTTGATCAGGTCGGCCGCCGTGCCTTGCATGGGGGCATTAATGGCGGCGCGTTCGGCGCCGTTTCTTCTTTGTACGTTAGCGCTGTTGATTTCAGGCACCCACAAGCGTCTGCCGAAGTAGGTTTCGACATAGCCTTGCTGCTTGGCCAGTGCGCGCGTGTTTTCCATATAGGCTTTGACACCGGGGTAACGCGCAAAATAGCGTTCAATGTAATTGGCCGCCGCGCCGCGCTCAATATTGAGGTTTTGCGCCAGGCCAAACGCGCTCATGCCATAGATGAGGCCAAAGTTAATCACTTTGGCATAGCGTCGCTGCTCGTTATCTACGGCCGCTTTGTCCACGCCAAAAATTTCTGCGGCCGTGGCGCGATGGATGTCTTCGTTATTGGCAAAGGCCGTCAGCATCCCGGCATCTTGTGAGAGATGCGCCATGATGCGCAGCTCAATCTGCGAATAGTCCGCCGAGATGATCTGGCTGCCGGGCGGGGCGATAAAAGCTTCGCGGATGCGTCGGCCTTCGGCGGTGCGCACCGGAATGTTTTGCAGGTTGGGGTCCGAGCTGGCCAGCCGTCCGGTAATCGCCACCGCCTGGTTGTAGTTGGTATGCACGCGCCCGGTTTGCGCGTTGATCATTTTCGGCAACTTGTCGGTGTAGGTGGATTTCAGCTTGGCCAGGCTGCGGTGCTCCAAGATTACCTTGGGCAACGGGTAATCCAGCGCCAGCTCTTGCAATACATCTTCGTCGGTACTGGGGGCGCCAGAAGGCGTTTTTTTCAAGGGTTTGATGCCCAGTTTGCCAAACAGGATTTCTTGCAACTGCTTGGGCGAACCCAGGTTAAACGGTTGTCCGGCCAGCTCATACGCCTGTTTTTCAATCTCCATCAAACGCAGGCCAATTTCATTGCTCTGGCGGTTGAGCATGTGGCTGTCGATCAACACGCCGTTGCGCTCCATGCGTTGCAACACTTGCATGCTGGGCATTTCTACCTGCTCATAAATAAAGCGCAGTTTGTCCGAGACTGTCACTTGCGGGTACAGGGCCTGATGCAGTTGCAGCGTGATGTCGGCGTCTTCCGCGGCATATTCGGCAGCCACCTCGACGGTGACCTGGCTGAACGACACTTGTTTTGCGCCTTTGCCCGCCACGCTTTCGTAGCTGATGGGGGCAATGCCCAGATGGCGCTCGCTGAGCTCATCCATGCCATGCCCTTTGTGGCTCTCAAACACATACGATTGCAACAGGGTGTCGTGCGCAATGCCTTGCAGCGTGATGCCATGATTGGCCAGCACATGCATATCATATTTGAGGTTCTGGCCGACTTTTTTAATGTTCGGGTTTTCAAGGATGGGCTTAAGTTTGGCCAGGGTCGCCGTCAAAGCCAGTTGCGCAGGCGCATCAAAGTAATCATGGGTGAGCGGGATGTAAGCCGCTTCCCCCGGCGTGACGCTGAACGAGACGCCGACAATTTTGGCTTGCATGGGGTCCAGTGAGGTCGTCTCAGTGTCAAAACAAAGCAGGGCGGCTTGTTCCAGTTTGGTGAGCCACGGTTCCAGTTCACTATCCGATAAAATGGTCTGGTAAAGCCGTCGCGTATCCGGCGAGTAATCGCCACCGGCTTGTCCGCTAAGCTCCTCGACGGTCGGTAGGGCCGGATTTTCAATCAACGGTGCTATGGCACCGTCTGGCAATTTGTCTAAGTCACGCTTCCAGCTTCTGAACTCAAAATGGTCAAACAGCGCGAGGAGTGCAGGCTTGTCCGGGGCTTTGGGGATCAGTTCATCAAAATGCTCACGGATACCGATATCACAGCGGATAGTGATCAATTCGCGTGCCGTGGGTAACCAGGGTAGGGCTTTGCGCAAGTTTTCGCCGACCACGCCTTTAATGTTGTCGGCATTGGCAACAATGTTGTCGAGAGAGCCATATTCTGTCAGCCATTTAACGGCCGTTTTTGGGCCGACTTTTTCGACCCCAGGCACATTGTCTACACTGTCACCGACCAATGTCAGGTAGTCGATAATTTTGCTGGGCGGGATGCCAAATTTGTTTTCCACCCCGGCAATATCCAATACATCATCGGTTTTACGGAAGGCATCACGCATGGTGTTGACCACGGTAATATTTTCATTCACCAGTTGCGTGATGTCTTTATCGCCAGTCGAGATAATGGTGCGGATACCTTCTTTTTCGGCCTGCTTGGCCAGTGCGCCAATCACATCGTCGGCTTCAACGCCTTCTTCAATAATCAGCGGCCAGCCCATCGCGCGGATGGTTTCGTATAGCGGTTCAATCTGCACGCGCAAATCGTCCGGCATGCTGGCGCGGTTGGCTTTGTATTCAGGATAGAGATCGTCGCGGAAGGTTTTGCCCTTGGCGTCAAACACACAGGCGCTATAGTCAGAAGGATAGTCCTTGTGCAGGCGCCGCAACATATTCAGCACGCCTTGAATCGCCCCGACTGGCTCGTTGGCCGAGTTGCGCAAATCCGGCATGGCATGAAACGCGCGGTATAAATAACTGGAGCCATCGACCAGAAGCAGGGTTTTCATTGTGTGTTCTCAAGAGTCAAATCAATGGCGTATTTTACGCATTTCAAAGCCACTTCATGTACACTAATTTGGTTTTGATTGTTGAAGGATTGAATGATGACCACCCCCAAGCTGCCTACCATGGTCGAGCCTGAGTTGCTCAATGGCGATAGTGCCAGCCATGAATCCTGGCATGCCTTTGAAATCATGGCCGAGTTTGTCGGCGCCACTGAAAACCTCAAGGCGATTACGCCCGCGGTGTCGATTTTTGGCAGTGCTCGTACCAAGCCTGACCATCCGTATTATCAACGCACCGAAGAAATTGCCCGACTATTATCAGACTCCGGCTTTAGTGTGATTTCGGGCGGCGGGCCAGGCATTATGGAGGCGGCCAATAAAGGTGCTTTTCCAGGCCGTGGCGCCAGTGTCGGGCTGAATATCAAGTTGCCTTTCGAGCAGCACGGTAATCCCTATCAGGATATCGGCATCAGTTTTAAATACTTTTTTATGCGCAAGGTCATGTTTGTCAAATATGCCAGCGCATTTGTCGTTATGCCGGGCGGCTTTGGCACGCTGGATGAACTGATGGAGGCGATTACGCTGGTGCAAACCGGCAAAAGCCGCAAGATTCCGATTATTTTGGTCGGCAGCCAGTTTTGGGCAGGCTTGATAGACTGGTTGCGCAATACGCTGGTGGCAGAAGGCATGGCTTCGCCGACCGATATGCACCTAGTGCAAGTGATTGATGAGCCGCAACAGATCGTGGACGCGATTTTCAAACATTATGAAACCACTGGCTTCGAATTGACGCCAGCGGAGCGCAAGATGCAGTTGTACCTGTAATCGCTGCGCGCAAAGCCAGGATATTTACAAGTTTATTCAGCGCTGGATGTCCGCCACGGCACGGCTTTTGCTAGAATAGCGATCACTGACTAAGGAGTCTTCCATGCGTAATGTTTCCCGTTTTATGCTGGCCACACTGTGCCTTGCGAGTTTTTCCATGCTGGCTAGTGCTGCGGCCCCCAAAGATGCCGAGTTGCTGGATGACATTCCCTCTCCGCCCAAGGTCATTGAAGGACAACCCATAGACCAGCCGACCATCTCCAAGCGCAAGGATGGTGATAACGAGGTTGAGGAATACAGCCTGAATGGTGAGGTCTATATGGTGAAAGTGACACCACCGAGCGGCAAGTCTTACTACCTGCACCGGGAAGACCGTAATGGCGAGTGGGTGCATGATGGTCCTTCTCGCCCGGTGTCCGTGCCCAAATGGATTCTTTTCCGCTTCTAAATGTTTTTGACCTGCCCGTAAGGGTAGGGTTGTCACCCACATGTCTGTTTTTACCACTCTGAGTCTGGATGAAGTGCGCCTATGGTTGGCGCCTTTTAATGTTGGCGAGCTGCAAACTTTGCGCGGCATTGCGGCTGGCATTACCAATACCAATTATTTTGTCGAAACCAGCGAGTCACGCTTTGTGCTGACTGTGTTCGAGAAAAACGATTTTGACGAGCTGCCTTATTTTGTGCACTTAATGACGCATTTATCGCAGCACGGCATTCAATGCCCAAGCCCGATTGTCGATAAAGAAGGCGTGGCCTTGCACCGGATTCATGGCAAACCTGCCCTGATGGTGAGCTGCTTGCGTGGCAGTGATGTCAGTCAGCCTAACCTGACCCAGATTGAAGCCGTGGCGCAGACGCTGGCGCGTATGCATCTGGCGGGTATGGCGTTTCATGAGCAATCACACAATCAGCGCGGTCAGGGCTGGCGCGTGATGACAGCGCAGCAGGTGATGCCCAAGCTTGCACCAGTACAGCAGCATTTGTTGCAAGAGGAATTGCAGTTTCAGCATGGCCTGGATTTGTCTGGGCTGCCACATGGTGTGATACACGGCGATTTGTTCCGCGATAACGTGTTGTTTGACGGCAATGTGTTGGGCGGCTTTATTGATTTTTACTATGCCTGCCATGATGTACTGGCCTACGATGTGGCCATCGCGGTGAATGAGTGGTGCGTGGATGCCAACGGTGTGTTTGTCGATGACAAGCTGGCCGTGTTCATGAATGCCTATCACGCGGTTCGCCCGTTCACTGCAGAAGAAAAATCCTTCTGGCCGGCCTTGTTGCGCCGCGCTGCCTTGCGCTTTTGGCTATCGCGCCTGTATGATTTTTACTATCCTGTGGTAGGGGAATTGACCCATGCCAAAGACCCGGCTCATTTCGAGCGGGTATTGCTGAATCGTCAAGCGCTTACTTAGTCGCGCTATAAAAGGGAGTCACATGACAGAAACAAACAGCCAGCGTGGTATGCGCTGGGTAAAAGAAAGCCTGGCTTTATTTAAAACGCAGCCACATATCTGGATGTTGTGCTCGCTGGCCTACATCTTCATTTTTATGGTGTTGCCATCCTTGCCATTGCTGGGATTTTTGGGCATGGTGAGTGTGGTGATCTGGCCCGTCTGCATGGCCTGGATTGTGATGCTCTACCGCCAGGTGGATATGCACGGCGAAATGTCGCCCGGTGACGCCTGGCAACATCTCAAGCTGCATCTTAAGCCTTTGTTGCTGTTGGGCGCTAGCTGCCTGATTTATGCTGTGTTGGCGACCTATCTGCTCAGCAGCGAACTTGCTTCGCTCATTTCGCATGCGCCGACCAAAGCCGGCATGAGTGATTCACATATGACCAAGTTTCTTGAAAATGCGTTGTCATTTATTGTGAAGTTGTTGTTATTGCTCTTGCCTTTGTTTATTGCCACCTGGTTTTCACCCATGCTGATTGCCCTCAATGGCTATCCGCTGGTGAAAGCGATCAAGTCCAGTATCGCCGGCATGCTGCAATATACCGTGCCCATGGGCGTAGCCTGGCTAGTCATGATGCTGGGCATGCTGGTGGTAATGCTGGGACTGGGGCTGGTGATTGGCATTTTAGGCGTGCTGATTCCAACGGTCACGCAATTGTTGATGCCGCTGCTGGTGTTTATTGCCTTGCTGGTCATTAATGCGCTGATGTTTGCATTTCAATACATCAGCTACAAAGATGCCTTCAGGGCCGCACCACAAGTCGAGGCCAGCGTTTAATCGCTTGCTTGCCGCAGGCCTTATCGCTTGCGGCGCTCGGTAAACAGGCTGTTACCGACAATCTTTTTGGCCTGTTTTTTGGCATGACTCATGGCGCCAGCCACTTCATGATGGCTGGCAAAAAACTCGGCACTAACTCTCACTGCGCCAATGGATAAGCTGCCAAACGGGAAAAAGTGTTCATTGCCCAAGCGGTCTTCAATATGAATGCCACCTGACTGCACATCCTTGAGGTCATAAAAGTCTGGCATGACCTTCGCCACCGTGTCCAGAATGTCGCGGCATATCCGTTCCCAGTCTTCACTCTGAAACACAATCACAAAGTCGTCACCGCCGATATGGCCGACAAAATCATGCTCATGGTTCACCATACTGCTCAGCATGCGCCCGACAAACTGGATCACCTCGTCGCCGCGGCGATAACCATAGGCATCGTTAAACGGCTTGAAATGATCAAGGTCACAATAACAGGCGACAAACGCTATGCGCCGTTCCAGCAGCTTGTCGATATGGGCATTAATCGGCACATTGCCCGGGAGCAGGGTGAGGGGGTTGGCATAGCGTGCGGCATGAATCTGCATGTTGGTCACTTCGCGCAACAGCGCATGACCACTGCCCATGCCCACATAACGCTCGCCGTCGACAATAATAAAGCCGTTCAGTAAATACTTGGGATCGGCTTGCAGGATCAGCTCGCTCAAGGCCAGGATGTGCATGTCCTTTTGGATGATGAGGCATTGCGTATCCATAAATGTGGTGCAGGATTTCTTGCCATGTAATTCTTTTTGGTAACGCCGCGCAAAGCGGTCTATGGTGTCATAACGGCTGATCAGCCCCAGTGGCTTGCCTTTATGGTCGGTGACCGGGATAGAGTTGAGATTGTTGTCGTGATGAAACCAGTCATAGACTTCTTCATTGGTCATTTCAGGCAGCGCCGCCACTTGATAGCTGGTGAGCCCGGACACGGTTGCTTGTTTGGAGACCATGGTTTGCTGGTCCGCAAATAAACGAATAATGTTTTTGTTGAGCAGGGTGCTCACTTCCTCGGACAAAGTCGCCTGAAATTTGGGGAACGGACGGCCCAGCAGGTAGCCCTGGGCATAGTCTATTTTCAAGTCTTTGATGACCGCCAGCTCTTCTTTGGTTTCTATGCCTTCGGCTATCGTCAGCGTGTTAGACTCCAGCGCAATTTTCTGAATGCCGCGGACAAATTCCAGCTTGATCGGATCGTTGTGGATGTTGGCAATAAAATGCTTGTCGATTTTGACATAGTGCGGTGACAGCTCAGACCACAAGCGCAAACTTGAAGTCCCTTCACCCAGATCATCGAGCGCGATTTTAAACCCGAGCGCCTTGAGTTTGGTAACCGCCTCTTTGAGCTCGGCGTAATCGCGTATGGTGGAACTCTCGGTGATTTCGATGACAATATCGCTGGCTACAAGCTGATAGTTTTCCAGTTGCTTCAAGCTTAATGACCACTCGCTTTCGCTCTGCAGCAAGGCATCCGGGCTAAAGTTCACAAACAGAGGCATGGCATGGTTCGCCCGGCGATACTCTTCAAAAATCACATCGCGCGCGATAGACTCCATCTCGATATCTCGCCCACATAACTTGGCCGCATTGAGCAAGGCAATCGGCGCATGCAGTTTGGACTCCAGCGGGCCGCGAATCAGCGCCTCATGCGCAAACACCTGCGCTTGCTTGATATCAATAATGGGCTGAAACAAGGGCAACAGGTTTCTCTGTGCCATGATGGCTTCAATTTCGGTATTGGGGGCAGCATAAATCATGCTAGCAGTATCGACGAAGCGTGAAGATTCTTGATCAAGGAAATGTCAAGATTGGATGAAATATTTATGACTATCTGAATGTTGTTAGGGCGCCGTGGCTGTGGTGTCAGCACGTTTTTGCTGTATCACCATCGCCCGCAGGATTCGTGCTTCTTGATCAGGTAGTTGTTGTATGTCCTGCTCCAGGTTTCCATTTGCAACGCTGAGCAGACGTCTCAAGTGCGCGCTGGCTTGATCATGTTTTTCAAGTAGCTCCAGCAATAGAATGAAATGTAAACATGGTCTTCGCAACGGAATGAAGCGAATCGCGTTTTCTGCGATCGATCGTTGAAGCTCTGCTTGAGTTGGATTGGGGGCTAAATAGGTGGCCAACACCAGCTCAGCATAAGGAGCAAGCAGTGTATTTTGATTGACCCAAAGCATCTCATTCACAAAGTCTTGCTTTTGAGCAAGCGACATTTCTGGCTGGCTGGCAAACAGAATTTGTTTTTCAAGTTTTTGATAGCCGATCTGCATGAAGGCCAGTTGCCAGAGGCCATACACTAATACGCCTGCCAGTGATAGCCTTAATAACTTACGGGCGGATTGAGAAAAGTTGGCGAGGGTAACTGTCGAGGCTTCCCCCATTCCGAGCAAAAAAACGAAGATCCCAAGAAAGTAGCTATACCACAAAGGATATTCAACCATGCTGTGTATGAAAATGATGCCCAGGCACCCAAGCAACCACCAGGTTTCCACTGTCGTGACATGGTGCCTGAAAAATGCCCTTGCCCATAACAATAATCCGCCCAATGCCGTGAGTAAGCCGAGTAGGCCCATTTCTGCCATCAGGTTTAAAAACAGGTTGTGGGCATGTTCAAAGAACATATGGGATGGGTTTATGCTGGGGGTCGCGGCCAGAAGATAAGTTTGCCAGCGCATTTGCCCAACGCCCATGCCTAGTAGGGGAGACTGACTAAACAAAGCCAGGCTGGTTTGCCAGAACTGCAGGCGTAACGAGGCTGAAGGGTTGCTGATCCCGTCCATGGCACGCGTAAGAGGGGTCTGGATAAAGGTCTCAGGAAGCCAGGCATTCATTGCTAATTGAAGCATGAGAAAACTGGGCAGTAACATGAGGCTGATCTTGAGTAGACGCTCGGTGGTTTGAATTGAGCGTTTTTGATACTGCAAGGTTAAATGCAACAACCCGCACAGCAATGCAATCGCGCCCAAATAAAGCATTGCACTGCGCGAGCCAGAAAAAGACAGCATTACTAAAGCCATCGCCAGGCTAATGACAGTCCATCGATTCTGGATTGCGCGTTTGGCATGTAAATACATTAATGACGCGATGCCAAGGCTGATGAAATTTGCAAAGTGATTGCGTTGTGCCAACATGCCGTAGCTTTCCAGCCTTGGGATAGGAAGGACGATGCCGCTGTGCTGTAAAAGTTGCATTACAACAAATAACCCATTGATTGCACTGCCGATGAGTAGTGACCAAGCAAGCACAATGGAAACAGCTTCCCAGCCATGCTGTTGGCGCAATTGATACCCCAGCGTTGTAAGCAAAAAGCCCCAGATCAAGTACCCTTGAATCAAAGGCAAATGGGGGGCAGTAGCCCCAGTCAGCATGGCTTGTAAGTAAGTGAGTAGCAGGAGTACTAAAAAGATGAAGCTTGATCTGGGAAGCGTGGGCGATTGCCAGAACGGCTTGGTGATCAAGGGCCAAAGTGCCAGTAATCCAAGCAGCCCGGCGATCCACTCATTGTAGAAGTTCGGGATTGGGACGTCGTGGTAGGCAATGACGAATGGCAGACAAAACATGCCACCTATCAGATAAAGACTCATTTTTGAGCCACCCAATTTTTCTGCATAGGTTTTCAATGGTTTGGTCTGGCTAGATCTTTTCCAGCTTGGCGTATTCGAGCATCAGTGTTTTTAATCCGGTGCTGCCAAAATTCACTTTCACCGCCAGATCGCTGGCGTTCCCCTCATAGCTAACCACAACCCCTTCGCCAAATTTGCTGTGGCGCACACTTTGACCAATCTTGAACGGATAGTTGGACTGGGTGCTTGCCGGTTGTGCAGCTGGCATGGTGTATTGACCGCCTGCCGCATAAGGTTTGGCAGCCGGTTTGCTATTGAGGCGTTTGGTGAGTTCGGCAGGGATTTCATCGACAAAGCGTGACGGGATGCCGTAGCGAACTTGTCCATGCAGCATGCGGCTTTGCGCATATGTCATATACAAGCGCTGGCGCGCGCGCGTGACGGCGACGTACATGAGCCGCCGCTCTTCCTCAAGGCCACCATTTTCATAGGCAGCTTGCTCGTGTGGGAACAGGCCTTCTTCGACGCCGCTGATAAACACACTCTGAAACTCCAGACCTTTGGCGGCATGCACGGTCATCAGTTGCAGGGCCTCATGGCCAACGTCGGCCTGATGGTCGCCTGCTTCTAGGCTGGCATGGTTCAGAAACTGGGTCAGCAGGTCGGCATCTTCCTCCATGTTGTGATGGTTGCCCAAGTCCTGCTTGCTAAAGGCGACCGCAGCCGTCACCAGCTCTTGCAAGTTTTCAATGCGGTCTTCGCCTTCTTTGTCGTTTTGGTAGTGCGCCATCAGGCCACTCAGGTTGATGACCATTTCTGCCATTTCACCCAGCGTGATGCCGTAGCCTTGGTCAACAATTTTCCGGATCAGGGCGACAAAGCCATCTAAGCCTTTGCTGCCTAGCTTGCCTTCACCGACTTTGTTGGTGGCGGCCTGCCATAAGCTGCATTCATTTTGGCGCGCAGCTTCTTGCAGTTGCTCCAGTCCACGCGCACCGATGCCGCGGGGCGGGAAGTTAATAATACGCAACAAGGCCGTGTCGTCGTTGGCGTTGGCAATCAGCCGCATGTAGGCCAAAGCGTGTTTGATTTCAGCCCGCTCGAAAAAGCGCAGACCGCCATACACGCGGTAAGGGATGTTGGCCGAAAACAGGGTATGTTCGAGAATGCGGGACTGCGCATTGCTGCGGTAGAGCAGGGCCATCTCGCCCAAGGGCACGCCTTCTTTTTGCAGCATATTCACTTCATCGACAATAAACTGCGCTTCGTCGGTATCGTTGTAAGCCTCATAAATGCGAATCGGCTCGCCCTTGCCGGCCGAGGTCCACAGGTTTTTACCCAAACGGTTGCGGTTGTTGGCAATGATGGCGTTGGCGGCATCGAGGATATTACTGTGCGAGCGGTAGTTTTCTTCGAGCTTGACGATATTCTGTACGTTGAAATCGCGCTGGAAGTCATTCATATTGCCGACGCGTGCGCCACGGAAGGCGTAAATGCTCTGGTCGTCATCCCCGACGGCAAAAATACTGTTATGTGCGCCGCCTAACAATTTTAGCCACAGGTATTGCAGACGGTTGGTGTCCTGAAACTCATCGACCAGGATATATTGAAAGCGTTGCTGATAATGCGCACGGATGTGCGGTTCGCGTTCTAGCAGCTCGTAGCAGCGCAATAATAACTCGGCAAAATCGGCCACGCCTTCGCGGTTACATTGCTGATCATAGGCCGCATAAATTTCACGCAGTTTCTGGCTATGGCCGTCGTAAGCATCGACGCTATCCGCACGCAGGCCTTCCTCTTTGCAGCTATTGATATAGCCCATCACCTGCTTGGGCGGATATTTTTCATCATCCACATTCATCAGTTTCATCACGCGCTTGATGGCAGAAAGCTGGTCGGCGGTATCTAAAATTTGAAAGGTATTGGGTAAGCCCGCTTCACGGTAATGCGCGCGCAACATACGGTTACACAAGCCGTGAAAGGTGCCTGCCCACATGCCGCGTGTATTAATCGGCAACATACTCGTGAGGCGGGTCAGCATTTCCTTGGCTGCTTTGTTCGTAAACGTCACTGCCATCAGGCCCATGGGGGAGGTTTGCCCAGTTTGGATCAACCAGGCAATCCGCGTGGTGAGCACGCGGGTTTTTCCACTGCCGGCCCCAGCTAGAATGAGTGCCGAGACATGCGGCAGGGTGACCGCTTGCAGTTGTTTATCATTCAGGCCCTGTAACAGATTATTTTCAGAATACATGCCGTTATTATCGCATGATGCAGCGTTTCAGGCGCAGTCTTAAGCATGCGCTTGTAGTCGGCAAATCGTTGCACTCAACATTTTTCTGGAACTTTTTAAAACCTCTCACACTCATACTTGCACGATGATGATGAATCATCTTTCCGCTTCTTTCCTCCCTGAGCGGAAGCCTTTACGATGAGGCCTATTGCCCCGATTTACCCCTTAATCGGGGCTTTTTTTGTCTATAGGTTTTAGAAGGTGATTTTAAACACCACCGGTAAACCCGACTTGTCGCCAGGCTTCATACAGCAAAATTGCGGCTGAGTTGGATAAATTCAGGCTACGGCTATGCGGCAACATTGGCAATCTGACACGATGCTCTGCCGCAAATTGGGCGCGAATTTCTTCTGGCAAGCCACGCGACTCTGGTCCAAACACAAATACATCCTCGTCTTTAAACTGCAAATCGCTGTGGCGCGTGCTGCCTTTGGTGGTCAAGGCAAACATGCGCTTTCCATGCAGGGCTTGCTGGCATTCCGCCCAGTTTTCGTAGACGGTCAACGCTGCATATTCATGGTAGTCCAGCCTAGCCCGCTTTAACTGTTTATCTGAAAGTTCAAAACCCAGTGGTTTGACCAGATGTAGCCTGGCACCTGCATTGGCACAGAGACGGATAATGTTGCCTGTATTGGGCGGGATTTCGGGTTCGAAAAGCACGATATGAAACATGTTTGGCTGCTTGTTTGCTTACGCAAGGATAGTATGACGGTGATATGATAGTCGAGAAAGTATCTCAAGATAAATAATTACAACGCCATGGCTCGTCCCGAGAAAATTAGATTAGGTGAAATTCTGGTCAGACAGAATTTCATGACCCAAGCTGAACTGGATCAGGCGCTGGAAGAGCAGCGCAAGACAGGCCGCCGCCTTGGACGGGTGATTGCTGAAAAAGGCTATGCCAACGAGCGGCAAATTGCTGAAGCCGTTGCACATCAGCTCAATATCCCTTTCCTGGATCTTGGCCAGTATGAGCTGGATCCCAAGCAGGTTCAAAAACTTCCTGAAGTGCAGGCACGCCGTTTCCGTGCCATTTTGCTCGAAGAGCGTCCAGACAGCATTCTGGTGGCGATGGTCGACCCTTCGGATGTCTATGCCTATGACGAATTGGTCAGGCTGCTCAGGCGTGATATTGATATCGTCGTGGTGCAAGAGAGTCTGCTCATGCAGACCATTGATCGTTCCTATCGCCAGACTGAGCAGATTTCTTCACTGGCGCTTGAGTTGCAAGAGGACCTGGCAGACAGCAATGCCGATCTCTCAAGCATGATGGGCGTAGACCTGGGCGTAGACGATGCGCCTGTGGTCAAGCTGTTGCAGACGATTTTTGAGGATGCGGTGCAAGTGCGAGCGTCTGACGTGCACATTGAGCCGCAAGACAACAAGCTGCTGATCCGCTTTCGGATTGATGGTGTCATGCACTTTCAAACCCAGGCAGATATCAAAATTGCCACTGCGTTGGTCATGCGTCTCAAGATCATGGCTGGCTTGGATATTTCTGAAAAGCGTCTGCCACAAGATGGTCGTTTTGGCTTCTCAGTCAAAGGTAAGGCGGTCGATATGCGTATTTCGACCATGCCAACGCAGTATGGCGAAACGGTGGTCATGCGTCTGCTGATTCAGAACACTGCGCACTTTCAGCTGGACAAATTGGGCATGCCGCCTGTTTTACTCGCGCGCTTCCGCAAAATGATTAACCGGCCCAGTGGCATGGTGTTGGTCACCGGGCCTACCGGGAGTGGTAAAACGACGACTTTGTACTCAGCATTGAGTGAGCTTAATACCCCCGAAACCAAAGTCATTACGGTGGAAGACCCGGTGGAGTATCGGTTGCCCGGCATTATTCAGACGCAGGTGAATGAGAAAATCGAGCTGGACTTCCCCAAGTTGCTACGTGCCATTTTGCGGCAGGATCCAGATATTGTGCTGGTGGGCGAGATGCGGGATGAAGAAACTGCGCAAACCGGTCTGCGTGCCTCCATGACGGGTCACCTGGTACTCTCCACGTTGCATACCAACGATGCCTCAACTGCTCCGGTGCGTTTGATCGACATGGGCGTGCCGCGTTTCATGGTGGCCATGTCCTTGCTCGGTGTCATGGCGCAACGTCTGGTAAGGCTGATTTGCCCGCACTGTGCTGAAGAGCATGCGCCTACAGAGAGTGAAACAGTGTGGCTCAATCAGGTATTGTCGGATGCAACCTTACCGACCAACTTCCGCCATGGCAAAGGGTGTCAACATTGCAACCGAACCGGTTATCTGGGGCGGGTGGGCTTGTATGAGTTTCTTGAAATGACCGATGAGCTGGCAATGGCAGCCAACATGCCAGATACCAATGTCTTTATCAAAAAAGCGCGTGAACGTCTCAAAGGTAAAACGCTGCGCGACCAATCGCTACAACTGGCGATTGAAGGTAAAACCACGCTGGAAGAAATCATGCGTGTCGATAACCAGTTTGAAGAATAACGCCTATGCCATTATTTGAATACAAAGGGCGCACCGAAGATGGCATGGTGGTGACTGGGGTACAAGAAGCCGCCGATGCCGATGCCTTGGGCGCCGCGTTAATTGGTACCCGAATTACGCCGGTAGAGATTAAGCCCAAGAAAACGGGTGCTGTTGCGATTAACCTGTTTGAAGAAAAAATCACCAGTCTTGAGGTGATGATTTTCAGCAAGCAGATGTATACGCTGCTTAAAGCCGGGATTCCGATTATGCGCGCCCTCTCAGGCATTCAAAGCTCAGTAGGCAACCCCAAGCTGGCGCAAGTGGTGGGTCAACTGCGCGTGAGCCTGGACTCAGGCCGTGAATTGTCAGTGGCGATGACCGAGCATCCAAAAGTCTTCGATAGTTTTTATATCAGTATGATCCGGGTTGGCGAAACGACGGGTAATTTGGATAATATTTTTCTGCGCCTGTCTGAGCATATCGAATTTGACCGCTTTATGCGTGGGCAAATCAAGTCGGCTTTGCAATATCCTATGTTCGTTTTGACTGCCATGGCCATTGCCATTGTGGTGATTAATGTCATGGTGATCCCGCAGTTTGAAAAAGTGTTTGCCAGCATGCATGCCGATTTGCCATTGATCACCAAAATGCTGATTGCATTTTCAAGCTTTATGCGCAACTACTGGTTTGTCTTGATTGGCATCATTGCAGCAGCTGGGTGGAGTTTTAAATCTTATATCAAGACCACCTCAGGACGCACTAATTGGGACCGCATTAAAATGCGTATCCCGATTGCCGGAAAAATTATTTTTAAAGGCACCATGGCGCGTTTTGCGCGTAGCTTTGCTTTGTCTACGCGGAGTGGCTTGCCCATTCTCTCCGCGTTGCGGCTGGTGTCACAAACCGTTGAAAATGAATATATTTCAGCCAAAATTTTGAGCATGTCTGCGGGCATTGAGCGTGGCGAAACCATCCTCAGAACAGCTACGCAAACTGGTGTGTTTAACTCACTCGTTTTGCAAATGATCGCTGTCGGCGAAGAATCGGGCTCGCTGGATACATTAATGCAGGAAATTGCCGATATGTATCAAGCAGATGTGGAGTATGACGTTAAAACCTTGGGTGCGCAGATTGAGCCTATTTTGATTATGTTTTTGGGAGCGTTAGTCTTGGTGCTTGCATTGGGCGTATTTTTACCAATATGGGACATGAGTTCTGTGATGCTAAAAGGTAGCTAGTTTTGGGTTGGGGGAGTTGACCAAAATTGTCTGGCATAGTATTTGCTATTGACTATTTAACGCAGTGTTAACCTGCCACTGTGATAAGAACGGCAGGGCATTTTGATTAGGAGTTTGAGTAATGAAAAAACAAGCTGGTTTTACATTGGTTGAATTAGTGGTTGTGATTGCAGTTCTCGGTATTTTGGCTGCTACAGCTTTGCCAAGATTTGTGAATGTTCAAAGTAATGCTCGTGCTGCGAGCATGAATGGCTTGGCAGCATCTGTGCGATCTGCAGCAAGTATGGCTCGTGCGGCATGGATTGCTGGTGGCAGTACTGGCGCTGCAGTGAATATGGATGGAAATAACGTGGCTGTTGTCGCCAACGTTGGTTATCCACAAGCAACGAATGCTGGAATTGTCGCTGCTTTGCAAAATCTTGATAACAACTTTGTTGCCACTCCTGGTGCTAATGGGATCATGACATTTAATGCAAACGGATTTGCAAACTGTTCTTTTACGTATGACCAAGCAACTGGCATAGTCAATACTGGTAATTTACAAGGTGCTGCGGCTCAGCAGAATTGCAGCTAACTTGATGTATGCGCATTCACTCTGGTTTTACGCTTGTCGAGTTGGTTGTGGTAATTGCTTTGACAGGCGTTATGGTGGCTGTCGCAATGCCTAGGTTCGCAAACGGCGACATCTTCGAAACCCGCGGTGACGCGGGTTTACTTTCATCTACATTACGCTATGCGCAAAAAACGGCAATTGCCCAGCGTCGCAATGTGTATGTGATTCACAATAATGCGGTGCCAGATACGGTCAGCTTATGTTTTGATACCGCTTGTAATCAGGCGGTAATGAGTCCTGAGACAGCTGCGGCATACGTGTTCACGAGCAGCAAAAATGTGGATATCACCTCAGATAATGCCAGCGTTGGGTTTGACGCACTCGGGCGGGCGGTGCCTAATTCTACGGTTAACTATCAAGCGACCAACAAGAAAAATAATGCGCAATCTGTGACTGTGACGGTCGAAGTAGATACCGGATATATACACTGACGAGTCTGCCACTCGCAGCTTGGATGATGACAATGCATAACAATAGACATCACTCTCAAAAACGACCATGTAAGACAGGAAAGCAGCTTCAGCTGGGATTTTCGCTGGTTGAGATGGTGGTGTTTATGGTCATTGTCACCACCGCCATCGCTGGCGTCATCGGCGGGCTTTCTTTTATGGGGCGTCATTCTGCCGATCCGCTGGCACGCAAGCAGGCAATCGCCATTGCTGAGTCGCTAATGCAAGAAATTCAACAAATGCCTTTTACATTCTGTGACCCGGATGACACGAATGCTTCTACGGCGACGAGTTATGCAGATTGTACCAATCCACAAAACGCGAGTTTAAACGGGCCTACGCCCTCTACTGAAAGCCGTTACAGCGCGACCGATCCCTTTGATAATGTGGCCGATTATGGTGGATTTTCCATGCCGGGTGGTGGATGTGCCGGGGTTTGCCGTATTGGCAGTTCTACTGCCTTGAATGGCTTAAATCCTTACTCTGCATCCGTGGCTATCACGCAAGTTGGTGGCAGTGGTGCCTTTGCAGGGCTGCCAGCAGATGCGGTGTTACAGATTGTGATTACGGTGGCAGGTCCTGCAGACACTACAATCCGTCTGACCGGATACAGGGTTCGTTATGCGCCAAGAATTTAGATCACCAAGACCTAATATAGCTGGTTTCACCTTGGTGGAATTGGTCATTGTCATTGTCGTTATGGCTATTTTGGGTGGCATTTCCGTGACCTTTATTAAGAACTCCATTCTGGCATATGTGAATTCAGAAGCCTATTATGAGCTGGCAGACCGTGCGGATATTTCCTTACGCCGGATGTCACGGGATATCCGCAATGCCTTGCCAAACAGTGTATGGGTGGCAGCCGATAATTCATACGTGGAATTTGTGCCTATCAAAGCGGGGGGGCGTTACCAGCAGGATACGCTGGATTTTGTCAGTGCGAATGACACTTTTAATGTACTTGGTGATCCAGTGCCTTCAGTTGCTTCTGGTGACCAATTAGTGATTTATAACCTTGGTATTCTAGCGGCGGATGTGTATGCGGGCGACACCATTCGCTCCTTAACCAGCACTGGTAATAACCTTAATCAACTTTCATTCAGCGGCCCCGCATTTCCCCTACCTTCTCCCGGCAGTCGCTTCTATGTGGTGAACGGGGCTGTTTTTTATGTCTGTGATTTGGCGAATCGTCGCCTATTGATGTATTCGAACTACGCGATTCCATCTGCACACCCTTCAAACTTTGCCGGACTAACACCCAGTATCGTGGCGCAAGATGTCACTGGCTGTAGTTTTACCTACACTGAAGGGGTGATGCAGCATAGCGGTGTGGTTACTGCCCAGCTCGAGCTCAGTAAAAATGGCGGTGTTGTGCGCTTAGTTAACCTGATTAATGTGGTGAATTCGCCATGAAAAATACACTTTATCGCACAAAAGGATTTATGTTGCCTGTGGCAATATTTTTGATGGTGACATTGGCTGCCTTGGTGGGGTATGCCATGCGGCTGTCATTGCTGGCTAATCAGGGGGCGATACAAGACGTGCAGGGTGTGCAAGCTTATCTTGCAGCCAGAGCAGGTGTGGAATGGACGGCTTATTATGTCTTGTCGCCAGGATCGACAACTATGCAATCATGCCCTACGCCGCCTAACCCGTTTACGATTAATGGCTTTACGATTGCAATTACCTGTAATCAGACCAATCCGACTCCGCAAGATCGGGCGGGTACACAGAATATCGGGATGTATACCATTACTGCGATTGCTTCAAAAGGGGCGGCTGGTGCGCTTGATTATGTTGAGCGCAAAGTCACCGTGAGCTTGAGCCGTTGCCTGATGGGGACAGAAGAGTGTAGTTAAGAGGGAAAAAGACATTGTTTGCCTGGCGGAGATTAACTTTTTTATGGGGGCTTTGTATTACAGGGCTGTTAGGTCCTGTATTCGTACTGGCTGCTCCGGCTATCCTGAACCAGAATGGCGGATCAAGCTCATCCAATGGCTTAAAGATTTATATTGACCGTTATACCCAGATACAGGTGCAAAGGTTAAATAGTACGGGTCAGATCTATAGCCCCAGCCAAACTCCTCAGGATGTCATTTACAGTGATCCTTCACAGAATCGTTTGGATAATGGTATTTATATCCGCGGCAATAACACCATTTATGGCCCTGATCATTTTGCTTACAATGCGGCAGGAAGTTACAGCCCACAAGCGATGACGGCGGTCTCGCCTGCTAATGCATCAGCCGGGAATGCCCAGACGACCCGATCTCAATTTACCGTTCCTGGCAATAATGTCGGAGGTGGCCCACAAGTCACCATAGATTGGAGCTACACCTATCCTTATGATTTTGTCACCGCCAAGGTGAGCATTTATATTCCTCCGACATATCCAGTCAGCTCAACTAATCCTGTACGCTATTATCATGTGGTTGATACCTATTTAGGGGGGTCTGACTGCGGCTGCGGTGTGCGCTATGTGGACACTAATGGTAAGCAAGTAGCAGGGACCTATCCATATGCAGGGAATTGCTCGTCAGGGAGCAACTCTACGAATGTTGCTTGCCCATCGAGTACAAGTTTGCCTGCTAACTTAGATGTGGTTGAGAGTTTCAGGGAGAGGGATGGAACGTTTAGCCGCTACTGTGTAGGCAATTATCAAACATTCTGGTCGAATAATAATTCGACTGCCTGTGCGATAGCCAAAACAGGCCAGTTGGGGAATACAGTCAATACCACCTTAACAGACACCGGTGCGGCGATTGAGTATGACTTTACAGCTCCCGGAGTCTATACGTTCAGCTATGACTTTGTGGTGGGCTCAACTTTGGTCCCTGATTACGATCATTTGGAAATCCGCCACCCTGGGAGTTCTTCCTTATGTCCGGTCGATATTCAGGTCATGGCTTGTTTGGTCTCCACCATGCCTTGCCCGGATGACCAGTTAATTAACTCTGGTAGTCTCACGGGTACATTGACGATTTCGCCCGGTTCTCCTAGCGTCACGGTGACGCCAAGCAATGCGTTTGAGATCGGCGATGTGGGTACCACGGCCACCCTGACCTTGCAAGGCAGCGCAGCAGCCACGTATAGCTTGGGGGCGACTGGTCTTAGTAAGGGGCCGATGAATGGCATCAAGTGCTGGAACACGGCAAATAACTCGCAAAGTTGTAGCTTTACCATGACTAACACGGCGTGTGTGAATACGTTTGAGTGTATGGAAAGTGGCATGACGTATAACAATCTAAAAACTGACTCATCCAAGCGTAATCCGCTCTACACCAAGGTGTTGGGTCAGTCTTTTGATGTCGATGTGGTTGCCGTGCTTGCCAGTGGGGATCAGTCCAGTGGCTACAATTCATCTGGCTTGCAAGTTGATTTGGTCACCGACAGTAGTAACACCTGCAGTACAAATATCATCGCGACCAAGTTCGTCAGCTTCGCGACTTCGGATGGCGGACGTAAAAAAGTGACATTCAACGCCTTGGATGTGACGCGGGCATATCCCAATTTGCGTTGCAAGGTGACTGACACCGGTCAGAACAAATCGGGTTGTTCGTCTGATAACTTTGCCATGCGTCCACAATCGTTATCAGTGACTAGCAGCAATACTTCACAGTCAACCTCACCAAGCAATACCGCCACGCCCGTATTCAAGGCGGGGGCAGATAATTTTAGCCTGACCGTTTCTAGCAACGAGCAGGGCTATAATGGCACGCCCAAAATATCGAATGCATTATTGGTGGCTCATCCAGGGGCGTCAGTTGTAGGGCAGGTTGCGGGATCATTTGCGGCGGCCAGTGCCGGGTCCAGCACGGGAACCAGCTTCACCTATTCTGAGGTCGGACATTTTAAAATTTCAACGCAAGGCCTCTACGATGATACTTTCACCGCAGTGGATCAATCCAAAGGTGATTGTGATAACAGTGGGAGTCCATTTGATAATGGCGGTGCAGGGACGCCGCCAAAATATGGTTGCCGTTTTGGTAATACCTCAGATACGAATTATTTTGGCCGTTTCATCCCCAACAGTTTCCGCGTGGATGCTTCCAGTCCGTTGACGCTGGCTTGTGGCAGTTTTGTTTACTATGGGCAGGATACCACTGCAACCAGTACAGCTCCGGGGTTTATGACGCCATTCAGTATCACTGCACTTAATGCGGCAGGGACGACGACACAAAATTATACAGGTAGTTATGCACGGCTGGATCTGACCAGTTATAGTTCGTACCAGTTTAGCGCCTCGCCATCTAATGGCGCCACATTGAGTGCAAGTGCTACCAGCCCTGCCATCACAAAAACGACAGATAACACAGTGCCGATTTGGAATAATGGTACCACCAGTGTTCGCGTCAGACATAAACTGTCCAGGCCTGGGTCAGCAGTCAATAAAGGTCCAGTGGTGATTTCAACGCAGCCAAAAGACAGTGACCAAGTCACCACAACCGCCCCAGTCGATATTTCGAGTGGGGGGATTGAGTTCCGCTATGGCCGTCTGGCCGTGATCCCTGCCCATGGCTCGGAGCTGTTGGCTTTACCGGTGCCGATTGAGGCGCAATTTTACAAAGATGGTTTTTATGTGCGTAGTCAGGGCGACGCATGTACCACCATTGATAGCAAAAGCATCGTTATGAAAAACTATAAGGGTAACCTGACAGCTTGTGAGACCTTTATGTCTGGTACTTTCACTGCGAATAACGGCTTGGTGAAAGCTATTCTTTCAGCGCCCAAAGTGGGGTCCGATGGGCGGCCCAATGTTGGCAGTGTTGATCTTGAAGTAAATCTGGGCAATGCTGCTCCAGGTGAGGTTACTTGTCAAAGCAATGCCGGTCCAGTCAGTGCCATTGATGGTGGCAAGTCAGATTGGTTTGGGACGACAGATCCTGTGGGGCGCGCCTCGTTTGGCATCTACAAAGCGCCCATCATCTACATGCGTGAAAGCTTCCAATAAAGACAAAGCCACCTAAATCAGGTGGTTTTGTCGTCTTATTCCTGCATTTGATCTCCCGTTTCAGGCACTAAAGTTGCTCGCATATATGAGGCGTGGCCGGATAGCGTGATTGTCTGGTGCCACGATGGCGCATGGCCAGTTAAGTCATTTTGCGCATAAGAAGATGATTTGACGTGCGACTTTTTTGTGTATACTAATTTGCGATTGTGCTTGAAGTAAGTATTATTATTCTTTGATTTTAAATGATAAAGTGACTCTGAAAGACTGGCGACTCTCTATGCAATGGTTTAAAAGACAAAAAAACAAGCAGCAGGTAGGGGTGAGTTTTACCGACATGCATGTGAGTACTGTTGCCTTGACGCCGCCTGCAGAAGGGACTAAGCCAGTGGTTTCATTTGCGGCGGTTGAGCAAATACCGTTGGATGCTACTTCCACATTACGTCACTTTGTGACCAAAAATGACCTCAAGTCTTTACCCTGCAATCTGGTACTCAATGTCGACCAGTACAACATTGTGCAGATTGACAAGCCCAATTTGCCAGAGGATGAAGTAAAACCGGCGTTACGCTGGAAACTCAAGGGATTGCTTGATTATGCGGTAGAACAAGCGGTGGTTGATGGGATCGATCTGCCTTCAGATCCTTCTGTAGCTAACCGTCAGGCCTTGATGCTGGCGATTTGTGCCAAAAAAACCACGGTGACCGGGGCGGGTAACCATTTGGTCGATGCCGGATTTAACCTGCGTTCGATTGATGTGCACGCGTTGGCACAACGCAATATTGCCCATTTGCTTGAACACGAAGATCGCGCGCTGGTGATGGTGAGCATCCTGCCACGCGGCTGCCTGATCACGTTTACGGCAAAAGGCGAGCTTTACCACACGCGTCTGATTGAGTTGGATCGCGACTTTTTGAACGACAGAGACGAAATCTTCAGAACCAATTTTGATAAATTGGTGCTTGAGCTGCAACGCTCGCTGGACAGCTTTGACCGTCAGTTTCCTTTCCTGAGCTTGAACCGTATGGTGGTGGCGCCAGTCGTGCATCGCGACTATCTGGTAAGTGGCCTGAGTTCCAGCCTCTATGTGCCGGTCAACGTCTTTAACCTGGAAGATATCGTTGAGCTGCCTGCCAACCAGGATTTTTCCAGCCTTGAAAAACAGGCCATGTTGATGCCTGCCCTGGGTGCTGCCTTGCGTCAGGAGGCTGTCGCATGAGTCAGCAGATTAACCTGTATGAAGGTGGAGGCGTCAAGGCCAAAGAGTGGTTCACGCTGCCTATGGTGGCAGCAGTCTACCTGCTGGCCGCAGTGGTGATGTATTTCTTCTACACCGGCCTCGCAGATGAAAATGCGCAGCTACAGGTGCAACGTAACCAGGCCGTTGCGCAGTACGAAATGATGCAGAAAAAAGTGGACGAGTTCTCGAAAAAAGCCGCGCCAATCGATAACAGCAAGCTCGAGGCAGAGTTGAAAGCGCTCAAGGGGCGTTTGGAAATGCAGTCGCAAATTCTGGCTATTTTTCAGCAGTCGATTTCAGAGCAGTCTGCTCATTTGATCGACTATTTACGGGCATTTACAGGGCAGCAGCAACCTGGAGTCTGGTTAACCGGCTTCAAGGTCGAGCCTGCCGTCCAGCATCTGTCACTCACCGGCCAGGCCTTGCAATCACAAGATATTCCGGCTTATCTGGATTTACTCTCCAGCCAGTCTGTCTTTGCAGGCACCGAGTTTTCCGGCATCCAGTTTAAGCAAGTCGAGTTGCACAAACCGCAGCCGCGCACCAGCGCTAACCCTGCAAGCCCGGCATCAACCCCGACGCCAGATCCGGTAGCGGCTGCGCCTGCTGGTAAAGAGGGTGCGGGAGCCGATCCAGCCGCTGCGCCAGCTGCTTCAACACCTGCGCCGTCAGCCCCTGGCAGCCCGGCAGCCGCTGAAGTGCCTGGACTCAAAGTGTATACATTTGAAGTCAAGGGGCGTGATACGCAAGCCACGAACAAATTGGTCAATGGCATGAGTTGGGACGAATTTGTGCGCCAGACGGTGCCACCTCAGCCCGGCAACCAGAGCGGGAGACAGTAAGTCATGCGATCTGAAAAACTACAGGCAATCAGCGATAAATGGCAAGCGTTCTCGATGCGCGAACGCTGGATGCTGATTGGCACCGGATTGTTTGCCGTGGTGGGCCTGATGGATACCTTTTTGCTGGAGCCACAGCGGGTGCAACTGGCCAGCACCCAGCAGGAAATCCTCAAAATACAAAACGATACGACCACCTTGACTGAGCAACTCACTACGATTGCAGCGCAGGCGGCGCCACAGCCTGCCACGCAGGCGTTTCAGCAGGAGATTGAAGAAACCAGGCAAAAAATGGCCAGCCAAACTGAGGAATTACTCAAGGTATCTGCATTTATGGTTTCGCCACAAGCCATGGTGGATATGTTGAAGAAACTGCTGCAAAAGCATACCGATGTGCAAGTGATTGAAATGCAATCATTGCCGGTGGTGGATTTTATTGAAACGCGAAGAAAGTTATTGCAGGCACAAACCGCATCAGGGACTGATTCTACTGCGGCCTCGGACGAGGTCTGGAAGAATGTGCCGCATGTCTATCAGCATGCTGTGAAAGTCCATTTAAAAGGGCAGTATTTTGCGTTGATGGCGTATAGCAAGTCCCTGAAAGCGATCGGCCGTAAACTGGCATGGGAAAGTGCCGAGCTTAAAGGCGGCTACCCAGAAAGCGAATTGATTTTTCAAGTGTATACCCTGAGTGGGGAAAACGCCTGGTTGGGGATATAGCATGCGCATATTCATGATTTGGATGGTATTGGTCAGCATGGCACATAGCCAGGCCGCCGAGCAAATGATAGACCCTACGCAGCCGCCAGCTGCTGTATTGCCTTATCTGCCAGAGGCGCAAACGGATGCTACGCCGGCTTGGCAAGTGACGGCCATCCAGGACAACGGCAAGCATGGATTTGCCGTGGTGAATGGCGAGCTGGTACCGTTGGGTGAGCGCTATCAAGGCTTTAAGCTGGTTTCGGTCAAGCACCAGCAAGCGGCGTTTATCAATCAAAACGGTGAGAAAAAACTGCTGGGTTTGGGGCTGGCCAGTGTTGTGATGCAGGCGCCGTCGCCTGCGCAGATAAAAAAAGCCAAACAGGCAAAAACGGTTAAAAAATAAAGTGAAAATGCCTGCGATTGGCTGAAGTGGCCACCAGGTGAATATCAATAGAGAGACTGCTATGAAAACTTTTGTGAATACCTTGGGTGTGATGATGATAGGCGCCGGGTTGGCTGGATGCACCAGTAACCCGTTCACGCCGACCAATCCATCAATTCAACCAAAAATACAAAACGAATTGGCGACCTCTGCGGCCAAGGCGCAAGCACAAGTGGTGCCACCGCCTAAAGAAGTGACGGATGAGTTGTTTGAGCCGCTTAAAATTGAGCCGCCCAAAGCCCTGGCCAAGCGCGTCGAGCCTCGCTTTGACCTCGTGGTTAACAAAGCCCCGGCCAGTCAAGTACTGATGGGCATGGTTTCTGGCAGTCCTTACAGCATTGCTTTAAGCCCGGAGCTGAAAGGCGAGATTACGATTAACCTGCGCGATGTGACGCTATTTGAAGCGCTCAATGCCTTGCGTGACTTGTATGGCTATGAGTACAAAATGAACGGCAAACAGATTTTTGTCGAGCCACAAACCCTGCAAACCCGTGTTTTTCAGGTCAATTACATTACGGGCGCTCGTAGAGGGTCTTCTGCCACCCGCGTGACGTCGGGGACGGCCAGCGGCTCGGGTGCAGGCGGTGCCGCAGGCGTGGCCGGGCAGGCCGCCGCCATGAACGGTGCCATGGGCGTTGGCTCTGGCTCAACCGGGACAGGCACGGGCAACCAGGCGGCCTCGGGCGCCTCCAACCTGCAAGTGTATGCTTCAGATGTGAGTATGCGCACCAATAATGACTTTTGGGATGACATTACCGGCTCATTGAGCAGCCTGATTGGTGAAGAAGGCGGACGCAAGGTGGTCATTAACGCGCAGTCTGGCCTGATCATGGTCAAAGCCATGCCTAAGGAAATTCGCCAGGTGGAGAAGTTTCTGAGCCTGATGCAGGTGACTGTGGATCGTCAGGTGATTCTGGAAGCCAAAATTATCAAGGTGCAACTGAATAGAAACTCGCAACAAGGGATTAACTGGGCAGCGGTCAGAAACATTCACGGCCGTGATTACACCTTTGGTAACGTGAACGGCAATACTACACTGGGAGAAACCGGTACACTGACCAATGGCACGCTGACCAGTACCGTACCTGGCGCTTTGAGTAACAGTGACCCGGTGTCCATAGGCGGCTCGATGTTTGCGCTAGCGGTACAAGGCAAAAACTTTTCTGCGCTGCTTAACTTTCTCGAAACACAGGGCAATGTAGAAGTCCTGTCCAGTCCGCGCATTGCCACCATCAACAACCAGAAAGCGGTACTCAAGGTGGGGAATGATGCGTTCTATGTGACTAATGTGCGTACCAATGTGACCACCACCACCGGCGGCGCCGTGGTGACGCCAGATATCCAGTTGCAACCTTATTTTTCTGGCATTTCACTGGATGTGACACCGCAAATTGACAAGGATGACAACATTATTCTGCACGTCCATCCGTTTATCAGTGAAGTCACCCAGGTCAACCGTACTGTGAGTTTGTCCAGTGCCAACGGCGGCACGTACACGATTCCCACAGCCTCTTCCAACATCAATGAAACTGATAGCATCGTGCGTACCCGTGATGGCAGCGTGATTGCGATCGGCGGGCTGATGTCTGAATCCGTGGATAATACACGTACAAAAGTGCCTGGTTTGGGCGATGTCAAGTTTTTGGGCAACCTGTTTCGCCAGAAAGACCAAAGCTCTACCAAAACCGAGCTGGTCATTCTGCTCAAATCCACCGTGGTCCGCAGTGGCGATAACTGGGCGCAAGATATGCTCGACAGCCAGGACCGGGTAGAAAAACTCAAGTCAGACAACGCATTTTAGGAGCGGGCATGTACCTGCAGCATTTTGGCTTAAAAGAGTTTCCATTTTCGATCACGCCGGATACGAGCTTTTATTACGCCACGCGCACATTGCAAGAGGCACTCAATACGCTCTTGATTGCGATTGAGTCGGGTGAAGGCTTTGTCAAAATCACTGGCGAAGTCGGTACTGGCAAGACACTGCTGTGCCGCCGCTTGCTCAAAGCCTTGGAGCCCGGTTGCCAGATTGCTTACCTCCCTAACCCCTATCTAGACCCACATGCTTTACTGATGACGCTGGCCACCGAGTTTGGCGTCGCCTTCAAGCCTGAGTTTACCCACCATGACATGATAGATGCGCTGCATCGCACATTGCTGACCTTTGCGGCAAAGGGCACGCATGTGGTCGTCTGTCTGGATGAGGTGCAAGCCATGCCACTGGAAACGCTGGAAGCCTTGCGCTTGCTGAGTAACCTCGAAACTGAAAAGCGCAAGCTGTTGCAGGTGGTTATTTTTGGTCAGCCTGAGCTGGAAGAGCGTCTCAACCATCCGTCTATTCGCCAGCTGCGGCAGCGCATTGGCTTTGAATATCACCTCAAAGGCCTGCAATGGGAAGAATTAGCGTTTTATTTGAATCATCGCATGCATGTGGCAGGGTATCAGGGCGGCATGGTGTTTAGTCCGGCCAGTATGCGATTGCTATACCGGTATGCCAACGGCATTCCGCGCTTGCTGAATATTCTGGCGCATAAAGCATTATTGTCTGCGTTTGGCCGTGGCCAGCACAGGGTTGCAACCGAGGATGTGAAAGCGGCGATTCTTGATACACAAGCCAGTGTCAAAGCCCAGCACCGCTGGCTGGGGCATGGATTTAAATGGTGGTTGACGTTGCATGCCACCCTGGCCGGGTTTGGTCGTTAGCAGGCGACGGAGGAATCAAATGAGCTTGATTAATCAGGTGTTACAAAACGTAGAGGCCCGTCAGGGTAGTCCCGCGGATGGTTGGACCGGACAGGTCAAGCCGGTGTTGTCTGCACAGCCAGCTCCGGCTGGCCGTTGGTTGAATCGCCTGATAGGCGGCGGGCTGCTGGTTGCGACTGCCGGATGGGTGTGGATGAATGCGCCTATGTTAATGGCGTATTTTTACCCGCAGCATGTGACTGCAATACCCCAGGCAGTGCAGCAGGCTCAACGGCAAACACCGCGTGTACAGACTGCGCAGCCTGTTTCAGCCCCGGTAGCCGCAGAGGCAAGCACGGTGGCGACTTGGGCGCCGCCGCAATTGACCAGGTCATTGTTTAGTACCTGGCATGCAGAGCCCATCCCTGCAAAGCCCAGCGCGCGCCCTGTCGTTGCTCAAGTGAAGCCCGTGGCTAATGCTGCTACACCACAAGTAGAGGGCGAGTTCAGCATGAAGGCCGCGGACAATGCGGCGGCAATCACGGTTGCCACCATCGCGCCCGCGCTGGAGTCGCACGCGGACCAGAGCCAGGGCAAAAGTGATGAAAAGTCAGCCGAAAAAGGTATGGTCAATAAACATGTCAGACCGGAGCAGGAAGTGAATGTCTTGATCCAGCGTGCCGTTGATCATGAGCAAAAAGGTCGTTTGAACGAGGCGTTGGCAATGCTCAGGCAAGCGCTGACAATTTACCCGCAGTCTGAAGATGCACGCCAGCTGTTGGCCGCCTATTTGTTTGAGTCCCGGCAAGAGGCCGAGGCTGTCTCGGTTCTGCAGGCAGGCATCAAGCAGTTTCCGGCACAAGTGGGGGTGTCCAAATCGCTGGCCAGATGGCAGTTGGCGCATGGTCAGGCAGAGGCAGTGTTACAAACATTAAAACCGGTGGTCAATGTGCTGGCGCCAGATGCCGAATCGCAATGGATGCTGGCCATGGCTTATCAGCAAACCGGCCAGCATGCCGCCGCCTTGCCACATTTTGAACGCGCGACGCTGTTGCGGCCGGGGCATGCACAATGGATGGTGGCGTACGCCATTTCATTACAAGCTGTGGGCCAGAATGCGCAAGCCTTGCAGCACTTGCAACAGGCGCAAAGCCTGCCGTTAAGCGAGCGTTTGCTCGAATTTGTTACGCAGCGCATCCGTCAACTGGGCGGCAGCGTACAAGCCAATGCCGAATAATTGTGCTAGCTAGTCCTGTTTGAGGGTGCGTGCCAGCACGAGCGCCGTCACCTGTGCAGCCCCCGCCTGTTTAAAAACTTTTGCCAGCGCATGCATGCTGGCTCCTGTCGTCATCACATCATCCACGATCATCACATGCTGACCTTGCCATCGCTGCGAGGTCGCAAAGGCACCGCGTAGATTGCGGGTTCTTGTTTTCATGTCCATCGCTGCTTGCGCTGGCGTGTCTATCAATCGCTCACAGCCGTCTATCCTTAACGGAATTTGCCACTGCTTTTGCAAGTGCCTGGCTAATTCAAGCGCATGATTAAACCCACGCTGTTTGATGCGGTTCAGGTGCATGGGCATCGCCACCAGGACGGCTGGCTGCTGGCTCGCGGGTAACACTGGCAGGCGGGATAGCCAGGCCTGTGCCAATAGCGCCCCCCATGGCAATTGCTGGTGGTATTTAAATTGATGCAAGAGTCGATCTAGCGGATAGGCATAGCGAAAAACGGTCAGCGTTTGGTCAAAAGCGGGGGCATGCTGTAAACAGATGCCGCACAGCTCACCTCGCGTATTTGGTAATGCGCATTGTGGGCAACGCGGCGATTGGTACCAGGGCAGGCTGGCCTGGCAGTCTAAACAAAGTCCGTTTGGAGGGGAGATTGGCTCGTCAGTCGCTGAAGGTTGGCGAGCGCCTGGGGCTTGATGGCACAGCGGGCAGGGCAGCGTCGTTGCCAGCCACTGCGACAACCAGTGAGTGGTGTTGATTTGTTTAAATTTTAAGCTGTTGTAAAATTTTTTCACGTATGATTTTAAACAACATATAATTCGGCCGGATTATTCATCTATTTTTTAATGCGTGGGACTTATGGAACAACACACCTCTGCTACTGCTTGTGGCACCGAAATGCAAACCTCCGTCATTAATCTGGATGGCTTGAAGCCTGCGGCTTCCTGTCATCCAGCGGTTGAGCGCTGGCGCGTTGCAGATATCATGGCACTGTTTGAATTGCCGTTCAATGATTTGCTGCACAGAGCGCACACTGTGCATAGGGAGCATTTTGATCCAAACGCCGTGCAGGTCAGCACACTGCTGTCGATTAAAACGGGCGGCTGTTCCGAAGACTGCGGCTATTGCCCGCAAGCTGCGCGTTATCATACCGAGGTTGAAAATGAGCCCTTGATGCAGTTGGACGAGGTGCTGGCCGCAGCCAAAGCAGCCAAAGAAAGCGGTGCCAGCCGTTTCTGTATGGGAGCTGCCTGGCGCGGACCCAAACAGCGCGACCTGGAGCCTGTGCTCAAAATGATCTCTGAAGTGAAGGCGATGGGGCTGCAAACCTGTGCCACGCTGGGCATGCTTAAGGATGGGCAAGCCGAGCAACTGAAAGAGGCTGGGCTGGATTATTACAACCATAACCTGGATACCGCGCCCGAGTTCTATGGCGATGTGATTACCACGCGGACGTATCAGGACCGTCTGGACACCCTGGACCGCGTGCGCAGCATGAATATCAATGTGTGCAGCGGCGGCATTATTGGCATGGGTGAAACCCGTGCGCAGCGCGCGGGCCTGATTGCGCAGTTGGCCAATATGGAGCAACCGCCGGAAAGCGTGCCCATCAACTTGTTAACCCAAGTGGAAGGCACGCCTTTGCATGGCACCGACCCATTGGATCCGCTGGAGTTTGTGCGTACGATTGCCATCGCCCGCATCACCATGCCGACCAGCTTTGTCCGCTTGTCTGCTGGCCGCCAGAGCATGGGCGAAGCCGTGCAGACCTTGTGCTTCCATGCCGGGGCCAACAGTATTTTTTACGGTGAAAAATTACTGACGACCGGCAACCCTGAGGTTGAGTCTGACAATGCCCTGTTTGCCAAATTAGGCTTGAAGAAAATCTAAATGAGCGATCTGCTGGAGTCTTTACGGGCCGATCTGGAAAAACGGCAAACACTGGGTCTGATGCGTCAACGCCGCTTGCTGGATTCGCCCCAGGCCGAGCATATCACCGCCAATGGCCAGCCATTTTTGTCGTTTTGCAGCAATGATTATCTGGGCCTGGCCAACGATGCTGCGCTGGTGGCCGCTTTGCAACAAGCCGCTGCCGAAGCGGGCGTGGGCAGTGGCGCCTCCAATCTGATTACCGGTCATCACCGCTATCATGATCAGTTAGAGCAGGCGCTGGCGGCTTTTGTCGGGCAACCGGCAGCCTTGCTGTTTTCCACCGGCTACATGGCGAATATTGGCGTCGTCAGTGCCTTGATGGGGCGTGAAGATGCCGTGTTCTCGGACAAGCTGAATCACGCCTGTCTGAATGATGGCGCATTTTTGTCACGTGCCTCACATCATCGCTTTCCGCACAATGACGTGGCCGCCTTGGAAAAATTATTGCAAGCCAGCACGGCCCGTCACAAATTGGTCACCGCTGATGCGGTGTTCAGTATGGATGGCGATATTGCGCCGCTGGCTGAGTATCTTGCGCTCTGCGAACGCTACGATGCCTATTTGTATGTGGATGATGCGCACGGTTTTGGTGTGCTTGGTCCGCAAGGGCGTGGCTCGCTCAAGCACCTGGGGCTACAGTCACCACGCCTGATCATGATGGGCACACTAGGCAAAGCCGCGGGTGTGGCGGGTGCTTTTGTAGCAGGCCAACAAATCGTGATTGATTACCTGATTCAGCACGCCAACAGTTATATCTACACCACGCCTGCGCCACCACCGCTGTCCGCCGCCTTGCTGGCTTCAGTGAAAGAGATAGAGCAGGGTGATGCGCGCAGAAAGCAATTGTTTGACATGATTGCGCTGCTCAAGAGTGAGCTCTCACTCACCCGTTGGCACTTACTGCCGTCAGAAACCGCTATCCAGCCGCTGGTGGTGGGCGATAACCATGAGGCGCTGGCATTGAGCCAGTATTTGCAGGCGCGTGGCATTCTGGTCCCTGCGATCCGCCCCCCTACCGTGCCGGTGAACACTTCCCGCCTGCGCATTTCCCTGTCGGCTGCCCATCGTGAGTCCGACGTCAGGGCGCTGATTCAAGCCTTGCACGATGCCGAGCGTGAGTTAGCTGTCGGGGCGGGGGCATGAGTTGTTTTATCGAAATCATGGGGCAAGGCAAACCGCTGGTAATGCTCCATGGTTGGGGCATGAACAGTGCGGTATGGGAAAGGGTCACCAAGCGGCTGTCCACCCATTTTCGACTGTTTCTGGTGGATTTGCCCGGCATGGGCCAGAGCCGTCCAGTTTATCCTTATCACTTGCATAGTCTGGCCGAAGCGGTCGCTGAGGAAATCCCCGGCGTGTCCACCATTTTAGGCTGGTCGCTGGGCGGCCTGGTTGCGCAGCAAATTGCCCTCAATCAGCCGGACCGGGTAGAGAAGCTGATTCTGGTGGGGACCAACCCCTGTTTTGTGAGTAAACCAGACTGGCCACATAGCATTGCAGCCCGCCATTTTGAGCAGTTCAACGAGCGGTTTGCGCAAGACTTTAATGCCACCTTGCTCAATTTCTTGACCCTGCAATGCATGCATGCCAAAGATGCGCGCAGCACGGTACGCCAATTGCGTATTGCGTTTGGCGCCAAACCCACGCCTACCCAAGATAGCTTGAATCAAGCCCTGGATATCCTGATGCAGACCGATTTGCGCGAAGAGGTCGGGCGCTTGTTCCAGCCCGCGCTGATCATTCACGGGGATCGAGACACGCTGGCGCCGGTCTCGGCAGCGCACTGGCTGGCCATGCATTTGCAGCGTGCCCATTTGCGCGTGATCGCCGGGGCGGCACATGCACCCTTTTTGTCACATGCGGAAGCTTTTTGCGAAACGGTCGAAGCCTTTATGGCGGATGAGCCCGCTGCGCGCGCCGGGGAGCATTAAATGCAGGATGTTTATCAGATCGACAAGACGCGCATGCGCCAGTCGTTTCACCGTGCAGCCAAACAGTATGATGCCGCCGCCATTTTGCAGCGCCAGGTACGTGAGGAGATGTTGAGCCGTCTGGACGTGGTCAAGCTGGCGCCTGCGGTGATTCTGGATGCAGGTTGCGGCACCGGTCATGGCTTGCATGCCTTGCTCAAACACTTTAAGCAGGCAAGAGGCGTGGCGCTGGATATTGCCGAAGGTATGCTGGTCCGCACGAAAACGCTGTTTCCCTGGTATCGCTTCTGGCAGGCCAAACCACAAATGGTGTGTGCCGACATTGAAGCCATGCCGTTGGCGACCGCCAGTGTTGATATGGTGTGGTCCAACCTGGCCGTGCAGTGGTGTAACGACATGGACACCGTATTGCAAGAATTCAGGCGTGTGCTGAAACCCAACGGGCTGCTAATGTTTGCCACCTTGGGACCGGATACGCTGAAAGAACTGCGCGCAGCCTCTGGTCATGGGCATACCCATGTCAGCCGTTTTATTGACATGCATGATATCGGCGATGCACTGACGCGGGCTGGCTTTAGCGCGCCGGTGCTGGATGTGATGCATTACACCCTGACCTACGATACGGTGGAATCTGTGATGCGCGACCTCAAAGCGATTGGCGCACATAATGCGACGGCGGGGCGTGCCAAGGGCTTGAGTGGCAAGGGCTTTTTGCAGCAATTGCGCCAGGGCTATGAGGCTTTTCGCCACCAGGGTAAATTGCCCGCCACCTATGAAGTGGTGTTTGTACATGCCTGGACCGGGAGCCAGCCCTACACGGCACCCGGGACCAGTCCGGTGCAATTCATGTCGCGCAAACCCGCCACGCAGGGAGCATGATGCAGCCGTTGCCTTCACGTTTTTTTGTCACTGGCACCGATACCGGTGTTGGTAAAACCACAGTCACCGTTCGCTTGATGCAGCAGTTGATTGCGCAAGGCAAGACGGTGATCGGCATGAAGCCAATAGCTTCCGGTTGCGAGTGGCTGGATGGCCGCTGGCAAAATGAAGATGTGCGTTTACTGACCGCCGCCTCCAACGTGACTGCACCTGCTGAACTGATTAATCCCTACCGCTTTACACCGGCCATTGCGCCCCATATTGCCGCCGCGCAAGCTGGCATGGAGATTCAGCTGGAGGTCATTCAAGCCGCCTATGCACAACTGACCACGCTGGCCGATGTGGTGATTGTGGAAGGCGCAGGGGGCTTGCTGGTGCCTTTAAACCAGACGCACAGCGTGGCCGATTTGATTCAGGCCCTGCAATTGCCTGCGCTGATGGTGGTCGGCATGCGCCTGGGCTGTATCAACCATGCGCTGCTGACGGCAGAGGGGCTCAAGTCGCGGCAGATAGCGTGTTGTGGCTGGGTCGCGAACAGGATTGATCCGCAGATGTCTATGCCAGAAGAAAACCTGCAAACCTTAATCGACAGTTTGCAACAGCCGCCCTTGTTGCAGGTGCCTTTTCAGGAGTCACTCGCCTAGATGCACGCTTCACCCACCCCTCGCATTGAGCTGCGCGCACCTGTGCCGCCGATGACGCGCACATTGATTGCGCTTAATGTGCTGGTGTTCGTGCTCATGCTGTTTGGTGGCGCCGGGTTTTGGCACTCGCCCAATACAGTACAGCTGACCTGGGGCGCCAATTTTGCCCCAACCACGGCCGATGGTCAGTGGTGGCGCTTGGGCAGCGCCATGTTTTTACACTTTGGCGCCGTGCATCTGGGCATGAATATGCTGGCCTTGTGGGATGGCGGCAAGCTGGTCGAACGCATGTTCGGCTCTGCACGCTTTCTCTTGATTTACCTGGTTAGCGGTATAGGCGGTAATCTGTTGTCGCTGGTGGTTCAGGGCAATCAGGCGGTGTCAGGCGGCGCCTCCGGGGCGATTTTTGGCATCTATGGCGCGTTGCTGGTCTATCTCTGGGTTGCCAGACACCAGATGCAGCAAGTTGAATTTCGCTGGTTGTTCTGGGGAGGCATGCTCTTTTCAGCGTTGACCATAGGCATGGGCTACGTGATCCCCGGTATTGATAACTCTGCGCATATTGGCGGGTTTTTGACCGGCGGCGTGCTGGGCTTGCTCATGTTGCCCGCTTTTTTACGTGGCTCGCCCGCTATCACTATATCGCAAGCCTTGGCAGGGCTGGCCTGGGCGCTGGTCGTGCTGGGTTTGCTGACGCATTTGCCGGCACCCAAATATCGCTGGCGGCAAGAGGTGGCGATTCAAAAGCAATTGCAAAAACTCAACCAGGTTGACCAGCAGGCTCAGCACAAATGGCAGCAGATCATGCTTGAAGGGCGAGAGGGCAGTGTCAGTTTTGATGAAATGGCGGCGCAGATTGACGCACAGGTCGCCACGCCTTATGAAGAGAGCTTTGAAAAACTGTCCCGCTTGTCTGAGGACCCCAAGCTGCCTTCTGCGGCCTTGCTTGAGCAGGCCAAAGCCTATGCCTTGAAACGCAGTGAAGCCAGCAAGGCGGCGGCGGACCAGCTGCGGCATCTGCCGTTTAAGGCCGGCCGACCCGCTGCGCCTTAATCGGTTAAAGTGGGCGGCGGCTTGAAGCAGCCTCAATGATGCGGGCTTCAGGCGCTGAGACCTGTTTGGCGGCCAGTTGGGCGACGTATGCGCGGGCCTGTTGGCCCCAGCGTTGTTGCGGCAAGCTGGTGAGCATGGTCTGCAAAGTGCGGTTCATCACGGCCTGATCAAACGGTTCAGGCAATACTTCTCCTGCCCCGGCAGCGGCAACATAGCTCGCATAGCCGCACACACTGGTCACCAATTGCGGCAAACCGGCCGTCATCGCTTCAATGATGACGATGCCGGCCAGTTCTGAGCGCGCGGCGTGTATGAGCACATCGCAGCCTAGCATGAGCGCCGGGATATCCGGGCGGCCCCCAGCTTCAATACAACGGTCGGCGACACCACGCTCAGCAGCATAGGCCTGCATATTGCTGCTGGATTCAAACTCTCCGACGGCGATTAGCCAGCAACGTTGCTTGAGTGTCTCTGGCAGGCTGCTCAAGGCGTTGATTGCACGGTCCACGCCTTTGCGCAAAAAAGCCGAACCGACGGTGAGCAAGACGATGGCGTCTTCTGGTAACGCAAATGCCTGGCGCACATAGGCGCGGTCATCCTGGGCGGCTAAGTCAGCAAATCGCTGCAGCGGGATATTGGGCGGGATCAGGTGAAAGCGTGCCTGGTCGGTACCATACCAACGCTGAAAAATCGCCTGGTCATGCTGGTTAAGCAGCAAAATCTGTGTGCCTGCCTGGGGGCCAAACACGGCCTGCTCCATGGCAGAAAAAAAGCGGTAACGGCCAGACAATTTTTTATACCAGGGTTCGCGTGACATGCGTTCGGCATAGCAGGGATCGGCGGCGAAATAGACATCCAGCCCCGGCATGCGGTTAAAGCCGACAATACGGTCAAACTTGCCTTGCGCAATCCCTTGCTGCATCTGGCGGATCAGCGAGGTGTGTCGGTGATGATTGAGCCAACCGCGGGCCTTGAGCAAGCGGATGTGTATGCCTGATGGTTGTTCGCCACGCCATTCGCCGGTAAAAATGGTGACTTCGTGTCCCAATGCCACACAGTCGCGGGCAATACGCAGCATGTCACGCTGCACACCGCCGTAGGGAAAGTATTTGAATATGAGAAACGCAAACTTCATGCGCTGGCATTGTATGCGAAAATAGCGGCCATGAAACGCATCTTGATCGTCAAAACCACCTCTATGGGGGATGTTATCCACGCTTTGCCGGTGGTGGAAGATCTCTTGCAGCATCATCCCGATGCGCAGATTGACTGGCTGGTAGAAGAAAGTTTTGCCGATATTCCAAGATTGCATCCGCAGGTGAAGCAAGTATTTACCGTCGCAGTACGCCGCTGGCGCAAGCAGTGGTGGCGTTGGCAGACCTGGCGGGAAATCTCGGCTGTCAAACAGGCCGTCGCGGCGCAACCTTATGATGCCGTGCTTGATTTGCAAGGCCTGCTCAAAAGTGCGGTGATGGCCACCTGGGCACGTGGTCCGCGCCATGGCTATGATCAGCATTCCATTCGTGAGCCTATGGCCAGCCGCTTTTATCAGCACACCTATGCGATTCCCTACCGGCAGCATGCCGTGATTCGGATGCGCACCCTGGCGGCCAGCGCACTTCATTATGCGATGCCATTGGAAAAGCCCAATTACGGACTGTCTGCGCAATGTCCAGATGCCAATAGCATGGCATTTCTCGCTCTCCATGCTACCAGCCGCGATAGCAAACTATGGCCAGAAACTCATTGGGTTGCCTTGGGGCAGTATTATGCGCGGCAAGGATTGCAAATGTGGCTGCCTTGGGGCAACGACATGGAGCATCAACGTGCATTACGCATTGCAGGGCAAGTGCCAGATGCGCTGGTACTGCCCCAAATGGATCTGCAAACACTCGCTCGTCGCATGGTTCATGTGCGGTTCGCTGTTGGTGTTGATACTGGGCTTTCTCACCTGGCCGCGGCATTAAATGTGCCTGTTGTGGCCCTGTATACGGATACTGAGCCAGCTTACACGGGAGTGGCAGCTGGGCGAGTTTCACCTGCGATGAATCTCGGTGGGGCTGGGTTAATGCCGTTAGTGAACGATGTGATAGCCATGCTGGCTCCAATTGCGTGATTCGTGCCGGACGCATTATCAACACTGATGGCCGGGCTATCAACAGCCGCTGGTGACTAAGCTGACGGACATCAATGGTGGCTGGCCATCTGGGCTCAATTGATAAATCACTTTGCAATTTTGTGGGTCTGTTGCACCATCTTTGGTATATACAGTCTGGAAAGAACCGCCTTGATGCTGTGTGTAACTGAAGCCCGTGATATCCATTAAATCTCTAAGACTACCGACACCATCGTCTACAAAAAAACGACCCCATCCGGTCGGATATCCATAATGAAAATAAATCGTCTTGCCTTCTATCACCGTAGTCGGAAATTGCCCACCATCTGCGTTCATATTGCATTCAGGATCCAAAAAACACATGCTTCTACCCATTGTAGCTGCCTGTATAATTGTGCCCTTAAAAGCATATAAAGTCGAAATTCGGGCACTGCTTGCAACATTCGCAAAGCGTGGAAGCGCAGATGCAGCAAGAATACCCAAAATGGCAATGGTGCAAACAAGCTCGACCAGAGTAAATCCTCGATGTTTAAATATCGATGACATGGTGGCAGCATCTCATATCAAATACATGTTTGATTCTATCTTGGAAGCCGCCAAACAATCAGCCAAGAAGATGCAAGATATATTGCTACTTCTTGGCTTGAGTCAAATCTCGATTTTTCTTTTGGGCAAGGATGACGTTTCAAGCACATCAACCCAAGATAGCGCCCTAAATTTTATCTGATGGCCCTTGAAATCTCTGCGACTGCTCCCCATTTGCAAAAAATACCGTAATAAATCTTAGGGGAGCAATATGCAAGAAGAAAATAACGCATCAGCGGCTGAGCCAATCAACAGCCAGCCTGATGGCCAAACCACACCAGATCTCACGAACGATACTCAAGATGCCCGCATTGCCGAACTCGAATCAGCGCTGGAAGAAGCCAAGGCGCAGGTGCTGTATGTGAAAGCCGAAGGCGAGAATATTCGTCGCCGCGCTGCTGACGATATTGATAAGGCGCGTAAATTTGCGCTCGAAAAATTCAGTGGTGAGTTGCTGGCAGTGAAGGACAGCCTCGATGCCGCGTTGGCGGTAGAGAACGCCGATGTGGATAGCTACAAAAATGGCGTAGAACTGACTGCAAAACAACTATTGAGCGTATTTGAGAAATTCAATATTGCTGAAATCAACCCGGTGGGTGAGAAGTTTGACCCGAACAAGCATCAAGCCATCAGCATGGTGCCAGCAGAGGGTGAGCCCAATACGGTATTAAGCGTCTTGCAAAAAGGCTACAGCCTGAATGAGCGCGTGTTGCGTCCAGCGCTGGTGACCGTGATTCAGGCAAAATAATCCATATTGTGAACAGGGACTTGAAATCTGTAGAGATGTCCCAATGTTCAGTGCATCAGAGATTGAGATTAACCAAATTTAAAGGATAAGGATAACGACTATGGCAAAGATTATCGGGATTGACTTGGGGACCACCAACTCCTGCGTGGCAGTGATGGAAGGCGGGAAACCTCGTGTGATTGAAAACGCTGAAGGTGCGCGTACCACACCTTCTATCATCGCTTATCAGGAAGATGGCGAGATTCTGGTCGGTGCCCCTGCTAAACGTCAGGCCGTGACCAACCCGAAAAACACCCTGTTTGCGGTGAAGCGTCTGATTGGCCGTCGCTTTGACGAAAAAGAAGTGCAAAAAGACATCGACCTCATGCCTTACACCATTGCCAAAGCCGACAATGGTGACGCTTGGGTCGAAGTACGCGGCAAAAAACAGGCGCCGCCACAAATCTCCGCAGAAGTGCTGCGCAAGATGAAGAAAACTGCTGAAGACTATTTGGGCGAAGAAGTGACCGAGGCCGTGATTACCGTGCCTGCTTACTTTAACGACAGTCAGCGCCAGGCCACCAAAGATGCAGGCCGTATTGCCGGTCTGGAAGTGAAACGGATTATCAACGAGCCAACCGCTGCCGCATTGGCGTTTGGTTTGGACAAACAGGAAGGCGACCGCAAGATCGCGGTGTATGACCTGGGTGGTGGTACGTTCGATATTTCGATTATCGAAATTACTGAGATTGATGGCGAGCACCAGTTCGAAGTGTTGTCTACCAACGGTGACACTTTCTTGGGTGGTGAAGACTTTGATAACCGTATCATCGACTTCCTGGCAGATGAGTTCAAGAAAGAGAACGGCCTGGACCTGCGCAACGACTTGCTGGCTAAACAGCGTCTGAAAGAGGCAGCTGAAAAAGCCAAGATCGAGTTGTCCGGCGCACAACAGACAGAAGTCAACCTGCCGTACATCACGGCAGATGCAACGGGTCCTAAGCACTTGGTGGTCAAAATCACCCGCGCCAAACTTGAATCCCTGGTGGAAGACCTGATCGAGCGCACCATGGCGCCTTGCAAAATGGCATTGAAAGACGCAGGCGTGTCGCCTTCTGACATCTCTGACGTGATTTTAGTCGGTGGTCAGAGCCGTATGCCTAAAGTGCAAGAAAAAGTGAAAGAGATTTTTGGCAAGGAGCCACGTAAAGACGTGAACCCGGATGAAGCTGTGGCGGTAGGTGCTGCGATTCAGGGCGGCGTGTTGAAAGGCGATGTCAAAGACGTATTGCTGCTGGATGTGACCCCATTGTCACTGGGCATCGAAACCCTGGGCAGCGTGATGACCAAGCTGATCAAGAAAAACACCACGATCCCGACTAAGGCTTCGCAAGTGTTCTCGACTGCTGAAGACAACCAGAATGCCGTGACCATTCACGTGCTGCAAGGTGAGCGTGAAATGGCCTCAGGTAACAAGAGCCTGGGCCAGTTTAATCTGAGTGATATTCCACCCGCACCACGTGGCATGCCGCAGATTGAAGTGACTTTTGATATCGATGCCAACGGTATTCTGCATGTGTCTGCCAAAGATAAGGCAACCGGCAAAGAAAACAAAATCACCATCAAGGCAAACTCTGGCTTGTCTGAAGAAGAAATTCAGCGCATGGAAGAAGATGCGGCCAAATATGCGGACGAAGACAAGAAACTGCGTGAACTGGTCGATGCCCGTAACCAGGCTGACAGTGTATTGCACAGCGTGAAAAAATCGCTGGGTGAGCATGGCGACAAGATGGAGGCCGATGAAAAAGCCAAGATCGAAGACGCCATCAAAGCGCTGGAAGACGTGGGCAAAGGCGATGACAAGGCAGACATTGAAGCCAAAACCAATGCATTAATGGAAGCTTCGCAAAAACTGGGCGAGAAGGTATACGCTGAGCAACAGGCTCAAGCTAATACAGAGAGCGCACAGCCCCAAGGTGAAAAAACCGTGGAAGGCGATGTGGTCGATGCCGAGTTCGAAGAAGTGAAAAAGGACTAATTCGACACGGCAGGCGAATAGTCGTTAGTCCTCTTGCAGGCTAACGACTTTCGCATTTCTAGACGCTGTTAACTGGACATGAAAAAGGCAAGCAATGGCAGCTGCAAAAAAAGACTATTATGAAGTACTCGGTGTGAACCGGGACGCCAGCGATGAGGAAATTAAAAAAGCCTTTAAAAAGCTGGCGATGAAGTTTCACCCGGACCGTAACCCGGATAACCCTAAAGCCGAAGAGAGCTTTAAGGAAGCAAAAGAAGCCTATGAAGTGCTCAGCGATGAGCAAAAACGCGCCGCTTACGACCAATATGGTCACGCCGGGGTAGACCCGAGCATGGGCGGCGGCGCTGGCTTTGGCGGCTTCGGTGGTGGTGGATTCAGTGATGCTTTTGGCGATATTTTCGGCGATATTTTCGGCGGTGGACGCAATCAGCGTTCCAACGTCTACCGTGGCGCAGATTTGCGGTATAACCTCGAAATTTCGCTTGAAGAGGCGGCGCGCGGCACCGAAACCAAAATCCGTATTCCGGTGCAAGCCACCTGTGAAACCTGTCATGGCTCTGGCGCACGGCCTGGTACCTCTCCGGTCACTTGTACCACTTGTAACGGACATGGTCAGGTGCGCATGCAGCAGGGCTTTTTCTCTGTGCAGCAGACATGTCCCAAGTGTCACGGCACCGGCAAGATGGTGAAAGACCCTTGCCCCACTTGCCATGGCAATGGACGCGTCAAACAGAACAAGACACTGAACGTGAAAATTCCGGCCGGTGTGGATGAAGGCGACCGTATTCGTTTAAGCGGTGAAGGGGAGGCTGGCGTCAACGGGGGGCCAACTGGTGATTTGTACGTGGTGGTCCACCTCAAGGAACATCCGATCTTCCAGCGCGATGGTGCAAACCTGCATTGCGAGATGCCGATCAGCTTCAGTACCGCTGCGCTGGGCGGCGAAATCGAAGTGCCGACTCTGGATGGCGCTGCCAAAATGAAGATTCCAGCAGAAACACAGACCGGCAGCGTGTTCCGTTTGCGTGGCAAGGGCATCAAGCCTTTGCGCTCTAGCGAGCATGGCGATCTCATGGTGCATGTGGTGGTTGAAACACCGGTGCGCCTGACCGAGAAGCAAAAAGAGTTGTTGCGCGAGTTTGAGAACAGCACCCAGGCGGATGCGGGCAAACATAGCCCTAAGAACAAAAGTTGGGTCGATAAAGCACGCGATTTTTTTAGCTAATTCCCGTGTCTGATCAAAGCCGTTAGTCTGGCGAGTCGCCTTCTGCTAGACTAACGGCTATTCCCTTTTTGACTGTTTTTTTAAAACAGTTTTTCAAGCGATTCTTGCAAGTTGTTGTTTTTATTAAAGTTACAATTTAATAACAATTGAATTTTGTCTTTTACAATTCAGTTACAGCTTGGTCAAATAACTGCAATAACTCCTCCCTATACTGAACACATCTTTAAACGAAACACAAAATGTTTTGTTTGATGGCTAGGTTTAGTTGATTTTCAACGACTAGCATTGATTTCCTCCTGATCCAAACCCCCTTTTAACCCGCTTTTGCGGGTTTCTTTTTTTGTACTGTTTGCTTTGTGCGCCCGGCTTTGTTGCTTGCACAGGCGGTGCGGGGTGGTCTCTACTGGCAACATCGTTTATGATAGTGCGCATCTAGGTCTGAAATATCCAGGTCTGAAATGATTTCCTCAAGCGCGACTTTGCATTCATACCCTCATGTTAAAAATTGCCATTCTTAATCAGAAAGCCGGAGTTGGGGCGACGACGACTGCGCTAAATCTGGCCGCCGCCTACCAGCGCAAACAACGTCCAGCGTTGTTGCTGGATATGGATCCGCAGGCAAGATTGACCGAGATCTATAAGCACACAGGGTTGAATGTTCAGTCCAGCCTGCTCGATTTTTATGAGCGTGGCACCGCTGTCGCCAACCTGGTTCAACCGCTACGTAATGGTTTGCAAGTGATTACGGCCAATCATGCGTTGAGCAAGCTCGATTCGCAATTTGGCCGTGGACCGGCGACCCTGAGTAAGTTGAATGCGGGCTTGGACACCCTGGCACAACAGCAGCCGGCGTTAACGGTGGTGATGGATTGCTGCCCGTACATGGGGGTGATTTCATTAAGTGCCGTGTTTGCCAGTGACTTGGTCGTGGTCCCTGTGACCACGGATTATTTATCGATTCATTCTGCGGTCAGGATGGACAAGGCGCTCAATGCCTTGCAGCCCGTGCTCAAGCGCAAGATCGCGCGCCGCTACCTGCTCACGCGTGCCGAGTCACGCAAGAGCATGACCACTGAGGTGGAGCAGGAAATGCGCCGCCTGTTTGGTCAGGAGCTGCTCATGACCAAAATTGGTGAGCATGCTGCCTTGAGCGAAAGTCTGCGCATGGGCCAGCATGTGTTTGAGTATGACGCACAAAGTGCCGCCGCCCATGACTATCTGGCGCTTTACTTCGAGCTGCAGGATGTGTTCAGGCAATTGAACCGGCAACCGCTGGCGACGCTTGCCTGAGCGCCACTAAGCTTCACGGCGGCTGCTTAACCACTGCCGCCGCCAGAAAACTAGCAGCATGGCCAAGGCAATGCCCAGCATCATCAACATCGCCCACCAAAAGCCGTTTGGCTCCTTGAGCCATGGCATTTCATTGAAGTTCATGCCAAAAATCCCCGCAATCAGTGTCGCTGGCATAAACAGCATGGCGACCACGGTCAATGCCCGTACTTCCAGGTTGACGCGCTGACTCAGGCTGGTCATGTAAATATCCATGAGTCCACTCAAGGTGTCACGGATCGCTTCCAGCGACTCGGTGAAATGCACGGTGTGATCATACAGGTCGCGCAGGTAAGGTACAGTTTGCGGACTAAAGAATCCGTGTTCATTGCGGATCAAGCTATTGAGCACTTCTCGCAAGGGCCATACTGCCCGTCTGAGCTGGATGGACACATGTTTGAGGCGGTGGATATTCTGCAGGTCTTCCGGCGTGGGCTGGTTAAGCAAATGGGCTTCGAGTTGTTCGGCATCCTCATTGATGGCCTCCAGCACCTGAAAGTAACGTTCCATCAAGCTATCTAGCAGGGTATAGCACAAGTAGTCCGGGCCACTTTGACGCAGCAAGGCCTGGCCCTGGCGCAAGCGCTCGCGCACGGGCTCAAAACTGCCAGAGGGCCTTTCCTGAAAAGTCAGCAGCCACTCACGACCCAAGGCCATGCTGATTTGCTCGGAGCTCACACTCATGCTTTCAGCATCATAGTAAAACAGGCGCGTTTCCAGAAACAGGTAGTCGGGGTAGGTATCCAGTTTGGGACGCTGTTCGGTATTTAAAATATCGTCCAGTACCAGCGGGTGCAGTTTGAAGCGGCGGGCAACCGCTTGTAACAAAGGGATATCCAGCACGCCGTGCACGTTAATCCAGGCGACATGCCCGGCAGGGGCTTGCCAGTCGACAATGTCGTGCATCGTCAGTTGCTGCGCGACTAGCGCTTGCGTGTTGTAGCAAATTTTATGAATGCAGGCGGCGGTTGACTCTGTTTGCGTGTTCGTGTCGATGCCGGTTTGCGGCTTGCCTAACAGGCGATGTTTGCGGTGCGGGTGCTTGCGTTTAGCCATCATGGTCCCAGATCAATAAGCCGTTTCAGCATAAGCGTTCAAGGCCCGGAAATCAACCCGTGGGCGGGGTCGCAGGCAGTCTATGATAAAATAAACAAAATTATTCAGTGAGAGTTCACATGTCTGGCAATACCATCGGCACCCTGTTTACCCTGACCTCATTCGGCGAATCGCATGGTCCGGCCATTGGCGGGATTGTGGATGGCTGTCCACCAGGGCTGGAATTGAGTGCGGCCGATTTGCAAGTCGATCTTGATCGCCGCAAACCAGGGACTTCACGCCACGTCACACAACGGGCTGAAGCCGATGAGGTTGAGATTTTGTCTGGCGTGTTTGAAGGCAAAACGACGGGCACACCGATTGGCCTGCTGATTCGCAATACCGATCAGCGCTCGCAGGATTACAGCAAAATCATGGACACTTTCCGTCCTGGCCATGCGGATTATACCTATGCCCAGAAATACGGCATTCGCGATTACCGTGGCGGTGGCCGTTCCAGTGCGCGTGAAACAGCGGTGCGTGTAGCCGCCGGCGCCATTGCCAAAAAATGGCTCAAGCAACAATACGGCGTAGAAATCCGCGGCTATTTGAGCCAACTCGGTGAAATCAAGGTGCCGTTTGTGGGCTGGGAAGCGCTGGCACACGAGGGCAATGCTTTCTTTGCCCCCAATGTCGAGATGTTGCCGCAACTTGAAGCTTATATGGACCAGATCCGTAGCGAGCGCGATTCTGTCGGTGCTCAGATTACTGTGGTGGCCGAACGCGTGCCGGTTGGTCTGGGCGAACCGATTTTCGACCGTCTGGATGCCGATATTGCGCATGCGATGATGGGCATTAACGCCGTCAAAGGTGTGGAAATCGGTGCCGGGTTTGATTCGATTGCCCAGCGCGGCAGCGAGCATTGTGATGAGTTGACGCCAGAAGGGTTTGCCACCAACCATGCCGGGGGCATTTTGGGCGGCATTTCCAGCGGTCAGGACATTGTGGTCAATGTCGCGTTCAAGCCCACGTCCAGTATCCCGCAAGCGCGTCGTTCAATTAATCAGTCTGGCGAGGCGATCATGATGCAAACCACGGGTCGTCATGACCCTTGTGTCGGCATCCGGGCCACGCCTATCGTTGAGGCGATGCTGGCATTGGTGCTGATGGATCATGCCCTGCGTCATCGTGGCCAGAATGCGGACGTACATTCAAACACGCCTCGTCTGTAATTTCACCCGCCCATGGCCTGCGCCTGGGCGGTGACCTTTAAAGCGCACAACTGTCATGAGCCACGCCTTACACTTTAATCTGTCGCGCTTTTATTTCATCTACTACTTTTTCGTCGGTGCGTTCGTTCCCTACTGGGGGCTTTATCTGACGGCCGAATCCTTCAGTCCTGCCGATATCGGCATCCTCATGTCGCTGTTTCAGTTGAGCCGGATCGTCGCGCCCAATCTGTGGGGCTGGCTGGCTGACCATACCCGGCAACGTGTACGCTGGATACGCCTGACCGCGTTTCTCGGCTTGCTGGGATTTGTCGCCATCTTTTGGGCCCATGATTTCAAGACCATGTTTATTGTCATGGTCGCCTTAAGTTTATTTACCAGCTCCACCTTGCCGCTGTCGGAGTCGCTGGTACTGGCGCATTTGGCCAGCACCAACGGTCACTACAGCAAAATTCGTTTGTGGGGCTCCTGGGGCTTTATTGTGGCCTCAGTCTTACTCGGTTACCTGACGGACTGGTTTGGCATAGGCAGCCTGCTCTGGTTTATTCTGCTGGTGCAATGCAGCTTGTTTGGCCTGACCTGGTTATTACCTGAGGCGCATGTTCCACCGCATGCGCAGGATGATTTTTCAGTGTGGCAAATTCTGAAGCAGCCTGCCGTGATGTCGCTGCTGATTGGCTGCGCCATGATGGTGACCGCGCATGGGCTCATGTATAACTTTTATTCGATTTATCTGGCCGAGCATGGCTATAGCAAAGGCATGATCGGCTGGTTATGGTCGCTAGGCGTGATTTGCGAAATTGGCATTTTCATGAAAATGCCCTGGATCATGGCACGCTTTAAACTCAAAACCATTTTGCTGGTGAGCCTGCTGATTGGCGTGGTGCGCTTTACCATGATGGGTCTGGTGCCAGATCAACTGTGGTTGTTGTTACTGGCGCAAACCCTGCATGCGTTTACCTTTGGCAGTTTTCATGCGGCCTCGGTCGAGGTGGTGACGCAATATTTTAATGGCCGTCACCAGGCCAAAGGGCAGGCCATATATAACAGTGTGGCGTACGGGGTAGGTGGCGCGCTGGGTGGCTTACTCGGGGGCTTTGCTTTGCAGTATTTAGGCGGCCAATTAACGTTTACGCTAGCGGCGCTGTTTCCGCTCCTGGGGGCGATCATCGTGGCGGTGGGCCTGCATCTGCACCAACCTTATGCGCGCAATGGCATGTTTAGTCATTAGTACCTACAGTTCAGCAGATATAAAAACGGCCTGATAGGCCGTTTTTATTTGCATGCGTTGTTTATGAAAGACGTTTGTCTTTTTCAATTAACGCATAAGCACTGTGGTTGTGAATACTCTCAAAGTTTTAGTTTCGGCCGCTTCGCTTAACATCGAAGAGATGTTAGCCTCCACTGAAATTTCGAGTCGGGTGCTATTTATTGTCTCTTTTATCCTTCTCAATTAATGCATAAGCCGAGTGATTGTGGATAGACTCGAAATTTTCAGATTCAACAACGTATTTGATGATGCGTTTTTCATCATTGAGTTGTGCTGCGACGTCACGCACCATATCCTCGACAAATTTTGGATTGTCATAGGCACGCTCGGTAACGAATTTTTCATCTGGACGCTTGAGCAGACCATACAACTGGCAAGAGGCTTGTTCTTCAATCAGGGTTACCAGGTCTTCCAGCCACATAAACTCGCTCAATAATGCAGTCACAGTCACATGTGAGCGCTGATTATGTGCGCCGTAGTCAGAAATCTTCTTGCTGCATGGGCACAGGCTGGTCACTGGCACCATGACTTTGACGGTAATCTCGAACTGGCCGTTTTTGATTTCACCGATAAACGTTACTTCATAATCAAGCAGGCTTTTCACGCCAGATACTGGCGCCGCTTTGTTGATGAAGTAAGGGAAACGCATTTCCACATAGCCTGATTCAGCCTCCAGGCGCTCAACCATTTGGCGCAAGATGGTTTCAAATGAATCAATCGAGATGGCACGCTCGTTCATGTTCAATATCTCGACAAAGCGAGACATATGCGTGCCTTTAAAATTGTGCGGCAAGTGCACAAACATATCAAACATCGCTACGGTATGTTGTTCGCCGCCTGTTTTGTCTTTGACAATCACAGGGTGACGGATAGATTTGATGCCGACTTTGTTGATGTCCAGACGACGCACGTCAGGCGTATTTTGTACGTCTTCAATCGTTGTGGGGATCACGGGTTGATTCATTAGGGTTCCATAGCGGGGATGCCCGCCTGTTAGTTAATAGTTGAGTTTACTACTCGGAAATTAATTTCTCAATAGCCAAGCGTATACCGGTCTCGTCTAGACCACAATCCGCAAGCATAGTTTCATGTTTGCCGTGATCAATAAAACGGTCAGGAAGTCCCAGGCAGCGGATGGCTTTCACCACGCCATGCGACTGCAAGCACTCCATGACGGCAGCGCCAGCTCCACCCTGAACAGCGTTTTCTTCCACCGTGACCAGGTAGTCGTGGGTTTGCGCCATGTGCAACACCATCGCTTCATCCAGCGGTTTGATAAAGCGCATGTTCACCACGCTGGCATTCAAAGCTTCTGCAGCTTGTAATGCAGGCTCCAGCATGCTGCCAAACGCCAGAATTGCCACTTTTACGCCCTGTCTGACTTGGCTGGCTTTGCCGATTGCTAGCGTCGCTAACGTGGGCGACACGGTGGCACCGATGCCACTGCCGCGCGGATAGCGCACGGCCGCAGTCCCAGGGTAGTGGTAGCCGGTAGACAGCATCAGCCGGCACTCGTTTTCATCGCTGGGTGCCATAATGACGATCTCCGGGATGCAGCGCAAAAAGCTTAAATCAAAGCTGCCAGCATGGGTGGGGCCATCGGCACCGACCAGCCCGGCACGGTCAATCGCCAGTAACACATCCAGTTTTTGCAGCGCAATATCGTGGATCAATTGGTCGTAAGCGCGCTGTAAAAAGGTTGAGTAGATCGCCACTACGGGCTTAAGGCCATCGCACGCCATGCCAGCAGCAAAGGTCAATGCGTGTTGTTCAGCAATGCCGACATCAAAATAGCGTGCTGGATACGTCTCTGCAAAACGGTTGAGCCCGGAACCATCACACATGGCAGGCGTGATGCCTATCAGTTTGTCATCTGCTGCGGCCATGTCTACCAGCCAATCACCAAACACTTGCGTATAGGTTGGACGGTCGCTAGGCATCGGGCTGTGACCATTTTCCGGGTCAAACTTGCTCACGCCGTGGTATTTGTTCGGATTATCTTCAGCCGGGCTATAGCCTTTGCCTTTTTGCGTCACCACATGCAAGAACTGCGGCCCTTGTAATTGGCGGATATTGCCCAGCGTATCCACCAGCGTGTCTATATCGTGGCCATCAATCGGGCCGATGTAATTAAACCCGAACTCTTCAAACAGTGTGCCAGGCGTGACCATGCCTTTGGCGTGCTCTTCTGCGCGTTTGGCAAATTCTTTCACGGGCGGCATGATATCCAGCACTTTTTTACCGCTACGGCGCACGCTGTCATACAGTTTGCCGGACATCAGGCGGGCCAGGTAATTGTTGAGCGCTCCCACATTGTTGGAAATGCTCATGTCGTTGTCATTGAGGATCACCAGGATATTGGTATCCATGTCGCCCGCATTATTGAGCGCCTCAAACGCCATGCCTGCGGTCATGGCACCATCGCCGATAATGGCAACACTGCGGCGATCCAGTCCTTGTGCTTTGGCGGCCACCGCCATGCCTAGCGCCGCTGAAATCGAGGTGCTGGAGTGGCCGGTGCCAAAGGTGTCGTATTCACTCTCGTCGCGCTTGGGAAAACCGGCAATCCCGCCCGCCTTGCGCAGGCTTGCCATGGCTTCGCGTCTACCAGTCAGGATTTTGTGCGGATAGGTTTGATGGCCGACATCCCATACCAGACGGTCATCCGGCGTGTTGTAAATGTAATGCAGCGCAATGGTCAGTTCGACGACGCCAAGGTTGGAGGCGAGATGCCCCCCTGTTTGCGAGACGCTTTGAATCAGAAATGCTCGCAGTTCTGCGGCCAGCACCTTGAGTTGTGTGCGCTCGAGTGCGCGTAACTCAGTGGGGGATTGAATACGGGACAACAGTGAAGTCATGATTAAAAAGGACGCTCACAAATAAATTTGGCAATCCCGCGCAGCGGATCCGCCTGGGCACCATAGCCTGCCAATAATTGCAGTGCTTCAGCATAAAGTGCTTCTACCAGCGTTTTTGCCTCTTCCAGCCCCAGCAGGCTGACATAGGTGGACTTGTCTTGCAGCGCATCTTTGCCAGCTGTTTTGCCCAGGGTTTGCGTATCTGCCGTTGCATCGAGAATGTCATCGACGACCTGAAATGCCAGACCCATCTTTTGGCTGTATTGCTCCAAACACTGAATTAATGCCGGTGCTGTTTCTGGTGCCGCATAAGCGCCAAGCAGTGTTGCGGCCTGGATCAGCGCGCCAGTTTTATATTGATGCATGGTCTCTAACTCAGCGCGCGTCAACCGTTTGCCCGTACTCTGCAAATCGATGCTTTGACCACCACACATGCCACGTGAGCCGGTCGCTTGTGCCAGTACCTGCACTTGCTTGAGCGCTTGTGGCGCTTGCGTCTCAGCAATGCATTCAAACGCCAGGCTTTGCAGCGCATCACCCACCAAGAGTGCCGTGGCATCGTCATACTGCTTGTGGCAGCTGGGTTTGCCACGACGCAAATCGTCGTCATCCATGCATGGCATATCGTCATGCACCAATGAAAAGGCGTGAATCAACTCGACAGCTGCCGCACTGGCATCAGCCGTCATTCTGGAGGTGCCTGCCAGTTCTGCTGCGGCATAACTCAATAAGGCGCGGACCCGTTTACCCCCACCCAGCACCGAATAACGCATGGCCTGGTGCAGGCGCTCAGGCAATACTTGGTCACTTGGCAAGAGGCGAGACAGCACCTGCTCCACATGTTGTTGATGTGCGCGTGCCCAGTGATCAAAGACAAAAGCAGAAGTGGTCATGAATAAACAGGAAAGTGGCTGGCGGGTTAATTCGCTTCGAAGGGCGTCAGTTGCTGTTGTTGGTTAAGCAGCATCACGGTTTGTTCTGCTTGCTCTAAAGAGGTCTGGCAAGCTTGTAACAATTGCACGCCCTCAGTATAGGCTGCCAGCGAGGCCTCCAGCGGCAATTCGCCTGACTCCATGCGCTTGACGATGGTTTCTAGCGCCGCCAGGCGTTCGGCAAAACTGGGTTGATCACTCACCGCAGACGGTGTTTTTTTGGGAGCACTCATGAAAATAGGCCTATGAAAACGCTGGCTATTTTAACAAAACTCCCCCTGCTTGCGGGATTATTCTCAAGCTGGGTTATTGCGCTGGCGGAAGCACCTTGAGCAAAAATTGGCGGATATCGTTGATCTCTTCGTCGCAAACACTATGCGGCATATCGTATTCATGCCATTCCACCGCGTAGCCAGCAGCCTCCAGTGTTTGCCGCGACGCTTGCGCGGTTGCCAGTGTGATTACACTATCAACGCGCCCATGCGCCATCCAGATCGGGCATTGCTGGTTGGCTGGGTGTTTTTCTTGAGAGAGCTGGCTCTTTAAGGGCAGGTATGTGGAAAGCGCCAGTACGCCTGCCAACGTTTGGGGAAAGCGCGTTGCTGTATGTAACGCCATCGCGCCGCCTTGCGAGAACCCTGCCAGTAAAATGCGGTGCGCCGGGATGCCCTGCGCAATTTCGGCTTCTATCATCGCATTTAATGTTGCTTGCATGCTTTTAATCCCGGCTTCATCTTGCGGGCTGTCCGGCTGTAGCCCAAAAATGTCATACCAGGCGCGCATTTCGTAACCGTTATTCAGGGTGACTGGACGATAGGGGGCGTGGGGTAGGATGAATTTGATATGGGGCAGGTTGAACATTTGTACGACAGGCTCAAAGTCATGGCCGTCTGCGCCCAGGCCATGCATCCAGATAAGGCAATTTTGTGCTTGCGGGTGTTTAATGATACTTTCTAGCATGTAATCTATTCTAAATTTGGAAACTTTTGGAAGTTTAGCAAAAAATAAAATGGTGATTTGTGGTTAGAGTTAAACTGAAGCGGTGAGGTCATATCATTGACTTGATTGTTGTAAGGCCTCAACGATTTAATATCTGATCGATAAATTGGATTCTTTAATGAAGAAACCCCTGCAATGCAGGGGTTTCTATAGTCATTTGAATGAGATTCAATTGTCAAGTAATTAGTTAAGTGTGCAGGAGCCGGCATTACTCATCAGGCAGGCAACTGTTTTACCAGTCCCAGACCTAGGGGTAAAATTCAACGCAGCAGCGCTACTCGCATCGGTTGGAACAGCTGGAGCAGCGCTACAATTACTAGTAGCAGTAATGGCGTATGCCGTTGGTGTGTTGCCTAAAGTTAATTGAGTATATGCCCGCTTGGACCAAGCTGTAGCTTCTTCCATACATGCGCCATCATGCGCTGATTGAACATAATCTGTGTAAGCCGGGATCGCTACAGAAGCCAAAATACCAATAATCGCTACCACGATCATCAATTCAATCAGGGTGAAACCTTGTTGTGCGTGTTTTTTCATCATGTTTTCCTTCAAGTCAAGTTTAAAGTCAGTTACTTCTTTGTTTAATTCACTGCTTTTTTAACAGTGTTGGCTAACCCTAAAGCAACAGGTGTGCCAATCCGCTTTTGTGGTTTGTAACTGATTGAAAAGTATGAATTAAAGGGTTTTTTTGCTTTATTTCTTTGAATTGAATTTAAAAAGTAAGCTGGCGTATGTGATCGCCCAAGTTGACAGAAAGTGACAGGCTTTGCCCATCTGTGACAGGGGAGGTGATGGTTTTGGGCAGGTGTTCGGCTAAATGCAAAAAAGGGATTGTGTGGTACACAATCCCTTTACTTGGGCCAGTCGCTTGCTTTTGGCAGTGACTGATTTGCAAAAACAGTGTTGTTTACAACGTAAGACTTACCAGAATTTCCACCAGGGTTTACTGTTGCCTTGCGATTTTTTCCCAGAACCCTGGCTAATTACTTTCCCGATTCGGCAACCTTTTTCAGGCTGTCGAGACTTGGGTCAAAAAAGTCGTCGAGTGCTTTGGTGGCGGCATCATCGTTTTGCTCAGGTTTTGGAATGTTGGAGGAGTCAGCGCGCGTATAGCTGCCTTTGATTGAAACGACGGTGTCATTGCCGTTGGCGGTGACTGTGATCATCGGGTAAAAGTTAGTGAACTGTAATGTACTTTTTTCGTAGACATATTCGTATTTAACGCGCATGCCAGCGTCATCAATGAAACGCAGTTTTTCGTACATAACACCGCCGTTTTTCAGTTTGACGGTGCGGTAGGTGGCGTCGTCACCATTTTCATCTTTTTTCTGTTCTACGGTTGTAGAGGCAACGCCTGAGTTCCAGGCTTGTTCGTTACCAAAATCTTTGACCAATGCCCATACTTTTGCAGCGGGCGCTTTGATGGTGACGCTTTTTTCAAAGCGTAAGGCAGCTGCACCGTGTGCACCTGCGGTGAGTGGGATCAACGGCAATAAAGAAACTGCAATCATGCCTAGAAATTTTTTCATTACATATCTCCTGAAATTTACAGACTTTTAAAACGCTTTTAAAACTAAAGCTCGGCGTGGATCGGTAAGCGGTCAAAGTGTTTTAAAAAACAATCCGAGACTTTACCCAAAAATAAACTTCTTTGCGACTAATTCATTGGTCATCCTGTGAAAAAATCAAAAAATAGATTGCTTCGGCTCTGCACAGGCCTTTTCTTGCTATTTCGCTTCGAGAATAAATTGCCCGAAAGAGCGGCATAACTTGGGACTGCTGATCGTTTGCGTCACGGTATTCGTGAGCGCATCAATGATGGAGACATTGTCAGTACCCCAGTTGACGACTAGTACCTGATTGCTGGCCTTGTCGTATTCAATGCCCTCGGGATATTCGCCCACGGCGATGGTTTTGATAGTGTTGCCGTTGGTCAAATCAATCACCGACACGCTTTCGGCGTGATTGTTGCTCACGTAAGCACGACGGCCATCTGGACTGATCGCCACGCCATAAGGGTGCTGCCCGGTTTTGACGGTGCTGGCCTGATAGGTGTCTACATTAAGCAAGGTGAGCGTGTTGCTGACCACATTAACGACAAACACGGTTTTACCATCCGGGCTCAAGCTCAGCGCAAAAGGATGAAGGCCAACGGGCACTTGCGCGATGGTTTTTAAGGTTTTGGTATCGACCACGGTGACATCGTTACTGTCGCGGTTGGCGATAAACAGTTTTTTGTTATCTGCACTGACCAGCAAGCCGGAAGGGGTTTTGCCCGCTTTGAAGGTTTGCTGTTTTTCAGGATGCGCAGTATCCACTGCAATCACTTGCTCGCCGCCCCAATCGGCCACGTACAAGGTTTTCTCGTCGCGGCTTAAAGCAATGCCAACGGCTTGGGCGTTGACCGGAATTTCTTGCACCGTTTGTTGGGTTGCGCTATTGATCACTGACACTGTTTGGCTATTAGCGTTGCTGATATACACGCGCTGCTTTTTAGGTGCGATAGCCACCCCGACTGGGGCTTTGCCCACCGCAATGGTACGCGTGACTTGCTTGCTGGCGATGTCCAGCACGGATACGCTGTCACTGCCTTGATTGGTGATGTAAGCGAGGTTGCCCGCTAACGCGAAAACGGGCACACCAAGCAAGAGAGGGGCAAAAAACTTCATACTTGCCAACAGGAGCCGTATAGAGAGCCTGGTCATAAATCTGGTTGAAAATCGCTTGAGCATGGGCAAACAACGCATGGTCTTGTCTCTGGTTGACAGTGTTTTCATGGGGCGCATGATGGATTTTAAATAAATTGGCGAGTCTGCTTTTGAATTTTATACACCTTGCCGGGCTTGCGCATGCTTTTGACGGTTGTCCTTTCATTAAAGGCTAAAGTGTGAAAAAATTGCATGAAATATTGAAGGCAGTTTTTTATGTTAGATCGTGATGGATACCGTCCAAACGTCGGAATTGTGCTTTGCAATACGCACAATCAGGTGTTTTGGGGCAAGCGTATCAGGGAACATGCATGGCAGTTTCCGCAAGGCGGCATCAAATATGGTGAAACGCCTGAGCAAGCCATGTATCGTGAATTGATGGAAGAGGTGGGCCTCAAGCCTGAGCACGTTAAAATTCTGGGCCGTACACGTGACTGGCTGCGCTATGACGTGCCTACCAGCTGGGTCAAGCGTGAGTGGCGCGGAAGCTACAAAGGACAAAAACAGATCTGGTTTTTGTTGCGCCTGATCGGGCGTGACAGTGATGTGTCATTGCGTGCGACCGAGCATCCCGAGTTTGATGCCTGGCGCTGGAGTGAGTATTGGGTGCCTCTGGAGGATGTGATCGAATTCAAGCGCGAGGTCTATCAATTGGCCTTGAATGAATTGGCGACTTTTCTGCATCATCCTGCCAGGCGCCATTATCCTAAAGCGCGAAAACCCTCGGCCGTGACCAAGCAGCCGCCCACCGTAACGCCAGAGTAATGTTCAAGCCTGGTTTATAACCAGCTTGCCGTTGCAATATCTTGCGGCAATATCCACTGCGGTCTCAGGCCGTGGCAGGTGTAGCCGTTGGGGTAACGCAGCAGATAATCCTGATGCTCCGGTTCTGCCAGCCAAAAGTCTGTCGCCGGTGTGAGTTCGGTGACAACTTTGCCGGGCCAGATGCCTGAGGCGTTCATTTCAGCAATCAATTGTTCGGCAACGGCTTTCTGTTCTGCTGAGGCATAAAAAATGGCTGATCTGTAAGAGGGCCCCAAATCGTTACCCTGGCGGTTAGGCGTGGTCGGGTCGTGAATCTGAAAGAAAAACACCAGTAATTGCCGCAGGCTGATCTGCGCGGGATCAAATACAATCTCAATCGCCTCGGCATGGTTGCCATGATTTTTGTAAGTGGCATGAGCCACCTCTCCGCCGGTATAGCCCACCCGTGTGCTGATGACGCCTGGCAGTCTTCTGATTAAATCTTGCATGCCCCAAAAGCAGCCACCCGCCAGAATAATGTTGTCTTGCATAACCTTCCTCTTTCATCACAAGCAGCACTGCGTGGTCAAAATGACCGGGTTTTAAATATGGGAATGCTTGAGTCGTGTATCAAATCAAACACTTACTGTCTGTCCAGTATAGTGTGTTTAGGTTAAAATACTTCATTTTAGTTCTAACAATGTTGGGGAGCATATGTCAGTCAAGGTAGGCATTAACGGATTTGGACGGATAGGTCGCATGGCGTTGCGTGCGGCAATTGAGCAGCCAGAGTTCAGCAATATTGAAGTGGTGGCGATTAACAGCTCATATGATGTTGAATACATGATGTATTTGCTCAAGTATGACTCAGTCCATGGTCGGTTTAATGCCAAAGTAGAAGCTGACAATGGCGCGTTGGTGGTGAATGGTAAGCGTATCCATTTGACGGCTGAGCGCGACCCTAACAATATTGACTGGCGCAAAGGCGGTGCAGAGATTGTGGTGGAGTCCACCGGCGCCTTTTTGACTCAGGAAACCTGCCAGCCGCATATTCAAGGCGGTGCCAAAAAGGTGGTGCAATCTGCGCCGGGTAAAGATGATACTCCCATGTTTGTATTTGGCGTGAATCACCATGAGTATGCTGGTCAGGCCATTATTTCAGCGGCTTCGTGTACCACCAACGGCTTGGCGCCTTTAGCCAAAGTCTTGCACGATAGCTTTGGTATCAAGCGTGGCCTGATGACCACCATTCATGCCGCCACTGCATCACAACTCACGGTTGATGGCACCTCCAAAAAAGACTGGCGCGGCGGTCGCAGTGTGTTTGAAAACATTATTCCTTCGAGTACAGGCGCGGCCAAGGCGGTGGGCAAGGTGATTCCTTCCCTCAACAAAAAACTCACCGGCATGTCCATGCGCGTGCCTTCTGCCGATGTGTCTGTCGTTGACCTGACCGTGGAGCTCAATAGCGAAACGACTTATGAGGCCATTTGTGCAGCCATGCAACAAGCTGCTGACGGCGCGCTGAAAGGCGTACTGGAATACACTAACGAGAAGGTGGTTTCCAGTGACTTCCGTAGCAGCCCAGCCGCCAGTGTGTTTGATGCAGATGCCGGCATTATGCTGGATCCGACCTTTGTCAAAGCGGTCGGCTGGTATGACAATGAATACGGATATACCTGTAACCTGCTGCGTCTGGTTCAACACATTGCTTAATCATGCACGGGGCTTTATGCCCCGTTTGCTTTTGCCAAACAGCTTTTTATCCTTACCAGTTTATATTCAAGCGGCGCCGACCGCTCAAGGGAGACCTTCATGAAATTCATCAAAATGACCGACCTCGATTTACGTGGCAAGCGCGTTTTCATCCGTGCGGATCTCAATGTGCCGGTAAAAGATGGCGTAGTGACCAGTGATGCCAGAATTGTGGCCAGCATGCCCACCATAGAATATGCATTGAAAGCCGGCGCCAAAGTGATGGTGACCTCACACCTGGGCCGTCCTGAAGAGGGGGTGTATACCGAAGAAAACTCCCTGAAGCCCGTGGCCGATGTCATGAGCAAGCTATTGGGTCAGCCGGTCCGTCTGGTGAAAAACTGGCTGGCACCGAATGCGCCTGAAGACAGTTTGACCACCGAGGACGGTCAGTTGATTTTGCTCGAAAACTGCCGTTTTAATGTGGGCGAGAAAAAAAACAATGATGAGCTGGCCAAAAAGTACGCCGCACTCTGCGATATTTTTGTCATGGATGCCTTTGGCACAGCGCACCGCGCCGAAGCCTCCACCCACGGCATTGCCAAATTTGCGCCTGTCGCCTGTGCCGGTATTTTGCTGACCGAAGAGCTGGATGCCTTGAGCCAGGCCTTGCTGGCCCCGGCACGTCCGCTGGTGGCGATTGTGGGCGGGTCTAAAGTCTCTACCAAGCTCACCGTGCTGGAAAGTTTGTCTGACAAAGTGGATCAACTGGTGGTAGGCGGCGGCATTGCCAATACCTTCCTCAAGGCGACGGGTCATGAAATAGGCAAATCTCTGTGCGAAGACGACCTGGTGGAAACGGCCAAAGGCCTGATGGGGAAAATGGCTGCCCGTGGCGCTTGTGTGCCGATTGCCAAAGATGTGGTGGTGGGTAAGCAGTTTGATGCGAATGAGCCTGCCGTGAAAAAAGCCGCAACTGAGGTCGCTGCGGATGACATGATTTTTGATATCGGCGCGCAATCCGCGGCTGAGTTGGTTGATATCATCATGAAAGCCGGTACCGTGGTCTGGAATGGCCCGGTCGGGGTGTTTGAGTTTGACCAGTTTGGCGAAGGCACCAAAACCATTGCCAAGGCGATTGCCGAAACCAAGGCGTTTACGCTGGCTGGGGGCGGTGACACCATTGCCGCCATTCAAAAATACGACATCTATGACAAAGTGTCTTATATCTCTACGGCCGGCGGGGCGTTTCTGGAGTTTCTGGAAGGCAAGACCTTGCCTGCGGTGGCTATGCTGGAAGCGCGTGCTGCCTAGTTTTTGTTTAATGCGGTGAGCTGCTCGCGGACTTAGCCCATATTTGGGCTACACCGAGAGCGGCACCGTCAGTCTGTGGTGTTTGTCGTACACTTCAACGCGATTACGGCCCTGTTTTTTTGCCACATACAGGGCCTTGTCCGCTTGTTCCAGCAGCAAATTACCGTCTTCACTAAAATTGAGCCACTGGGTACGTGCGGGTTGTTCCTTTGGGGATTGCGCATGATGGGCGCCCAGTGAGGCAATGCCTATGCTCACTGTCATCAAGCGGTGTCCGGCAAAACGGATATCCAGCGCCATGATTTTTTGCCGGATGCGCTCGGCAATTTTGACGGCTTCCGCCTGCGTGGTCTGGCCCAGTACCAACACAAACTCTTCTCCACCGTAGCGTGCTGCCAGATCTCCTGGCCGGTTACTAAAGCCTTGCAGAATGGTGGCGACTTGGCGCAAACAGTCATCGCCAGCGGCATGCCCCATGCTGTCATTGAGTTGCTTGAAGTGATCCGCATCGACCATCATCACACTCAGGCTGGATTGATGGCGGATCGCGCGTGACCACTCATCCCGCATGAATTGCTCCAGTCGACGGCGGTTGGCGAGGCCGGTGAGCGGGTCTGTCAGTGTGAGGGCAGAAATCCGGTCTTCGACCTGCTTGTGATGCGTGATATTGGTGAGGGTCAGCAAAAAGCACGGGCCCTGCTCTGCGAGGCTGCTTTGCATCGGCTGCAAATTCAAGGTCAGCCAGGTCGGCTCCTGGGTTGGGGTGTGGCAGAGGTAATCAATACTGAAATGGTCACGTGCCCCACTCAATACCTGTTGAACGCCCTCCAGCAAGGCTGGCTGATTGGTGTCTTCATTGGCCTTGCAAATATCGAGATAGGCGATGCCAAACCAGTCTGTGTCAAGTTGCAGGCCGTAAAACAGGCCAAAGCTGCGCCAAGCCTGATTCACATAGAGAATGCTGCTTGCTTCATCAATCACTGCCACTTGCAATGATAATGTATCCAGAATACCGCTCAGTAATTGCTCTGCAACGTTCACAAAATATCCGATGGGCGGGGGCTTGAATGATTTAAAGTTTTTAAGTTTTCAACTCTATTCTATTCAAGGCCACGATGACTGTCTAACGCTAACTGCTCAAAATGAGCATCAAAATTGCTTGTTTTAGGATATCCACGACAAAAGGAGTCCAAAAAATGACTGTTCGGATCGGCATAAACGGGTTTGGCAGAATTGGGCGTATGGTGCTCAGAGCCGCTTTAAATCAGGCAGAGTTCAAAGATGTGGAAGTGGTGGCGATCAACGGCATCGAAGCGCCCGAGCAGATGTTGTATATGCTCAAGTACGATTCGGTGCACGGTCGTCTCGCATACGATGCACAGTTAGAGGGCGAGTCGCTGGTGGTGAATGGCAAGCCCATCCGGTTGACGGCACATCGTGATCCGGCGCAGATTGACTGGGCCAGTGCAAACGTGGATGTGGTGGTGGAGTGTACTGGTGTCTTTCTGACCAAGGAAACCTGTGCTGCACACATCAATGGGGGCGCACGCATTGTCGTCCAATCAGCGCCAGGGAAGGACGACACGCCTATGTATGTCTATGGCGTCAATCATTACCATTATCGCGGTGAAGAAATTGTTTCTGCCGCCTCTTGCACCACCAATGGCCTGGCGCCCATGGCCAAGGTGTTGCATGACCATTTTGGCATCAAACGTGGATTGATGACCACTATTCATGCGGCCACGGCGACTCAAAAAACGGTGGATGGGACGTCGAACAAGGATTGGCGGGGAGGTCGCGGCGTCTTTGATAACATTATTCCTTCGAGTACCGGGGCGGCCAAGGCCGTCGGTAAAGTGATTCCGGCCCTCAACAAGAAGTTAACCGGCATGGCCATGCGTATTCCGTCGGCAGATGTGTCGGTGGTTGACCTGACGGTCGAGTTGCAGCAAAAAACCACTTATGAAGACATCTGCGCCGTGATGAAGTACGCCGCAGAGCGAGATTTGAAGGGCGTGCTGGGGTATACCGATGAGGCCGTGGTTTCCAGTGATTTCAGAGGCTACCCAGCTGCCAGCGTGTTTGATGCATCGGCTGGCATTATGCTGGACCCCTCTTTTGTGAAGCTGGTAGCCTGGTACGACAATGAGTATGGTTATACCTGCAATTTGCTGCGTCTGACGCGCTATGTGGGCTATGCCAAGCTGTGCATGACCAACTTACCTGATCCAGTCGAGATTGAAGAGGTGGCCGCTTAGCGAGACGGCGTCCATTTGCGGGCTGATGTCGTTACCGGACAATTTATTCGCCTGCAAGGGCGTGGCGCATTTATAATGCGGTTTTTACTTTTGTGATCACGATTATGTCAGCGCCATTGCTCGAAACTTCTATCAAGAGTCTGAAAAAACTGCACCAGGGGAAGGTGCGTGATATCTACGATATCGACGCGCAGACCATGCTGCTGGTCAGTACAGATCGCTTGAGTGCTTTTGATGTGATTTTGCCCACGGGGATTCAACACAAGGGCGCGATGCTGACGCAAATGGCTAACTTCTGGTTTGAGCAATTGCAGAATGTGGTGCCTAACCACTTGACCGGGATCGCGCCGGAATCTGTAGTCGCGCCGGATGAAGTGGCTCAGGTCAAAGGCCGTGCCGTGGTGGTCAAAAAACTCAAAGCCTTGCCATTGGAAGCGATTGTGCGCGGGTATCTGGTGGGCAGCGGCTGGAAAGAGTATCAGGCCAAGGGCACGGTATGTGATATTCCGCTGCCAGCAGGCCTGCAACTGGCGCAGCAGTTGCCACAACCTTTGTTTACCCCTTCGAGCAAGGCGGCGGTAGGCGAGCATGACGAGAATATTAGCATTGCCCAGGTGGAAGCCCTGATTGGTAAAGCGCTCACCGCCCAGGTCGAGCAGGCGGCAATTGCGCTATATACGCGTGCGGCCGAGTATGCGCGTACCAAAGGCATCATCATTGCCGACACCAAGTTTGAATTTGGTGTGGATGCGCAAGGGGTATTGCATGTGATGGACGAGGTATTGACGCCTGATTCTTCACGCTTTTGGCCTGCAGACCAGTATCAGGTAGGCAGCAACCCGCCCAGCTACGATAAACAGTATGTGCGTGACTGGCTGGAAAGTTGTGGTTGGGACAAGACGCCGCCAGGCCCGGAATTACCAGCTGACGTGGCTCAACGCACCTCGGACAAGTACATGGAGGCATTTGCCAAACTCACCGGTCGCACCCTGCAGGTGGATTGACCACTGAATCGGTCAATGGCGATGGGGTTTCGTGCACAACTGGTGACGCTGGGTCAACGCTTTAAATAAGAGGTCTTGTTTTATCGCGCATTGCTTGCACATCCGCAAACGCCCTGGTTAGCCAAAGCGTTATTATGGCTAGCCTTGGCGTATCTGGTGTTGCCGTTTGATCTGATCCCCGACTTTATTCCGCTAATTGGCCAGCTTGATGAGTTGGTGATTATTCCGCTGTTACTGTATCTCGCGCTCAAGCTGATTCCTGTGACGATCAGGCAGGCATGCCGCGATGCGATCGCGGCTGAGCAGGATCAAAAATAGTGTTGTTTGCCAGCAAATGTTCATATTAATCGCCTATAATGGCGATTTTTTTATAGGGATAGGTTTAAAAACATGTCTTTGAATTTGGTGCCTAGCGGCAAAGATTTGCCCCACGACTTTAACGTCATTATCGAGATCCCAGCCAATGGTGATCCAGTGAAATATGAAGTAGATAAAGAAAGCGGTGCGCTGTTCGTCGATCGCTTTATGGGCACCTCCATGCAGTATCCATGTAACTATGGTTACATTCCACATACCCTGGGCGATGATGGAGACCCGGTGGATGTGCTGGTGATTACGCCAGTGCCTTTGTTGCCAGGTGTGGTCGTGCGTTGCCGTGCATTGGGCATGCTGAAAATGACGGACGAAGCGGGTGGTGATGCCAAAGTGCTGGCGGTGCCGGTTGAGAAAGTCTGCGGCCTCTATGCTTATCAAAAAACATTGACCGATGTATCGCCTTGGCGCCTGGATATGATTGCGCACTTCTTTGAGCACTACAAAGATCTGGACAAGGGTAAGTGGGTGAAAATTGAAGGTTGGGTGGGGATTGAAGATGCCCACAAGGAAATCGTGGATGGGGTTGCCCGTTACAACAAGGCCGAAGTGAAGCCAGCGTTCTAATTTGTTGCAACGCGCACAACAAAGCCGGGTCGTTCGCCCGGCTTTTTGCTTTATGAACGCTTAAAATCCAAGGTCAATGTAATAAGGGCACGATCAGCAGCGCCACAATATTGATGATCTTGATCAGTGGGTTCACAGCTGGGCCAGCCGTATCCTTGTAAGGGTCGCCAACCGTATCGCCTGTCACGGCCGCCTTGTGAGCATCAGACCCTTTGCCGCCATAATGGCCATCCTCAATGTATTTTTTGGCGTTATCCCAGGCGCCACCACCAGTACACATCGAGATCGCGACAAATAAGCCGGTCACGATGGTGCCCATCAACAAACCACCCAGTGCGACCGGCCCCAGAACCAGTCCGACCACAATCGGTGCGGCCACCGGCAGCAGGGAGGGCAACATCATTTCCTTGATGGCTGCGCTGGTCAGCATATCCACGGCTTTGCCGTATTCAGGTTTGGCTGTGCCCTCCATAATGCCTTTGATTTCGCGAAACTGGCGGCGGACTTCTTCAACCACACTGCCTGCGGCACGACCTACCGCTTCCATGGCCATGGCGGCAAACAGATATGGAATCAAGCCGCCGATAAACAATCCTATGATGACTTTGGGGTCGCTCAAATCAAAGCTGGCAGTGATGCCGGCGCTTTCAAGCTTGTGTGTGTAGTCTGCAAACAGGACCAACGCTGCCAGGCCTGCGGAGCCAATGGCATAGCCTTTGGTGACCGCTTTGGTGGTGTTGCCTACAGCATCCAGCGGGTCAGTCACCTCGCGGACACTGCTAGGTAATTCAGCCATTTCGGCAATCCCGCCTGCGTTATCGGTGATCGGGCCGTAAGCATCCAAAGCCACGACAATGCCTGCCATACTGAGCATGGCCATGGCGGCAATGGCTACCCCATACAGTCCTGCCAAGTGAAAAGCGACATAAATCGCAAGACACACCGAGAGTACAGGCAGGGCGGTGGACTTCATCGAGACGCCTATCCCGGCAATAATATTGGTGGCATGGCCGGTGGTAGAGGCTTGCGCCACGTGTTTGACCGGCGCGTAATCGGTCCCAGTGTAGTATTCGGTAATCCATACCAGTGCCGCGGTCAGTCCCAGCCCTACCGCACAGGCGCCAAACAGGGCCAGGCTGGACACCGTGACTTCACCATGGGTATAGCCTTGCGGAAATACATATTGCGTGACAAAGTAAAACGCAATTAGCGAGAGGACGCCAGCGACCGCCAGGCCTTTATATAGCGCGGGCATCACATTCTTCATATCGGGCGAGGCTTTGACAAAAAAGCAGCCAATAATTGAGGCGACGATGGAAACCGCACCTAGCAGCAAGGGGTAAATGATGCCATTGGCACCTGCTTCTGTTGCCATCAGTCCCCCCAGTACCATGGTGGCAATCAGGGTCACCGCATAAGTTTCAAACAGGTCAGCCGCCATGCCTGCGCAGTCACCCACATTGTCGCCGACATTGTCCGCAATCACAGCCGGGTTGCGGGGGTCATCTTCAGGAATACCCGCTTCTACCTTACCTACCAGGTCGGCCCCGACATCGGCCCCCTTGGTGAAAATGCCACCGCCCAAGCGCGCAAAGATAGAGATCAACGAGGAACCAAAAGCCAGGCCAATCAGTGGGTTCAGATCAGTCGCCTGCTCAGCACCCAGGTAGATATAAAACCCTGCCACCCCTAACAGTCCCAGGCCAACGACGAGCATGCCAGTGATTGCGCCGCCTTTAAACGCGACATCCAGAGCCGCCCCTATGCCATGCGTCGCGGCTTGGGCGGTCCGTACGTTTGCTTTCACCGAGACGTTCATGCCTATAAATCCGCAGGCACCGGAGAGAACCGCGCCAATCACAAAACCGATGGCAGTTTGCGGGTTTAGAAAAATACCGATCAAGATCGTCAAAACAACCCCAACCAGGGCAATCGTTTTGTATTGTCGGGAGAGATAGGCAGCAGCCCCTTGTTGAATGGCGCCGGCAATTTCTTGCATGCGGGCGTTCCCCGCGGGCAACCCTGAAATCCATTGACTCATTACGACGCCATACACTACCGCCAGAACGGCGGCACCAAGCGCTAACATTAGTGCAACTGACATGACTTCTCCTGTTCCTGATGAAACTGCGTTGAAGATAATGACTGCTCACCACCCTGTTGCCAGATTTGTTAATGGAATGTAACAGGTTGGGGCATTATTGCACTATTAGTGTGCACCTACAATAGCGTGCAATAGCGGAGCCTACGTACTCTGACTGCAGAGATGGCCGGGTTCCCGGCTAGCAGGTGAGGCTAGCTCAGTCTTGACGCTGGTGGTCGACAAACTCAAGCAGGGCCGCTTCCAGCGCAGGATTGTCGATTTGTTTGGCGCAACGTTCGAGTGCCGTTAAGGCGTGCTTGGACGGGGATTTGATGCGTTTGGTTTTGCTAGGCGGGCGAGATTTTACTTGCACTTTGACCTTAATTGCGTTAAGGTTTAAAGCCTTGATTTTCCGGGAGTTTTGACTAAATTCCTGGATTTTTCGCAGTAATTGGGCTTCCATTAGCCTGATTCTGCTGGCCACAGCGCCTGATTGCACTGCAATCGTTAGCGCCCCCTCTTGTAGGGCTAGCACATGCGAAAGCCTGGAAAATTCCGGGGCAACTGCAGACCAGCATTGTTGTAATTGCTGACGGTCATCCGCTTCTTGTAGTAGCGGTTTGAGCGCTTGATGATGTTTGAAAATCTGGTTGATTTTGAACATGGCCGGTTGTCCACAGAATGCTTGAATATTGTACACCACATCGCTGTCATGCATGTTTAGTCGGCATGCGGCGGGTGCATCGCGAGAGTTCGTAGCATGATTAATATCATTATTGTTTCAGAAAAAATGGCCAAGCCCAAAACATTGGGCGTGTTTGAAAGTGTCGGCTTGGTGCTGGCGCTGATTTTGGTGCCTATCGTGTTGACGCTGTTGTTTATCACACCGCAGCAGGTCATTAAATCACAAGGGGTCAAAGCCATGTTGCCGCCTCACTTGCGCGGTGCCATGTTGTCTACCCAAAATCACCTCGATGCTTATGCCAAGCAAATTGGCGAATTGCAGGCGCGTATTTTGCGGCTGGATGCGCAAAATCAGCGCTTGTCCAAATTGGCAGGCGTCAAATCGACTGCCGAGCCGATTAATGAAAGAACGCCGGTCAACGACATGATGGGCCGCGGGGGGCCGCTGGTAAAAGATTCTCCGCTGAGTGAGGAAGACCTGAAAGCAACCATCGAGCAAATGTCTGCAGACCTCGATTTGCGTGATGAGTATCAGGGCAAGCTTGAGGCCAAGTTGTTGCAAAAGAGCGTATTGCGCGAAATGCTGCCTAATAGTAGTCCGGTGGAAGCCGCGTATAGTTCGTCCAGTTATGGCTGGCGGATTGATCCCATGAGTGGCCATCGCGCTTTCCACGAAGGCCTGGATTTCCCAGCCTCGGTGGGGACGCCGGTGTATGCAGCTGCAGACGGTATTGTGACCACCGCGGTACAAACCGCAGACTATGGCAATTTGCTCAAGATTGACCACGGCGCGGGTCTAGAGACACGTTATGCCCACAATTCAAAGCTATTGGTGAACCCGGGAGACCGTGTCACCAAAGGTCAAAAGATTGCCTTAATTGGCAGTACCGGACGCTCAACCGGGCCGCATTTGCATTATGAAATTCGTCTCAATGGCAACCCGCTGGACCCGCGTGAGTATCTCAAAAATCATTCCTGACCCAGTCAGGCAATACAATAATTGAGACAATCGCCCTCTATATCTTATACAATCTCTGTTTATTTCAATTAACACCGCGTCAGCGGAAATCGGTGTGACTCATGTTAGCCTCGTTGTTTAAAAAAGTATTTGGTAGCCGCAATGATCGGCTCGTCAAGCAGTACCAGCAAATCGTCAAACAAATCAATGCATTAGAGTCAGAAATTGCCGCACTCTCGGATGAGCAGTTGCGGGCCAAAACTGAGGAGTTCAAGCAGCGTTATGCTGGCGGCGAGAGCCTGGAAAAGCTGTTGCCAGAGGCTTTTGCGGTTGTGCGTGAGGGCGGCAAGCGCGTGTTGGGAATGCGTCACTTCGACGTACAGCTGATCGGTGGCATGGTGCTCAACGCAGGCAAAATTGCCGAAATGCGTACCGGTGAAGGTAAAACCCTGGTGGCGACCTTGCCGACTTATCTGAATGCCTTGACCGGTAAAGGCGTACATGTGGTGACGGTTAACGACTATCTGGCCAAGCGTGACGCCGAATGGATGGGCAAACTGTATAACTTCCTGGGTCTGAGCGTAGGCATTAACCTGTCTCAAATGACGCATGATGCCAAGCAGCTGGCCTATGCGGCAGACATTACCTACGGGACCAATAACGAGTTCGGCTTTGATTACCTGCGCGACAACATGGTGTTTAGCAAAGAGGAGCGCGTACAGCGTCCTTTGCATTATGCGCTGGTGGATGAGGTGGACTCTATCCTGATTGATGAAGCGCGTACGCCCTTGATTATTTCCGGCCAGGCGGAACACAGCGTGGATTTGTATGGTGCCATCAATGAAGTGGCCAAGCAATTGGTGCGTCAGCAAGCCGAAGAGGGTGAAGGCGACTTCTGGGTAGATGAAAAAGCCCAGAGTGTGACCATGAGTGAAGCCGGGCATGAGCATGCCGAGCAATTGCTGGAACAAACCGGCTTGCTGACGGCGGGTTCAAGCCTGTATGAACCGGCGAATATTACGCTGGTGCATCATTTGTATGCCTCCTTGCGCGCACAAAATCTCTATCATCGGGATCAGCATTATGTCGTGCGTAACGGCGAGATCGTCATCGTCGATGAGTTTTCTGGCCGCATGATGCCGGGCCGCCGCTGGTCTGATGGCCTGCATCAGGCAGTCGAAGCCAAAGAAGGCGTGACCATCCAGAAAGAAAACCAGACCCTGGCTTCGATCACGTTCCAGAACTATTTCCGCATGTATCAAAAGCTGAGCGGCATGACCGGGACGGCTGATACCGAGGCCTATGAGTTTAACCAGATTTATGGCTTGGAAACCGTGGTGATTCCAACCCACAGACCGGTACAGCGCCTGGACGCGATGGACAAGGTCTACCGCACGGCGATGGAAAAATACAAAGCCGTCATTGAGGATATCAAACAGTGTCAGGCCAAAGGCCAGCCTGTGCTGGTCGGGACCACTTCGATTGAAAACTCCGAACTGATTTCCAAGCTCCTGACTCAGGCCAAGCTTGAACATCAGGTATTGAATGCCAAACAGCATGAGCGCGAAGCAAGCATCGTGGCAGAGGCCGGTCGTCCAGGCGTGATTACCATTGCCACTAACATGGCTGGCCGCGGTACCGATATTGTGCTCGGTGGTAATTCGGAAAATGAAATTCATGCTATCCAGCAGGATGAAAAACTGTCTGAGGCAGAAAAAGCCGGCAAAATTGCCCAGCTCAAAGCCGAGTGGCAGCAGCGCCATGATGCCGTGCTGGCAGCGGGTGGTTTGCATATCATCGGTACCGAGCGTCACGAATCTCGCCGTGTAGATAACCAGCTGCGTGGCCGTGCAGGTCGTCAGGGCGATCCAGGCTCCAGCCGCTTCTATCTGTCGCTTGAAGATCCATTGTTGCGTATTTTCTCCGGTGAGCGCGTGGCGGCGATTATGACCCGCCTCAACATGCCGGAAGGTGAAGCGATTGAACATGCCATGGTGACGCGCGCCATTGAAAACGCGCAACGCAAGGTAGAAGGCCGTAACTTTGACATCCGCAAGCAATTGCTGGAATACGATGATGTCTCCAATGACCAGCGCAAGGTGATATACGAACAGCGCAATGAGTTGCTAGAGTCTATTGATGTCGGCCAAACGATTCATGCCATGCGCGAAGACGTCATCAACAGCTTGTTTAATACTTACGTTCCCCCAGGCAGCGTGGAAGAGCAATGGGAAGTCCCAGCGCTCGAGCAGGCTTTGCAGGCTGAGCTTGGCTTGACCTTGCCAGTGGCGGAATGGCTGGAAACCAACCCTGACCTGCATGAGGAAACCTTGCGTGAGCGTATCCTCAATGCTGCCAACGAGTTGTATGGTGCCAAGGAGGTACTTGCAGGCAATGACAACATGCGTAATTTTGAGCGATCAGTTATGTTGCAAAGCCTGGATAACCACTGGCGCGAGCATTTGGCGGCACTGGATCATCTGCGCCAAGGCATTCATTTGCGTTCTTATGCGCAAAAGAACCCCAAACAGGAATACAAGCGTGAAGCGTTTGAGCTGTTTGAGTCGCTGTTGAATACGGTGAAAAGTGAAGTCACCAAGATCACCATGCAGGTGCAGATTCGTTCCCGCGAAGAGCTTGAAGCTGAAGAGCGCCGCGCAGAAGAAGCCATGCGCGCCGCCGAGGTGGCAAATGTGCAGTATCAACACACGGATTACGACTCTGCATTGGCTACCACAGATGCAAGCGCCGCTGAATCTTTGAATGTGCCTGAAGGCGTACGTGTCGGGCGTAATGACCCTTGCCCATGTGGCTCTGGTAAAAAATATAAAAATTGCCACGGTGCTTTGAGCTAGGGTAAGTTTGAAAGGAAATCAGCATGTCAGAACAGGAAATTGCCTCACCATGTGTCGGGGTGTGCAGCATGGACGAAGTGAGTGGTTTTTGCCAGGGCTGCTTTAGAACGCTAGAGGAAATCCGCCAATGGTGGGATCTGGATAATGCGGCCAAAGCCGAAGTCATCAAAACGGCAGCGGCACGTGAGGCGGCAGTATTTGGCGAATAACTCACTTTTGCAGGATTCAAGACACAAATAAAAAAGTCGGCAGTTGCCGACTTTTTTATTTGTGTGCGTTGTTTTGAGCTGATTGAGGGCTGATTTAGCTGAAGCCTGGTGAATGATTTGTGACGCAAACAGTCATTCTCAATCTCAAATAAAGTGATTATTTTACATATCACCCAGTGGCTGATCTGCGAGCGCTTTGGATTGTGCGTCCAACTTGGTAATGACCATGTTCAACGAGGCATTTAACTCTTTTAAAGCTTCGATATCCAGTGTGTGCAAGACTTGCGGCAGAATGCCATCTACTGGTTTCGGTGCCTTGGCGAGCACCGCGTGCCCAGCATCAGTCACAATCAGGCCGACTTTGCGTTGGTCTTCGCTTTGACGCTGTTTTTGCACCAATTGTTTTTTGACCAGTTTTTCGACCAGCAAGCTACAGGTGGATTGATGGATGGCCAGATTTTCAGCCAGACGAGAAACACCTAATTCTGGGTGCGTGGCGATTTCGTGTAATAACCACAATTGCGAGCCTGAAATGCCACACGACACTTCAATCTCCCTGAAGTGTTGCCTCACGGTTCCAAAAATAATCCGAAATTGTTTTAAAGCTTCTTTGGCAAGAGTATTTTGCATGGTTAATTTAATGTAAATATTTATTTTTTTATTGTATCAGCTTCCCTGAATGTCCACCTGTTATGAGGTGGCGAATGTCGGGAAAAAATCCCGAACTGGGTTTATTTTAGACAAAAAAGTTATTTTCACGATAAATATTAACGATATTTATACTTTAAGGGTAATTGTTTACGTGGATTAATGAGCCCGGTGCGTATTAGTCCTGCGCTGGGGTAACGTCGATCGCTTGCGCCGCGGCCAGGGTCTGCAAGGTCTCTATTCCAAATTGAAGCAAAGTCTCGCGCGGCAGATCTGGCAGATGTTGGGACAATTCTAGCAAATGTTGTTCTGTAGTGGCCGGATGCAGATGTATCTGTTGTAACAATTGGTAGGTGATCACGTTGAGTTGGATAAAGCGTATCTGAAAATCTGGCGTACGATACACGAGCAGGTAAGTGTCAGCGGCAGGGAGATGTCGTTGCTTGCGCGACAGTTGATGCACCGGAAAAGCATAATGCAGCAGGCGATGCACGGCGGTCAGGCTGACGCGATGGGTGAGTCCAGGTACCAACGCTGTTTGCGCGGCCGCTCGCAATGGTGCTTCTGCCAGCTCGCGGCTAAGCGCCAGTTCTATCCATTCATAATGGGCCAATTCAGTCGTGTATGGGGGCAGGTCAGCGGCTTGATGGGTGCTTAAAAAATCGACAAATCTGGCGGGAATATCCTGAAACAAGGGATTGGCAAATGTTTGCCCGGAGAAGCACTGCCGTGCCAGGCGTTGAAAGACGCGCTTACCCAGAATGGATCTGAGCACCGGAAAGCAGGCTTGCAGGCTAGTCAAAAACTGGTTAAAGACGATCTCCGTGTAAATGCGCATGCGTTTGCGGTCTACCCCATGCGGAGGGGCATGCTGCGCTGGCTGACGCAAATGGGCGGTAAATTCGGCCTGGTAATCCTGAAAGGCGGGCATCAGGCCACCTCTGGCAGCATGTTTGCGTCGGTCAGCAATTGTGATTGCTGTGATTGCGCAATCCGCTTCACTTCAAGCATGACTTCGTTGAGTGCCGGAATATTGCTATCCCGCTCCAGCAGCGTCGGGAAGATTGCCAAGTTGCGATAGGCATGGTTGAGCAATTGCCAGACCGGCTCAATGACCGCTTCGCCATGCGTGTCTACCAGTAAGTCAGGTTGCGCTTGCCAATGCCCGGCCAAGTGCCCGTATACCACACGCTCGGCCGGAATCTGGTCCAAAAAGGCATAAGGGTCAAACTGAAAGTTGACGCTGTTGACATACACATTGTTGATATCCAGATGCAGGTCGCAATCCGCCTCGGTCAATACGGCATTGATAAAGCTGACTTCATCCATGTCTGACATCGGTGCCGCCACATAAAACGAGGTATTTTCAACGGCGATGCGCTGCTCCAGAATATCCTGCGTTTGCCGGATGCGTTGCGCCACATATTTCACCGCCTCTTGCGTGAAGGGGATAGGCAGTAAATCATAAATATAGCCATTGCTCAGGTCGCTGCAATAACTCAGGTGCTCGGTATAGAGCGGAATCTCGAAGTCTTTCAGAAACTGCTTAAGCTGTTTGAGAAAAGCGATGTTCAGCGGGTCTGGACCGCCCAACGATAAACACAAGCCATGACACACCATGGGATAGCGTTGCACAAACCAGTCTAGTTCCGCCGCGTATTTGCCGCCAGCCTGTAACCAGTTTTCCGGGGCAATCTCCAAAAACTGCAGCGCGCTGAGCTGTGGCTCCCCATGTTGACGCATCAGTTGGGGAATCAGCTCACGCTTGAGCCCCAAGCCCGCACCCTGAATCTCTGAGCGTAACGCCATGGCGCTAGGGTCCCTCAGGATTTGCTGGCGTGACAGGCACCTTCTTTCATTTTCTCGGCAGAGCAGCCACCCTCCTTCATTTTTTCTGCTGAACAGCTGCCCTCTTTGCTTTTATGGTGGTGGCAAGAACCCTCTTTCATTTTCTCGGCAGAGCAGCTGCCTTCTTTCATCTTTTTCTTGTGTGCCCCACATTGGCCGCTCGCACATTTGCCTTCCTTGGCTTTGCTGTCTGTGGCTTCTGCCACCTGGTATCCTTGCGCGAGCGCTTTGATTTCAAACGGATTGCTGGCGGCATGCGCGCTGACCGCTGCAATTGACAAGGCCACTGCACCTGTCATTAATGCCACATTTTGCTTTTTCATGATTTTTTCCTTCTTCCTCAGATTGAAAAGCGGACATCAGTAAAACTTGTCCAGTTGTTGTGTGATTCGTTCCTTGGCTGGTGCAGAAAGCGTCAGTGACTGATCGTCCGCCGCCTGTTGCTGCCAACTGGCGAGGTGACGGCGAATCCACAGCAGTTGCTGTTTAAAGCGCCTGCAATAGACGCAAATGAGCAAATGCACTCTCACCGCCCACCGCTCACGCCAGTTGAGTGGACGGTCCAGTGATTGCGAGACCAGCAGGCTGGTTTGTTTGCAACTCAACATTTATTTTCTGTGCTACCTATGGTTACCAGTTCATCTCAAGACATTTTCGCAGACCCATGCGGGCGCGGTATAGCATGACCCAAGCATTGGTCGCACTGATCTCCAGTACCTTACAAATTTCTTCATTCTCCATGTCATCGACTTCGCGCATGGTGAAAATCGCCGCCAGTTTTTGTGGCAGCCGCTCCATGCATTGTTGCAAGATGGTCAGGAACTGGCTTTGTTGCAAGGCTTGCTGTGGCATATCCCACGCCTGCGGTTTTTCTGCCCAGTGCCCGGTTTCATCAAAAAACTCATCCATATTGGCATCTTCTTCGCTCATGAGTTCCGAGGCGGGCACTTCACGCAGTTGTTTGCGCAGACAGTCTATGATTTTATGCTTGAGGATGCCGGTCAGCCAGGTGCGTGGGCTGGAGTGTTCGGCAAAGTTTGGATTTTTGATGGCTGCAAGCAAGGTTTCCTGCACGACATCTTCAGCTTGATGACTGTCGCGCAAGCGGGCGAGGGCAAAACGGTAAAGATAGTCGCCATGTTCATTGAGCCAGTCATGCGGATTTGGTTTCATGGCGGCTATTGAATCATAGATTCAAGGGCGGTGGAATAGCGTTTGCAGGAGAGTGACGTAAGCTCCCATGGGTGTGACACAAACTATCCCAGTTGCGACAGTCGTTCAGAATAGACTTTGCGTAGCAATGGCGCCAGCGTACTTACCTGCAAGGCTTTTTGCAGAAGCTTCTGGTCTCCTTCCCCGAGTTTTTGCAGTCCTAATGCGGTGCGTATGCTGATGCCGTGCACGTCGCGCTGCAAAATCTGGATGTCGTCACCGGCTTGAATGAGGCCGACTTGCAGCACACGCAAGTAAAAACCGCTGTAGCCGCTACGCAAGAACTCATCAAGCATGTCGGGCTTGCCCACTTTGTGGCCGAATTTAAAGCACGGAATGCGCGGCATGGTCACTTGTACCTGCACCACATCGCCGATTTGCAGGATATCGCCGATACAGACGTCACTTTCGAGCAATCCTTGTACGGTGAGGTTTTCGCCAAAAGTGCCATACGCGAGTGTACTTTTTTGCCAGCGGTTTTGCCAATGCGCATAATGCTCAATCGGGTAGGCATACAAGGCCTGGTGTTCGCCGCCATGCACGGTCAAATCGGCCTGACCATCGCCCGCCAGACCCAGCGTTTGCACGGCAACCTGGCCTGTCAGGGGTGTTTTATAAATGCCAGTGAGGACGGGTTTGCCGTTGATGTGAACGGTTTGCGGCAAGGCCGCATTGACTGAAAGTAGTTTCATAGCAAGCTAGAGAGGGGAGTCGGTGATCTTGTCATGCTCGCATAAATCGCCTTGTGCTTTAATAAGTGATTCAACTTATCTTCCAGCATACGCGCATACCAGGCCTTATTGACTGGGGGGCATGTCTGCGCGTTGTTCGATCAATTGCAAATAATGCGCGGCATCGAGACCGGTTTGATTGCGCTGCGCCAGCCAGATGGTTTCTGCCAGGCATTCGAGCAAGGCATGTTGGGCGGCGTGCTCTTCCTGAAAGCGTGTACACAGTTTGCCGTAGGCTTGCGTAATGCCGATCGGCTGGTTGATGCTGATTTGTTCCTGGATGGACAGGTGCAAACTCATATGCAAAAACGGATTGGTTTCTCCCATTTCAGGATAGTAAGCCTGTTGCAGGTAATGGGCTGGCTGGTCCAGGATGTCGTGGTATTCGGGATGCATATGCATGATGCCCACGGCCATTTTCTCCAGCTCGGTCAAGGCTTGTTGCTGTTTGAATTTTGCCCAGGCATCAAAGAAAAACTGCCTCACTTCATCGCGGCTGGGATTAAACAAGGCCATGGCTAAACTCCTGCCGTTGGGGCAACCGGCTGTATCTGTTTGTCGTGAAATTCACATAAATCGGCGATGCAACATTCACCACATTTAGGGTTGCGGGCTGTGCAGGTATAGCGGCCATGCAGAATCAGCAAATGATGCGCATCTTTTAAAAAGGCTTTAGGTGTCGTGCTCAAAAAACGCTGTTCGACCTCGAGTACATTCTTACCCTGGGCCAGTTTGGTGCGGTTGCCGACGCGGAATAAATGGGTATCGACCGCAATGGTGGGTTGGCCAAAGGCGGTATTCAGGATCACATTGGCTGTTTTGCGGCCAACCCCGGCCAGGGCTTCGAGCGCTTCTCGGGTATCTGGAACTTCACCGTCATGCAAGTTAAGCAATTGCTCGCAACATTTGAGCACGTTTTGGGCTTTGGCGTGATACAAGCCTATGGTTTTGATATAGCTTTCCAGGCCTTCGACCCCAAGTGCCAGGATTGTTGCCGGCGTATTGGCGACCTTGAACAGCTTGCGCGTGGCGATGTTCACGCCTTTGTCTGTCGCTTGTGCAGACAAAATCACCGCAATGAGCAACTCGAAGGTAGAGCTATGCTCGAGTTCTGTGGTGGGGTTGGGAATGGCCTGCGCCAGTCTTTCAAAAATGGCCTGTCTTTTTTGAGCATTCATCACAAGATTTCAATCTATTGGGGTGGCTTAGCCTGCCTGCCTGGCTTTAATACGCGCCAGCGCGGCTGCAATTGCCGCCTGTTTGAGCGCCTCGGTAGCGGTCGGGGTTGGCTGCGCGGTGTCGCTGGCCGGTCTCGTCTCCATCCGGGGCTGGTCTTTGGCATAGGTGTGGGCTGTTGCGTGATTTTCAAGCGCCAAGCGTTTTTGCCGCTGTTGATGGCGGCGTCTTGCCAGGTCGGATTCTGCAGGAGACATTGCCATCTGCCGCCCCGGCACGGCTTGCAGGCTGATGCAATCGACCGGGCAGGGCGGCAGGCACAATTCACAGCCGGTGCATTCCTGCGCGATCACCGTATGCATTTGCTTGGAGGCGCCGACGATGGCATCAACCGGGCAGGCCTTGATACACAGCGTACAGCCAATGCAGGCGTCTTCATCAATCACGGCCACCAGTTTGCCTTTGGTCACGCCATGTGCGGGATTGAGCGCTTGGTAGGGTTGGTTGAGCAAGGCGGCCAGTGCATGTATGCCAGCGTCGCCGCCAGGCGGGCACTGGTTGATGTTTGCCTCGCCGCGAGCAATGGCGCCAGCATAGGGTCGGCAGCCGTTATATCCACATTGCCCGCACTGGGTTTGTGGCAGCAGGGCGTCAATTTGACTGATCAATGGCTCTAGTCTGGCAGGGTTCTCTGGCGCGGTTACGCCTGTCTGCGTGAGGTCTGCTGGGGGCTGTGCGGAAGGCGGCATGGAGCTTGGACGAGCGTTAATCCGAATGGATTGATTATAACTGAAAGGGTGCGTTACTCAGGACTTTATGCCGTATCCCCACTGTTTAAATCTATGCTGCTGGCAGGATTATGGAGTTACACAGGCCTTGCAAGTGGTTCTTTGGCGTTCATGCGTATAATCAGTTAAAATATTGGCTTTATTATTGAATGGCGTTAGGTATGTTGACGGGCAGTTTGGTCGCAATTGTGACCCCGATGTTTGAAGATGGTCGTTTGGATCTGGACGCACTCAAAAAGCTGATCGACTTTCATGTCGATGCCGGTACGGACGGCATTGTGATTGTCGGGACGACCGGTGAGTCGCCCACCGTAGATGTAGACGAGCATTGCCTGCTGATTAAAACCACGGTGGATTATGTCGCCAAGCGGGTGCCGGTGATTGCCGGTACTGGTGCTAACTCTACCGCTGAAGCCATTGCTTTAACTGCTAAAGCCAAAAGTTTGGGTGCGGATGCCTGCCTGCTGGTCGCGCCTTATTACAACAAACCTTCACAAGAGGGCTTGTATCAGCACTTTAAAGCAGTGGCTGAAGCCGTCGATATCCCGCAAATTTTATACAATGTGCCTGGCCGCACCGGGTGCGACCTGAGCAATGACACTGTGTTGCGCCTGGCACAGCTACGCAACATCGTCGGCATCAAAGATGCGACAGGGGGCATTGAGCGGGGCACTGATTTGCTGCTGCGCGCGCCATCAGATTTTGCGGTCTACAGTGGCGATGATGCCTCAGCACTGGCGCTGATGTTGCTGGGTGGCAAAGGGGTTATTTCCGTGACGGCGAATGTGGCACCGAAACTGATGCACGAAATGTGCGTGCAGGCCTTGAGTGGCAACCTGGTTGCCGCCAAGGCGGCCAATGCCAAACTGTTTGCCCTGCACCAGAAACTGTTTGTTGAGGCCAACCCTATCCCCGTGAAATGGGTATTGCAACAAATGGGCTTGATCGGTACCGGGATCCGTCTGCCGCTGGTCAATTTGTCGGGCCAGTATCATGAAGTATTGCGTCACGCCATGCAGCAGGCAGAAATCGCCGCTGTTTGAGCGTGCAAAGACTAATTTAGGATAAGGCTAGTGAAACACATGAGTCATGTATGGTTACAACGCGCAGTGCTGTTCAGTCTGGTGACTGTGTTGGCCGCCTGCGATTCTATCCCGTTTATGAACAACAGTTCGGACTACAAGGGGGCCAGTCGTTCCAAGCCACTTGAAGTGCCGCCTGACCTGACGTCGGTCCGCACCAGCAGCACCTACAATGTACCAGGCGCCACCAGCTATTCGGCTTATAGCCAAAACCAGGAAGCGCAAGAGCAGAATGGTCCGCAGCCCGTGCTGGCTGACATGAAAAATGTGCGTATGGTCAAAGCGGGTTCCCAGCGCTGGCTGGTGGTGAATGCGCCACCGGAAAAAATCTGGCCGCTGGTGCGTGATTTCTGGCTTGATCAAGGCTTTGCCGTCCGTGTCGAGAATCCTGAACTTGGGGTGATCGAGACAGAGTGGTTGCAGTCGGATGCCATCAAGCCTAAAGAAGACAACCGTGGGTATGACGAAAAGTTTGATGCCTGGCTGGATAAGCTCTCCGGCTTTGCTGACAGACGTAAGTTCCGTACCCGTTTGGAGCGTGGCGAAAAAGAGGGGACCACTGAAATTTATATGACGCACCGTACCGTTGCCGGTGCGCCAGATGATGGCAAAAACTACGTCACCACTCAGTTAGGGGTGATTGATACCGGTTATCGTCCGAATGCGGCGGATAACAAAAATAATGCAGGGAAAGAGTTTGATGCTGATCTGGATGCGGAGTTGTTGCGCCGGATGATGGTCAAGCTTGGTCTGGATGAGCAGAAAGCCGATCAGGTCATGACGCAGGCGGTTTCGGACAAGCGCGCCGATGTGGTGAAAGAGCCAGACCAGAGCGTGACGCTCAAACTTAATGAGCCGTTTGACCGTGCATGGCGCCGTGTGGGCCTGGCGCTGGACCGTATTGGTTTTGTGACCGAGGATAAAAACCGCTCTGAAGGTATTTTCTATGTGCGTTATGCGGATACGGATGCTGAGGACCCGATCAAGCAGAAAAAAGGCTTGCTGGAGCGCTTGAAATTCTGGAGCAGTGACGATGACGAGAAGAGTAATGCACCGACCGAGGTTAAAGCCGGTGATAAAAGCAAATTCTGGAAAGGCACGTCCGATGGTGACAAGTCGAGCAAGCAATACCATATCCAGGTGCTGGAAAATGCCGATGACACCACCGATGTGTATGTGTTGACGCCTGACAACAAACGCAATACCTCCACTACGGCAAACCGCATTATTTCGCTGTTGTATGATCAATTGAAATAAGCGGGTCCGCGCGTGCGATTTGCATCATTGGGCAGTGGCAGCGCAGGCAATGCCACGCTGGTAGAAGCCGGGGAAACCCGGCTTTTGCTTGACTGCGGTTTTAGTGTCAAGGATACCGTGCAGCGTCTGGCGCGCTTGCAGTTAGCCCCTGAGCAACTGACTGGCATCCTGGTGACGCATGAGCACGACGATCATGCGCGAGGCGCGTTTAAACTGGCTGCACGCTACCAGATCCCAGTCTGGCTCACGCATGGCACCTACCGCATGTGCGAGCGCTATTTGCCTAGCCAGGCGGTGACGGTAAAGCTGATTGATGCTCATACGTCATTTGCCCTGCAAGACATAGAGGTCCATCCCTATCCTGTGCCACATGATGCCCGCGAACCCGCACAATTTGTGTTTACGGATGGCGCGCACAAGCTGGGGGTGCTTACAGATGTTGGCAGTGTGACCCCGCATATCGTGGCCATGCTACAGGCGTGTGATGGCTTGCTGCTTGAGTGCAATCATGATCTGGAGATGTTGCGCACCGGGCCTTATGCACACTCGCTGAAAAAGCGGGTAGGTGGCTGGTTGGGGCATCTGGACAATCAATCCAGTGCCCAACTACTGAGTCAGCTGGACAACCGCCGCCTCAAGCATCTGGTTGCTGCGCATTTAAGCGAGAAAAATAATACGCCTGCCTTGGCCAGGCAGGCGTTGAGTGAAGTCTTGCATTGTGCCAGTGACTGGATAGGCATTGCCCATCAGGCTGAGGGACTGGACTGGCGCGACTTGTAAGGCGCGCCAGTCCAGTCCGCCTAACTTAGTGCCACACGACCACTAGTCTAGCACCATGATTTGCTCTGAGAGCCTGATCATGCGTTCCACGGGCGTCACCCAGACAATGCCATCTCCCACATTGCCGGTATGGGCCACCTCGACGATGGTTTGCAAGATACCCTCTACCAGGTCATCCGGCACCACCATATACAGATAGACTTTAGGGCTGTAATCGGTGAGCTCCTCACGTACCCCTGCACTTGGTTTTTGCAGGTGTGGACCGCAGCCTTCCATTTTGTGGACGGACATGCCGGGGAAGCCTTTGATATTGCGCAAGGCCGAGCGGATTTTAGGTAATCTCGCTGGTTGTACAACCGCTTTGATTTCTTTCATAAACAGTCACCCTGAATATTTTTACGTCGCTTGTTTCGGCATGGATTATGCCTCTATTTTGCTTTCTTCAAACTTACGGTACAAGGTTGGCACCACAATCAGTGTCAACAAGGTTGAAGTGATCAAGCCACCAATGACCACGATCGCCAATGGCCGCTGTACTTCTGAGCCTGGGCCGGTGGCAAACAGAAACGGCACCAAGCCTAGCATGGCCACCGTGGCCGTCATCATGACTGGTCGGAACCGCTGCGCGCAGCCCTTGCGAATCGCCTCCAGTTGACTCAGGCCTTCATCACGCAAGGTGCGGATATAAGACACCAGCACCACGGCATTGAGCACTGCAATCCCCCACAGGGCAATAAAGCCGACAGAGGCCGGGACTGATAAATATTCGCCGGTGACAAACAAGGCAATCACGCCGCCAATCGAGGCGAATGGCAGCACCAGAATTATCATGGTGGCAAAGCGTATCGACTGGAACAGCAAGAACAGCAAGAAGAAAATCGCCGCAATGGTAACTGGGATAATAATCATCAGGTGACCCATGGCCCGCTCCATGTTCTGGAACTGGCCACCATACTCAAGGTAGTAACCATCGGGCAATTGCAGGCGCTGATCCAGCACTTGTTGCAGCTCCGCCACAAAACCACCCAGGTCACGGTCTTTCACGTTCACCCCGATGACAATACGGCGTTTGGCCAGTTCACGGCTGATCTGCGCCGGGCCATCTTTCACTTCAATATCGGCCACATCGTCCAGCGCCACGCGCGAGCCGTTAGGGGAGGTCAACATAATGTTGCGGATGGCTTCTTCATTATTACGGAAAGATTCTGGATAGCGTACTGCGGCTGAAAATCTGCGTTGTCCCTCAAAAATCTCGGTGGCGATTTTGCCGCCTATGGCTGTTTCAACGATGTCATGCACATCGGCAGTGTTGATGCCATGACGGGCAATCGCCTGACGGTCAATCGTAATATTCAGGTATTGTTGCCCGGAGACTTTTTCTACCTTGATTTCTGTCGCGCCTTTGACTGTGCCGGCAATCTTGGCAATTTCGTCCGCTTTTTGTTTCAGCATATCCAGATCTTCACCGAAGATCTTGACGGCAACATCGGCCCGTACCCCAGTCAGCAACTCATCCACGCGGTCAGAAATAGGCTGCGCCATGATGATTTGCACGCCCGGGATGTACTTCTCAAGCACTTGTCGCATTTTTTCCGCAATATCATCCTGTGTCCAGCCTTCCGGCCATTCATCACGCGGTTTCAGGCTGATAATGGGGGTGGACTCGTTTTGAGCCTGCGCGTCGGCCGGACTTTCACCACGGCCGAGGCCGGAGATGGCAGACTTGACGCCCGGCACTTGCTCCATGATCAGTTTCATCGCCTTGTTTTCCATTTTCATGGATTCTTCGAGCGAAATATTAGGGACACGGTTAATGCCCGGCACAATCGAGCCTTCTTTCATTTCTGGGATAAAAGAAGTCCCCAAAAACGGGAATAGCGCAATGGTGCCAATAAATAAAAGCGCCGAGAAAGTAATGGTTTTTTTCTCGTTATTGAGTACCCAGTTCAGAGCGGATAAATAGGGTTGCTTGATCGTCTGTATCAGCTTGGTATCTTCACCGCTCCCGCCTTTTAACACATAGGAGCACAGCGCTGGCGTCAGGGTCAGCGACAAGATCAGCGACACAAACAGGGCAATGGCAATGGTGTAGGCCAGAGGCGCAAACATTTTGCCTTCCATGCCTTCCAGTGTCATCAATGGCAAGAACACCAGGATAATAATGCCTACGCCAAACAAGACGGGTGTCGCCACTTCCGTGGCAGCTTCCAGTGCCACGCGAATCCGGCTTTCGTCTTTACGGTGCCCCAGGTGGTGAAACGTATTTTCAACCACCACGACTGATCCATCGACCATCAAGCCAATGGCAATCGCCAGACCACCCAGCGACATCAGGTTGGCAGAAATCTCATAATGATTCATCACCATAAAGGTAATCAGCGGCGTCAGCACCAGTGTGCCGACCACAATCAGGCTGGAACGCACATCGCCCAGAAACAGGAACAGAATCACAATCACCAGAATAATGCCTTCAATCAGCACTTTGGTAACAGTATGTAGTGCCGCATCCACCAGTTCGCTACGATCATAATAAGGCACGATCTGCAAGCCATGCGGCAGCATGCCTTTGCTGTTGATTTCTTCTACCCGCGCTTTGATACGGCTGACTACTTCCTTGGCGTTGCCGCCACGCATCATGATGACGATGCCACCCACGGATTCGGTATCACCATTTTTCAGCACTACGCCGACGCGCACTTCATGGCCTATGGTGACTTCTGCGACATCACGGATGTAGACCGGGATGCCATTTTCTTCCTTGAGCACCATGTTGCGGATATCGTCGAGGTTTTGCACCAGGCCCACACCGCGGATCAGGTATTGCTCGGCATAGTGGGGCAGAATGCCGCCGCCACTGTTGGCATTATTACGCGCTAACGCTTCATACACATCTTTGAGCTTGATCGAAAAATGCGTCATGCGGTCAGGATTGACCAAGACCTGATATTGTTTAACGTAACCGCCTTGAGAGTTAATCTCGGCCACGCCGGGGATACCGCGCAGCAATGGGCGCACGACCCAATCCTGGATGGCGCGTCTTTCGGTCAGGTCTTCACGCGTCAGTTCTTTTTTGCCATCACTGGGTTTGTCCAGCGTGAATTGATACACCTCCCCCAAGCCAGTGGAGACCGGCCCAAGAATAGGCGTCACGCCTTGAGGCATACGCTCCATGACTTCCATCAGGCGTTCCATCACCAGTTGTCGGGCGAAATACACATCGGTGCTGTCAGTGAAAACCAGCGTAATCAGCGACAGGGCGTTTTTATTCACCGATCGCATTTCAGTGAGGCCGGGCAGGCCGGTCATGGCGATTTCCAGCGGTACGGTGATAAAACGCTCTACTTCTTCTGGAGATTTTCCGGTGGCTTGTGTCGCAATCATGACCTGGACGTTAGTCACGTCAGGAAATGCGTCGACAGACAGTTTTTTAACGGCAAATAAACCGGCGCCAATCAGGGCGATGGCAAGCACCAACACAATCAGGCGCTGCTTGAGCGCGCTGCGAATTAAAGACTCAATCATGCCTTACTCCATTTCTTTGCGCTTACGCTCGTTATTGACGTGAAAAGCGCCATCCAGCACGATTTGGTCACCAGCTTGCAAGCCCTGTAATACTTCCCGGTAACCCTGGTAGGTTCTACCGAGGGTGACAGGCATCAGTTTGTATTGCGTTGGTTTCATGGTTTGCACAAAAACATGGTCTGCATTGTTTTCACGCACCACAGCCGTCGCGGGTACAGCCACAACTTTTTCCGGTTTGGCCTCGAGCAGGATGGTGATCAGCATGTCTGGCTTTAACAGCATTTTGCTATTATCGATATTGGCACGCGCCATCACGGTCCGCGTGGCCGGGTTAACAATATCGCCCACAAACGCCAGCTTGCCGGTCAATTCGGCATCGTCCAGTGCCGGTACCTCAATATTGATGGTCTGTCCTTCGCTGATATGTGCAATTTGCTGTTCAGGGATCTCGGCGACCGCCCAGACATGCGATAAGTCTGCAATCACAAACAGTTCTTCGGCCGGGGCGACGACTTGCCCCAGTCTGGCATTGCGCGCGATGACCGTGCCGGTGATTTTTGAATTGACCTGGCTGGTAGACATGCCGCTATTGGCCAGACCCAGTTGCGCGATGGCATTAGGCGCCATGCCAAGGACCAGTAACTGGTCGCGGGCAGCATTGACCTCTGCATTGGCGGCATTGAGCTCACCTTCACGGCGCTGCAATTCGGCCGGGCTGATCACGTCGGCTTCAAGCAATTGCTTGGCACGGTCAACGGCCTTTCTATGCAATTGCATCTGCTGGCTGGCTTTAATATAACTTAGTTGATACTGCGCCAGCTCTGTACTTTTGATAGTGGCCAGACGCTGGCCTGCTTTAACTTCGTCGCCCAGATTGACATCGAGTGTACTGATACGACCAGTAATCGACGCGCCTGCACGCGATTCATATTGTTCGTCCACCTGAATACGGCCAGGGATGCGCAAAGTATCGACGAACTGTACTTCGGTGACCGGGCCGGCCTTGACGTTGGCTTGTAATTCTTTGGTCAAGGTGACCAGGCTAGGGTCGACGACTTCTTTTTTTTCTGCAACCGGGGCAGGTTTTTCTGAGCACGCGGTAGACATCACAGCCAGCGCGGCGACCAGTAACGTTGAACATAACACACGAGACATGACCATCCCCTTAAGGTTGTACCAAATCGGAACCGATGAAACGTTCGATTTGCAAGACACTGAAAAAATAATCGAATTTGGCAATCAGGTAGTCCCGTTTGACTTCACGATTGACGCGTTGTGCATCCAGATACTCCAGAATGCCGCGTTCTCCGAATTTATAAGCCGCTTCAGCGCGACTCAAGGTTGCCTGCGACTGTTGCAACAAGCCGTTTTCAAACGCTTTTAGCTGGTTGCTTGCAATCACGGTCCGTTGATAGGCGCTGTCTATCTCCTTACGCAGCAACAGTTGCTGCTGTTTGATATGGGCATTGGCTTCCTCAATCCCCGCCGCTGCTTGCGCAATCTGGCCTTCGCGCCGGTTCCAGACCGGTAAAGGCACCACCACGCCTACTCTCAAGGTATTCAGGTCCGGGTCTTGCGTGAAGTCTGACTTCACGGTCACCCCAGGGAAGCGGAGCGCCTGCTCCAGCTTGAGTTTGGCTTCAGCACTGTCCCTGGCACTCTGCAGCTGTTGCAGGTAAGGATTGTTCTCAGCCGAACGTCTTAATTCGGTGATGTCGGGTAGGCTAGAGATGGTAGGTAACTGCCGCTTGATCTCAAACGCATCAGGCATATTGCCGATCATGCCATGCAACATGGCTTTGGCTTCGTCAATTCTGGTTTGTGCACTGGCATAGTCACGTTCTGTGGCCAGTAACTCAGTATCCGCCTTGATCAATTCGTATCTGGCTGCTTCGCCTATTTCAACCTTGCGTTTGACGCGGCTTTGTACTTGCTGCAGTAATGCCAGGTTTGCGCCCAGCATTTCCATAATCTGCTGGCGAAGCAAAACATTCAAATAGGCCGCTTTAATCTGGTTACGCAAGTCAAAGCTGGTGGTGTGGATGCCTTTTTCGGCGAAATTAAACTGCTGCTCTGCATATTCACGGCGGGAAGCGCGCGTACTCAAAAAATCCAATGGCTGGGAGATTGTAATACCGTAGTTTTGCTGCGAGCGCTGATCTGCATGACGGGCTGTAGATGGACCCGTCATGATCTCTAGATCCGGATTATAGTAAGAACGTGAAACGGTAATCCCGGCAGCGGCAGCGGCCGTTTGCGCTTTGCTTACAGCAATAGAAGGGTTTTCTGCAACGGCTTTGTCCAGCAGCATTTGCAAGTCAAAAGTTTGGCCTTCGGCCAATGCGAGGGCGGGCAGGCTACACAGCCACCCCAGCCAGTATAAGGTTCGCCAACGAATACAAGACAACATAATGATCCTCATGACAGAGTGCTGTTGACAGCGCTCTGTGAATACATATGACACCTGCGTCACATCCTGGGGATGCGCGCAGGCACGACGTCTTTAAACGGATTGCGGAGGCCGGTCTAGCCAGAAGGATAAGAGCAAGTGATAGGAAGAGGATTGATGTTCGGGAGGATGGAACAGGGCTTTATTTAATGGGTAACTGAATCCGGGGAGCAGGATTTTATCAATGTCAATTTCGGCAATCTCGAGCATGTCTACCGAGTTGCTCACCTCTCCAAAGTCCGCAGACAAGGCGTCATCGGATGCGTTAGCCAGGCTCGCGACTGTAGTGACGGCGTTGTCAAGCAAGCCGGTCTCGAGCAGGGTCGTGGTGGCCGCCGGTTCGGCGGCCGTTGTTTGCAGTGCAAACAGCAAACACAACACATGTAGAAAATAAAAAATCTTTTGCATGTACAAAATCAGTTCTGTCAGGCAATTCATTGATAGCAATAACTATACCAGCAATTTGCATATCCCTAACGTATTGATTTTAAGCCTGGCTGAAACAAAACACGGGGGCCAGGCAGCAATCGCATGACTCGTGTCCATGATTTTTTGCACTAAAGCAGTGCAAAAAACACAAAAGCCACTGTTTAGAGTGGCCTTTGTGCGATGAAAGTTCAATCCAAATCAGGCTGAAACAGTTTCCTCTTTAAAATTCAACTGAATCTGGTCATGTTCATCAATATCAATATGGACCTGACCACCATCATTTAGCTTACCAAACAGCAATTCATCAGCCAGCGCTTTGCGGATCGTATCCTGGATGAGACGTGCCATCGGACGCGCACCCATGAGTGGATCGAAGCCTTTTCTGCCCAGATAAGCCTTAAGCTCATCACTGAAGGTGACATCCACTTTTTTCTCATGCAACTGATCTTCAAGCTGCATCAAGAACTTGTCCACCACGCGCAGAATGACTTCCTGGTTCAAGGCGCTGAACGACACGGTCGCATCGAGACGGTTACGGAACTCAGGGCTGAACAAACGCTTGAGGTCAGCAGCTTCATCGGTGCTGTCCTTGCTGTTGGTAAAGCCTATGCTGGCTTTGGACATGCTTTCTGCACCCGCGTTAGTCGTCATGATAATGGTGACATTGCGGAAATCTGCCTTGCGGCCATTGTTATCTGTTAGCGTGCCATGATCCATCACCTGCAACAGAATGTTGAAGATGTCAGGGTGAGCTTTTTCAATTTCATCTAGCAGCAATACGCAGTATGGTTGCTTGGTGACCGCCTCAGTCAACAAACCACCCTGATCAAAGCCGACATAGCCCGGAGGCGCACCAATCAGGCGGGAGACGGCGTGACGCTCCATATACTCGGACATATCAAAGCGCAGCAACTCAATGCCCAGGATGTAAGCCAATTGTTTGGCCACCTCGGTTTTACCGACCCCGGTGGGACCCGCAAACAGGAAGCTGCCAATCGGCTTGTTGCCATTGCCCAAACCGCTGCGAGCCATTTTGACGGCAGAAGACAATACTTCGATTGCCTTGTCCTGACCAAACACCACGGCTTTGAGATCGCGTTCCAGCGTTTTGAGCGCATTGCGGTCATCACTGGAAATATTTTTCGGCGGAATGCGCGCAATCTTGGCAATAATCTCTTCAATCTCTTTATTGCCAATAATTTTTTTCTGCTTGCTCTTTGGCAGAATGCGCTGGGCTGCTCCTGCTTCGTCAATCACGTCAATCGCCTTGTCTGGCAAATGGCGGTCGTTGATGTATTTGGCAGACAATTCAGCGGCCACAGTCAGGGCGCTGGCACTATATTTCACACTATGATGCTCTTCAAAGCGGGTCTTAAGGCCTTTGAGAATTTCAATGGTCTCAGCCACGCTAGGCTCTTGCACGTCGATTTTCTGGAAGCGACGAGACAGGGCGTGGTCTTTCTCGAAGATGCCGCGGTACTCCTGATAAGTGGTCGCACCTATGCACTTGAGGGAACCGTTTGAGAGCGCTGGCTTGAGCAGGTTGCTCGCATCCAGCGTGCCACCACTGGCAGAGCCGGCGCCAATCAGTGTGTGGATTTCATCAATAAACAAAATCGCATCCGGTTTCTCGGACAATTGTTTCATGACGGCCTTCAAGCGTTGCTCGAAATCACCACGGTATTTGGTGCCAGCCAACAGCGCGCCCATGTCGAGCGAGTACACGGTGGCATTTTCCAGCACTTCTGGAATTTCTTTGTTGACGATGCGTGAAGCCAGGCCTTCTGCAATCGCAGTTTTACCTACGCCTGCCTCACCCACCAGCAGCGGGTTGTTTTTGCGGCGACGGCACAATGTCTGGATCACGCGCTCAAGTTCCAGGCCACGCCCAATCAGCGGGTCAATTTTGCCCGCAACAACTTGTGCGTTTAGGTTCAGGGTGAAGTTTTCGAGTGCGCCTGTGCTGACACTTTCACCTTCAGTTTCCTGTTCGCTGCTGCTGGATTTTTGCTCGTTTTCCTGGATTTTGGCCACGCCATGTGAAATGAAGTTGACCACATCCAAGCGAGTCACGCCTTGCTGATGCAGGAAGAACACGGCATGCGAATCTTTTTCGCCATAGATTGCGACCAGCACATTGGCGCCCGTCACTTCTTTTTTGCCGGAGGACTGCACATGCAGCATGGCGCGCTGGATGACGCGTTGAAAGCCAAGCGTCGGCTGCGTGTCAACCTCATCGCTGCCAGCCACTGTCGGCGTGTGTTCTTCAATATATTGGCTGAGTTCGCTACGCAGGGTATCAAATTTGGCACCGCAAGCACGCAGGACTTCAGCGGCTGTCGGGTTATCTAACATAGCCAATAACAGATGCTCAACCGTAATCAATTCGTGACGCTTTTGTCTCGCGTCCATAAAAGCCATGTGCAGGCTAACTTCAAGTTCTTGAGCAATCATGATGACTTTCCTTAATACACTACACTACAAAAAACGCCGGATTCACAACAGCAACCCTTCGCTAACTGGCAAAAACGATTTGTTTTCTTGTTATCGTGCTTTTTTCAAAAAAATTCAATGCCCCAATCGTACTATTTGCTCAAGTTTAAATGAGTCAAACTGAATGAAACCATGTATTCACATGCTACCACCGGTGAAGATGCTTTGAAGCGCAAGAATGTCAGCGTATTTGCCCGATATTCTTGCGATGCTTAACTCCGGCTCCAACCCTGTGTTACGCTGCTTCAATGACGCACTGCAAGGGATGCTGCGCTTCTCTGGCCGACTCCAGCACTTGGTGCATTTTGGTTTCGGCTATGTCTTGTGGGTATACACCGCATACGCCCACACCCTCGGTATGTACTTTGAGCATGATTTGCGTCGCTTGTTCGCGGGTCTTGCTAAAAAAACGCTCAATCACTGCCACCACAAACTCCATCGGGGTGTAGTCATCATTGAGTAACAACACCTTGAACAGTTCGGGAGGTTTGGGTTTGGCAACTTGAGGGGCTACCGCCAAATCACTATCACGCTTGGGTCTTGCCATAGTTTCGTATACCTGTCTTAGGACTTATTTTGCGCCTTGTATTAAAAAATTCAAGTGCTGGATACGGAAGTTAGCCGTGTTTTAAAGATAAATTTTGACGCGCTTGACGATACGGTCCTGCGCTTCCAGGATTTCGAGCCGGTGATCACCGATCTTGAAGCTGGTATTCTGCTCGGGAATATCCTCAAAGTGCTCCAGAATCAGTCCATTCAATGTACGTGGACCATCGGTAGGCAACGAGAGTTTCAATTTGCGGTTGAGATCGCGCAACAGACTGCTGCCATCCACCAGCCAGCTGCCATCTTCATGTTGATGAAACTGGCGTTCATGTTCTGGCGTTTGAGTGGTGAACTCACCGACCACTTCTTCCAGAATGTCCTCCAGTGTCAGCAGGCCTTTGAATTCGCCATATTCATCTACCACGAGCGCAATGCGTTCATGGTGCTTCTGGAACTGCTGTAACTGGGTATACAGCGGCGTGCCAGAAGGGATGTAGTAGGGCAGACTCATCGCTGCCTGCAGCAACGCTTTGGTGGGCGCCTGGCCGGTATGGAAGTCACGCAGGAGCGGCAGTACTTTGCGCACATGTAAAATGCCAACAATGTCTTCATGATCGCCCTGGCGTACTGGCAGCCGCGAGTGGTGGCTACGCACCAGTTGTTCCATGATTTGCTCAATCGGATCATCGAGGTCGATGAATTCCACCATGGTGTGCGCCGTCATTGCATCGTCGACAATAATGTCTTCCAGGTCAAGCAAGTTCAGCAAAATGGTCCGGCTTTGTGACGGGATATATTGCCCGGCATCGCTGACAATGCTACGTAGTTCTTCAGAGGTTACCGCTTGGGCCTGCTCGTCAAAGTTAACGCGTACCCTGAGTATTTTCAGGAAGGCTTTGACAAACAGATTGACAAACCAGACCACGGGCGTGAACAACCATAATAGCGGGTAGAGCAGGTAACTGCTGGCAAAGCCCAGTTTTTCTGCATGGGCAGCGGCAATCACTTTTGGCGAAATCTCACTGAACACCAGAATGGCAAAAGTGATGGCCAGCGAGCCAAACATCAGCACATAGTCGCCCTCACCAAACAGACGCTCCGAAATAATCACTTCCAGCGTCGAGGATCCCACAATACAAAACGTGTTGCCCAGCAGGATGGCACCCAGAGTTTTGTCGGTTTGCGCAATCAAGCGGCTTGCCAGTTTAGCCCCGCGGTGACCTTCTTTGGCCAGATGTCGCATGCGGTAACGGTTCAGCGACATCAAACTGGTTTCGGCAATAGAGAAAAAGGCCGTAAAAGCCAGCAACAGCAGTAGCAGGCAAATCTGCCAGCTTAAGGGGATATTGTCCAAGGGGGCGACGATAAAAACAAGAAGCCACTAGTGTACTCACCAGTGGCTAAAAATCAAGGGAAACCGGGACTAGGTCGCGGCTTAGGGGGCGAGGGCGGCTTCGTCTTCTTTCGGTTTTTTCTCGCTGTCACCAATCAGGTTGGCACGGTTGACGCCCAGCCACATGGCAATCGGGCAGGCAACCAATACTGATGAGTAAATGCCGAACAGAATGCCAATGGTCAAGGCCAGTGAGAAGTTGTGCAAGGTTTCGCCACCAAAAAACAGCATGGAACAGACCATGGTCTGCGTCATGATATGGGTGATGATGGTGCGTGACATGGTGCGCGTAATCGCATTGTCAATCACTTGCACTGCGCTGGCTTTACGCATTTTCTTGAAGTTTTCACGCACACGGTCAAAGACCACCACAGATTCGTTCACCGAATAACCCAGCACGGCAAGAATCGCGGCGAGCACCGTCAGGTTGAATTCCCACTGGAAGAACGCAAAGAAGCCCAAGATAATAATCACGTCGTGCATGTTGGCGATGATGGCAGCTACCGCAAAACGCCATTCAAAACGCAAGGCCAGGTAACCCATGATGCCTGCGCAGACCAGCAGCAAGGCCAGCGCCCCATTTTCATACAACTCTTCACCCACTTGTGAGCCGACAGACTCCACACGACGGATTTCAGCACCTGCATCCGCGCCTTTCAGGGCCGTCGAGATTTTTTCAGAGAGCTGGGCAATCGATAATTCTTTTTTGACGGGCAGGCGGATCAGCACATCCTGGCTAGAACCAAAGTTCTGCACCGTGACATCTTTCAAGCCAACCGCATCCATGACCTGGCGAATTTGCTCGATATTGGCAGCGGCCGGGTAATGTACTTCCATCACGGTCCCGCCGGTAAAGTCCACCCCATAATTGAGGCCGCGGTGAAACAGGAAGAAAATTGCCAGCACAAACGTGATCAGCGAGATTGAAGTGGTCAGACGCCCGTAACTCATGAACGGGATGTCTTTTTTAATTCTGAATAATTCCATAATGTGTTCTCTTAAATGCGTTTCTAGTCGTGGCAGGTCACGGATTAGCCGATCCGCAGGTGCTCAATCTTGCGGCGATAGCCATACAAGAGATTCACCAGTGCACGAGAAACCAGCACGGCACTAAACATAGAGGTCATAATGCCCAGCACGTGAACCACAGCAAAGCCTTTGATCGGGCCGGTCCCGAACATGAACAGTGCCAGACCTGCAATCAAGGTCGTCACGTTGGAGTCCAGAATCGTATCAAACGCGCGATCGTAACCGGCATGGATACTGGCTTGCGGCGTATTGCCGTTACGCAACTCTTCACGGATACGCTCGTTGATCAGTACGTTGGCGTCAATTGCCATCCCCAGGGCCAGTGCAATCGCGGCCAGGCCAGGCAGGGTGAGTGTGGCTTGCAACATGGATAGGATGGCGACCAGCAATAGCAGGTTCACGCCCAAAGCCATCACCGAGACGCCCCCAAACACCATGTAGTACACAATCATCATGACCGCAATCGCGGCAAAGCCCCACAGGGTAGAGTGAACGCCACGTTTGATGTTTTCTTCACCCATGCTTGGGCCGACGGTACGCTCTTCGATGATTTCCATTGGTGCGGCCAATGCCCCGGCACGTAACAGCAATGAAATGTCTGTGGCTTCCTGTGCGTTGGCCATGCCGGAAATCTGTACGCGGCCACCGCCAATTTCTTCATTGATCACCGGCGCTGTAATCACTTCGGTGCTACCTTTTTCAATCAGCAAAATCGCCATGCGTTTGCCAACGTTTTCACGGGTGACATTTTTAAAGATTCCGGCACCACGGCCATCCAGCGTGACATTCACGACTGAAGCGCCATTTTGGCCATTCACACCAGGCCCTGCATCGGTAATCCGGTCACCGGTCAGCACCACATTCTTTTTCACCAGTACGGGGCGACCTTCACGGTCAGTGAACATCTCATCGCCAAACGGCACCTGTCCGCTTTGCGCTTTTTGCAAGGTCGCCATGTCAGACTTCTCTTCGTCTACCATGCGGATTTCCAGGGTCGCGGTCCGGCCCAGGATTTCCTTCGCCTTGGCGGTATCTTGCACACCAGGCAATTGCACCACAATGCGGTCCATGCCTTGCTGTTGCACGATAGGCTCAGCGACGCCCAGCTCGTTAATCCGGTTGTGCAGCGTTTGCAAGTTTTGCTTGAGTGCGAATTCCTGAATGCGTTTTTGCGCCATCACGCTCATGCTGGCTGTCAGGTTGAAGTCCTTGTCGCTGCCCGTAATTTTATAAGTCAGGTCAGAATAGTCCTTTGCAAGCAGGTTGCGTGCTTTGGTGGCTTCTGCTTCGGATTCAAATTTCACTACCACCACTTGGCCCTGGCGCTCAATGCCGAAATAATTGACTTTTTCTTTACGCAAGGCCATGCGGAAATCGCCCATGGTGCTTTCCGCTGCTTTGTCCAGCGCGGCTTTCATGTCTACTTGCAGCAGAAAGTGCACGCCGCCACGCAAGTCCAGACCCAGATACATCGGCTTGGCGCCTATGCTTTGCAGCCAGTTTGGCGTTTGTGGCACCAGATTGAGCGCGACGGTATAGTCTTTGCCCAGGTTGGCGACCAATTTGTCTTTTGCCAGCAGTTGCGTATCGGTATTGGCAAAACGTACCTTCACGCCGCTCGCATCCATAAACACGCCATCAAACGGAATATCCGCGAGCTTGAGCGTATCCTCCACTTTGCGCAGCAAGCCCTCATCCAGCTTGAGCGAAGTTTTGGCCGGACTGATTTGTACCGCAGGTGACTCCCCAAAAAAGTTGGGGATCGTGTACAGCAGCCCAATCACAATCACGGTGCCAATCAGCACGAATTTCCATAACGGATAACGGTTCATAACAAACTCTTGTTCAGAATGAAAGGCAAGCGCTTTGCGCTTGCACTAAATGGATAACAGTTAAATCGATTTTAAAGTGCCAGCAGGCAGCAAGGTCTGCACAGTATGTTTCTGTACATGCACCACGGTATTGGCCGCGATTTCGATGCTGACAAAATTTTCACTGACTTTAGTCACTTTGCCGACAATCCCGCCGTTGGTCGCCACTTCATCGCCTGCTTTCAGTGTTTCGACCATGGATTTATGCTGTTTGGCTTGTTTGACTTGTGGGCGGATCAGCATGAAATAGAACAACACAAAAATGACCACCATAGGCAAAAAGCTCATGAAGTCTGTGGCTGGCGCGCCAGCGGCATAGGCATTGCTGATAAACATAATACTTGTTCCTGAATGAATCTAATAAGTAACTCGCGATTCTAGCACAGGCAAGAGAAGAATAAATGGCGTGGTGTGATTCGAGGATGAAAGGGTGTTATTTGCTGAAATGCGTTTTATGAGCGTTGTCGTTCTGGCGGAGGCCGGAATCTAGACGAGGGTAATGTTAGCTTGGTTATGATTGAAGCATGAGCGTTAGTAAAGGGAGCGACTGTTCGGGTCACGCAGCGGCTCACGCATTTTGTGAGCTGCCAGGTCGAGTTTCGTGACCGCTTGTTTTGGCGAGCAACGTAGGGGATAAGCAGAAGCTAGGGTGTCGTCTTCTTTGCCTTCTTTTTGATGGACAAGCATAAGAAAGAGCAGTCGCCTAAAGGCGAAGTAAATCGATCATCGATTCAGCTTATGCCTCAGTGTTTCATTCACCTCTACAAGCATGGAGTTGTTCTTAACGCTTCTCTGCCCGTTTCCGGGCAAATTCCGCCTTAAACGCCTCAAAGCGGTTTTCTTCGATCGCCGCCCGCATGCCTTGCATCAACACCTGGTAATAATGCAGGTTATGGATGGTGTTCAAACGCGCGCCAAGAATCTCGCCGATGCGGTGCAGATGATGCAAATAGGCACGGCTAAAGTGCTGACAGGTATAGCACTCACACTCATCATCCAGTGGGCGTGTATCCGTTTTGTAACTGGCGTTCTTGATCTTCACATCGCCGTATTGCGTGAACAGCCAGCCATTACGGGCGTTACGGGTGGGCATCACACAGTCAAACATATCAATGCCATAGCTGACGGCATCCACCAGGTCTTCAGGGGTGCCGACGCCCATCAGGTAGCGAGGTTTGTCTTTAGGCATTTGTGGCGCAGTATGTGCCAGGATGCGTAACATGTCTTCTTTGGGTTCGCCGACCGAGAGGCCGCCAATGGCATAGCCATCGAAGCCAATGGCTTCCAGGCCCTGGCGCGAAATATCGCGCAGGTCTTCGTACATGCCGCCCTGAATAATGCCGAAAAGTGCGTTGCCATTGCTGGGTGTGTTGTCTGCGCCTAGTTGGGCGATTTGTTCCTGGCCACCCTGCAGGGTCAGGGTATGCGCGATGGTGTGTGTCTGGTAGACATTAAAAGCATCGCGACTGCGTTGTGCCCAGCGCAGGCTGAGTTCCATCGACTTGCGCGCCTGATCATGGCTGGCCGGGTAGGGTGTGCACTCGTCAAAAATCATGACGATGTCACTGTTGAGTACGCGCTGGATGCGCATGGACTCTTCCGGCGTCAGAAAACAGCGGTCGCCGTTAATGGGGGACTGGAACTTGACACCTTCTTCGGTAATTTTGCGCAAGTCGCCCAGGCTCCACACCTGAAAACCGCCTGAGTCTGTGAGGATAGGCTTGTCCCAACCCATAAACTTGTGCAGACCATCATGCGCTGCAATCACTTCCAGGCCTGGCCGTAACCACAAATGAAAAGTATTGCCGAGCACAATATGGGCTTGAATCTCATTGAGCTCCTGTGGAGACATGGCTTTAACCGTGCCGTAGGTGCCCACAGGCATAAAGGCCGGCGTTTGTACTTCACCATGGGGCAGGCTGACGGTGCCGCGGCGAGCTAGGCCGTCGGTATTGTGTAAGGAAAACTGCATGAACGCGCGATAACTGGCTTAAATAAAGCGCTATTTTAGCACAGCCGGGATACTTGCTTCTTGCGGAGAAAACCCGCTTGCATGCAGGGGGCACGCTTGCATTTTTTGTGATTGCCCGCAACAATGCAGGTATTCTGCAATTCTGAAAAGTTCCTTATGGTTGAATCACAAAACCGCCAGTCTAGACGCGAACAACACACCAGCCTGCGGCAGCGCGGGATTTACCTGCTACCCAACCTGTTTACCTCAGCTTCGCTATTTGGTGGTTTTTACGCGATTGTGCAGGCGATGAACCAGCACTTTGAGCAGTCAGCGATTGCGATTTTTATTGCCATGGTGATGGATGGCCTGGATGGCCGTGTGGCACGCATGACCAATACTCAAAGCGCCTTTGGCGCTGAATATGACAGCTTGGCAGACATGGTGTCGTTCGGGGTCGCCCCGGCGCTCATCATGTATGTGTGGGCCTTGCAGCCCATGAACAAGCTGGGCTGGATTGCAGCGTTTATTTATGCCGCCTGTGCCGCCTTGCGCCTGGCCCGCTTCAATACCAAGCTGGATGATCCCTTTCAGGACAAGCGCTACTTTCAGGGCTTGCCCAGTCCGGCCGCAGCAGCCTTGATTGCTGGATTTGTCTGGGTGTCTTATGAATACAATATCGATGGCCGCGAGATTTTCTTTGGCGCCTTGCAGGTGAAATGGATTGCCTGGTTTATCACTATTTTTGCCGCAGGCTCTATGGTCTCGGACCTCAAGTTCTACAGCGGCAAGGATATCAACCTCAGACATTCGGTGCCGTTCGTAGCCATTTTGGCGGTGGTGATGGCCTTTGTGCTGATTTCATACAGCCCGCCAGAAGTGCTGTTTAGCGTGGTGTTCGTGTATGCCTTGTCTGGCTATTACATGTGGGCACGCGAGCGGCTGCAATCCAAAAATACTGCCTAGTGCAGAGTCTTCTCTAAAACGCGCTTGGGTAAGCGCGTTTTTTATTTGACGCTTGCGGTGTGGGCGCGGTTATAGTCATTTAAAGGACAAGCGGGTAAAATCCGGCTGTCAGATTAGGAATATTCATGGAACAAATTATTATTTTTGATACCACGCTGCGTGACGGAGAACAAAGCCCCGGCGCGGCGATGACTAAAGAAGAAAAAATCCGCATTGCGCGCCAGTTGGAAAAACTGGGCGTGGATGTGATTGAAGCCGGGTTTGCTGCCGCCAGCCCCGGTGATTTTGACGCGATTTCCGAGATCGCGAAAGTGATTAAAACCTCTACCGTTTGCTCCTTGGCACGAGCCAGTGAAAACGATGTGCGCCGTGCCGGCGAGGCGATCAAGCATGCCGTCCGTGGCCGTATCCATACCTTTATTGCCACCAGCAAAATCCATATGGAAAACAAGCTGCGCATGACGGAAGACCAGGTGGTTGAGCGTGCTGTGCAAGCCGTCAAATGGGCGCGTGAGTATACTGAGGATGTCGAGTTTTCTGCGGAAGATGCGGTACGCTCAGAGATTGATTTTCTGGTGCGCGTGTTTGAGGCCGTGATTGAAGCGGGCGCCAAAACCATTAACGTCCCGGATACGGTGGGTTACAGCCTGCCGGCGGTGTGGGGCGAGCGCTTTGCCACCTTGATCCAGCGCGTCAAGGGTGCGGACAAAGTGGTCTGGTCTACCCATTGTCATAACGACCTCGGCATGGCGGTCGCCAACTCGCTGTCAGCGGTCATGAATGGTGCACGTCAGGTCGAGTGTACAATCAACGGCCTGGGCGAACGCGCCGGGAATGCCAGTCTAGAAGAAGTCGTCATGGCAATTAAAACCCGTAGCGATATCTTCAATCTGCACACGCGCATTGATACCACGCAAATCGTGCCGTCTTCCAAGTTGGTGTCTACCATCACCGGCTATCCTGTGCAGCCGAATAAAGCCATTGTCGGTGCCAATGCGTTTGCGCATGAGTCTGGCATCCACCAGGATGGCGTGCTCAAGCACCGCGAGACCTATGAAATCATGCGCGCCGAAGACGTGGGCTGGGGTGCCAATAAATTGACGCTGGGCAAACTGTCTGGTCGCAATGCGTTTAGAACCCGGTTGAAAGAGTTGGGCATTGAACTCGAAAGTGAAGACGCGCTCAATGCGGCGTTTGCGCGCTTTAAAGAGCTGGCTGACAAAAAATCGGAAATCTTTGACGAGGATTTGCATGCATTGGTCAGTGATGAAGTGGTGCAGGAAAGCCGTGAAATGTTCAAGCTGAGCTACTTGCAAGTGGCCTCGCAAACTGGCGAGATCCCGCACGCGATTTTGACCCTGAGTGTGGATGGTAGCGAGCAGCGCACCGAAGCCAATGGCGGTGGTCCGGTCGATGCGACCTTCAAGGCGATTGAAAACGTGGTGCAAAGTGATTCCGAGTTGCTGCTGTATTCCGTGAACAACATCACCAGTGGTACCGATGCGCAAGGGGAGGTGACCGTGCGTTTATCCAAGGGTGGGCGCATCGTGAACGGTCAGGGCGCCGATACCGATATTGTCGTCGCCTCCGCTAAAGCTTATCTGAATGGCCTCAACAAGCTTTATGCAAAAGCAGAAAAATTGAACCCGCAAGTGTAAGCAGGCTCTGAACCAACGCTTGTTGCCTGCGGGTAACAAGCGTTTTCTTTTTTCAAACATGACACCCTGGAGAGGCAAGCCGCAATGACGCAAAGAAATCATTGGTTGTTGGTGACCATTGCGCTGGCTTGTACCTACTTTATCTGGGGCTCAACTTACCTCGCGATTAAGTATGCGATTGAGAGCTTTCCGCCCTTTGTGATGGTGGGGCTGCGTTTTACCATTGCCGGTAGCCTGTTATATGTCAGTTTGCGCTTGCTCGGGCATGCGCCGCCGACACGCTTGCAGTGGCGTGGAGCGGCCTTGGTTGGCCTGCTGTTGCCCGTGCTGGGCAATGGGACGGTGTCACATGTGCAACTGCATGTATCCTCCAGCGTGGCTGCGCTGGCGATTGCGACTGCGCCCATCTGGATGGCGATTTTCTCCAGCCTGTGGGGGCACAAAATCAGCCGCCGCGAATGGTTGGGCATTGCGATTGGTTTGATTGGGATTTTGTTGCTGAATACCCGCGGCAGCCTGCAAGGCGACTGGGTCAGTGCCTGCTTGCTGATGTTTGCAGCCGCATGTTGGTCATTGGGATCGGTCTGGGGCAAACATTTGTCTATGCCTTCCGGGCTCATGGGTGCCGCTAGCCAGATGTTGTGTGGCGGGATCATTGCGTTTTTATTCAGTATCGCCTTTGGCGAGCATATGCCTGCGCAGGTGTCGCCCCGGGCATGGGTGGCGCTGGGCTTTATGATCGTGCCTGGGTCTATTATTGCTTTTTCTGCCTACCATTGGTTATTGCATCATGTGCGTCCCCTGGTCGCCAGTAGCAACACCTTTGTCAATCCGGTGGTCGCCTTTGTCGTCGGCGTCTGGTTTGCCGACGAACAGATATACCTCATGGAATATATTTCGCTGGCCGTGATTCTGGTCGGCGTCTTTTTAGTGCTGACGGCAACCAAAGAAGCCGTGCCCGATGAACAGATTGTTTAATGTTGATTAAAGAAATGAAGCGTGATGAAACAAAACCTGGCGTTATTTGATTTGGACAACACCCTGCTGGCCGGGGATAGTGACTATAACTGGAGCGTGTTTTTGATTAGTGAAGGCCTGCTGGATGGCGCACAACACAAGGCGCGCAACGAGCAGTTTTACGAAGACTATAAAAACGGCTGTCTGGATATTTATGCTTTTCTCAAGTTCCAGTTGCAGCCTTTGTCGCAACATCCCAAAGCGTTTCTGGATGAGCTGCATAAAAAATATATGACCAACGTTATCCGCCCGATGATGACGCAAAAAGCACAAGACCTGGTCAACCAGCACAAAGCCAACGGTGATTTGTGCATGATCATTACCGCGACTAACAGCTTTGTCACCAAGCCGATTGCCACCGCATACGGCATCGAGCATCTCATTGGCACCGATCCTGAAATGGTGGATGGGCAGTATACCGGTGGCGTCAGTGGCACGCCCAGTTTTCAGCAAGGCAAGGTGACGCGTCTGAACGAATGGCTGGCCGCGCGTGGTCAGCGCTTGGCGGATTTTGAGAAAAGTTATTTTTACAGTGACTCACACAACGATTTGCCACTCATGAAACTGGTGACCAATCCGGTCGCTGTGGATGCGGACCCTACGCTTACCGCCTACGCGCAAGACCAAGGCTGGCCTATCATCAGTCTGCGAAACTAATAAGAGCCGTGTATGCTGGCAGGCGCTTAATAGTTAGCGCCCCAGCACCACGTGTAACACAAAACGGCTACCTATATACGCCAGCAGCAGCAAGACAAAGCCCACCAGCGTCCAGCGGGTGGCCACTTTGCCCCGCCAGCCATATTTAAAGCGCCCAAACAGCAGCCAGGCGTAGATCATCCATGAGGCAATCGAAAACACGGTTTTGTGGTTGAACTGCAAGGGTTTGCCGAAAATTTCTTCACTAAACAGCATGCCGCTGATCAAGGTAATCGTCAGCAAGACAAAGCCCACGTGCAACACTTTAAACAGCAGCGCATCCAGCACCAGTAACGGTGGAAAGCCTTGTAGCGCCAGCCAGCTGTTTTTTTGATGCAAGGCGCGCTCGGCCATGCGCATCAGGCACGCATGCAGCGCCGCAAAGGTAAACAGGCTGTAAGCCAGTATGGCGATCAGGATATGCAGGTTAAACAGAGTGAAGCCGTGGGTATCCACATAATAGTCTGTCACCGCAAAGCCTGGCATCAGCACGCAAAGCGCGGCAGGCGGCAAGACGAAGGCCTGCAAGCTGTGTAATGAATGTTTTAAATCGGCCACCCAGTAAATCAACACCGTCAGCCATAAAATCGCCGACAGCGCGTAATACACCCCCAAATTGACTGAGCCGATAGCAAACATATCCCGATAGAGCAGGCCGCCATGCATGACCAGCCCCAGCGCCACCATCGCGCCGTGCAGTTGAAACGGAAAAGCATTTTCATCGACCGGTTTGCCCTGTTTGGCAATGCGCCAGTAATCGAGCGCCACCGCCATATAGACAAACGCGACAATCAGGTAAGGGAGCAGGTGTTGAGTCATGCTTGGCATTATGGCAAAACTCATTGCATTCGCCTAGGGTTACTGCCGCGCAAACGCCGGATGCATGCGCTTTATTGCAAGGGTTGCCCCACCATGATGTAAAATCACTTTATACAAATTTCATGAATGATGAAAGAAAGGCCTTCCATGCTGGAAAACCTGACCGGCCGTTTGCAGGGCGTGATTAAAAACCTGCGCGGCCAAGCCCGTTTGACTGAAGATAATATTGCCGATGCCATGCGCGAAGTCCGCATGGCCCTGCTGGAGGCCGACGTGGCCCTGCCAGTAGTTAAAGACTTTATTGCACGCGTGAAAGAGCGTGCTAATGGCCGCGACGTATTGCAAAGCCTCACCCCCGGCCAGGCCGTGATTGAGGTCGTTAATGATGAACTCACCGAGCTCATGGGTAAAGCCAACGTCGGCCTTAACCTGGCCGCTGTGCCGCCTGTGGTGATTTTGATGGCAGGTTTGCAGGGGGCAGGTAAAACCACCACCTCAGGCAAGCTGGCCAAGCTGCTCAAAGAGCAAAAGAAAAAAGTCCTGCTGGCCAGTGCCGACGTCTACCGTCCTGCGGCGATTACCCAGCTGCAAACGCTGGCCAAACAGCTCGAGATCGACTGCTTTGATTCCAACCCACAGCAAAAGCCGCTGGACATTGCTGCGCAGGTCATGGATCAAGCCAAAAAGAATTACTACGATGTGGTGATTTTTGATACGGCCGGTCGTTTAGCCATTGATGAAGCCATGATGGCCGAAATCAAAGACCTGCATGCCTACCTCAAGCCCACTGAGACCTTGTTTGTAGTCGACGCCATGCAAGGCCAGGATGCCGTCAACACCGCCAAAGCCTTTGGTGAGACTTTGCCACTGACAGGTGTGATCGTCACCAAGCTCGATGGTGATGCGCGTGGCGGTGCAGCACTCTCCGTGCGCCACGTCACCGGCAAACCAATCAAATTTATTGGCGTGAGCGAAAAAGTGGATGGCCTGGAACCATTCCATCCCGACCGTATGGCTGGCCGTATTCTCGGCATGGGTGACGTGCTAAGCCTGATTGAAGAAGCGCATAAAAAAGTCGACATGGCCGAGGCGCAAAAAGTCGCCGACAAGATCAAATCCGGTGCCAAGTTTGACCTCGAAGACTTTAAAGCGCAAATGCTGCAAATGCGCAAAATGGGCGGCATGGCTTCACTCATGGACAAAATGCCCAGCCAGATTTCCGGCATGGCGCAAAAGATCAACACCGACGACGTGGATAAATCCATGCGCCGCATCGAAGGCATCATTAATAGTATGACGGCAGAAGAGCGCCGCAAACCCGAGCTGATTAAAGCCACGCGCAAAAAACGGATCGCCGCCGGGAGCGGTGTGCAAGTGCAAGACGTCAACCGCCTGCTCAATCAATTTGAAGAAACGCAAAAGATGATGAAGATGTTCAGCAAAGGCGGTATGGCCAAGCTGATGCGGGGCATGGGCGGCATGATGGGCGGAAAATTCCCCGGAATGTAAAGCAAAAAATCGGGATGAATAAAAAAATAAACTTTTTATACAAAAAAAGCCAAAACAGCATTGACCAAATTTAATTCATCCCCCATAATCGCGTTCTTTCAAATTTGACGCAAAACAAAGCGGCAGACAAGAAACAGATGGGGTGTTAGCTCAGCTGGTAGAGCAGCGGACTTTTAATCCGTTTGTCGTGGGTTCGATCCCCGCACACCCTACCAAACAAATCAAGGGGTTACGTGAAAACGTAACCCCTTTCTCTTTTGTACTTTGCTCAAAAAGTACAATTTCGGTACAGTAAGCAATCTTCACATCCAAAAAAGCAACAATGGCGACGATTGTAAAAACCGAAAGTGGAACCTGGAAAGCAGTAATAAGGCGTACTGGTTGGCCAACAGCATCTAAAACATTTCGTACCAAGCGTGATGCCGAGGATTGGTCCAGGCGAACAGAAGATGAAATGGTTAGAGGTGTATTTATCAAGAGGGCACCTTCTGAAAAGATGTTGGTCGCTGATGCTTTCGATAGATATGAGCGTGAAGTAGTGCCTACTAAAAAAGGAAGTACACAACTTCGTGAGGCTGCTAGATTGAAACTACTTTCAGATCATTTCGGTAGATATAGTCTTGCTGCAGTCACTCCTGATTTGGTTGCTCAATATAGAGATAAAAGAATTGGGCAGGGGAAGTCAAACAACACTGTTCGACTTGAACTGGCATTATTAGGTCACCTATTCACCATCGCAATCAAAGAGTGGCATGTGGGCTTAGTTCTGAATCCTGTTGCAGCTATTCGCAAACCAAGTGCAGGAGAAGGTCGAAATCATCGTTTATCAAATGCTGATCAAGCAAAGTTGATAGAAGCTGTTAATAAGCACAGTAACCCGATGCTTGGTTGGATTGTGGCTGTTGCTATTGAAACCGGAATGCGTCAGAGCGAAATTCTCAATCTCAAGATGTATCAAATAGATTTAGAGCGGCGAATTGTCAGTTTAAATGACACCAAAAATAATTCACCTAGGACAGTTCCTTTGACAAGACATGCTACCGAAGTGTTTAAAGTAGCAATTTCTAACCCAATGCGCCCCAAAAATACTGACCTTGTTTTCTTCGGAGAAATTGGCAGAGATAAGAAAACAATATCCCCATATCAGTTCAATAAGGTTTGGATACAGATTAAAAAAGATCTTGGTTTTGCTGAAATGCATTTCCATGATCTACGTCATGAAGCTGTAAGTCGCCTTGTAGAAGCAGGGTTGAGTGATCAGGAAGTAGCATCCATAAGTGGCCATAAATCAATGGCTATGTTGCGGCGCTATACGCACTTAAGAGCTGAGGACTTGGTTGCGAAATTGGATAAAATCCAAAGATAAACTGTACTAGAGAAGTTCTGGATTATCGCTGATTAACCAGTATTAACATGAAACCTCGTAAGATGGGATACTTGTTGTTAACCTATCAAAACCTGTGATAGTCTTCAAAACATGAGCGTAAGACATTTAAATAAACAGGTAAAAGCTGCATGTCAAAATGTGAACCAGGTATTGGATCACCAGTTACCGGTTTACCGCTTTGTTTTTATTGCGTTCACCTTCGTTTTTCTTTTAAGTCTGTTAATAGTGCCTACTGAATTAGCCGTTGAAGCTTACATGCTTACTATAAGCTTCATGATGGCTTTCACACAACTTAATCACTGGATGGCAGAAAAATTAACCGATTTTGTTGCTGCCATCAGAGAAGAATTGACTGAGTACATTGATCGCCTACGCGAGAAGATGAGCATTTGGCGTCAGCTTTTTTGCTCTTTCCTTGCAGTAAATCCTCGACCAGAAATTTCTTTTTTTGATCGCCTTTCCGATCTACTTGGCTTAACGCAACTTCCTTTGCTAAGCGCCCCTCTGGCCTTTCGGTCTTAATCCCACACCCTAATCTTTTAGTTTTCCTGATTGCAGGAAAGTGTTTTCACGCGCCTATGCGCCATAGATTTAAGGTGTCTCAAATGACAACAGAACAACAGATTATTTCCACCTTTGGCATCTTACTAAACATGCAAGATGTTGCACGGCTGCTGAATCGGAGCCCTGAAGGTCTTCGAGTAACCCTTACTAGGGATGGGGAACTCTCCAGAAAGCTAAACTCTGCAAAAGTCAGGCTTGGCCGAAGGGTTATGTTTAAAAGTGCACGTATCGCTCAGATTATTGATGAGGCTTGATATATGGCTCAAGACGGGATCATTATCAGGCGTAAAGTCAGGTCTAACTTTACCGTGCTCAACAACAATCTCATTCGTGATGATCGACTAAGTTGGAAAGCCCTCGGGATACTCACGTACCTACTTTCATTGCCTCCAGATTTTAAGCTGTATCTGAAAAAGCTTGGAAGTTTGCGCCCAAGTGGTCGGGATAGTACGCGCACTGGTTTGGTTGAGCTGCAGGAGTGTGGTTACCTAACAATAGAAAAAATTCGAGATGAAGAGTCGGGTCGATTTTTGGGCAACTTTTGGGAGGTGACCGATACACCAGAAGCGTTTGAAAATGGGCCCTCGACACCAGAAACGGATTTTCCGAATACGGGTTTTCCAATTTCGGATTTTCCTGCTTCGGATAATCACACATTAATAAATACAGGTAATAACAAAGGACTTAATGTATTAAAAAGTACTACTACCCCTATCGATCTTGCTCACTTAAAACTATCTGAGATTGAAATTAAGCAGATTATTTTATTGCTGGAAGGAATTGATTCCTCAGCACAGTTGATGCTTGTTGACGAACTAGAAGGTGCGATTCGAGGACGCTCAATCAAGACGTCGCCAGTCCAGTGGTTTGGAGGAATCGTTAAAAGATATAAAAACAAATCATTTAATCCAAGCGCGGGTCTCCAAATTGCAGCAAATAGAAGTCGTCGCCAAGTTGCAGCTGCAGATCATGAGCGCAAGCCAAAGCCCACTTCCAAAGATCAAGCTAGGGCAAACATGGCGCAGATCAAATCGTCTTTGGGGTTTAAAACTGCGAGCGCTGGAAGGGATGGTTCTTTATGAGCGCTCCAATCATTTCCGTTTATCTTGGGCCACTACGGTCGAAGTGGGATCAGTACTGTTTATCAAAAGGCGTCAAATCGAGTAGCGCTTTGAAACAGGTAATCCAGCATTTGCTCACAAGGGAATTTGGCTCCACTCCAGAAGTGGCTACGGATATTATCGATGACGGTAAAACAAAGCGTATCGAGATTCGTTTAAAACCGTCTTTGTATGCTGAATTACAAAGGCGTGCTAAAGCTGAAGGGTTTTCACCAAACCGATTTATTAGTGGACTTGTGGATGCTCGTCTGGCCAGGACTGTTCCAACCTTTGGTCAGCACGAAATGGATGGGCTAACTGCCTCAACATCCCAGCTGTTGCGTTTAGGTACCAATCTCAATCAAATAGCTCGTGCTATTAACCGTAACCCACTCGAAACTGATTTAGCGAGAGTTGAGTTAATACAGGAAATCCGCCAAGAGATCAATTTGCATACGCAACATGTGGCCGCCTTGATCGCCAACAATTTGAACAGATGGCAGGGGGGTAAACATGAGTAATTCGCCTGAATTTCCCATCGTCGTTGACGGATTATTACGACAGGTCGGTGACCGTTTGTTTTATGAGGATGTCAGGCCGCTAAAATCGCGTCGAACCCTAACAGGCCTTGAACGCAAGCCCTTGCCCAGAAAATCCACTAAGCCAAGACCTGTTTACTTAAGCAATGCTATCCGCAATACCGTTCGCAGGACTCCAGAAGTGATGGTAAAGATAAGTGGTGGCGGTAAATCACTGGTACAAATTAAGTCCCATCTTGAGTACATTTCTAGAAACGGTGATGTGCCTTTGGAGGATCAATCCGGAAATATTTTTTCTGGACGTCCAGAGGTGAGGGATCTGCAAAATGAGTGGAGATTTGGAGGCTATCCCATCGCTGATGAGGTGGGTTCTAAACCTAAGCAAGCTTTCAATATAGTCTTATCAATGCCACCTGGGACTGATCGAAAATCCGTAACTAGCGCTGCAAGAGACTTTGCAAAAGCGGAATTTGGCGATAACTATAGTTATGTCTTTGCAACTCATGACGATGAGAAACATCCGCATGTTCATCTATGCGTTAAGGCAATGGGTAAGGACGGTATAAGGCTGAACCCGCGTAAGGCAGACTTACAACGGTGGCGTGAGATGTTTGCAGAAAAGCTGATAGACCACGGTATCGAAGCCAATGCTACTCGTCGTCCAGTTCGAGGAGTCACAAAGCGACCTAAAAAACAGCCCGTAATACACCTGGAAAAGCGTGGGTTAAGGTCATTCCATAGGGAGGCTCTTAAAAAGGCTGCAGAGGGCTTTATACGCAATGCCCAAGTGATCATTAACCCCATGAAATCAAAGATTACACGCACTAGACAGCACGTTGTCGATAGTTGGCGCGAAATTGGGCATGCCCTGCAAGCCCAGGGGGCTGAAAAACTGTCATCAGAGGCAAAAGCCTTTGCGAATGCCCTGCCTTCGACTGACAGTTTGGGTGAGCAGCTTGAAAAGCAGTTGCGTTCACAGCTTGATAAGCAGAAAAGCAAAGATAAAGGATCAGAAAGATGAATTTAGAGTCAGTGCACACAATAGATATTGAGTTGGGCTTGATACCAGGCTTGAGTTTAGTCGCGCTACATACAGATAAGGGTGTCAAGCTTATCGCTCAAAACAAAGTTGCTTCATTTTTTGTATTCAATTCGCGCACAGATGAGCCATTGTTAATGCAGGGTGACGATTTCGTTAGCTATATGAAGCTCCTGGATGTTCGCCAGATCACGTTGTTATTTCAGAAACAAAACATGAATAAAGGGAGAGTGAAATGAAATACGTTTTTTTAGTCCTTTCGGTACTCATTGTTACGGCTTGTCACAAAGAGCCTGAGAAAGTCGATGTAACAAAAGTGTTTATGTGTGCCTTTAACAATAAGGCTGAAGTCTGCAACACCTTGAACTCAACTGAAGAAAAAGCTTTAAGTTGCCTAACAAATGCAGGTGAGTTTAGCAAAAAAGAATGCGATGAAATCAAGTTGTATAAAGGGGCAGCAAAGTCGCCAGATATTCAGTTCCATCTCAGACCTGGTAATGATAATAAATAAGGAAAAGTACACATGACCATTAATCTATTTCAGGAGCTGGGCGCTGTGCTTGACAGTGTTACAACACATTATGCAAACGAGCATTCTCAGGCCCTGGCACTTGCTGTATATAAATACGTCTACGGCGGTATCTTCTTGTGGCTTACAGTGATGGGGTATCAAGCCATGTCTGGAAGGCTTCAAGCACCATTTATCAATGTTCTTGAACGCTGTGCAGGTATGGTTGTATTGGCGAGCATTGCATTCTCAAGCAGCATATACCAGCTTGAGATTTTGGGGGATCTGTCCGATCTTCAAAATGCATTGGTCAGTGCGGTTGCCGGTGAACAAACTAATCCTTATGCGGCAGCCGATCTTGCCCTCCAGAAGGGCTTGGACTTGGGATCAGAGCTCCTTAAGAAAGCCTCATTTTATTCAGAAGGATCTATCGGATGGGCGCTGGGAGCAATAATCGTCTATGCCGGCTCAGCATTAATTTCCTGGAGCGCGGCGGGTAGCATCATGGTGGCGAAAGCCAGTCTTGCACTAGTGTTGGCATTTGGCCAGGTAGCAATTGCTGCTGCCATATTTCCACCTACGCGCAAAATCTTCGACTCTTTTATATCCACTGTCTTAAATAGAGTGTTAACGATCACTTTTCTGACCATAGTGCTCTCATTCGCCCTATCAATCTTTACAGGCGTTTCCGCGGGTTTTGAAATGGAAAAAAGTGAACCATTATCTTTTTCATTTTCATTGTTAATCGCTGTATTTGTTTGTGTTGGACTTATGAAAGGAGCCTCTACCCTAGCATCAGAACTAGCTGGAGGCGTAGCCTTGGCCGTTTCAAATCCTATCAGTGCAGCTGCGAAGCTTGCTACCCAACCAATAGCCTCAGCTAAAAATTATCTGGGGCGCGAGGTATCTCGAACAAATGCCAGAACTGGGGAAAAGGAGTATGCCAGCCGTGCATCTCATATTGCGAGGGGTAACACGCTAGCAAACCCAGCTTACTGGTCAAAAGCAAGGGCCAATAATCGAAGTGGTTGGGGTTGGGCACCTGGGGGAAGTGCCAAGTCCTCAGGGCCTTCAAAAACGCCCACTCAGAAATTGATGGAAATGCATAGGCGCCGTGAAGAAAAATCAAAGGGTTAGGCAGCTTGTGCGTTGGCACATAACAAAATGCCGGTCAATGAGTTGACCGTTGATATCAGCGAAAGGTAAATCATGAAAAAAATATTTGTAAGTCTTTTATTAGCCGCGCAAGTGTCAGGCGCATTTGCCGGTGGCATACCTGTGTTTGATGCTTCATCCGTGGCTCAGGCAATTGCATCGGTTCAAGAACTTAAGAACCAGGTTGAACAGCAGAAGCAGCTTTATAGTGCGCTGAATGGCAATCGTGGGATGGGTACTCTTTTGAATAATCCAGCCTTACGTAATTACTTGCCTGATGACTGGAGACAGGTTTACGACACCCTCAACAAAGGGGATGTAACTGGACTTACAGGCACTGCAGCCCAAATCAGAAAAGCGAATCAGATTTTTGATTGCTCAAAAGTGCAAAACGCACAAGATCAATTGTTGTGTAACCGAAGTGCAGGCCTATCAGCGGCTCAAAAATCCTTTGGCCTAAATGCTTATGATCAATCAACCAAGCGTATGGATCAAATTGAGTCTCTCATGAAGCAGATTAATCAGACAACTGACGCCAAATCAATCGCTGAGTTAAATGCCAGGCTTCAAGCAGAAAATGCCTTGATCCAGAATGAGCAAATCAAGTTGCAAATGTTCTCTGAGTTGAATCGAGCAGAAGAAAACCTGTTGAAACAGCAACAGCGTGAGCAAGCAATGGCTGATGCCCATCGTACGCCTGGCACAACCTTTAATCTTAAAAAATATTTCTAGAGGTGATTACGCTTAAGAACTCAATCTTAAGCCCCTCAAAACTAAAACACTCACTGTGGCTATATGCCGCGAATAATAATCCGAAGAATAGGAGTTTCGAATGTTGCAAGAACTACGGGAATTAGGTTATTTTTTGATGAATCTGACGGGATACGTACCAATTTTTATGATCATTCCTTGCATTTTGTGGCTTATTGTTTCCAATTATTATGTTTACCGTAGGGGAGGCGTAGTTGGCTTGGTTAGATGGCACCATAACAACATAAGGCTTGGTTTCAACGATGCAAAGAACTCCATAGGTATACTTGGGTTGGGCTCACTCTCATTGATGTTTTGTATTCCTACTGCATATGACCTATTAACCAGCTTGTACACGCTTGTGTCTGCTGTGTTGTTTTTGCTGATGGCTACCCTCGTAGCGGAGAGGCGTAAGCATTGGCCAATGCTTAAGGCTAGCGCTATCGAAGTGATCCTGGAGAACGCTACAACTCATAGTCGTTGATAATATCAACGCTTTTTAAGTAGTTGCATTGGATGTATATGACAAAAAAGATAGATGTGGCGTCACTCCCTGATTTTAATGCCGCTCATTTCATGGCAGATTACGAAGATATAAAAGCTTATATTCGCGTAGTAAAGGAAGAGGGCGATCCTGTTGCACTCGGTGAGGCCTTGAATACCGTATTCATGGCTTTGGGAGCTAGTGCAGTTGCTGATGCGTTAAATATGAATGTTAGCCAGGTATGGGATGTGCAGGAGCGCGCCGGGGAGCATCCTGATACCCTGCAGCAGATTTGTGATGTGATCGAAAGTGGATCACTGGCAGAGAATACAGCTAATCCTTACCTGGGAACTGATTTTGAAGATTTCTTGAGAGCAGAGGGAATCCATGATGAAGTCACTGCTCAAGCGGTTAGAAGGGTGATCGCAGCCTTATTGAAGCAACGCTCTTAAAGTGGATTTTTTAAAATGATTTGTCCCGTTTGCGGTGGTGCAGAGTTGACTGCAGATATTCGAGACCAGCAATTCACGTACAAAGGCCAGACAACCATTATTCCTAATGTTAGTGGTGATTTCTGCTCTGCGTGTAACGAGAGTATTTTAAATGTCGATGAGTGTAGTCGAACTATGGAGTTAATGTTGGCCTTTAAAAGAAAAGTTGATGCACTCCAAATTTGAGCTATTCTTTAAGATTTATATTCTGTTTTAAACAGAATGCAATGAGTGAAGAGTCTTGAATGTCGCATGAAGTCACAGAAGTTGGATACTGGTTATTAACGTTGACTGGGTATGTGGTCATTTTTAGTGTTGTGCCAGCAGTACTCTGGATGGTCATTATTAAATATTTAGTTTCACCCCAGGGAAGCCGCAACGCTTTAGTGGCTTGGAATAAGCACATTATTAATACTTATGGCTTGGATGATGACGTTCATGCATTGAAAATTCTTGGGCTTAGTCTTGTGACTTTGATACTCTGTATTCCGGCACCATCTGATCCAATTAGTGCGCTTAGTACATTTTTGTCTAATATTACTTTCTTGATAACAGTCGCGTCAGTATCTAAAAAGCGCAGATTGAATCCTAGGCATTCAGAATTCTGAAGAAGATCGGTGATGCGATTGAGAGCGGATCAATGGCAGAAAATACAACCAAACCTTGGTAGCTTTTTTCGCCCTCAGGCCCATCTGGGGCTTTTTGTTTTCATGCGCAGGGCGCAAATTGCGTAGCTTTTTTGTATGGTTACTGTAACTGATTTTATGCGATGTTATAAAACCATAGATCAGAATTAAAATTGGGGCTTTTAGAATGATTTGTCCGGCTTGCGGTGGCGCAGAGTTGATTTCTGATGAGCGAGATTTACCTTTCACCTACAAGGAAGAGGTAACAATTATTAATCACGTACAAGGTGACTATTGTCCTTCATGTAATGAAGTTGTCCTGAGAATGGATGAGGTTCAAAGAGTCATGGAGTTAAAAGGAGAATTCATCAGGAAGTTAGATGCAGGTCAGGCATAACTCATTTTACTGTTAAGAGCTCATTCCAATCTCCCGTGTAATTCGGGCTTAGATAGTTGCGTTGCATCTTCCAAGCCTGAACCTGACCTTCAGCAGCAGTTTTCAGTGTGCCTTTGGAATACTTCTGATTAATTCTATCCATTACCTCCATTAACGCTTGGGATTTTGAATCGCTCTCAGTAAAGCCGAACATATCGCTTTGCAAGCCACCACTTGAAACAGTGGCCAGCAACATTACGCCGCATTTCTGAAAATAAACACCAGGTCTATATATCTTCCTCAAAAGCCATAAGGCTGTTTTGGTTATTTTTGTCGTCGAGTTAGTTGGCGCTGGAAAGCCTACTGAAAGTTGCCCCTGATAAAATTCAGCCTGATCATGAGGACTGTTCTGTGCAAATACATAGACACCGTTGGCATATAAACCTTTACTACGCATTCGTTCTGCAGCGATACCAGCGTGATAAGCAATCGCCTGGCTGAGATCTTCCATCGTAGAGGCTCGCACGCCAAATGAACGTGAACTCATGACCTGTTTGGCCTCAGGAAGCTCATCTTCCATTTCTATCCAGACTTCACCTCTCAACTCTCGGGCTGTACGCTCCAGCAACACACCAAACTTGTCTCTGATTCGTTTAGGGTCTGCATTTTTTAAACGCAGTACGTTAAATACACCAACCTCATTTAATTTAGCTTCAAGCCTATTTCCTACGCCCCAGACTTTGGATACTGGTAAGTCGGCCAGGATGGCATCAACCTCAGTTTCAGATAGAGCGGTAAAGTCACATACCCCATTCCAATGTGATTGCTTCTTGGCGCAATGATTGGCCAGTTTTGCTAGGGTTTTACTATGGCCAAAACCTACGCAAATGGGCAAGCCAGTTGAATCGCATACATCTCGCTTAATTTCCTGGCCATAATCGGTGTAGTTGACTTTGATGCCCGTCATTTCCAAGAACACCTCATCAATTGAGTACTTTTCCATGCGAGGTGAATACCTGGATAGGACTGCCGTAAAGCGATTGCTCATATTGGCGTAAAGCTCATAGTTAGAAGAAAACACGACTGTCCCCAGCTTCTCGGCAACTTCCTTAATCTCAAACCAGGGACGTGCCATATAAATATCCAAGGTTTCTTTGGCGAGTTTATTTTGGGCAATCACACATCCATCATTATTGGATAGGACGACAACCGGTTTACCCTTGATATCGGGACGGAATGCCTCCTCGCAGGAGGCATACATAGAGTTAACGTCAGCGAGAGCAAAAACGCGATTACGTGAATGAATTGATGACATGTAGCACGACACCCCAAATTACGAGCTCTTGTCCTTCTGTAAACTCAATTGGCGGGTACGCTTTTGTCTTGTTCTCAGAGAGGAGACGGACGATTTTGTATCTTTTGTATAACCGTTTAACGACGAACTCACCATCAACAATGGCAATCACAATATTCGATGACTTAGCTTTAGGTCCAAGTGCTCTGTTCACCACTAGTTTAGAACCAGGGAGAATGCCGGCATCCACCATTGAGTCGCAATCTTGAGCAACTTGTACAATGAAGGTTGCTGGCGGGTCAGTGACAAGAAGCTCATTCAAATCGAGCTCCTTCATCTCATAATCCTGCGCTGCTGAGGCAAAGCGGGACTGTCCGGCTCGAACTTTCCCCTCGTAAAATGGGATACGGATTACCGAGGGATTCTGGCTAACAGGAGTAGGCTTGTTCATCATTTTAATGAGCCAAACCTCTAATGAGACAGTACGGGACAGGCGTAGACTCTTCGTCCAGATCCTGGTCGTTTATCTAAGTTTTCATAATCATCATGCGCCATGTAATTATTGTAACAATAATCAAGTTATTATTGTTACAGAAATAACGTTATATTTTTATACGCTAACTTAATGCCTATTGGTTTCCACAAAATCTGTGGATAAGGCAGTGGATGAGGTATTGGTAAAATCTATAACTATATGATTCAGAGACTGTTTGGCGGGGTGTATAAATTTTACGCTGGACTCCCTATATGAAGGTTTCATTGCTACTAATACTAAGATTGCCGATTAGTAAATGAAAATGTTAACATATGTTATCTTTTGGGTTGGTGCTAGAAACGCATAACAACAATACTTAAAGGTCTGAAATATGAATCAGAGCAGCCTGTACTCAACACTTAGTAATATGGGATGCAAGATACTTTCATTCGAGGATTATCCATCTAACCAAGGTAGTTGGCGTGCCAGTTTTATGGCTTTTGGAAACTCTTGCGAAGTAAGTTGCAATAGGTTTGATGGGTATATGTCTCTGAGTTACACAAACTCAATCCAGGGGCTCCATAAATCTACTATCAATAGCCTGAAGTTTTTGACTGATGAAGCAGAACTATCAGCATTGCTACGTTGGGTCCGTTCTTTATCTTCACAGGCGAAAACCGTTGAAAGTAGTGAGATAAAAATGGACCAACATTTGCCGGAGTCTATCTATTAGTTACAGTAACTAATGACTAATCGTTGATAATATCAACGATTTTTATGCAGGGCATAATCGATTTTTATTAAATACGATTTCCTAGGCTTTGTTCACATGGTCTGATTTGGGGCATACAAGGTGTATGCCCATTCACGAACCACCGTTATAAACCATGCAGTGTCGTTGATATTATCAACGTTTATACCTCACCTGGTTCCAGGGACTGTCGATTAGTTACAGTAACTATTCAAGATCAAGGCACTTTTACAGTCACGTGAATTGTCAGATTTAAATCAATATAGTTACCGTAACTGAATGACAAATCGTTGATATTATCAACACTTTTCCAAGTTCCTGACCTAGTGCAGGATAGGCTGTCGCCGGTATTTATAATATATTTAACTGAGCTCATAGATTTTTCTCTGAATAGATATAGTTTATTCTGAGCCAGATAGTGCACCTAAAAACGAGTTTCATGAACTTACTCCTTATTTTTAAGTAGAGGGACTATCCCTTGGCCAAAAAGAAAAAAAAGAAATTGAAGCTTCAACCTGACGAGGTCTTTTCAAGAGGGCCGGTCACGTATGCTCGATATGGAAATCACATAGTTTCTCAATCAAATTTTAGCGAAGAGCAGTTCCTCCAGTTCCAGAGTCGCTTAGCAAGCCAGTTTCCTGATGTAGTTAAAGAAATTGACTTTTTAATTAGCAATATTAGGAAACGAATTCAACAGTTACCTTATGATCGATTGCTTCATAGGGCTTGGTGGGAGTTTGCTGGGCTTTCAATTGGTTTTTATGAAAAGAAATCAAATGATCGAGATCTTTCGTTGTCGATGCGAATGATTGATTATGTCCAAAGCGTGATTGCTTCTACAGCACCCAGCCTTCAGCAGCAGAAGGAGGGTGTCTCGGAGGACGATTGGTTAGCCCTCGTAAATGATATTCAGAGTCTATTTAAAAAACTGAATTATGAGTTCAGTTTTTGTCAATTGTCCTACGAGAAGTCAAAGGATCCCAACTTTGATTTCAAGTTGGCTGAGTTTAAGCATTCTGCTCAATTGATATGGGCAAATGTCAGAGGGGAGCGATATCAGGTTCATGAGGGACAGGCTTTAAAAGATGTGCTCTTGCCGCACTCTGATATTTTACAAAAGCTATTTGATATTGATGCCGACACACTCATAAATGAACTATTGAAAATATTAGACAAGCTGACCAAAGGATTAGGGCCTTTATTTGAGGAGTTTATTGCTGTTGAAAAAGAGTTTAGTACTCGAATGGAGGAGATTGCTCATGAGAGCAGAGAAACAGACATCTTAGTCCTAAGGCAAGTTCTTAGTGAAAGATACCCAGAACTCTCTGCAAGAGTTGGTAGATTGCGGGCTGAGATTCAAGATTTAGATTTTTTTGATCTGCAGAAAATTACAAAACTTCCATCAAAGTTGTTAGATGAGTTGACGTGGTCTGCCGGTGAAGAAGAGGATTTTTTTGCTTCAGGAGATTATGCTGGGTGGCCGCTGAGACTCTGGCCAACTATGAAAAGGCCATTTATTAGGTTAAATGGACAGATATGCTGTTTCGATGTATTTGTTTTGTTCGATAAGATATATAGAGTTCTACAGAGAGTAATCTTTAAATTAGCTCCTGACTATATAGCAACCTGGAATGAAAGGCAGAAAGAGGTCTCAGAGTCTTTGCCATTTAAGTATTTAGAGTTGCTGCTTCCAGGGGCAGTAACTCATCGTCAAATCTATTACCGATTTAATGCTGGAAAAGGAGGGGCACAGTGGCATGAGGCCGATGGAGTTGTCATTTACGATGATCATTTATTTATTATAGAAGTGAAGGCAGGAGCATTCACTTACACATCACCAGCAACAGATTTGTCATCACATATCGAATCGCTCAAAAGTCTTATTCTAAGTCCTGGAAATCAAGGTCATCGCCTCTTGAGTTATTTGAAGAGCTCTGAAACAGTAGATCTGTTTGATGTAAGTCATAAACGAATTGCAAGTTTAAATTTTTCAAAATTTAGGCATGTCTCAGTATGTGCAATAACGCTTGATTCATTTACCGAATTGGCCGCCAGAGTACAGCATTTAAAGCATGTTGGGGTGGATGTGGGGGGGAAGCCTGTTTGGGCACTTTCAATAGATGACTTGAGAGTCTATGCAGATTTGTTTAAGAACCCACTTCAATTTCTGCATTATGTGGAACAAAGAATACAAGCCACTCAGTCGCAATATATTGACCTCAATGATGAGATGGATCATTTTGGATTATATGTAGCACAAAATAATTATGTGATGTACGCAGAGGAGTTTGTTCAGCAGGGTATTCTTGATTTGCATTTCAATGGATTTCGAGAGTCTCTTGATAACTACTATCATGCAGTAACTCAGGGCGATGTCGCTACTCCACCCGCGCAGGAGATGCCCGAGAAAATAACAGAAATTATTGAATTTCTATCTAAAACTAATCTACCTGGTAGGTCAGAGATAGTTAGCTTCTTGTTAGACCTGTCTGGTGACTTTCGACAGAGTTTAGCCGATGTAATTGAAGGGGAGCTGGCATTTGCTGAAGCTAATGGCCGAACTAGGCCATATACTTCCTACGGTGGCGTGTTACTCACTCAATTTGTCCACTCCCCTTTTGCGCCTCGAAACTATCAGAAGGTCTTACATTTCACCCAAACTGTTATGGTTGGAAATAATGAGACTAAACGCTTGGCTCTAGAGCTTGATTACACAAAGGACCGAAAGCTGCGAGAGGTCAACTGGACTTTTGTGACCTTAAATAGCTTAAGTGCTAAAGAGATGTCAATCTTGGTAGATAGTGCTAATCACTTAAAACTAAAGAGAATTGAAAGTGCAAAAAATACGACAGGAAAGATTGGGGTTAATCAGCCTTGTCCATGTGGAAGCGGTAAGAAGTTTAAACGTTGTTGCAAGTAAGCTAGGACAGAACGAATCGGGTGAGTTGGTAAGATTTTATTCAGTCTCATTTCTTTTTTGAAAGAGCCTCTCAAGGGAGGTTAATATTTCTTCGTTGTTATGTCCTAAATTCGCGAGATGTGAAAGAACAGCATCCTTCTCAAACCAGTAAAACGCGTGATCTAAATTCTTGCGAAGGGTGTCCAGTTGATCTGACGTTAAGCGTGCAAGATAGGCTCGCATTCGACTTTCTGATTTCTCTCGCAACTCATGACAATTGCGGCAAAGACATCGAAACGCACTTAAAGGGTATTCCCATGGTTCATGACCACTTCTAAGTGGAGTGTAATAACAATGATGTGCTTCCAGTCTTTCAGAGGATCCGCAATCCTGACATTTATTATCAGCTTGTTTTTTGACAAGCTTGGCTTTTTTCTTCCATCTTGGATCTAAAAGCTTTTGGGAGTAATTTCCTTGTACTGGTGAGAAGTCATAGTCAGGTATTCGGTAAAACCCCATGTTCCAGGCGTGGCCCATTTCGTAGTAATAGCCAAACGATTCAATATAATCATCGAACTCTAGCGTATCACAGCCATGGTTTAATAAAGAATATAAACCACCTTCAAATATAAGAACCAGCTCTGAATCAGTATGATATTCTTCTCCTCGAGTATTCCATTCCTCAATGGAGTAAAATCTCGTGTCCGTGTCCATCTCATTTCTAATTAGCCACTCTTCAATAGCAGATCTAAGTTTTTGAATATGGGATGGCATATTGTGACTTGGCTTTACTCAGGGGTCTGATTTTGATTAGCTTCGATTGCTGCTTGCTGGGTATCGTAATCAATACAATACTGAAGTACCTCATTAGCACCTACTTCTGTTTCAATCATTTCTATAGGAATTCGATTTCCAAATAAAGGATTGCTTGTTTGGAGCCATTTATAAGCAGCTCCCTTACTACCTGTTACTGCTGAAGCGCGAGCTAAGATTTGTTGAAAGATTTGTTGATTTGGGTACCAGGTATCGGGTTTAGATATAGGTTTCTTTGGTCCATGAATCACTCTAGGGAGCTGAGATAGAGATAGCTCTTTATCAGTGATGTGGACTCTAGTCCAATGAGCGTATTTCTTTAAGTCAACGTTTGCTTGACGAACACTTGGTTTAGTTGGGATTACTAACCCAATGCTGACATTGGTGGTTTCTCTAATCATTTTAAGAGCTGGGGCAATATCAGTATCGTTAGTCACGATAACTACATGATCAACTTGACCTGTTATTGCATCGTGATATGCCTGCAAAGCTAAATTTACATCTGACTGTTTTTCTTCTATTTTCCATACAGTAATGGGTAAACAGTCCTTGGGATTTAAGCTAGGGTTAGAGGGATCAACCTTTTTAGCTTTTGTTTGAGTACAAGAGTAATAGCCTTCGATAATTTCTAATTTACCGTTGTGCAGAAACTTTAACGCCTTATGATATTTGTCTTGCGAAGAGCACGAGTCATCGGCGCTTGCAGCTATCTGCAGAATTTTAGCTGTGAAATATTTTGTAGATAAGGGAAGAAGTTCAAAATTAACAGTTTTACCGTCGAGTCTGAAAAGAATTGTAGGAAGAATGTGTTTCTCAAATAATTGCTGTATATCTAGCCATTTGAAATTTGTGTTTTTCAGGCAGCCATAATAGAAATTATAGCCGTCGATATATATACGCGTCCGGAGTGTAGTTTTTTCTTGTTGTTCCATTTCGCCCCCTCGAAATGAAAAAACCAGCTTTCGCTGGCTTTCTCTCCCAAACATCTAATAGTCAAGCCATTAAATAAATTGGGTTAGTTGTTAAAGCAGATTGTATGCCTTTTATTTGATCAGTGCAATTCTTTTTTCAAAAAGTCAAGAGGGTATTCCCTCTTTAGTTCTTGGTTATGGGCTCATTATACGAGAAGTTAGTTTCTAAGTCTTATGCAGGCGTTGAAGTTCTTGTCAAGATGGGAGAATTGATGATAATACTAGGGTTCTCTCTAAGGTTTTCAAATATTACTTAAAGAGGTTGCTATTAAACAAATGTAAGACAGATCTGTTTCAAAAATCATCCGCTAAACCAGAAAAATTAAAAGGGCTTGCCAATGGCTACGACAATGTATTTTGAGGAAACCATACACGATCAAGGTGGTAAAGAGTCACTAAATATTGAGTTTGGGCGTTCCTCTTTTTATCCTGAGGATAGTATTTATTTAGTAGTAGATGGAAAAACTGTAATCATGGATCGTGCGACTGCAGAGAGATTTGTTGATGCAGTAGTCACGGTTGGCCGTTACCATGGTTTTGTGGACTAGTTGTCTGGCCGTATCTAAATAACAGCAGTAAATGAAAAGTTTGGTTACAGTAAATTGAGTAGTTTGTCTTACCGTGAAATTTAGGTTCAACCCACTCCACTGGACGCTCCGCCTATTGGCGGCGCTCTGATGAGTTCAGACGTTAGGATGAGATTGAATGTTCCAATATAGAATTCACTACCTTGCAGATATGGATGATGCAAACTGGAAAAAGTGTTGTGCTAAGGAGTCGATCGAGGTTGGCGATATTCTTAGATTGTCGTGTAATTACTACTATGTAACTTGTGCAGTAATTGAACAAAAAACAGGGTATCGTCTGGATGTATCAAAGTCATGTCAAACGGCTGATGAAGCCATGCTCGTAGCAAAACAAATGGGGCACTACCCACCCAAAGGAAAATCTCATGTTGAACGTCTACATCCGAGGATCTTCGAGGATGATGCAATAATTGAGCTATGAGTTTTTCTCTTAACCTATCACTAAAGCGGAGCGCTACCAATTGCGTCCATAGGAGAATTATCTGAGCCCATCCGTAACCATCAGCATAACATTTGCCATTATCGGAATCGCGCCAGCTATTCTATTACTTGTTATGTTTAAGAGTTCAAAACCAAAGTATCACGGTCTTTGGATATTCGGTCTACTGCTTATTGCCCTTGGAGGTCTAGTCATTGGAATCGGTACGGAGATGCTTGCAAACACTGAAGTGTGGCTGACCCAGCAGAAGAAAGCGGAGTTAATTGCTGCCGGTAACGAGGCATCTCTTCATTTGAAAGTTTGGGCCTATGTATTTCCTGGAGCGACTATAGCCTTGGGTGTGAACTTGTTAACAGAGTTTCTTTTACGCAGAAATGGTGATGATCATGGCTAGCAACTCGTTAAGACTGACCACGGGATCGCTGTTTAGTTTGTTCTGGCGTTGTAATTGATATCTGTAATTTAGAAGGTTCTGTATGAAAACAGCATGCACTGAATGTGGTGTGATCGATAGGCATCAAGGGAAAACAGATTCAATTACCGGAGATTTTATTTTACGTTGTCAGTCTTGCGGCTATGAATGGGTGGCAATGACTGCCAAAGAGCAGCAAGACGAAGCGGAGAGCCGCATGGATGAAGCTTGCGAAGTGCTTAATCCGGTACTGCGCAAATTTCTGAGATCAAAATAATTATCGATACTTGCTCTATCAGTGACGATTTTTCTGTTGGGTAGATGAGGGTTGAGTTCTCAGAATGCGTCAGCTATTACATTAATCGCGAAAAGACCTAGTGATTTTTGAGTGGTGAGTATATGCATTTGAGTCTAATCAAAGAATTTATGCAAATATTAAGCAGTTTTTTCGACAAATCTGCCGTAATCTAAATGCCCTCTAATAGTAGCTAAATCATTCGAATTAATAGCCCCTTTGGAATACAAATGAGCATAAGCTCTTAATTTTTTTCTGTAACCTTTGGTAAGCCTCACCTTTTCGCCGTGAACCAATAATCCATGAACTTTTAATCTGTTCGGGAGCCTTGATAATTCAATTTTTCGATCAGATAATTTCCAAGGTGTTTGCGTAAAAAGAGATACAACCTCCTCTTCTAGTTTTTCTGGGAAATCATTTTCTCCAGAAAATACAATGTCGTCAGCATATCTTGTCATCCTTACTTCATGGTTCTTTGCGATCAACTGCAATTTTTCATCAAGCGCTCTGAAGCACAGGTTTGATAAAACAGGACTGGTAGGTGCACCTTGAGCCAAGTGGTCTCTGTAGCAACATAGTTTCGAAATTAGTTCTGCACATTCGGGAGTGTAGCCAATTCTAACTAGTGACTCTGCTACAAGTATTCTGGGCGTAGTTGAAAAGAAGTCTTTGATATCGACGGAGAAGACCCATCTCGCATTGCAATGTTGTTTAGCAGCATCGATATGTGATCGATTATTAATGAAACCGTATACATGATCTGGAAAAGAAAGTGCAATTTGCAATTGTACTGATATCCATTTTTGAATAAGTTTTAAGCCAACTCTTGGCGCGTTAATAAGTCTTTTGGAGTTGCCTTTGGGTATGAAGAAGTTCCTGTAAAACCTATCCGTTCTTTTCTCAAAAGACCAAATAATGCCTGGGTTGATCCCAAATAAAGCTGCAAGAGTTATTCTGGAAGTGATGGGGGGTAGGCCTAAGTCCACCAATCTTTGAATTTCTGCAAGCTCTTCCGCCGGTAATTCATTGGAAAGAATCTTGAAGAAATCATTCAAGTTTTTATATTGGAAGAGTGGGGACTCAAAATATAAGTGCGAGAGTCTCATTAAGCAAAGCTATCTTTTAGAAAGTTATCTTTCGTTTTGAGGCCGGTGAAAAGGCTGGGGATTCGAAGGATTCACAGCCTTTTCACCGGAATCCTTCTATCCGTAATCTTGGCAATTAGGCATGATACACACCTTCGCCGAGACTCTCGCCTTCCAATATTATCGTATGCCTTTTGCTAGGGCAAGAAGTCTTGAGATATCCGGACTGTTTCTGTTTTTTAAGGTGCCAAGTTGTCTTATCGTGGAGATGGATAAGACATATTCATTTTGTTCCAACCAAACAATCTTACCGCTTTTTCGAATGGTATCCAGTCTTCTTTTAAGCCAGTCCAATGAGGGGACGGTAAACCCCTTCAAGATTAAATAATTATTTAAAGTTTCTATGTTGACCGGCGCTAATTTCCTAATAGCACTTATACAGACCGTAATACTCGGAAAGTTCTCACCCACCGTTAGGGTGACCGAAGTTAAATCTATATTAAATTGCGATAAATATACTTTTATCTTTTTATTAATATTAGATAAAGTTCCATCAGGAAGGGCCATCTTAGGGTCAATCCAAACAACTGCTTGCATTTTTTCAACAGACATAAATGAATTTCTAAGAAACTCACCGTACTCATGTATTAAAGTTGCTCTTAGTCCAGACTCGATGTCTCTTGTTGATGGTTCAGTCAGTAAAAACTCAACCCTCACACCATGGGATTGGATCTCATTTTTTGCGATATCTAAGTGTCTATTTGATGGAATCTGATGATTCCTGTGGTCTCGAGTAATTGAGATGAAGACAAAGTACAATTCACCTGCATCTGAATCTCTAATGATTGCCCCAGCTACAGGAATCTCAAGTCTTTGAAGGGTTGTAAGAATAATTTCTTCAGACATTTATCTGTTTCCAAGCAAAGTGTATCTTGTCTATGTAACTTTTACTTTTGAATGGCCAGGCTTTAGCCTCTTCGATTGTGACTGAATTGAGTTTAAATCCGTAGGCGTCAAAAAAATCTACCGGTACCTCTGGAAAATAGTCTGCAGTGACTCTAACAGCCTTTCCTTTATTCAATAGGTCTGCTAGGTTCTTTGCTGCTGTGATTGCTTGAGAACAATGTGCTATTAAATCTACATCAGAGTTTTTTTTTGCGGTGTGCAGCCCTCTTTTTAACTCTGTTGTAATTTGACCCATCAAAATTTCAGGTATTGACGCATGTGGCAACTGCTTCCATTCTTTTCGGATTTTTAGAAGCTCGTCTTTGACAATTAAGAAGGAAGCATAATAGTATCTATTAAAGGCAAATCTCCCAAAACAATCTCTTTCATCCGATAATGAATGAGACAAGGCATGGTTTGATAAATGACTCGCAACAGACTCAATCATACAAGGTCTTGGAATTAGGTTTATTGAATTATAGTCTCATTAACACCCATTGAACCAACCTAAAGGTACAATTTCAGTACACTAATTAGTTTTTCACAGTTAATGAAATTTACGCTAAATTACTGATTTTAAATTAATCTTGGTTACGGTTGAATAATATTGGTTTTCAATAATAATCAATGATTTAATGAATTATCAGCCGACTTTTAATCCGTTTGTCGTGGGTTCGATCCCCGCACACCCTACCAAAATATAAAAGACGGCTTGCAGAAATGTAAGCCGTTTTTCTTTTCTCAATGCCGAACGGGGACTCAGAGTTTCGGCTTTCAGTTTTTCACTATTTTCCAACGGGCGCAGTTTTTCAGAATTCCGGCGTTTCAGAATTTTAGCCAGTTGCCCGCACTCCGACTTCAAAACTCACCGACCCTCGTCTACAAGTCCTGCCCATAGTCGCACGTCTTGAGCCATAGGCTGGTAAATGGGGGCTGGCGCCGATATCGACGTCCCGATGGTAATCGTTTGCCGTTATGTTGGCTTGGCATGGTAGTTGGATTTGTGCAGGCGGGAGTGACTCAAGGTTAATGCCTTGGGTCTTTTTTGTTTTGTGGTGAGGAAACGAAAAGTTGAAAAGAATCTTCAAAAAATAGTATGACTATTAGTCCATGACTGGACTAGGTTGCTACAAAACCGTGCGTAGTCAACTTGTGAGATTAATCCGACAAAAAAATCGGGTTTTTTAGTAATGATTAATAAGTCGCTTCTCTATAGGATGAATTGCGTTAGCTCTGATAGAGGTCACTAAAGGTGGCTTGCTTAAGTGAAGTGGGCAAAGGATTAGTAAAACGTATCTTAATAGTCTTCGGTATTAATTTAAAAAAGGACTACAAATCATGAAAATTGATAGTCATTTTATAAATTGTGAAAGTAAAAAAAGTAGTGGTATTTCCACTTTCAATTTGGACGAGTCCGAGTTAAGAAATGCTATTAGTAATAAACATTTCGTTTTGCATTATCAACCTCAAATTAATTTAATTTCAGGTGAAGTCGTCGGGTTTGAAGGTCTGTTACGGTGGAGACATCCAGAATATGGATTAAAGCTTCCAGAAGCCTTTATACAGGCCGCTGAAAAAACAAATACGCTTTCGCAGATTACTCATTTAGTTATTGATACGGGATTGGAGTTTATTGAACAACTAAATTCAAGCCTATCGTTTTCTTTTCATGTTCCCTGTCCTTGTATGAAGGATCATCAATTACTGGAAATGCTTAATAGTTGTTGCCATAAGTTTCATATAAATCCACATCGAATTGCCTTAGAGCTGGAAAAAGCAGCTTTGTTAGAAAATGCTTTATTACTAGAATTTTTGGCTCAGTTGAGGATGAATGGTTTTCGTATAGCGATGGAAAATGCTGGGCGTAATGATTCCAAAATTACACATCTAGATAAACTACACTTCTCAGAAGTCAAAATCGATAAATCCTTAGTCACAACTATGGAGGCTTCTTCTAAATCGAGAAAATCGATTATTTCCACTATTCAGTTAGCTGAAAGTTTGGGTGTAGTGACTATTGCAGAAGGCATAGAAAGTGATATTGCAGCGATTGGTTTGCGAGAGCTAGGTTGTAAAATTGGTCAAGGACATTATTTTGCCGATCCAATGGATGAGGTTGAGACTTTGCGTTGGTTAGAGGCGTGGAATAAAAACTTGGCGAGTTAATGTAATAAGTAAGCAGCGTCTCAAGGGGTTTTTTTGATGTAATTTCAAAGCCAAATGAATAGGATTTGATTTGAGTGGCTTCTCTTGCTCAGATCAAAAATCCTTAATAAAATATTGGTCAATTTAGTAAATGTTTTTGACGTTTTTCGCATCATGTCTATCAGTAGTTTGTACAACAATTCATCTGACGTAAACCGTCGTTTGTGGCGCAAAAGGTCTCAGTTAATTGATAGTACTGGACGCGCCTATACTGCAGTTACCCACGATATTTCCATGAGCGGCATGAGCCTGTTTGCGGATAAATATTACAAGCCAGGGCAGGTGTGTGATGTGGAAATTCCGGTGGCGGCTGAGTCTGGCTTGCGCAAATACAGGTTTAACTGCCGGGTGGTTTTTTCATCCTTGTGCGGGATGCGCGGATTCAGGACCAATTTGGAGTTTCTGGATGTGCCGTCAGAAAATAAACACTTGATTCAGTCGGTGATGTCCAGATAAGCCGTGTGGGCGGATGATCGCCATGACAGATGCAAAGACCCAGGGTGTGTGCCTTGGGTCTTTTTGTTTTTGGCTCACTCCTTTTTGCTAATCGTGCACTTTTTCCAGGTGTAGGTGCTGCAGGTCATCACGTAGAGGATGGCGGAGAAGATGTTGAGGACGGGCACCATGCTCCTGAAGGCAAGGAAGAAGGCTTTGCCCAGGGCATGTCTGGGGGTGTTGAATTCGCAGTTTCTGAATTCAATCAGCGAGCCGATGGCGGAGATAATGAGTGGTACTAAATAGAATGCCGAGAATACTTTAAAGTCCATTTTGTGCCCCCGAGTTGTTTTTATGATTATAAATATATCTGGTTTAATGCGGTTTGGGGATGATTCCCGCGCTTGAGGTCTACTGGTGACATATTTTGCATGCAGGGGATGGGCTGGTTATTTTTAAACGCTTGTATTAGCATCGTTGCTGGGCGGTTGTTGGTCTGGTGATATTTGTATTTCTAGCCATACCCCTGTCTTAAGCTTTCTGGTCTTGTTGATGACCGGCCGGTCTGTATCACTGATTTATCCGTATCAGTCAATTTGTCGGATGTTTATCTATGTAATTGGCGAATTGATTTTAATCACTTCCCTTAAATTAATGTGCGGGAGGTTAGGCTGGACATCCATGACTGCACAAAAAAACATATTCGCAGGGCAGGGCGCGCTTATCAGAATGATATGGCTGATAGGCTTGTGTGTTCTATTCTGTTGCCTATATTTGGCGACGGGCGATGATTTTTCTGCCGAGGCAGGCGCTGTGAGTTTGCTTCTGGTAATCGGCCTGGTGGTGTGGAGTGTGGGCGGCTGGTTGGCTTGGCGCCAGCAAGTACTCTTCAAGCGACGTGTAGAGGCACAGCAGGCTGAAGCCAGCGCGCAGCATCTGCAGCTGAGTCAGCTCTACATGGCTTTAAGCCAGTGTAATCAGTTAATTATTCAAAGCCAAAATCAGCAAGCTTTGTTTGACCAGGTTTGTCGCATTATTGTACATCTGGGCCACGCGAATCTGGTCTGGGTCGGTGAGCTGGATCATGATACCAAGCAGGTTCGGATGGCGAGTGCTTATGGTTCAGGGCTTGAGTATCTCGATCAGCTGACCATTACAGCAGATCCTTCACAGGTCAGTGGCAGAGGACCTTGTGGGTTGGCGATTGTGTCAGACCATCCTTACTGGGTACAGCATTTCCAAACGCATCCGGTCACCGCCCCCTGGCATGACAAAGCCAAGGAATTCAATTGGCATTCAGCCGCTTTTTTACCGTTGCATACAGAAGGCCGGGTGATAGGTTGCCTGGCATTGTATGCCCAGCAGCCGCAGGCGTTTCATGAAAATATCCAGCATTTGCTCAAGGACATGGCGGCCAATATTGATTTTGCGCTGGACCGCTTTGCAGTAGAGGCGCAGCGCACGGCTTTTAGGCGGGATTTGCAGATCAGTGAGCAGCGCGCGCAGCTTGTGCTTGAGAACGCGCTGGATGCGATTGTGAATATTGATCAGGCCGGGCGGATTGTAGAGTGGAATCGGGCGGCCAGCCAACTGTTTGGCTATGCGCGGGCTGATGTCATGGGACGCGATCTGGGCGAGGTCATTGTCCCTTCCGCTTACAGGGAGGCGCATCATCAGGGCATGCTGCGCTTGCAGCAAACCGGCCAATCTACACTACTGGGCAAGTTGATTGAGATCACGGCGATCCGGCGCGATGGTCAGGAGTTTCCGATCGAGCTGACGATTGTTGAAATCGAGCGCGACGATGATCGTTATTACAGCGCGTTTATCCGCGACATTACCACGCGAAAACAGGCTGAGGAGCGCATTCGATTTCTGGCTAATTATGACGCCTTGACCGGGCTGCCGAATCGCAACCTGCTCACCGAGCGCGTGATGGCTGAAATCGAAAAAGCCTGGGATCAGGATGGGCAGTTTGCGTTGATGTTTCTCGACCTAGACCACTTTAAGGACGTGAATGATAGTCTGGGCCATCGCTACGGCGATAATCTGCTGGTGGCACTGACCAAGCGCTTTCAGGCCATGGTGCGCCCGCAAGATACGATTTGCCGCCTGGGCGGTGACGAGTTTGTCTTTCTGCTCACTGAGGCCGATCAGGCGATGGCCAAGGACATGGTCGAGCGCCTGCTCAAGGTGGTTGAGCTGCCTGTGATTATTGACCAGTATGAGTTAACGATCACGGCCTCAATTGGCGTGGCGATTTATCCTGATGACGGGCTGGATATGGAAAGCCTGCAACGCAATGCGGATGTTGCCATGTACCGCGCCAAGCAGGAGAGTCGTAACAGTTTCCGTTTTTTTAGTAATCATATGCAATTGCAAACGGCGCGCAATTTGCAATTGGTGAATGGCCTGCGTCACGCCATTGCCCTGGGGCAATTGGCAGTGTATTACCAGCCACAAATTGCACTGGAGAATGGGCAATTGGTCGGCGTGGAGGCATTGTTGCGCTGGCAGCATCCACAGTTGGGCTTTATCTCGCCTGCAGAGTTTATTCCACTGGCGGAGTCTAACGGGCTGATTATTGCCATTGGTAGCTGGGTACTGGAACAGGCGACTCAGCAAATTCAGCGTTGGCAGCAGCTGGGATTAGACAAGATGACGGTCTCGGTCAATCTCTCCAGTATTCAGTTCCGTGATCCAAAATTACCTGCGCTGGTGAAAAGCACGCTTGAGCGCTATGACGTGGCACCAGATTGTCTGGAGCTTGAACTGACCGAAGGTGTAGCCCTCGAGAACCCCATGGGGGCGGTGACCATGATGGATGCGCTCAACGCGCTAGGCGTGCGGCTGTCGATTGACGACTTTGGGACCGGCTATTCGTCTTTAAGCTATCTCAAAAAATTCAAGGTCTACAAGCTCAAGGTCGATCAGTCCTTTGTGCGCGATATCACCACCGATGATGAAGACAAGGCCATTGTCATTGCCATCATTCAACTGGCGCGCAGCCTGGGCCTGAAAACCATTGCCGAAGGGGTGGAAACGCCTGAACAACAAGCCTTTTTGCAGGCGCAAGGCTGTGATGAAATGCAAGGCTACCTGTTAAGCAAACCCATGCAAGTCGAGGATGCCACTGCATTCTTGCTGGCCTATCCGCACCGTCACTAATCGCACGATCTCTGGCCCTTATTTACCACCGCTATCACGCATGCCGTCTTTTTGGTTGACTTTATAAATGATAATCATTATCATTTAATCTCAATCAGCTAAAGGAGGCTTGTGATGAAACGTCAAACTGTTGTGGGTAAAACCATGCTGGCCGGCAACACCGCATGCAAAGTACTTTATCACCAGTCATCAGACATGGTGGAGCTCGAAGTGGGCGGGACTACGCTCAAGTTTGAAGCAGACAGCTTTATTGTGATTAATGAAATGTTGCGCAAGGCGGCGGCACGGATTGTGATGCAGACCGAGATTGCGATGACGGTTTAGAGAGGAGAACACACCATGCAAACCATGACTATGCCTGCCATGCGTTATGACCCCAGCTTGCCCGATGCCGAGTCTGTGATGGCCTCGCTGCTATATGTGGCGACGTTATATATCAAAAAACCCACCTATGACCTGGCCAAACAGGCGTTGCGGCTAGCTGAAACATTGGCTGCGCCAGAATACGCGGATTCCGATCTGATATGTCACGTGTCGCGCCGCATGTGCGTGCACTGGACCCTGCTAGTCAATGAACATGAGCAGGCCAGCCCTGCACTGGCGACCAGCTAAGCGCACGCTTTTGGTGCTGATGGATGAATTCTGATCGACGAATGGTAGAAAGAAAACATGATGTGTAAAAGAATATTATTGTCCGGCCAAAGCGGGTTTCGCGTGCACTATTGTGAAACCCACCGTACGGTTGAACTGGAAATAGGTGCCATGAGTTTGCGGCTTGATGAAGACGCGCTGGCGGTGATGAGTGATGCGCTCTCTGAGTCACTCAGTAAACTACAGGCGTTACAAGCGTCTCAAGGATCATTTCGCGCCTTTATGCGCCAACTTAATATGCCTGACTAGGCGGCTATCCCTGGCGGCAATAAAAAAGCTGTGATGAATGTCATCACAGCTTTTTTTGTTTGGGCGAGGGCCCGGTCTGCGCTTAGCCTGGGATTTTGGCAGAAACGTTTTTAGTCAAATTGCTCAATGTTTTGTTAAGCCCATCAAAGTCATCATTAGACAGGCCGGTATCGCAGGCCACGCGCTTTTGCACGGTTGACAGTTTGCTACGCAAGGCTTGACCTTCTTCAGTCAGGCTGACAATCACTACGCGCTCATCATCTTTCTGGCGGGTACGCTTGGTCAGTTTTTTGACTTCTAGTCGTTTGACCACAGGCGTAATCGTGGCAGGCTCCAGTAATAGCTTCTCTGCAATTTCTTTAATCGAGAGCTGTTTGTATTGCCACAAGGCGACCAGAACCAAATATTGCGGATAAGTCAGATTTAACTTATCAAGGTCAGGCTTATAAGACCGCAATAAGGCATGAGTAGCGGAATACAACGAAAAACATAATTGATTTTCTAAGTATAAATTTGGCATAGTTAAAATTATATTGTCATTAATATGTATAAAGACAATTACAGCACCATTTATCGAGGGTGTCCATAGTTGTCGTGTAGGAGTATGTAACTAATGTTACATAATAATCGTTAAATCTTATCGTAGTGAGCTTACAGCAGCCTTGCAATGCGTCTCAATTGAAACCCGCTAAAACACTCTTTCTGGGCTAAAATAAAAGCCATGAAATTTCTTATGTTGCATTTGTGATCGCTTGCCTGCCTGATGTTGCCCTCTGTCACTTTTCTTGACCTCGAAACCACCGGGGCCACACCACTCAAAGACCGGATTATCGAAATTGCGCTGGTGCGTTTTGACCACGGCGTTGAAACGGCACGTTGGCAAACACTGGTCAACCCGCAACAGCCTATCCCGCCGTTTATTCAATCGCTGACAGGCATCAATGACGGCATGGTGGCCGAGGCGCCAACGTTTGCCGAGGTCGCAGATACCTTGCTCGCTTTTCTTGAGGGCACGGTGTTGGCGGCACATAATGTACGCTTTGATCATGGGTTCTTAAAGACCGAATTCAAGCGCATTGGCATCACCTTGCGGCAAAGAATATTGTGTACGGTCAAGCTGTCACGATTGCTTTATCCGCAACATTATAGTCATGGCATAGATGCGATTGTGGCACGCCACCAGATCACTGGCCTGGCCAGACACCGCGCCATGGGCGATGTGGAGGCGATACTGTTCATGCTCAACGATGCGCGTCGAGAGCTTGGCGAAGACGCTGTGGAAGCTGCCGCGCTTAAACTCATGTCAGCCCCAACCCTGCCACCGCATATTGATGCCAGCTTGGTCGGCGAGTTGCCTGAGGCGCCGGGTGTCTACCTGTTTTATGGCGAGAATGACTTGCCCCTGTATATCGGTAAAAGTGTCAATCTGCGCGCACGCGTGCTGTCGCATTTTAGCAGCGATCATGCCTCCACCAAGGAGATGCGCATGACGCAGGAGATGAAGCGTTTTGAATGGATCGCGACCGCCGGTGAGTTCAGTGCCTTGTTGCTGGAGTCGCGGCTGGTCAAGGAGCGACAGCCCATTTATAACCGTCAGCTTCGCCGCGAACGCTCTTTATGCAGCTGGCAGATTGATCCGGCCGCGCAACCTTTAGTCAGGCTGGTGCATGAGGATGAGATTGATCCTAGCCAGATGTCCCAGTTGTTTGGCACCTTTAGAAGCAAGCGCCAGGCTGTGGAAACCTTGCGCAAGATTGCTGAACTCAGTCATTTATGTGTCAAGGCCCTGGGGCTGGAACCCGGCCGCAGCGGGCCTTGTTTTGCCTTTCAGCTCAGGCGCTGCAAAGGCGTATGTTGTGGTCAGGAATCGCCAGAAATGCATGCTCTGCGCGTACAACAGGCGCTCATGGCACACAAGCTGAAAGTCTGGCCCTATCGTGGCAAGATTGGCATTGAGGAATATGACCTGGAGCATGATCTGCGTCAGATTCATGTGTTTGAGCACTGGGTCTATCTGGGCGTGGCAGAAGACGATGAAAGTTTAAATGCCTTGCGTGCGCAAACCACAGCGCTCAAGTTTGATCTGGATAGTTACAAACTGCTACTGAAAATGCTGGCGCATAAAAAGACCCGCGTACTCGATTTGGCTGACTAAAGAGGGTAGGTCAGCCATGGTACGCGGGCAAGGGGCGCTGTCCGGTCAGGGCTGGTAGAAGGTGCTTTCCGTGCTGACTTTTTCGCCGCTGGATAAGGCAGTCACTTCTATCTGGATGCGCTGGCTGCCACGTTGGTTGCCGGCAGGGGCCAGCAGGCTCAGCGGCACCAGGACTTCCTCCGTCGGTTGCGCAGTCAGTGTTTGCTCACTTTCGATCTGCAAGCCATCCAGACCAATTGCACGTAATTGATAGCTTTCGCGGTGCTCGGTGGCATTGGTCAGGTGCAGCTGGTAAGCGTTTTCGATGCCCTGGCTGGTTTCTCGGTATAGGATGTTGCGGTCACGCATGATATCGACCTTGAAATCCGGTTTGTGTAGCAAGCCGTATCCCAGCCAGGCGATCATCAAGACAAATAAACTGCTGTAAATCAGTACGCGCGGACGCAATAAATGGGAACTGAGCGCGTGCTGGTCTGTGGCGCCAGCCGCAGAAAAACGAATCAGGTCACGCGGATAGTGCATTTTGTCCATCACGTCATTGCAGGCATCAATACACAAGCCGCAACTGATACATTCATATTGCAGTCCATTGCGGATATCAATGCCTACCGGGCACACCTGTACGCAGATACTGCAATCGATGCAAGCGCCCAGTCCCTGTGACTGGTAGTCCTGACCCTTGGCGCGGTGACCGCGCGGTTCGCCACGCGCACTGTCATAGGCGACGATCAGGGTGTGGTTATCAAACATCGCACTCTGAAAGCGCGCATAGGGGCACATATGTTTGCATACCTGTTCGCGCAAGAAGCCTGCGTTGCCATAGGTCGCCAGGCTGTAAAAGCCAAGCCAGAAGCAGGACCAGCCACCCAACTGCCATTGCGTGAGGTCAGTGACAAGCTCGCGGATGGGCGTAAAGTAGCCGACAAAACTCAAGCCGGTGATGAGTGAAAAGCCGAGCCAGACCGAGTGTTTACTTAATTTGAGGCCAGTTTTGCGTAGCCCCCAGGGTTGGGCATCCAGCTTTTGCCTGGCCAGGCGGTCGCCTTCTATGCGGCGTTCCATCCATAAGAAAATTTCGGTATACACCGACTGCGGGCAAGAGAAGCCACACCAGAGCCGGCCTGCCACCGCCGTAAACAAAAATAATCCGACCGCACAAATGATCAGTAGCATGGCCAGATAAAACAGGTCCTGTGGAAAGATCACCAGGCCAAACAGATAAAAGCGATGCGTATCAATATCGAGCAAGAACGCCTGGCGGCCGCCATATTGCAGCCAGGGCAAACCGTAAAACACCAGTTGTGTGGCCCAGATCATGAACCAGCGCCAGTTTTTAAAATAGCCGCTGACACTGCGCGGGTAGACTTTGCTGGTTTTCTGATAAAGCGAAATCGTTTGTTCGTTGGCAGGGACGGCCACAATCGGGATTACGGGTTTGCTACGGGAAGCGGTCATGCAGGCACTCTATCTTGATGAAGACGTGTGCAGTGTAGAGGCTGCAGGTTATTTTAAACAGATTCAGTTTTTAAATAAAAAACCATATCAGAAGGGCTGGCTTGTTCGTTGGCTATTGCATCCACTGCCCTAGAGTCTCTATCGCCTGCCTGTGCTCTGCATTGAGTGGGTGGCCATAGTTCAGGCGCACATATCCGGCATATTGCTGTTGCGAGGAAAACAAGTGTCCAGGGGCGAGGCTGATATTGTGCTGGATGGCTTGCTGAAACAACCCGAGGCTATCCTGATGGCCGGGCAGTTGCAGCCATAAGAAATAGCCGCCTTGCGGCAGGGTGTAGCGCACCTCAGCAGGAAAGGATTGATGAATGGCTTGGGTAAACTGCAGTTGTTGCAACATAAGCTGGTGACGCAGTTGGCGCAAGTGTTTGTCGTAACCGCCTTTCGCCAGATAGCTGGCCAGGGCCAGCTGTGCCGGAATCGAGGTTGCCAGGGTTGTGGAGAGTTTGAGGCGCGTGATGGTTTCGCTGAAGCGCCCCGCGGAAACCCAGCCGACGCGGTATCCGGGCGCGAGCGATTTTGAAAATGAACTGCAATGCATGACCCAGCCGTCGTTGTCCCAAGTCTTGGCCGGTAAAGGCCGCTGTTTGCCAAAATACAATTCGCGGTAGACGTCATCCTCAATCAGCGGTAACTGGTGGCGGGTAATCAGGGCCACCAGCGCCTGTTTTTTCGGCTCCGGCATCAGGCTGCCGGTCGGGTTCTGAAAATTGGTCATGAGCCAGCACGCTTTGGGGTGATGCTGAAGGATTGCTTGCTCAAGTGCCACCAGGTCTATGCCCAGCTCAGGGTCACTAGGCACCTCGATGGCTTTCAGCCCCATGCGCTCGATGGCTTGCAACGCGGCATAAAAACTGGGCGATTCGATGATCACGCTATCGCCCGGTTGCGTGACCGCGGCCAGGCATAAGTTCAGTGCTTCCATGGCGCCATTGGTCACCACGATCTCATGCGGATCCGTCGGTTTGCCGTCCAGCTGGTAGCGTAATGCAATCTGCCGCCGCAGCTCGACATCGCCTTGGCCGATATCACTGACGGTCAGTTGTGGCTGCATGCGGCGCACTGTGCTGGCCATATGATCGGCCAGTCTGGCGAGCGGGAACAGGGACGGGCTGGGGAACGCCGAGCCAAACGGGATTTGTTGCGGGTCTTTGATACGCTCCAGCAACGTGAACACCAGGTCACTGACTTGCAGTTTGGTCGGGTGGCTGGCATTGTGAGCTGCTTGTGGCAGCAGGCGCTCGCTGCGTAACGGCCCCGCCACATAGTAACCAGAGCGCGGGCGCGTCACAATCAGGCCACGGGCCTCCAGCAGATAATATGCCTGAAACACGGTCGAAGCATTCACCTGTTTGCTGGCCTGGATGTGCCGGATAGAAGGCAGTTTGTCTCCCCGCTTGAGCAAGCCTTGCTGAATCGCACTGGCGATCTCTTCGGCAATCATTTCGTATTTTTTCAAGCCATGGTCCTGACAGGGAGGTTATCTGATATGGTCAATTTAAAGCAAACTGCCTCTGTGATGCAACCAGCGTAGGCGTTAAGCTTGGCCTTTTCAGCAGGCGGCAGGACGAATGACTGACACAGGGAAAATTAATACGGGGGTTGAGCAAATGACTCAGCACAACAAAAAGCTGTACGGCGTCACATTGAGAGATGGTCAGTCGTTACAGCTTGCCGTGCAAGATATGTTTACCGTGCAATTAATGCAACACAGCCGGGTTCTGCTCAATGTGCGATTTCAGCCTTTGAGCTCGCTGAATAATCTGGAAATACAACCGGTGTATCGGGTGGCGGACATGCAAATGGACAAGCAGATAAATCCCGTGCTGGAAGAGGAGTTGCTCATGTGCGTGTTTGCAGTCTACCGCTATTACACACGTGGCAGTATTCGTCCCTGGCGATCTAGGGTAAACTAGTCCCCTTTGGTGCCAGCGCTGGCTGCCATCCACCGTTCCTGCACGCGATTGAAATGATGCATAAATATATTTGCATTCCCGAATAAATTGCGTATAATTGCGGGTTCTTTAAAAGGCGATGTTTAAGGCATTATTATGTACGCAGTGATTAAAACAGGTGGCAAACAGTACAAAGTAGCCGCTGGTGACAAAGTAAAAGTTGAGAAATTGACTGGCGACGTTGGCTCCACAGTAGTGATCGACAAAGTGTTGTTGATTGCAGACGGCGAGACAACTACGATTGGTGCACCGTTGGTAGCTGGTGCAAAAGTGAATGCCACAGTGGTTTCACATGGCCGTGGTGACAAAGTGATGATCTTCAAAATGCGTCGTCGTAAGCACTACCGCAAGACGCAAGGTCATCGTCAGAGCTACACAGAAATTCAAATCGACACTATTTCAGCAAAATAAGCACGTTCTGCTTGAGTAGAGCAGATTGCTAGAATAAGGAATCAAACATGGCACACAAAAAAGCAGGCGGTAGTTCACGTAACGGTCGCGACTCACAAGCCAAACGCCTGGGCGTTAAAGCCTTCGGTGAAACAGTTGTCAACGCTGGTAGCATCATCGTGCGTCAGCGCGGGACTAAAATGCACGCTGGTGAAAACGTTGGCATGGGCAAAGATCACACCCTGTATGCACTGGTAGAAGGCAAAGTTAAATTTGCTGTAAAAGGCGCGTTGAAGCGTCATACCGTGAGCATTGAAGCGGTCTAATCGCACTTTTATGAAAAAAGCCCTGTCGCTTGACGGGGCTTTTTACTTTATAGTTATCAGATTGTAGCCTTGTATGGTTGTGCGCTGGATTGTCCGCGCGCAGTGAGAAATTTTAAGATGCAGTGCAAGGCGCACGGTAGGCCCAAGCTTGCAATACACACAGGTTTTGAGCACCGAGTTACGCAGTAATGCGCTTAAAGGCAAATTGAATCATGAAGTTTATTGACGAAGCGACCATCAAAGTCTACGCCGGTGACGGCGGCAACGGTGTTGCCACGTTCCGCCGTGAGAAATACGAGCCTATGGGCGGTCCGAATGGCGGTGACGGTGGCCGTGGTGGTTCCATCTTTGTCATTGCAGACCGCAATATCAATACCCTGGTCGATTACCGTTATACGCGGACGTTCAAGGCCGAGCGTGGCGAAAACGGCAGCGGTTCCGATTGCTATGGCAAGGGGGGCGACGACATGATACTGCGTGTGCCTGTCGGTACGACCATCAGCGATAAGGCCACCGGCCAGATGATGGTGGACTTGAATACTGATGGCCAGAAAGTGCTGATTGCCAAAGGCGGCAATGGCGGTCTGGGGAATATCCATTTTAAAACCAGTACCAACCGTTCTCCACGTCAATGTACCAAGGGTGAGCCTGGTGAAGCTTTTGAGTTATATTTCGAGCTGAAAGTATTGGCCGATGTGGGCTTGCTGGGGATGCCTAATGCCGGTAAGTCGACGTTTATTCGCTCGGTGTCTGCCGCCAAGCCCAAGGTCGCCGATTATCCTTTTACCACATTGCACCCTAACCTCGGCGTGGTGCGGGTCGATAGCAATCGCAGCTTTGTGATTGCCGATGTACCTGGCCTGATTGAGGGCGCGGCGGAGGGGGCAGGACTGGGACATCAGTTCCTGCGTCATTTGCAACGCACCTCCTTGCTGTTGCACTTGGTTGACATTGCGCCGTTTGATGAGAGCGTCGATCCGGTGCAGGAAGCCAAGGCCATCGTCAACGAGCTGAAAAAATACGATCAGGAACTTTACGACAAACCTCGCTGGCTGGTGCTGAATAAAATCGATATGCTGGAAGACAGTGCGCAAAAAGTGGCTGACTTTATTAAAGCCTATGGCTGGGATGGTCCGGTATTTCCTATCTCCGCCATTAGCGGTGTTGGTTGCCAGGCCTTGACCTACGCCATCATGGATCATATAGACCAGACGCGTGCGCAACGTGACCTTGAAGAGACTCCCGTCCAACCGATCACAGAATAGTTTTATGAGCGTTTCACTCATACAAGACAGTAAAACCCTGATCGTCAAGGTGGGTTCCAGCCTGGTGACTAACAATGGTCAGGGCCTGGATAAGACGGCGATTGCCGCTTGGGCACAGCAAATCAGTGCCTTGGTCAAGCAGGGCAAACAAGTTGTGCTGGTCTCCAGTGGTGCGGTTGCCGAAGGCATGCAGCGACTGGGCTGGAAAAAACGCCCGGTAGAGGTCAATGAGCTGCAGGCCGCTGCGGCCGTTGGTCAAATGGGCCTGGTGCAGATGTATGAACAATGCTTTGCGCAACACGGGTTGCACACGGCGCAATTGCTGCTCACCCACGAAGATCTGGCCGACCGCAAGCGCTACCTCAATGCGCGCTCCACCTTGCGCACACTGCTAGACCTCAATGTCATCCCGATTATCAATGAAAACGATACGGTGGTGACTGAAGAAATCCGTTTCGGCGATAACGACACCCTGGGTGCGCTGGTGGCGAATCTGATTGAAGCAGATGCGCTGATCATCCTGACTGATCAAAAAGGCCTGTATTCCGCCGATCCGCGTAAAGACCCGAATGCCGTGTTTATCAATTTTGAAACTGCAGGCAATCCTGCGCTCGAAAGCATGGCAGGCGGCGCAGGCAGCTCAGTGGGTACTGGCGGCATGTTAACCAAGATATTGGCCGCCAAGCGCGCCGCCAACAGTGGCGCACATACCGTGATTGCATCAGGGCGCGAGCCGGAAGTGCTGGTACGTTTGAGTCAGGGCGAGGCGATTGGGACGCACCTGCAAGCCGTGAGAATGAAAACGCTGGCTAAAAAGCAATGGCTGGCGGATCATCTGCGCGTGGGTGGTAAATTGGTGCTGGATGACGGCGCGGTGAATGTCCTGACCAAAGAGGGTAAAAGCTTGCTGCCGATTGGCGTGGTGGATGTGCTGGGCCAGTTTGAGCGCGGCGATGTGGTGGCTTGCGTCGATGCCACGGGTAAGGAATGGGCACGCGGCATTGTCAATTACAATGCCAATGAAGTACGACGGATTAAACGTAAGCCCAGTAGCGAAATAGAAAGCGTGCTGGGGTATGTGGAAGAAAAAGAATTGATACACCGGGACAATCTGGTGTTGTTATAAGCAAACGTAGCTGGCTGCAGAAGCCAGCTACGCATGACAAGTGAACACATTGATTAAAAGGTAACGGGATGAGTAAACCTTTGGTAGCCATTATTATGGGGTCGGACAGTGACTGGCCGGTGATGAAAAATGCCGCACAAATGCTGGCAGATTTTGGTGTCGCTTATGAAGCGCGTGTGGTCTCTGCCCATCGTACGCCAGACCTGATGTTCGAGTTTGCTGAGTCTGCCTCAGGCAATGGCTTTCAGGTGATTATTGCCGGGGCGGGGGGCGCCGCACATTTGCCTGGCATGGTTGCAGCAAAAACCACCTTGCCAGTGTTGGGTGTGCCTGTGCCTTCCAAGCACCTGCAAGGGCAAGACTCCCTGTTGTCCATCGTGCAAATGCCCAAAGGCATCCCGGTAGCGACATTTGCCATTGGCGATGCCGGTGCGGCCAATGCCGGTTTGTTTGCGGTGGCGATGCTTGCCAATCAAGATCCGGCGTTAGCAGAAAAATTAACTACCTTCCGCAAAAAACAAGCTGAAAAAGTGCATGCAATGGAGTTGAGCGAAAAACCATGACATCATCCGTGATTCAACCTCCTGCCATGTTGGGTATGTTAGGCGGCGGCCAGCTGGGTCGCTTTTTTGTGATCGCAGCGCACGAGATGGGCTATAAAGTCACCGTGCTGGACCCGGACCAGAACAGTCCGGCAGGCATGATTGCCGATGTGCATTTATGTGCAGCCTATGACGATGCGGCCGCGCTTAAAACCATGGCGGAAACCTGCCAGGCCATCTCTACCGAATTTGAAAATGTGCCGGCCGAGACGCTGGCTACCTTGGCTAAGTCTACCGTCGTGCATCCGAGCGCGGATGCGGTGGCGATTGCCCAGCATCGTGTGAAAGAAAAAACCTTCTTTAAAGAAGCTGGCTTGCCGGTGGGTCCGTTTGTGCCGGTGATGGCGGAGAGCGACTTGCCCGCCGATGGTGAGATGTATCCTGCCGTGCTCAAAGTGGCGCGCTTCGGTTACGATGGCAAAGGTCAGGCGCGTGTTGCCAACCGTGAGCAAGCGGTCGCTGCCTTTCAGGGCTTTAAGCAAGAAGTCTGCGTGCTGGAGAAAATGCTGCCTTTGGACCTGGAAGTGTCTGTGGTGCTGGCGCGCGATGCGCACGGCCATATTGCCGCTTTCCCCACGGCAGAAAACAGCCATTTGAATGGCATTCTGGATGTCAGTATTGCGCCCGCGCGTTGTTCTGAAGTGATCAAAGCCAATGCGCAAGAGCTCGCCAAAAAACTGGCGACCAAACTCAACTATGTCGGCGTGATGGGCGTTGAGTTTTTTGTGGTGGGCAACCAGTTGCTGGTGAATGAGATTGCGCCACGCCCTCATAACTCCGGCCATTACACTATCGATGCCTGTGTCACCAATCAGTTTGAACAGCAAGTGCGCGTGATCACCGGCCAAGCCTTGGGCAGTCCGCGCTTGCATAGCGATGCGGTCATGGTGAATATCCTGGGCGATAGCTGGCTGTACAGTGGTAAACAGGTAGAGCCCGCTTGGGATAAAGCCTTTGCCCACGGCAACCTCAAAATGCATTTGTATGGCAAGCATGAGCCGCGCAAAGGCCGCAAAATGGGCCATTTCACGGTGATTGGCGATGATGCGCAGGCTGTGTTGAATGCCGCTAAAGTGGCGCGTAGCGAGTTACATATTGGTGAATAAGTGTTTGCCAACGCCATCAAAAAGCCCGGTTATCCGGGCTTTTTTTCGCTCTGAAGCAGGCAGGCTAGGAGAGGTTTGCCTGTACCTGTTTTCTAAATTCAAGCGGTGCAGCAATTTGGTCAAACGTTTCTTTGGTGCCGCCTGTGCCTGTGACGGTAATCGTCCCAAAGCCGAATACTCTGCCGAGGATGCTTTGATTGACGCCTATGCCTTCCACCTTATGGAGCAATACTTCCAGCGAGTGGCGTCTGATAAAGCCAATCTTGATCAGCACGCGTTTGTTGGTAATGGCAAATTCAGAGGTCTTGTAGCGGATATAGCTGCTGATGCCACTGATCAAGGCCAGCAACAAGCCGAGCAGGCTGATCGCCCATAATAGCTGGTTGGATTGTGCCAAGCGCAGATTAAATGCGCACGCCAACACGCTCAACAATAAGTAGATGAAGGTATTCAGGAAAATAATCCAGTGCATCTGCGCGCGGTAAATCACCACTTCATTCTCAAGCAAGTTTTTATCAATAAAACTCAAGGGGCTCTCCTGGGCAAAGATTGCATTTTCAGCTGTGATCATAACAGCAACAGCGGTTTCGATAATGCGCTAGATCATCGTAATCAATAGATCAAGGCAATAAAAAAGCCGGACATCAGTCCGGCTTTTCTAGTATGCACCCCTACTGAAATTATTCAGCGGCTTTTTTCGCGCGAGGCTTGGCAGCTTTTTTAGCTGGTGCAGCTTCGGCTTTAGGGGCTGCTGCTTTTTTCACAGAAACCAAAGTTGCAGGTGCGTCACCGGACAATGCTTTGATTGCTGCAGTCAAACGGCTCTTGTGACGAGCAGCTTTGTTTTTGTGAATGATTTTTTTGTCAGCGATACGGTCGATCACGCTGACATTTTCTTGGTAAGAAGCCACAGCAGCAGCTTTGTCACCAGATTGAATCGCTTTGATTACTTTTTTGATCGCAGTACGCAAAGTTGAACGTAACGCAGCGTTGTGCGCGTTAACTTTGACGGATTGGCGCGCGCGTTTGCGAGCTTGTGCGGTATTTGCCATATTCGTTTTATCCTGTAACTTTCAAAAGGGGTGTGATACGAAACCGTGCATCATACTGTTTTCGCTTTGTTTTTGCAAGATAAAAACGCATTTTCCTCGACTGCGGATGCCTGCATGGTAAAATCGGCCAAATTTTTAATCAGTCAGCCGTTCGTTGGGAACGGCTCACGATCAAAAAATAAAACCAGGGCCTTTATTTTCCACCATTTATGAACTTGCTCAAAGCATTGGCCACCGTGGGTGGCATGACCTTTATTTCGCGCCTGCTGGGATTTGTGCGTGACACCTTGATTGCCCGTATTTTTGGCGCGGGGATGGCCACCGATGCTTTTTTTGTCGCTTTCAAGATTCCTAATCTATTACGCCGGATCTCGGGCGAAGGGGCGTTTAGCCAGGCCTTCGTGCCTATCCTTTCCGAATATCGTAAGCAACGCACGCCAGAAGCGACCCGGGCCTTGATCAACCATGTTGCCAGTTTGCTTGGCCTGTTTCTGGTCGGGATCACCATTGTGGGCATGCTGGCAGCACCGCTGATCGTGCGGCTGACCTCGCCTGGGTTTGTGAGCGACCCGGCCAAATTCGCACTCACCACGGAGCTGTTGCGCATTACCTTTCCTTATATCTTGTTTATCTCGCTGGTTTCGATGGCGGGGGGCGTGTTGAATGCCTTCAGCAAGTTTCAGGTGCCCGCATTTACGCCCGTCTGGCTCAATTTGAGTTTTATCACCGCTGCGATTTTTATTGCCCCGCATTTTCATAACTCGGTGTATGTACTGGCTTGGGCCGTGTTTGTCGGCGGGATTATTCAGTTGCTGTATCAACTGCCTTACTTGCAACAGATAGGCATGTTGCCGCGCTACGAACTGAATTTGCAAGATGAAGGCGTACGCCGCATTCTTAAGCTCATGGGGCCCGCGATTTTTGGCGTTTCTGTCGCGCAAATTTCGATTGTGTTGAATAACATTTTTGCCTCATTCATGCCCACAGGCAGTGTGTCCTGGCTGTATTACGCTGACCGCCTCATGGAGTTCCCGACCGGGGTGCTGGGCGTGGCATTGGGCACGATTTTGTTGCCCAGCTTATCCAAGGCGCATGTGGATAAATCCAGCGCCGAGTTTTCGCAATTGCTGGACTGGGGCCTGCGCCTCACCTTTATGCTGGCCATTCCGGCGGCTGTGGCGATGGCCGTGCTGTCCAAACCATTGGTGGCGAGTCTATTTTATTACGGCAAATTCACACCGGTCGATGTGGCGCAAACCGAGCGTGCCCTGATTGCGTATAGCCTGAGCCTGCTGGGCCTGATTATGGTCAAGGTACTGGCCCCTGGCTTTTATGCACGCCAAAATATCAAAACACCGGTCAAAATTGCGGTTTTTACCTTGGTGATGACCCAAATTCTCAATGTGGGCTTTTTGCTGTTTACTTCATTGCAGCATGCCGGGCTGGCGCTGGCCGTGGGCTTGGGCGCTTGCCTGAATGCAACCATGCTGTGGGTTATGTTGCAAAAAAGTGGTGCGTTCGAGCCGCAGCCAGGGTGGGGCCGCTTTCTGTTTAAGCTGCTCGTTGCGGTCACCCTGATGGCCTTGGCATTGCACGCAACAGATCGTTGGGTGGGGGATTGGTTAGCCATGCCAGCTTTGACGCGCATGCTGCATCTCGCGGGCGTGGTGGTCTTGGGTATGGCGGTTTATTTTTCAGCCTTAGGTTTGCTTGGCTTTAGGCCTCAACATTTTATGAAGCGGGTGACCAAATAATGCAAATATTTCGTCATTTTCCAGCGGCTCAAACGCCGCAGGCGATTGCCATCGGTAATTTTGATGGCATGCATTTAGGGCATCAGGCCTTGCTCAGGCAGCTGATTGCCTACACGCAAACCTACAAGATTACGCCAGCAGTCATGACTTTTGAGCCGCATCCACGTGAATTTTTTACACCACAAAACGCCCCCGCGCGTTTGGCCTCCATGCGTGAAAAGCTGGAGTATTTTGCCGAGTGTGGTGTGCAGCATGTCTATGTGCAGCGCTTTAATCAGGCGTTTGCAGGGCAGAGTCCAACCGCTTTTATGCAAGTGTTGCGTGAGCAACTCAATGCCAATGTGGTGATGGTGGGCGAGGACTTCTGTTTTGGATCCAGGCGGGCGGGCAGTGTGCAAACCCTGATTGAGCACGGGTTTAATGTGATTCCCTTACCAGAAGTGCAGCTGCAAGGTGAGCGTGTGTCGAGCACCTTGGTGCGCGATGCGCTGGCGGCTGGCGAGTTGCTCAAAGCGCAGGCCTTGCTGGGACGGCCTTACAGCATCAGTGGCAAGGTCGTCCATGGCGCCAAGCTGGGCCGGCAACTGGGGTTCCCCACTGCCAATGTCCATATGCGCCACGAACGGCCTGCACTGACAGGGGTTTATGCGGTAAAATTGAACAATTTACCGGCTGTGGCCAATTTGGGCAATCGCCCGACGCTGGAAGGCATCCCCAAGCTTAAACTCGAAGTGCATGTGTTTGATTTTAATGGTGATCTTTATGATCAGCATGTGCATGTGCAGTTTTTCCATAAACTGCGTGACGAACAAAAGTTTGCCGGACTAGATGCGTTAAAAGCGCAGATTGCGCTGGATGCCTTGCAGGCAAAGCAATATTTTACCGCCGATGAACGCGGATAAACGCCGATAGCCTTCTATATTTTGATAGAGGGTTTTATCGGCGTGCATCTGTGTTGATCGGCGGTTAACTCATGGATTTTTAAATGACCGACCAAAGCAAAGATTCAAAATATAAACTGAATTTACCTGAAACCAGCTTTCCCATGCGTGGCGATTTGTCCAAGCGCGAACCCGCCTGGTTAAAAAGCTGGCAAGAGCGCAAGGTCTACGAGCGTATCCGTGCCAAGCGCAAAGGTGCGCCAGCTTTTATCCTGCATGATGGCCCGCCCTATGCTAACGGTGATATTCATATTGGTCACGCCGTTAATAAAATCTTGAAAGACATCATTATCAAGGCCAAGACCATGAGTGGTTTTGACGCGCCTTATGTGCCAGGCTGGGATTGCCACGGCCTGCCGATTGAACTCGTTGTCGAGAAAAACCACGGCAAGAATATAGACCCGGCCAAGTTCCGTGAACTGTGCCGCGCCTATGCCGCCGAGCAGGTTGAAAAACAGAAGAAAGACTTTATTCGCCTGGGGGTGCTGGGTGATTGGGACCACCCATACCTGACCATGGCATTTAATACCGAGGCCGATATCATGCGTGCCTTGGGTGAAATCTACCAGAATGGCTATTTGTATCAAGGCTCCAAGCCCGTGCACTGGTGCGTGGACTGCGGTTCTGCGCTGGCTGAAGCCGAGGTGGAGTATGAGGACGTTAACTCACCTGCGATTGATGTGGGTTTCAAAGTGGTGGACAACGCTGCGTTAAGTAAAGCATTTGGTACAACAGTGAATGGTCATGCTTATGCCGTGATCTGGACCACGACGCCATGGACCTTACCTGCCAACCAGGCGGTGAGTGTCAATGCTGAACTCGAGTACGATTTAATCCACACCAGCAAAGGATTGTTGATCCTGGTTCGTGAATTGGCTGAAAAGACCTTGGCTAGGTATGCAGAGGAAAATAGTTCTGTGTTAGCCAGTTGCAAAGGTGAAGCTTTGCGTGGGTTGTTGCTACAGCATCCATTCGACAACCGCCAGGTGCCGGTGATCACCGGTGACCACGTGACGACTGATGCAGGTACCGGTTTGGTCCACACGGCAGCTGCACACGGTAACGATGACTGGCTGGTCATGCGTGCTAATTTCCCTAACGAGAAACCACGTGTACTCATTGGTGGCGATGGCAAATTCTTTAGCAGCGAACTGGTTGAGTTGGCCGAGATCCGTGGCTTAAGCCGCCAGGATGCGAATAAAGTGATTCTGGCTAAATTGCAGGAAAACGGCGTGCTGTTTGCCTCTGCCCGTTTGAACCACAGCTTTCCACATTGCTGGCGTCATAAAACGCCACTGATGCAATTGGCAACGCATCAGTGGTTTATCGGTATGAATTTAGTTGGGGAGCCTGAGCGGCTCGATCAAGAGCAATATGGATTCAACCTTGCTTCAGGCGAGGTGGGTTTAAAGGCAGTTGCAAAGCGGGCCGTAGATGCGACCCAATTCTTCCCGAGCTGGGGCCGTGCCCGTCTGGAAGCGATGATTAAAAATCGCCCTGACTGGTGTGTGTCACGCCAGCGTAACTGGGGCGTGCCTATGCCGTTCTTTGTGCATAAAGAAAGCGGTGAGCCACACCCACAGACCATGCAATTGCTGGAAACAGTGTGCAAACAGGTTGAGCAGCAGGGCATTGAAGCCTGGTTCAGCCTGGATGGCGATACTTTCCTCGCGCAGCATGCGCCTGAAAATGCCGAGCAATACAAAAAAGTCACGGATACGCTGGACGTGTGGTTTGATTCTGGTGCCACGCATTATGCGGTGGTTCGCTCGGCACATCATGCTAGCCTGTCAGCGGCAGCTAACCTGCGTGAAGTTGAACACCAGCCCGTGGCTGACTTGTATCTGGAAGGCTCTGACCAACACCGCGGCTGGTTCCAGTCCAGCTTGCTGACTGGGTGCGCCATTGATGGCAACGCGCCTTACAAGGCTCTGCTCACGCATGGTTTTGTGGTGGATGGTGCAGGCCACAAAATGAGTAAATCCAAAGGCAACGTGGTGGCGCCGCAAAAGGTCATGGACACCTATGGCGCAGATATTCTGCGCTTGTGGGTGGCCTCGACAGACTATTCTGGTGAGTTGACCATCAGTGACGAGATCCTCAAGCGCGTGGCCGATGGCTATCGCCGTATCCGTAATACCTTGCGCTTCTTGCTCTCTAACCTGGCTGACTTTGATGCCAGCAAAAACTTGTTGCCCGTTGATCAGTGGCTGGAAATTGACCGTTACGCACTGCATCTGACCCATCAATTGCAAACGGGTATTCTGGCCGATTACGATAAATACGAATTCCACCTGGCGGTACAGAAATTTGTGAGTTTCTGTTCTGAAGACTTGGGCGGTTTCTACCTCGATATCCTCAAAGACCGTTTGTACACCAGCGGTGAAACTTCGCATGCGCGCCGCGCAGCACAAAGTGCCTTGCATCACATCACGCATGCCATGATGCGCTTGATGGCGCCAATCTTGAGCTTTACTGCTGATGAAATTTGGCAGACCTTAGGGCTGGATGCTGTGGCAACCGTATTTGAAGAAGACTGGTATGCATTGCCAGCCCATGGCTTGAGTGACACGCAATTACAGCACTGGCAAACTGTTATTGCCTTGCGTGCACAAGCTGCCAAGGAGATTGAAGTGTTGCGTGGCGAAGGCAAGGTGGGTTCTTCATTGCAAGCCGAGCTCGAGTTTCATGTTGCCAGCGAGGCATTTGAAGCCCTGAGCAGCCTGCAGGATGACTTGCGCTTTGTCATGATCACCTCCAGTGCGACCACCTATAAAGTGGCCGATGCGTCAGCGCAGAAAATCCTGGTAAAGCCGAGCGCACACCAGAAGTGCGACCGCTGCTGGCATTACCGTGCGGATGTCGGCATTGATCTCGCACACCCGACCCTCTGCGGCCGTTGTGTAAGCAACCTGTTTGGCAAAGGTGAAGTGCGCAACTATGCCTAATGTTCGCTCGGCTCTGCCATGGCTGGTGTTAAGCGCCATTGTCATCGCGCTTGATCTCTACACCAAGCATCTGATTCAGCGCATGTTTGTCTATGGCGAGCATTTGCCCGTCACCGGTTTTTTTGATCTGGTGCGTTACCACAACACCGGCGCAGCCTTTAGCTTTTTGGCCAATGCCGGTGGCTGGCAGCATGGCTTTTTTACGGCGGTCTCGACGCTAGCTTCTGCCGTGATGGTGTATTTGCTGGTCAAACATCCGCAGAAAAAGTTATTCTGTTTGGGGCTGGCGCTGGTGTTGGGCGGCGCCTTGGGCAATCTCTATGATCGCCTCACGCTCGGCTATGTGGTGGACTTTTTGCTGTTTTATTATCAGCAATGGGCCTGGCCTGCGTTTAATGTGGCAGACAGTGCCATTTGCGTCGGTGTGGGCATGTTGATGCTGGATAGTTTTAAACAACCCACGGCCTCCTGAAACCGCGTTCTGCAGTCTAGTGAACGCGGGTTCTGGTGACTTGCGATGAGTGAGGTGGTGATGGATGGACTGGAATATACGTTTACTGATGTGATCAGGCTTTGGCAAGGCAGCAAAAGCACCTGGCATTACGTCAGCTTGCCGCCAGACATCTCTGACGAAATTCATACCCTTAGCCAATACCATCAAACCAAACGCCGCGGCTGGGGGGCGGTCAAGGTCACTGCGAGTATCACTTCCAACCGCGCCCCATCTATTCCAGCCTCAGCCTTGACGTGGCAAACCTCGATTTTTCCGGCATTTGATCACAAGCGCTATGCCTTGTTTTTAAAGGCAGAAATTCGCAAGCAGGCGAGTGTGCGGGAAGGCGATGCCGTGACTATACAGCTCAAACTGCAGTTTTAAGCCTTAGGCTGGCAGCGTCAAAGATTAAGCGCTCAGCGTTTGTGTCTTGGCAGCAACTAACAGGGGCGGAATGCCTTGGATATCCATCGGACGGCCCAGCAGAAAGCCCTGGATGCAATCGCAGCCGATCTTGCGCAGAAACTCAAGCTGCGCTTCGGTTTCAATGCCTTCTACCACAACGGACAAGCCCAGAATGCCGGCTGTTTTGATAATGGTGCTGACAATTTCGCTGTCGGCGCTGCTTTCTGGCACATCAATCATAAAGGCACGGTCAATTTTGAGTTCATCCAGGGGCAGGTGTTTGAGTTTAAACAGCGATGAGTTGCCTACACCAAAATCATCGAGCGACAGGCGCACGCCAATAGCCTTGAATTGTTTTAAGGTTTCCAGCGCCTGTTCTTCATGTTCAAAGACGGCACTTTCGGTGATTTCCAGGGTCAGCAAGCGGGCCGGCAGGTGATAGCGTTGTAGTTGCCCGGCAATGCGGAGTGGCAAGCTATGGTCACGGAATTGCCGCGGGGAAATGTTAATTGAAAGGCCCACCTCATGACCACTGTCTTTAACCAGCTTGGCCCAATGCTTGAATGCTTCTGCAATAATCCATTCGCCCATGGGTAAAATCAGGCCAGACTGTTCGGCGTAGGGGATAAATTCAGCCGGGGAGACCACCTCTCCCTTGTTGGTTTTCCAGCGGATGAGCGCCTCAATATTGCAGATGACCGGTTGTTGTTTGCCCAGGCTGAAAATCGGTTGAAACTGCAAAAAGAATTCTTGTTTTTTGATGGCTTTGCGCAGTTGCACGTCGAGCTTGAAGCGGTTTTGAGCCAGCCGGGTATGTTCTTTGCAATAGAATAAATACGGATGTTGGGTGCCGTGCTTTGCATGCGCAAGTGCGGTGTTGGCATTGCGTGCCAGCTGCTCTGCATCTTCTGCATCACGCGGAAACAGGCTGATGCCGATATAGGCATCCAGAATCAATTCATGTCCTTCAATCAGCACGGGCTTATGCACAATTCTGCATAAATTATTTGCCAGATGAACCAGTTCGGCATCGGTTTTCCGCGAGGTAATCAGGGCAAATTTGTCGCCATGCACACGGCCTAACTCGCCGGATTCATGCGTGATATATTGCAGGCGCTGGGCGATCTCCAGTAAGTACAAGTCGCCGGTATGGTGGCCGAAGCTGTCGTTAATGCTTTGAAAGTGCTTTAAATCAATCATGAGCAGGGCGACGGTGTCGCTGGCATCGGCTGCCGTGATGATGGCATGCTCGAGCAGCGTGTGTATGGCCAGCCGGTTGGGAAGCCGCGTGAGCGGGTCGTTGCGCGACAACTGCTGGAACTGGCGTTCTTTTTCGGCCAGCAGATTTTCGGCGAGTAGCAGTTTTTCACTCTCACGCAGCAAGATACTTTGCCGCAGGGCCGAGAACACCAGGATCATCATGACTGAGCCGATAGCAATGTAATAGGCATAGGGGTGCGGGCCGCTTTGCCACCAGATGAGTGCCAGTGTACACATGCTAAAAATAAAGGTAATGGCAGGAATCAAGCCGCGAACGCGTCTGCATTGCCTGTGATAAGACACGCGCTTGGCAATGCGGACTTGCCAGCCATACAGCCCGCTGCCGATCAACAGGTCTGCCGCTGAAAAACCGTAATTGGTCCACAGGCTAGTTTGAGGCACGTGGTTGAGTGCGTTCAGGTTCCATTGCATCCAGCATGCGCCCAGCAAGGTCAACCCCGCGCTGAGCATAAGCCAGGGCATCATCCATGCCGGTCGCAGGTATGGGATCAATAGCAGGGAAACCAGCGCAGCACTGAGTAAACTGGCAGGGTAGGCACTGAGCACGGCCAGCTGTAGCGGGCTGACTTCGGACGATTGTGGCAAATATAAAATTAGGATGTAGCTGAGAACAGCAATGCTGAATGAAATGGTGTCAATCGAGAATGCCCAGGTTTTGGCCGCAGAAAGCTGGCTACGTAAGGCGGTGATAAAGCCGATGATCAGGCATACGCCCATGAGGGGGTAAAAAATATCGGACTGGGCGGGGAAATTGGTTTGTTTTGTGAGGACTTCAAATATCCATAGCACGCCGCCGGTAAAATAGGCCAAGGTACCAAATACAAACCAGCGTTTACAGGGGCGGTGTGAGAGATGGCTGCGGTAATAACCCAGTAGCGCCAGAATCAGGCAGGCCGCATTGGTGATAAACCAGTGCACATTATCCAGCCATAACATTTGAGCGGGTGTTGCTTGCAAAGAACCGAGCAAGCAAGCAACGGAAACCGATAAAGCAACCACTATTACTTTGCGCGAAAGTATCATGAAGCCCCCTTTTTAGGTAATTCTAACAAGGGCTTAGAAAAAAACTAGTGTTTCTTTCTAAATATCATCGCGATATGGATTAAGACGTAGCAGATAGCGCCCGCCAATATGCCGATCAAGGCGTTCCACAACAGCGCCCACTGTGGAGATTGCTCAATTAGCGCATGCAAGGGCGGGATGCCATGGGCGAGAATGCCGCCGCCGACCAGAAACATGGCCGCGGTGCCGACGATGCTGAGCAAGCGCATCAGGTAGGGGACCGTTTGCACCATGCCCCAACCTGTTTTGCGTGCGGCAGAGGCCAGAAGATGATGACCGCTTCGTTGCATCAGCCATAAGCCGATATCATCCATTTTGACGATCAAAGCGACCAGGCCATACACCCCCAGTGTCATGACGACGGCAATGAGGGAGAGCACCAGAATACGCTGCGTGATGGCTGCATCGGCGACAACGCCCAAGGCAATCACAATAATTTCGGCGGACAGAATGAAGTCCGTCCGTACGGCGCCTTTGATTTTTTCCTGCTCCAGAGCGACCAGGTCTGTCTCAGGTTGCTGCATGGCGGCGTGGATCGCTTGGTCACTGGTGTCCGAGTGCTTGTCATGGTGCAGCTTGTGCCAGACTTTCTCAAACCCTTCAAAGCACAGAAAGACCCCTCCCAGCATCAACAAGGGCGTAATCAGCCAAGGTAAAAACGCACTGATCAACAGCGCTGCGGGCACCAGAATCAGTTTGTTCAGCAGCGATCCGCGCGCCACTGCCCACACCACTGGCAGCTCTCTCTTGGCGGCAATCCCTGTGACTTGCTGGGCATTGAGCGCAAGGTCATCGCCCAGTACCCCCGCTGTTTTTTTGGCCGCGAGCTGGCTCATGACGGAAACGTCATCCAGCATGGTGGTAATGTCATCCAGTAGTGCCAGCAGGCTGGGAGTGGCCATGGTTTGTCCTGTGTCAATGAAGAGGCTATTGTTTATTTTAAAGGATTGCCGTTAAAATGGCGGCATGGTGACGCGCAAATTTCAACGTTGGATGGCACGCATGGCCTTGATGGCAATCATGCTGGCTGCGCTCGTGCCGACGTTGAGCCTCGCGTTTCCCATGCAAGCAGGCAAAAGCTTTATTCAGGAGGTGTGTTCCTCGCAGGGCAGTAAACTGGTCATTCAGGTGATCACCACGCAAGGAAAATTGCGCGCTACCCTGATTGACTATCAGCCTTCACAAAAACCGGTTTCACTGGGGCATCATCTCAATCATTGTCCGTTCTGCCATATGGCGATGGATGATGTGGTATTGCCCCAGCCCAATCCGGCTTACATTCTGTTTCAACAAGCCCAGGCCGAGATTGCTTTAAGCAGCTATCAGGCCCCTGTTGTCGCAAGTGTTTACTCCACCGCGCACCCCACGCGCGCACCCCCACTGACTCCACCTTACTCAATCTAGTGCCGTCTGTTGTGTAGACGGTTTATGGGTATGCCTGTGATGCAGGCACATATGGAGTCATGACATGATCGTCATCAACCTTCAGGCAATGATATTTGCCAAACAGGTGGAGTGGAAACGCCACATCACCCTCAAAGAAATCGCTGAGTCTACCGGCATCAGCCGCATGACCTTGCATCGCATGGTCAAAAATCCTTCTTACAACGCATGCACCGAGCATCTGGGCAAACTTTGCTCTTATTTCGCTTGTGACATCAGCGCGCTTATCCGCTGGCAACCCGATCGGGATGCCAGGCAAGTCTTCGCCGCCTGATGTGTGATGCTCACCCTGCTGGTAGCTGACCAGTAGGGGGCATGCCGTTTACAAAAAATATTTCTGAGGAAAAGTCTATGAAAAAAACCTTCTTGGCCCTGGCCTTGCTGGGACTCACTCAACCTGCCTGGGCGCATTTAAGTTATACCGGGCGTGACTTTGGCACATTCTCTGGCCTGGTGAATGCCAGCAATAGCATTACCACCACGGTCAATACCAACTATGGCTGGGCCGGCGCCGCTGACGGCAATCTGGGCGATAGCCATATCGGCCGCGCTTTCCGCTTCACCCTCCAAAACAATGCCTGGGTGGATTTCAGCGTCGATGCAACCTCTGCCGATCTGTTACCTGCTTTCTCTATATACGGTGGACTGGCGGCAGTCAGAACCGGTGGCGCTTTTCCAGGCACGCAAACCAGTGCCGATTACGATAGTGCCAACGCTTCTATCGTCTGGCGCTACAGCTGGGCGCAAGCCAACCTGGGCTCCAACAAGTCGTATACCGACACCGATGGCAGCTGGAATGCATTGGGCAACTGGAAAATGGGCGGTGACGGCGATGCGATTGGCATCGACAGCGAACTGAGCAGCTTTATCTACAAGGGCTCTGCGACCACAGCGACCGATGTGGTCACCGGCAAGTTTCTGCTGGGGGCAGGGGATTACACCATCATGATTGGCGGTAACAACGCCGCAAACCAGCTGGCGACTAGTTTTGGCTACACCGCCTCACTGAATGTCAGCGCAGTCCCAGAGCCGGAAAACATGGCCCTGTTGCTGGCAGGTCTGGCCTTGGTTGGCTGGCAGGTGCGCCGTCGTAGCAAATAACCCCACAACATGAATCGTTGGTGAGCGTGCTTAACGCCCTCACCAACATGATAGGAGAAGATAATGAACGTATTGAAAAAAACATTGGCAATCGCTGCCATGACCTTGGCAACCAGCCCAGCATTTGCGGCGCTTGCAACCTATAACGTGACCACCAAGTTTATCGAGCCAGATACTGACCCGGCCAATACCTGGTTTGTGGGGACATTCACTTTTGATACTGTCAGCAAGACGGTTTCTGGTTTGCAGGGCTGGCTCAGTGAATCCATGACCGGCATGGTGGATTACAACCCCGCCACGGGCATCAATGGCTCAGACGACATGAGTTGGGTGCATTTGACTCACCAGCTGGATGCGACTTATGACGCTGCGCTGGGCGGGTTTCTTGTTACCACCTTTCTTAACTCAACCACCAGCACGTTTACCAGCGGCGATGGATGGACTCCTGGCGTGGGAATGACCAGAAATAATGGTAGCAACAATGCTTATGCCAGAGTGTTTGTGAACACGACTGATCCATTGGCCGCGCTGACTTCTGCGCAAATCAACAAGCTGGCCTATGCCGATTGCACAGCGGGCGGCATGATGGGGCCGACCTGTATGACGGGGACTACAGTGGCTGGCTATGGGCGTGTTGGGACCATGAGTGGTTATCCCGTTTCGCAAAGCGTTAGCTTGCTGTCTGTGACGGTGCCTGTGCCTGAGGCTGATCGCTCTGCAATGATGGTATTAGGACTTGGCCTGTTGGCTTGGGCTCAACGTCAACAGCGTCGTTCGATGTAAGCAACATGTGGCGAGCAGGCATGCTCGCCACGTTTAAAGACATATATGTACATATTCGAACAAAGACTATCGTTGCGATTCCGACAGTACTGGCCGCTGGTATTCATCGCGCTTTATGCCGTCTCACCGCTGGCTGTGGCCGCGGACGCTGAGCCATCTCTGCCGAAATCGGATCAGACACTCGGTTTGCCTGAGATTGAAGTGGTAGAAAAGAAACTGCGTGCAATTCCCTTGTCGGCGACAGAGCTGGAGGCTGAAAGCCTCCGATCCCATGCTATGGAAATGGACACCAGCAGAATGCTGGAAGAGGTGCCTGGATTGAGTGTGTATTCGGCAGGTACGATTTCTGGATTACCTGCGATTCATGGCTTAGCCGATGAACGTTTGCGCACACAGGTGGATGGCATGGATTTATCCTCCGCATGCCCCAATCACATGAACTCCATACTCTCATATATTCACCCTAGTCGAGTGGGCAAGATTAAAGTGTTCAGCGGGGTCGTGCCAGTGAGTGAAGGCGGCGATAGCCTAGGCGGGACCATTCAAGTCAGTGCCGCCTCTCCAGTGTTTGCTACGGGTGAGCAACCCCTGGTCACCGGCAATTTAGGGAGTTTTTACCGAAGTAATGGCTATGCCCATGGCTGGAATGCAGCTGCTGGCTTTGCAAGCAGGCAGTTCAATCTCCAGTATTCAGAGTCCAGATTGGACGCCTCCAATTATCGTGCAGCTAAAGACTTCAAGGATCTCAGTCGGTGGCCCTCTGCGGACTGGATCAAGGCGACTGATCTCGATGTAGTTGCCTCCAGTGCCATTTCCGGCGCCATTAACCGAGCGCTTGATCTCGCCTTCAAACAGGACTCGCATTTGCTGCAACTGGGTATCAGCCAGCAGACCGTTGGTTTTGAGGGCTTTCCGAATCAACGCATGGACATGACGGATAATCAAAACACCAACATCAACTTTCGCTACAACGGTGAGTTCGACTGGGGGGATATTCAGGCCAGGCTATACCGTCAACGGGTCAAACATGCGATGGATATTGGTGCAGAACGTGCAGATCAACTGATGCCCATGTTATCCAAAGCGACAACCGTTGGTGGTGGGTTAAAGTTAAGCATCCCGTTTTTGACGGACCATATTTTCAAACTCGGGAGTGAGTTCGTTTCCTATCGTCTGGATGACTGGTGGCCACCGGTTGGATCGGCAGTCGGCTCTATGTGCTGTAATGATTTTCAAAATATCCGTAACGGGCGCCGCGATCGTATTGGCCTGTTTGCTGAAATGGACTCACACTGGGGAACTGCATGGCAGACCTCTCTGGGCTTACGCTCGGATATTGTGAGTACGGATGCGTCAGATGTACAGGGCTACAGTAATACAGCTTCCTACCGAAATGATGTTAGAAGCTTCAATGCGCTGAGTCATGATCGTCGGGACCATAATTGGGACTGGACCGCACTAGCCCGTTATATGCCAACCCAGCAGGCCACTTACGAACTTGGCTTGGCCCGAAAGTCCAGATCGCCTAACCTGTATGAGCGCTATCCATGGGCAACCTTCTCGATGGCTGCGCTCATGAACAATTTTGTCGGCGACGGCAATGGTTATGTGGGCGACGTCAATTTGCAACCTGAAGTCGCGCACACCCTGAATCTCGCAATGGATTGGCATGATGAAGCACAGTCTGTGTGGGCAGCCAAAATAAATGCCTACCTGACCTACATCAGTGATTATGTCGATGCCAAACGCTGCAACAGCGGCAGGTGTTCGCCAGCCAATCGGACCAACAATAATGCCTACGTTATTTTGCAGTATGCCAATCAAAGCGCCAGGCTGCATGGGCTTGATTTCTCCGCCTATCGTGTCCTGAATCCTGAGCAGAAGTCTTGGGGTGAGTTCAGGGCAAAATACCTGATCAGTTATACCCGAGGTGAAAACACCACCAGCGGCAATGATCTTTATCACATCATGCCCCTCAATGGACGATTCTCGCTAGAGCATGCCGTCGGCGGCTGGTTGTCGACCGCAGAGCTACAGCTTGTGAGTGCAAAGACGCATGTGTCAGCGGTCCGCAATGAAACTCAGACCGATGGGTATGGCTTGCTCAATCTGCGTACCAGTTACAGTCGTAAACATTTCAGGGTGGATTTCGCCGTGGAAAATGCCCTGAATAAGCTTTATTACTCGCCACTAGGCGGGGCCTATCTTGGTCAAGGAGACCCGATGAGCCTCGGCACAATTCCATGGGGCATCAACTTGCCCGGCATGGGGCGGTCGGTAAATGTGGCCTTCAATTTGTTTTATTAAAAGTGGTCTGCATCTGTTTGACCATGTGTAAAAGGGGAGCGTTTTGAATAATAAGGTGTGGATGATGATGTTGGTGTGGGGCGGGGTGGTTTCCCATGCCTATGCAGACCATGACCAGTATTCCGAGCAATTGGAAGACGTGGTGATTACGTCTAGCCGTGCGCAGGCTAAATTGAGTCAGATGCCGGTGAATACTACATTGATTACGCAGGAGGATATTCGGCGAACGGCGGCACAATCACTGGATCAGGTGTTGCGTATGATTCCCGGGTTTAATTTTTCTGGCACCCCGGCATTGATCAGTGATCCCACAGGGAATCAGACCAAGCTGCGCGGGACTGGTAACAGCAAGGTGCTGGTGATGGTGGATGGCATTCCTGTGATTGATCCTTTCTACTTGACGACGCAATGGTTCAAGGTGCCATTGAATAACATTGATCATATCGAAATTATGCGAGGAGGTTCATCTAGCCTATGGGGCAGCATGGCCGCGTCCGGTGTGATCAATATCATTACCAAAACACCCAAAGACAATGCCGGAGAGGCCGTGATTTCAGGCGGGACACAGGGGACCAATAATGAGTACATCAGCAAAAACTTTTCGATGTCTGATCATTTGCACTTTAATCTCACTTATAACCGTACGCAGACCAATGGGTATCTTACAGTGCCACACGAATACCTGTGGATGTATCCGGGACGAAGGGCTACGCATGATGAAAACAATGTGATTCGGCTTAGTGGGATTTATCATCCCTCAGATCAATTCGAGGCTTTCTTGAAAATGGGCTATGCGCGCCAGGATCAGGACATCAATTACAGCTCAGCCTATGGTAACAACCTGCAGAGCAGTACAGATGTGGCGGGTGGCTTTACCGCAGCATTGTCTGACGACAGTAAAGTCAGTACGCGTGCCTGGTACCAGTATTTGAGCTTTGATAAGTACAATGGTGCTTCTTGTCTCTGGTCCAATGCGAATGGAACCGGTACCTGTCGAACAGCAGGTACATCTTTACTCGCCAATCCGCAAACTGTGAATAATCCCTATAGCCTTTATTACACACAATATGGCAATCAGGCGTATCGTGAAAAAGGACTGTCAGCGGTATATTCCAAAACGTTTAATGTCGCTGGTGATGGTGTCCAAGTCGGTGCAGACTTCAGAAAGCTGACGGCCAGTGATGCGGAGCAGTACTTCGGTACACCGGCTTCGATCAAGAGTACGCAAAATCTTTTTGCAACGGCGATAGGCTCAGGCGAACAAACATTCCAAGGTGTATTCATGCAGGGGAAATACTCGCCTACAGAAGCCTTACAGCTGACTTTGAGCGGCCGTTATGATGAGTGGTTTACAAATAACATGTCTAGCCAGCTGACCAGAGCGGGCGGGACCGCTTCGGGAGGGGGGAATGCAGATACTTCATATTATGCGTTCAACCCGAGTGCTGGTGTTCATTATGACTGGAATGACAATGTGGCCTTACGCGCTTCAGCGTACACGGCATTTCGTGCGCCAGGATTTAATAACCTGCTCAGAAGTTTTGGCAACTCAACCGCCTTTACCGTGGCTAATCCAAACTTGATGCCAGAAAAAGTGAAAGGATTTGAAGTAGGAACGGATTTTCGTGGGGACAAACTGACGCTTGGTGTGACGTATTTCTTTAATGATATTAGCGATATGATCGCGACATACAATGTTGCTAAAAATGCGTCTGCGCCTCAACCTGTGAAAAATCTTTGTGGATGGACTGGAGGCAGCACATTCACCAACTGTACGGGCAATATTACGTATTACACAAACGACCAGACCGGGCGCGCCTATGGTGTTGAGTTATCTGGAAAATATGTATTGACCGATACCTGGCAACTGGATGGAATGTATACCTATACCAGTACTTATTTGACCAGCAAGTCTGGGAGTGTGACGACTCCATTGGAGACCCAGCTAGCAGGTTTTGCCAAAAATATCGCTGCATTGGGCCTCGCTTGGAAACCGGATGCGCGCTGGCATACCTATATTCAAGCCTATTATGTTGGCCCGATGACGACTGCCTTTTCTGCATCGGGGGAAGCTCAAAAACAAGGGTCTAACACCATTGTGAACCTGAGCGCCAGTTATACCATTAACAAAAACTGGCAAATCTATGCCAATGTGATGAATGTGTTTGATAGAACCTATCAGGACAGTACTTACAGCTATGGCCAACCTTGGTCGCAAGGGTTGGCCATGCCGTTTACATTGCTGGCAGGGGTCAGAGCCCAGTTCTGATCCCTGGGTTATGCCTATGCTTATGGGGTTACATCAATGCCAGTGACTTATCCAAAAAGTAGCTGGTGCGCTGTTTGAGCCGCATGCGTTTTTGCAGGATATCGGGTAGCTGCTCTGGTTTCAGGCACTGGATGATGTTGATGTCCAGCGCTTCCCTGAGGTCAAAGGTCTCGCCTTCTTCCTCAGGATCATCGTTGAGTATCTGCACGAAAGGCCTTAAGGGTTGCTGCGGGTTGGTGGAGATCACCGTCGCCAGTTGCTGATCAGATAGGCGCACTACACTGCCTGGCGGATAAATGCCCAGGCATTTGATAAAGCGGCGCAAAATGGTTTGGTCAAACTGGTGACGTTGCTGCGCAAACATCATGCTGAGCGCTTCGTAGGGCGTTTTTGCCAACGCCGGGTTAGAGGGGTTGCATAAGTTGTCATACACATTGGCGATGATCAGGATATGCGACAACGGGTCAATCTGTTCTGCACGCAGGCCTTGCGGGTAACCGCTGCCATCCGCAAATTCATGATGCTGGGCAATCAGTGTCATGATTTTTTTGGGTACGGCCACCTCTTTGAGCATATTCAGGCCTAAGGCGACGTGGGTTTGATAAATCGCGACTTCGCGCAGGTTAAGGGGGTCCTTTTTCAACAGGATTTTGTCACTAATCTGCCGCTTGCCAATATCATGCAAAATGGCCGCCATGCCCAGTATCACCGCATCTTCATCACTGATATTCAGGTTCTTGGCCAGGATCAGGCTGGCCACCAGGGTATTCAGCTCATGCTGGTAATGCTGATCGCCGACACGGTGTCCGCTCATGGCGTGGATCGCAATGTCACCTTCAGTCAGTGTGCTGCTGACCAGGTCTTGTACCAGTGTCTGAGCCAGTCCATAGGCCTGGTCAGGATGCTCAGTTGAGAGCTTCTGAATGTTTTTGACCTCGGCACTGGTGCGCATAAACTTTTGCTCACTCTCGTTGATGACTTGCTTGAGCACCTGTCGTTTCTGCTGTGCAGCATTGAGCGGCGTTGTTTCCTTGGCGGGTTCCGGCTCTGGGAACAACGCTTTTTTCACCAGAAACTCCACGACATTGGCATTTTTTTTCAGTGGGTGACTGGTGCTTCGTCGCGGGTCATAGCGTAGCTGCTTGAGTCCAAGCGATTTGATCGTGTCAATTTGCGCATCTTCAGTGATCTTGAAGTTGCTGACCGAGAATGGATGATCCATCCAACCGAGATCAAGGTGGATATATAACCCCACTTGCAGTTGGTCTGGGCTAATGTAATAAGTGTCGGAGGCTTGATTATGCATGGCGTTTTATTTTTCTTTGATTGTTTAATGTTAACAGTTTTACAAAATCGTCCGCATTGACCGGATAGGCGTACAGATAGCCTTGGGCTGTCTGGCATCCCAGTCGCTGTAAAAATTTTTCCTGCTCTTCTGTCTCTACGCCTTCAGCCACCACGGTAAATCCCAGCTGAGTTGCCATGGCGTAAATCGCACTGGTAATCGCAGCATCGTCCTTGTCGTTTGGCAGGTCTTTGACAAAGCTGCGGTCTATCTTGATCTGGTCCAGCGGCAACCGTTTCAAGTGTGAGAGTGAAGAGTAGCCGGTGCCAAAATCATCAATCGCAATGCTGATTCCCAACAGCTTGAGTTGATTGAAGGTGTCGACCACATGTTGCGTATGCTGCATCAAGGTGCTTTCGGTGATTTCAAGCTCAATGATGGATGGGTCACATTCGCTTTCCATCAGGATGCCGTAGACCGTGTCGGCAAACTTGCTTTTCATGATCTGCACAGCAGAGACATTAATCGCAATTTTCTTGAATTCCGGATGCTGTTGATGCCAGGCATGCGCTTGCCGGACCGACTGAGCGAGGGCCCATTCCCCTATGCTCAGAATCAGGCCGGTTTCTTCTGCCAGCGGGATGAATTTGGCGGGCGAGATAATGCCCTGAGTCGGATGCATCCAGCGGATGAGCGCTTCCGCGCCAATAATCATGCCTGTCTTGAGGTCAATCTGGGCCTGATAGAACATATTCAGCTGGTTTTTATTGAGCGCCTGCCGCAACTCGGTTTCCAGCTGGAAGTGCTCAACGGCGTCGCGGCTCAGTGCAGCGTCGTAAAACGCGACATGGTTTTTACCGTTGTTTTTGACCTGATACATGGCGAGGTCGGCGGCTTTGATCAGGCTCTCGACATCCTGCCCATCCTGCGGGTACATCGAGATGCCTATGCTGCCACTGACAAAAATCTGGTGGTGGTCAATATTGAATTCAACACGCAGGGCTTCCAGAATATCATGCGCTTTTTGTGACGCATCGGCCTTGCTGCGCAGGTTTTCCAGCATGATGATGAATTCGTCACCACCAAGGCGGCCAACGATGTCAGACTCACGGACGGCCTGACGCAGACGTTCGGTTACGCTCAACAATAACTGGTCGCCGGCATAATGCCCCAGGCTGTCGTTGATATTTTTAAAGCGGTCGAGGTCGATAAACAGAATGGCCGCTTGCTGCTCATTGCGGCCGGAGCGCTGAATCGCATGCGCGAACAGGTGATTAATCAGGCGGCGGTTAGGCAGGCCGGTCAGCGGATCGTGATTGACCAGAGAGTTCAACTGGCGTTGCGAACGTTTCATTTCCGAAATATCCGCAAACACGCCCACATAATTGGTGATGGCATTGGCGTGGTTACGCACCGCTGTGATAGTCATCCACTCGGTGTAGCTCTCGCCGTTTTTGCGGACATTCTCAATTTCCCCAGACCATTTGCCATGACGTTTGAGCGCACCAAACAAGCCGCGCGGACGCTGTTTGAAGATTTGCGGTTTGCTGCCCAGTACCTCTTCTTCTGCATAGCCGGTAATCAAGGTGTAACCCTGGTTGATCCCCACCAGCTCCCCGGCCGGGTTCACAATCATGATGCCTTCGGTGGTACTGTCAAAGGCGATTTTTGCCAGTTTGAGATGTTTTCCGGTTTGTTCGCGGTTGATGGCCACGCTCAAGGTGCGGCCGATGGCCATCAGTGAGCCCAGTTCTTGTGAACTGGTCGGCTCTGCATCAAAACAGCGTTCAATGACCATGGAGCCCCACCAGTCATCGTCCAGCATCAGCGGCACAATGACCAGGTTGACCGTGTCGTGCGACTTGAGCAGGGCGCGCTCGGCCTCTGGCAGGCTCAGGGCATCACACATAACCGGCTGGCCCTGCGCCAGCAGGGCATGCCAGCGTTGTAGTTCTGGCGTGAGGAAAGACACTTTTTCCCAGTGCTCATACGTGGCATGAAAGCCGTTCATGGCCCAATGAAACAGGGCCTTGGAGCGCATTTCTGTCTTGTTGCGCGTATGGATATTCTCATGCTGCAGCAGGGTGGCGCGACTGAATCTAAAGGACAGGCAGCATTGTTGCAGCACGTTTTCTGCCACCGTTTGCCAGCGTTCAGTCGAGTGCAGCATCCAGTCGCATGAGATCAGGGTATCCAGCACGGCACTGCGGTTGTTGAGTTGGGTTTGAATAAACTTTTGCTCGCTCACATCGCGAGCGACCGTGATCAGGTGGCTTGGAAGGTCTTCGCGGTCGTAGTAAGCGACTTTATGCACTTCTAGCGTTTTATGACCGCCTTGTGGCAAATGCACCAACTCTTCATTGTGGTAGGGCTGGCGCGTTTGCCAGACTTGTTGGTCTGATTTTTCGTGATGTTCAAAACTGTTGCGGAATACCGGGTGCAAGGTTTGCGCAATTTGACGGTTATTCAAAAACTCAAAGTCAAAATGGTTGATCTGGAAGGTGTTGAGCATTTGCTCGTTGGCCATCATCCAGCGGTTGTCGCTATCCTTAATGCAAATCAGGTCAGGGCTCATTTCGATCAGTGAATGCACGATGGATTGCATATGCAGCAACTGGTCGGTCAAGGTCTTTTCTTCTTCCTCCAGCATGAGTCCCACGGCGCGACGGGTGTGTTGCGGATAGAATAGTCTGCATTTGAAATCGCGCTTGAGGCCTTTGAGGGTAAGCGTGATGTTTAGCTCGGTTTTGCTTTCGCGCATGGCTTCGATGAGCACCTGACGTGTCTCTTTGGGCAATTCCTTGCCTATTGGTGCGAGCAGAGACAATGCCTGTTCGTTTGCCGCCAGGCTCACTGCACGGCGATTGATGGCCAGCATAGCCATATCGGGCATGGTGACGGCAAATGGCTGCAACCATGCTGTGCTATGATGATCAAAAACGGTGGGTAACATAATTCAGTCTGCTTGATTCCAGGCGTCTATCTGGGACGATTAAGTGGGTTAACGGCGCAGTTGGCGCTAAACTTTAGCGAGTTTCACTTGTGTTAATGAACGTCAATTTTATACATAAAATCAATCTGCTCAGGCATGGGTTAAGCGTGGTTTTAGGGCTGTTTGTCCTGATGACAAGCTGGGTGGATTTTGCGCAAGCGCACGAAGGTCATGAGGGCCATGCCGAGCAGGCACCCAACGCCCTGGCCGTCAGTGTCACGCCCGAGGGTGCCGGCCGCATCTGGCTGGCTCAGGCCAGGCAGGGTCAGGTCTGGGTGTCTTTGCTGGATGCCACGGGCAAACCCCTTGGTCGGGAAACCGCGGTCAATTCGTTGCCGATGAAAGTGGCCGCCGATGGCGAAGCCAGGCCCAAGATTGCGGTTGGCCCCAATGGCCATCTGTATGTCACCTGGACCGAATCGCTGAAAAAGCCTTATGCCGGCTATATCTGGTTTGCACGCTCTACCGATGGCGGCAAAAGCTTTGAGGCCCCTTATATCGTGCACCAGCACCGCGATGAAATCACCCACCGTTTTGACAGTTTGCATGTGGCCGCCAATGGCACCATCACCGTGGCCTGGGTAGATAAACGCGGTTTGCTGGCCGCCAAGGCTGCGGGCAAACCTTATGATGGTGCTGCCATTTACTACGCGGTTTCAAGCGATCATGGCAAAAGTTTTGCCCCAGAACAAAAATTGGCGGATAGCAGCTGCGAGTGTTGCCGGATTGCCATGACTAGCAAGCCGGATGGCACGGTGGCAGTCTTGTGGCGGCATGTCTTTGAGGGCAGTGAGCGCGACCACGCCATGGCCGAAATTGGTGGCACCGGCAAACCGGTGCTGGTGCGTGCCAGTTATGGTCACTGGAAACTGGATGGTTGTCCGCATCATGGTGCTGCGATTGCGGTTGGTGAAGGCTTTGGCTATCACCTGGCCTATTTTGATGGGGCAGGGGACAAGCCTGGCTTGCGGCTGGCGCGCATGGATGGCCAGGCCTGGGTGAGCTCACCGCCGAAACGGATTGGTGACCTCAAACGCAATGCCAGCCACCCGGCCTTGTTGAGTGTGGCCGATAAAGTCTGGCTGGCCTGGCAAGAGCGGGATAGCAGCGGTTTTGATATCGTGGCCATGGTCTCTGTGGATGGTGGCCGTACCTGGGGCGCGCCCAGTGTCATGCTGCATAGCACGACCAAGTTGGATTACCCGCAATGGCTCAATTTACAAGGCCAAGTGTCGCTGGCCGTGAATACCAGTGATCAAGGCTTGAAAGTCCTGCCATTCGCAAAATAGCCAGCTCAAAAACGCTGTCATTTGATCTGGCGCTATTGAAAACGCAAAAACCCGCCGCATTATATGGGTATCCAGCCGCAAGCGTGCGGCGATACTTTAATCAAGAAAGGGTTTGCCATGCGTTTTGATAAACTCACGACTAAATTTCAACAGGCCCTGGCCGATGCGCAGAGCATGGCCGTCGGGGCGGATCATCCCACCATAGAAGCGCCTCACTTGTTGCTGGCCATGCTCAACCAGGACGACAGTGGGGTAGCGGCGCTGTTGTCACGCGCAGGTGCGCAAGTCAGTGCACTTAAAACCGGGTTGCAACAAGCCATAGATAACCTGCCCAAAGTCAGCGAAAACAGCGGCGATGTCAGCGTGTCGCGCGACCTCAATAATCTGCTCAATGTCACCGACAAGCTCGCGCAAAAGAGCGGCGACACCTATATTGCCAGCGAAATGTTCTTGCTGGCGCTGGCCGAAGATAAAGGCCCCACCGGGCAGCTGCTCAAGCAACATGGCTTGAGTAAAACCGCACTTGAACAGGCGATTAAAGCCGTGCGCGGCAATGATTCCGTCAACAGCCAGGAAGCCGAAGGTCAGCGTGAAGCGTTGAAAAAATACACGCTGGACCTGACCGAGCGCGCCCGTGCTGGCAAGCTGGATCCGGTGATTGGCCGCGATGACGAGATTCGGCGCGCCATTCAGGTCTTGCAGCGCCGCACCAAAAATAATCCGGTATTGATCGGTGAGCCCGGCGTGGGTAAAACCGCGATTGTAGAAGGACTGGCGCAGCGTATTGTCAATGGCGAAGTGCCTGATTCGCTTAAAAACAAAAAAGTATTGAGCCTGGACATGGCCGCCCTATTGGCCGGGGCCAAATACCGCGGCGAATTTGAAGAACGTTTGAAAGCGGTGCTCAAGGAGCTGGCGCAAGACGAAGGCCAGACCATCGTCTTTATTGACGAGATTCATACCATGGTCGGTGCCGGTAAATCTGAAGGCGCGATGGATGCCGGCAATATGCTCAAGCCTGCATTGGCCCGGGGTGAGCTGCATTGCGTGGGCGCGACCACGCTCGATGAATACCGTAAATATATCGAAAAAGATGCGGCCTTGGAGCGTCGCTTCCAGAAGGTGCTGGTGGACGAACCTAGCGTCGAGGCGACCATTGCCATCTTGCGCGGTTTGCAGGAAAAGTACGAATTACACCATGGTGTGGAAATTACCGACCCGGCCATTGTCGCGGCGGCAGAACTGTCTAACCGCTATATTACGGACCGTTTTTTGCCGGATAAGGCCATCGACCTGATCGACGAGGCAGCCTCGCGCATCAAGATGGAGATCGACTCCAAGCCGGAAGTCATGGATAAACTGGATCGCCGATTGATTCAGCTTAAGATTGAGCGTGAAGCCGTGCGCCGCGAGAAAGATGAAGCCAGCCAGAAACGCTTTGGCCTGATTGAAGAAGAAATCAGCAAGCTTGAAAAAGAGTATGCCGACCTCGAGGAAATCTGGAAAGCGGAGAAGGCTGCCGTACAAGGCTCGGCAGGCGTGAAAGAGGCGATTGAAAAAATTAAACTGGAGATGGAAGCCGCCAAACGCAAAGGCGACTGGCAAAAAGTCTCAGAGTTGCAGTATGGCAAATTGCCGCAACTCGAAGCCCAGTTGAAGCACGCGTCAAGCGCTGAAGCGAGTGGCACGGTCAAACATAAAATGTTGCGTACCGAAGTCGGTGCCGATGAAATTGCTGAAGTGGTCAGCCGGGCTACCGGCATCCCGGTCAGCAAAATGATGACCGGCGAGCGCGAAAAGCTGCTCAATATGGAAAACAGCCTGCATGCGCGGGTGGTGGGGCAGGACGAAGCGGTACGGCTGGTCTCGGATGCGATCCGTCGTTCACGCAGTGGCTTGAGTGACCCTAACCGTCCGTATGGCAGCTTTTTGTTCCTGGGGCCGACTGGCGTGGGTAAAACCGAGTTGTGCAAGGCGCTGGCCAACTTTCTGTTCGACAGTGAAGACCATCTGGTGCGCATAGACATGAGTGAGTTTATGGAAAAACACTCGGTCTCGCGGTTGATTGGTGCGCCCCCCGGCTATGTCGGCTATGAAGAAGGCGGCACGCTGACCGAAGCCGTGCGCCGCAAGCCTTATTCAGTCGTATTGCTGGACGAGGTGGAAAAAGCGCATCCGGATGTGTTTAACGTGTTGCTGCAAGTGCTGGACGATGGTCGCCTGACCGATGGCCAGGGGCGGACGGTAGACTTTAAGAATACCGTCATTATCATGACCTCTAACCTGGGTAGCCAGATGATCCAGAGCATGAGTGACCAGGATTATCAGGTGGTTAAACTGGCGGTGATGGGTGAGGTGAAAACGCACTTCAGGCCAGAGTTCATCAACCGGATTGATGAGGTGGTCGTGTTCCATTCACTGGGAGAAGCGCATGTGAAGTCGATTGCCAATATCCAGTTGCAATTGCTGGCCAAACGGCTGGCAGCCATGGAGATGCAACTCGACGTCACCGACGCAGCGCTGGCCGAAATTGCCAATGCAGGCTTTGATCCCGTTTATGGCGCACGTCCGCTCAAACGCGCCATTCAAAGTGAAATTGAGAATCCGCTGGCACGTGAAATCCTGGCTGGGCAGTTTGCGGCCAAAGACACGGTACAGGTGGATTTTCAGGGTGGGAAAATGCAGTTCCGCAAAGCCTGAGTGTCAGCGCGCACATCTTGGGCGCAGCGTGGTCATCTGCATGCAGGCTGAACCTGTGGTGCAAGCAAAGGGTCATATTCGTATGACCCTTTTTTATTGTGCGGGTGTAAAATGGAGCAACTATGCGAGACTCACAAGCTTGGCGTTTGTCCTTGATCATTTTTTTGCTCGGTTTGATGAGCGGATGCGCGACACAACCACCGCAACCGGTGCAGATTGACCGTATTTCTCCCGAGCAACTCGCTGCGCTGGTGCCACCGCCGCAGTCGACGTTGAGTTTGGATGAGATTGTGACCATGAGCAAGCAGGGCAAGACGGATGCCGAGATTATTGATGCAATCAAGCAGTCGCAATCGCGTTATGCATTGACCCCTTCAGAGGTGCTGTCATGGCATCAAAAAGGTATTTCCAAAGGCGTGCTTGATTATATGCAGCAGGCGAATGCGCTGGCGCAGCAAAACGCCATCGCCGATGAGATTAACAAGCGTGAAAAAGCGCGCGCCGAGGCAGAAGCCAAGTTAAAGCGTGAACGGGATTATGCCCGGTTGCGCAGCATGGATCCCTGGTTTTACGGGCCAGGTTTTTACGGCGGCCCCGGTTTTTATGGTGGCCCTTGGGGACCCAGGCCCTATTGGGGCGGCGGCTGGCGTTACTGGTAAACTGACGCTGATTTACGGATAGATTGATGGATGCGACAACAGCACGAAACCCTCTCTATTAATGCCCAAGGTCGGCGTTTGTATGACATCACGCCGCAGGTATTGCAATGGGTGCAGCAATCCGGCATTCAGTCCGGCTTGTTGACGCTGTATATCCAGCACACTTCAGCCAGCCTGCTGATCAATGAAAATTATGACCGCGATGTGCTGGTGGACCTGGAAGCCTTTTTTAACCGGCTGGTACCGGATGGCGATGACCTGTTCATTCATACCGTGGAGGGCCCGGATGACATGCCTGCACATGTGCGTACCGCGCTGACACAAACCAGCTTGTCGATTCCTGTGCTACAAGGCAGGGTTGCCCTGGGCCAGTGGCAAGGCATTTTTTTGTTTGAGCATCGACACCTGCCTGCCCGCAGACGCGTCCTCATGCATGTGATGGGTGAATAAGATTTTTGAGTATTTGATAGAAGTGTCGTATTGCCGTGCGTTATTCTGAACTGTTTTTATCTCTGACCTGTAGTTTCTTGGTGGTGGCTTGTAGCGAAGATGCGCCCAGCCAAGCGTCTACAGCGCTTCCCCTGCCACCCAGTGATGTGTCGTCCAATGATCTGGCGCCGCCAGCGGATGCCATGCCAGCAGCGGGGGGCACGCGCTCCGTGCAACTCATGCAGGTCTCTAACACTACGCTTACCATGTCGCAAGCAGAGCTGGACAAGTTGTATCTGGAAGCCAGGCAGCATGTGCGCGAGGCCGTGGATTCTTCAACAGAAGAACGGTACTAGGACCGCGCGCCGACCAGGACACCGGGGTGCGCAAGGCGGGCCAACGCCTAACGCACACTACTCCATTGCAGCGGATCAAACGGCACACTGTTGCGGCGCAGTTCGTAATAAACCCCATTTTCAGCATTGCCACCGCTATTGCCCACCGCGGCAATCGTATCGCCCGCTTTAACACTTTGCCCTGACGATTTGTACAAGGCCTCGTTGTTACCGTACAGGCTCATGTAGCCGTTGCCGTGGTCAATCACAATCAGGTTGCCAAAGCCACGCATCCAGTCGGCAAACACCACTTGCCCGCCCGCGACCGATTTCACCTCGCTGCCCTCCCTGGCGCGGATGAAGATGCCTTTCCAGCTTACCCCGGTCTCTGCCCGGGCCGTGCCAAAACGGTTGATCACATCGCCGCGTACCGGCAGGCGCAAGCGTCCCCGTAACTGGGCAAAGTTTTCCTTGTTGGCATTGTATTCAGGTAGCGTTTCGTTTTTGGCAATCACGGTGCTGCTTTGCGTGTCGCTGCCTGAGTCATCGACTGTTGCTTGCGGCGTATGCTCAAACGTGCGGCCGCCGGATTTCTTTTTACGCGCCGCCAGTTCAGCGGCTTTTTTAGCCGCCGCTTCTTTCTCGCGCTTGGCTTTCGCCAGCGCTTCCTGCTCACGTTTCTTGGCCTCGGCCAGCAAGCGCTGGAACAACTGTGACAGCGCTTCTTCGTCTTTTTTCAGCCGGACCATCTGCTGTTCTTGCGTTTCGATCTGTTTGGACAGCTCTTTTAACGCCTCGCTACGCAGTGATTTTTCGTTTTCCAGTTTTTGCGTGGTGTCGCTGTATTGGCTGGCCAGACGTTCGGTTTCGTGCAATTGTTCGGTGGTTTGCGTGCGGACGCGGTCTATGGCTTCCTGGTTGGTTTGCAGCGACTGAATCTGCTGCTGGTGCGCCGCCGTCAGATAGCCCAGGTATTTGAGATTGCGTGCCGTGTTGTTGGGGTCCTGTTGTTGCAACAACATTTGCAGCGGGCTATGGTTGCCATGCCGATATTGCTGGTTTAGCTGCTCGTTGAGCGATTGTTTTTGCTGGTTGACCTGACGTTGCAGGCCGTTGAGTTGTTTTTGCAAGTCTTGTAATTTGCTGCGGTTTTCCAGCTGCGCATCCTGAATCTCGCGCAATTTTTTGCGGGATGCGCTGATGGCCGTTTCCGAAGCCTTGAGCGCTTCATGTGCATCCTGTTTGGCCACGCGCGAAGCTTTGAGCGCATTGGCCAGTTGCTGGATTTTCTCTTTGACCTGTTCGAGATCGCCTTTGGTTGTTTCTGTTTTGTCCGCAGGCGCGGCCTGCGCTGGCAGGCTCACGGCGCCACAGAGCCAGAGGCCTGCCAACAGGCTAAAACACTTGATCGCTGGCTTTGCCAGCTGCTTAACGATGATCGGAGTCATGCACCTGAGCGGCCACTCAGGCCGCTGCATTCAATTGGATCAGCGACTGGCCGGTCATTTCTGCAGGTTGTGCGACCCCCATCAGCGATAACAAGGTCGGTGCAATGTCTGACAGTGCGCCGCCGCTACGAATCACCGCCTGGCGCCCAACGTAAATAAAGGGCACCAGATTGGTGGTGTGCTGGGTGTGTGCCTGCGCACTGGTGTGGTCAAACATGCTCTCGGCATTGCCATGGTCGGCGGTAATAATCACTTCAGCGCCGGTTTTTTGGGCAGCCGCCACAATCCGGCCGACACAGGTGTCCAGCGTTTCTACCGCTTTAATGGCCGCTTGCAAGTTGCCGGTATGGCCCACCATATCGCCATTGGCATAGTTGCAGATCACGGCCTGATATTGCTGCGATTCAATGGCGGCGACCAGTTTGTCGGTGACTTCTGGCGCACTCATTTCTGGTTGCAAGTCATAGGTCGCAACTTTGGGTGAAGGCACCAGAATGCGGTCTTCACCAGCAAAAACGGTTTCTTCACCGCCGTTGAAGAAGAACGTCACGTGCGGATACTTTTCGGTTTCGGCAATGCGCAATTGCTTGAGCCCGAGTTTGGAGACGTATTCGCCAAAGGTATTGGGCACGGTGTAGGGCGCGAAAATCGGTTCTGCCAGCGTCTGGTTTTTGTCGTACTGGGTCAGCGTAAAATAGTGGCTAAAGCGTGGCACCCGGCTGCGCTCAAAGCCTGCAAACTGCTGGTTGAGCAGGGCATCGGTCAGTTGGCGGGCGCGGTCACTCCTGAAGTTCATGAACACCAGGCAGTCACCGTCTTCCATACGCACGGGGGCTTCGTCAGCCGCGCGAATTGCCGTGCACTTCACAAACTCGTCGCTTTCATCGCGGGCATACGCTTGCTGCAAGGCCGTCAGGCTGTCTGCCGCCACATATTCGGCTGTACCATTGACCAGCAACTCATAAGCCACCGCGACCCGCTCCCAGCGCTTGTCGCGGTCCATGCCATAAAAGCGGCCGCCCACAGAGGCCACCCTGCCAACGCCCAGCTGCTGGAGATGGTTTTCGAGCGCTTGCAGGTAAGGCTGCGCGCTTTTGGGCGGGGTGTCGCGGCCATCGAGAAAGGCATGCACATACACCTTGCTCAGGCCCTGTTGCTTGGCCATTTCGAGCAGGGCGTGAATATGCGGCTGGTAGCTATGCACGCCGCCATCAGACAGCAGGCCCAGGATATGCAGCGCTTTGTCACTGGCTTTGAGGGCCTGCATGGCATTGACCAGGGCGGGTAACTTGAAAAACTCACCACTGCTGATGCTGTTATTAATACGCTCAAAGTCTTGAAAGACAATGCGTCCCGCCCCAATATTCAGGTGACCCACTTCAGAATTGCCCATTTGGCCGTCTGGCAGGCCGACATAGTGTTCGGAGGCGTTGATCAGGCTGTGGGGGTAAGTGGCTTTGAGCCGGTCGAGGTTGGGCGTGTTTGCCTGTAAAACAGCATTGTGTTCGCGGGTCTCGCTGTGGCCAAAACCATCGAGGATCAGCAATATGACAGGTTTGATAGACATGGCTAACAATCTTTAAAAGTGGTGACGAAATGTCGGATTGATGAATTCGTCTATTATAATCGCAACCGCTGGTCACGCCTACCCAAGCGGCCAGTCTCCTGAAGACCGCACACCGGTCGTCATAACCCAACAAAGTGAGTAACGCTGTGGAATTTTTAAAACATAATGTGTTGTTAATCGGACTGGCGGTGGGCTCTGGCCTGGCGCTGATCCTGCCCATGCTGAGCCGTTCTGCGGCGGGGGCTACTGTGCTCTCGGTCACTGAAGCCGTGGTGCTGATGAATAGAAAATCTGCCTTGGTACTGGATGTGCGCGAGGCGGACGAATTTGCCCAGGGGCATTTGCAGGGTGCGCGCCATATTCCGCTTGCGCAACTGGCTGACCGCATAAATGAAATTCAAAAATTCAAGGAAAAGCCGGTGTTGCTGGTTTGCCAGCGCGGCAGCCGCGCCAACGCCGCCGCCAAATTGCTCAAGGCACAGGGCTTTACCACGTTGAATGTGCTCAAAGGTGGCATGGCCGCCTGGGTGGAGGCCAAGATGCCAGCCACCAAGTCATCCACTTGAAAGGAATCATGATGGCAAAAGTAGTGATGTATACCTCGGCAGTCTGCCCTTATTGCATCAATGCCGAACGGTTATTGAAAAACAAGGGTGTGACCGAAATTGAAAAAATTCGTGTCGATTTGCAGCCAGAGTTACGGGCCGAAATGATGGAAAAAACCGGCCGCCGTACGGTGCCACAGATTTTTATTGGCGAGCACCATGTTGGCGGCTTTGATGACTTGCATGCCCTGGATGTGCAGGGCGGTCTGGACCCGTTGCTGGCCGCTTGAAGTGACCTGTCCGCTGTCATAAAAAACCCATAGTCAGGCCAGGGATGTCCGGTTAGAATAGCGCCTTTGTGTATTGATAATTTTAAGGACGATTCATGGCTCAGGAACCACAAAACCAAGCGGACCAAAACGCAGCACCGATTTTCAGCATCGAAAAATTGTACGTGCATGATGCTTCTATCGAAGTGCCTAATGCTCCAGCGATTTTCACCGAGCGCACGACGCCACAGATCAATGTAGAGCTGGGCAATACGGCACAACAGGTTGAAGACGGTATTTTCAACGTCTCCATCAAAGTGACTGTGACCGCGAAAATCGAAGATAAAACCGCATTCCTGGTAGAAGTGAACCAATCCGGTATTTTTGCCATCCGCAACGTGCCACAAGAAAACATGGAGCCTATCCTGGCGGTGGCTTGCCCTAACATCTTGTTCCCTTATGCACGCGAAGCCATCTCCGATATGGTTACCCGCGCTGGCTTCATGCCCGTGTTGTTGAACCCGATCAACTTCGAAGCCTTGTACCTGCAGCAGCAGCAACAAGCTGCGCAAGCGGCTGGCGCTCCTAACTAATTTCGTCTCACTTTGTCAGTCACCGCAGATAGCTCGCGGTGACTGATCAGGATCCATCCAAATGAGTAAAGTTGCCGTTCTTGGTGCAGGTGCCTGGGGTACTGCACTTGCCATGCATATTGCCTTGCAGCACGATGTGGTGTTGTGGGCGCGTAATAGCGGGCACGTTTCTGGCATGCGCAAGGCGCGTGCCAATCCGCTGTATCTGGGTGACTTTGCTTTTCCTGAAAAACTCTCGGTAGAGGATGATCTGGCTGCAGCGATTGACGGTGCCGATTTGATTTTATCAGTGGTGCCTACGGCGGGTTTCCGGCCGATTTTGCAGCAACTCAAAAGTTTGGGCATACAACAGCCCTTGATCTGGGCCAACAAAGGCCTGGAGCCGCAAACGGCAAAACTGCCTTTTGAAGTGGCGCAAGAGGAGTTGGGCGCAGAGTATCCGTGGGGCGTGTTAAGCGGCCCCAGCTTTGCCGCCGAACTGGTGCGAGGCCTGCCAACGGCAATTACTCTGGCTGCCAATCACCGCGAGCTGGCGCAGCAATCGGCACAGCTGATTCATGGCGGCTGCTTGCGCGTCTACGATAGCGTCGACGTGGTCGGCGCTTCGGTGGGTGGGGCGGTTAAAAACGTGATGGCGATTGCCGCCGGTATCTCTGACGGCATGGGCTTTGGTAACAATGCACGCGCTGCCATGATCACGCGGGGCTTAGCCGAAATCACCCGCTTTGGCATGGCGCTGGGTGCCAAGGCCGAGACCTTTATGGGCTTGGCGGGGGCGGGCGACTTGATTCTGACCTGTACCGGCCAATATTCGCGTAACCGTGAAGTCGGTTTGCAACTGGCTTCTGGCAAATCATTAGAGAGCATTCTGGCGGGATTAGGCCACGTGGCAGAAGGCGTCAACACTGCGCGTGAAGTCATGCGTCGTGCCGAAACCATAGACGTCGAAATGCCCATCACTTTTGAAGTCAATCAACTACTCACTAACCAGAAAACGGCGCAAGCAGCCGTCAGCGCCTTGTTGGGTCGCGGTCAGCGACAAGAGTCCGTCTAAGTTTTTTACCAGCGGCTTTATCAGCCAAGCACAGTGGCCTGAGCCGCATAGACCCGCACACTTTCCTGCTCATTGGCATCGTTACGTGCCACGAGCGCAATCGCTTCTGTGTCAGGGCTCAAATTGACTGGCTGATGCGGCACCCCTGCCGGGATGAAAATAAAGTCGCCCGCTTGATTGGTGCAGGACTTGCTCAAATTTTCACCATAAAACGTTTGCACTTCACCCTTCAGCAGGTAAATCGCCGTTTCAAAGCCTTGATGGTAATGCGGTTGCGCTTTGGCCGCTGGAGGGATCACCACGATATTCATCGAAATGCCACTAGCCCCCGCTGTCATTTGAGAGATGCCCACATAATTGGGCAGGTGCTGAATGGTATCTATGCTGTGTTCAGGGCGCACAGTCACGATTTCACCGGTTAAGTTTAATTGAGGATCTTGCATCTGTGGCGCTCGACAATGTGAAAGATTCACAAAGTCTAACAATAGCGCAGGCAGGGAGGCAAGCCGGGAATGGGCGGCCCCATGAAAAAGGGCACCCGACGGGTGCCCTGAATCTGTATTGCCTTGAATTTGTACTACTAGGACCGGCTTATTCGATAGCCAACAACTCAACCTGAAACACCAGCGTCGCATCCGGGCCAATCACCGGGCCGCTGCCGTTTGCGCCATATGCCAGGTGCGATGGGATAGTCAGCTCAAACTTGCTACCTACGTTCATCAACTGCAAGCCTTCTACCCAGCCTGCAATCACACCAGTCACCGGAAACACAATCGGTTCGCCGCGCTGATAAGAGCTATCAAACACCGTGCCGTCGGTCAGTGTGCCGTGGTAGTGGACTTTGACACGGTCGCTGGTGGTAGGCTTCGCGCCATTGCCTGCGACCAGTTGTTTATACTGCAAGCCACTTGCTGTCGTGGTTACGCCTTCTTTTTTCGCATTGTCTGCCAGATAGGCTTCGCCCGCCGCCTTGTTTTTCGCGTGGGCAGCCATCTGTCTGGCCTGGCTCTCTTGTTGTACTTGTTCCACTGTACTGCGTTTTTCGTCGTCGGTCATGCGTGAAGCATTGCCGGCCATCACATCGCTCACTGCCAGCGCCACGGCCGCAGCATCCAGCTCCAGGCCGTCATTTTGCAATTGGTGAGCCATATTTTCGCCGACGATATAGCTCAGGCGTTGAGTGAGGGTGTTTAGAGTAGTCATATGAATTCTTTCGTGAGATGAGTATGCCGCGCATTTGCGCCGCGCCATTCGCCATTATGGCGGAGAATGACAGATAAAACAAAACCCGCAGAAGCGGGTTTTGTTTGTGTGAATGCTTATTAGGGCATTTCAACTTCAATGCCAAGGTGAAGCTTGGTGTTGAAACATTTTCGACGCAGACAGTACATGAAGTACGGCAAGGACTAAATGTCAAAACTAACGACGCATCACCGATGCAGGGAAGATTGAAATGACATCATGCCGCGCCACTGTTTTGTATGGTCGGCAATGATGTCATCCAAGCAAAGGCTACATCATGCCGCCCATGCCACCCATACCGCCCATATCACCACCCATTGCTGGTGCATCTTCTTTAGGCAGCTCAGCCACCATGCAGTCAGTGGTCAGCATCAGGCCAGCCACAGAAGCCGCGTGTTGCAAGGCAGAGCGGGTCACTTTAGTTGGATCCAGTACGCCCATCTCAACCATGTCGCCATAGGTTTCGTTGGCTGCGTTGTAACCGTAGTTGCCTTTACCGGCAGCCACGTTGTTCACCACGACTGATGGTTCAACGCCAGCGTTCTGGGTGATCTGACGCAGTGGCTCTTCAACCGCACGCAGAACGATCTTGATACCGGCTTCTTGATCCAGGTTGTCACCTTTCACTTTGGCAATCGCTTCGCGGGCACGAATCAATGCCACGCCACCGCCAGCCACAATGCCTTCTTCAACCGCAGCACGTGTCGCGTGCAATGCATCTTCCACGCGGGCTTTTTTCTCTTTCATTTCGATTTCAGTCGTCGCGCCAACCTTGATCACGGCAACACCGCCAGCCAGTTTGGCCACGCGCTCTTGCAGTTTTTCACGGTCGTAGTCGCTAGAAGCTTCTTCGATTTGTGTTTTGATTTGAGTGATACGGGCCTTGATCGCTTCTTCGTTGCCAGCACCGTCAATGATGATGGTGTTTTCTTTGCCCACTTCGATGCGTTTGGCTTGACCCAGATCGTGCAGTTGTACGGCTTCCAGTTTCAGGCCCACTTCTTCAGAGATCACAGTACCGCCAGTCAGAATCGCAATGTCTTCCAACATGGCTTTACGACGGTCACCAAAGCCTGGGGCTTTAACTGCAGTCGTTTTCAGGATACCGCGGATGTTGTTCACTACCAGGGTTGCCAGCGCTTCGCCATCAACATCTTCAGCGATGATCAGCAATGGACGGCCAGCTTTTGCCACTTGTTCCAAGGTTGGCAGCAAGTCACGGATGTTGGAGATTTTTTTGTCGTGCAACAACACGAATGGGTTGTCCAGCAACGCGATTTGACGCTCTGGGTTGTTGATGAAGTATGGAGACAGGTAACCACGGTCAAACTGCATACCTTCAACCACATCCAGCTCGTTGCTCAGGCCTGAACCGTCTTCAACAGTGATCACGCCTTCTTTACCCACTTTGTCCATTGCATCCGCAATGATCTGGCCAACAGAGGCGTCAGAGTTAGCAGAGATCGCGCCAACTTGGGCGATTTCTTTGCTGGTAGTACAGGGTTTGGATTGTGCTTTCAGGTCAGCTACAGCAGCTTCAACCGCTTTGTCGATACCGCGCTTCAGGTCCATTGGGTTCATGCCCGCAGCCACAGACTTCATGCCTTCACGGATGATGGCTTGTGCCAACACAGTCGCAGTCGTTGTACCGTCACCAGCGATATCATTGGTTTTAGAAGCAACTTCTTTCACCATCTGTGCGCCCATGTTTTCGAACTTGTCTTTCAGTTCGATTTCTTTAGCCACAGACACACCATCTTTAGTGATGGTTGGCGCGCCAAAAGAACGCTCCAATACCACGTTACGGCCTTTAGGGCCCAAAGTTACACGAACAGCGTTAGCCAATACGTTAACGCCATTTACCATTTTTTGGCGAACGTCATCACCAAATCTTACGTCTTTAGCTGCCATTTAAATTCTCCTAAATACTTCAATCAGTTTTACTAGAAATTGTTTAAAACCATGACGTGCTGAAACGGGATGAGTGCAAGGCGCATAAAACGGCTTTGGCGAAGACAGTACATAAAGTACGGCGAGCCAAAACGGCTTTATGCAACGCAGCAATCGCCCGTTGCAAGCCGTCAAATTACTCAACAATCGCCATAATGTCTTCTTCGCGCATGACCAACAGCTCTTCGCCGTTGACTTTCACTGTTTGGCCGGAGTATTTGCCGAACAATACTTTGTCGCCGACTTTCACGTCCAAAGCGATAGCCTTGCCGTTGTCATCTTTTTTGCCATTGCCAACTGCCTGAACCACACCTTGGTCTGGTTTCTCTGTTGCACTGTCAGGGATCACAATGCCAGAAGCAGTAGTGCGCTCTTCAGCAGCGCGTTTAACAATTACACGGTCGTGCAACGGACGAATGTTCATGAGATTCTCCTTGGAGTTTTCCTAAAGTGTTATAGGGATAACGTTAAAACTAAAACAATCAAAGCGGTACGCATTTTAGCACTCGCGCACCTTGATTGCTAATTTGGGGCGGGATTTTTTGATTTCAAGGGCTAACACATAAAAATTTTATGGTTTTTTGTCGTTTGTAATTCAACTTGAGATTTTTGCAATTCAAGTCGAGAGTTTGATTTCAGTAAAATCAGAGAGTTACAACAACAGTCAAGGGTAATACCAAGCAACATTTACACTAAGAAAGCCTGTACTACAGGCTTTCTTATTTTATAGCTATTGTTTTCGATATCTAATTATCATCAGTAGTGGCGATTCATTAATCCCTTGAAGATGGGATGAGGTAAAATACCCGTTTGGGCTAATGCACATCACTGCATTTTAATGTTAAATGCAACAACGACAATCTAAGATTGAATTGAGCTTTTGGAGTACAGATGAAATTAATTAATGGTTTGATACTTACCGCAGCCTTTTTCGCGAACCAGTCCTTCGCTAACACTATTGATTTAGGTGTAGCACGTGACTATAACGTATTTGTTTTTGGCAACTATGAAAGCAATAACTGGAACTCAATTTCTGGAGCCGTGGCAGTTGGTGGGAATGCAAACATCAGTACTTCTACCATTTCTAATTCAGCAAATAATAGTTATGGCCTTGTTGTTGGTGGAAATCTAACCAAATCATATGGCAATGTTACTGGTACGACGTGGGTCGGCGGTAGTGTTACTAAGCCCCAGTACGATTACTACAATAGCTATTCAACTGCCGCAACTTCTCCAATTGATTTTGTATCAGCTAAGACTCAATTAAACTCTCTCTCTGACAATCTTGCGGCAACAGCTTCGACCGGTTCCGTAAGTTACAACTATGGAACCAATGGATATCTGTCAGGTACAGGGGGCAGTGTCGAATATTTCACGCTTTCGGGTTCTGATTTATCCAATATCAACAACTGGAGTTTCTCTAACATTGCATCAGGTTCAACATTGATCCTGAATGTCTCTGGAAGCTCGGTGAATCTTACCGGTGGGTGGTCTGCATTCAGTGCTTATAATGTATTGTTTAACTTTTACGATGCCACATCCTTGACTCTTAACAACATCAACTTCAGTGCAAGCATACTAGCCACGGATGCGACAATTCACGGTAGCAGCGGAAATGTGACCGGAACTGTAGTGGCTAATAATTGGAATAACTCTCTCACATTAGGAAATAGCAAATTTTCTTCTGTAGCTGTGACAACACCTGTTCCAGAGCCTCATAACTATGCTTTATTGATGATGGGGTTTATAGTCATACTCGGTTTTAGGGCGAGGAAAATTAACTAACGTTTATCACTGATATAAAAAATAAAGGCCGCATATGCGGCCTTTATTTTTTGACTTACTTAAGACTTGATAAGTAGGCAGTGTATTAAATTTGGCTGTGTTTGCTGATGTGTGGGCTAGTTTGTTAGGGTTAAATCTCAACTTATGTTACAAATAATTTGGAAATTCTGTTTGCAATAAATTTTATAAGTATTTGATTTATATTTATTTGATCTTTGGTTAAATTGCAGACGACACCACAGTTATAGATACCCCCTTATTTGCTCGGCCAATTCAACATCGCTACATTAACCATCCTTTTGAGTTCTTCTTGAGTGGCGCCATTGACTGCTTGCACTGACATTCCTTGATGTAGAGTAGCTAAATATTTAGATAAATCAACGGCATTTAAGTCAGGCGATAAATCACCTTCCAGTTTTGCCAACTCAAATCGCTCAGTTAACAAGCCTTCATAATGTTTTCTATACTGAATAAGCTGCTCTTTGATGATCTGTGCGCCTTCACCGCATGAAAGGGCACCTTGCACGATCATGCATCCCTTGGGATGTGCTTCACTAGTTAGAAACTCTGCGCTACTTAATAAAAACTTTTCTGCGACTTTGCGCGCTGTTGGCTCTTTCATCACCATCCTCACAAATGAAGCTGGACCGGAGACATACTTAGAAAGCGCTTGCCTAAACAATTCTTCCTTATTGCCAAACGCAGCATACAAACTTGGCTTATTCACACCGAGCGTGGAGGTTAACTCGGCCATTGAGGCGCCTTCATAGCCCCTTTCCCAAAACACTTTCAAAGCCTTGTCCAGGATCACCTCGTTATCAAACATTTTGGGGCGACCTCGTGTCTTTTTTAACTCTTCAGTCATCTCAATTTTCTTCACTTAAGTAATTTATACCAATTGTTACAAAAAAATGTTGACAGAGCAAATTTTGTTGCATAGTATTTATGTACCGATTGGTATTTATATATACATAACTGTTAAACCGTAAAGAGGTGAAAGAATGAATGCAGTGAATAAACTTGGGACAGCATTGATCACAGGTGCATCAACTGGGATTGGGGCTGTGTATGCAGACCGACTAGCAAAGCGAGGGTATGACTTGATTTTGGTGGCACGTGATCAAGCAAAGCTGCAAAAAGTAGCAGATGGTATTAAGAGTGCATCTGGAAGTCAGGTAGAAATCATGCCGGCCGACCTGACCCTCAAGGCTGATTTATTAAAAGTCGAAACACGCTTACGGGAAGATAGCAGTATTACCCTGCTGGTGAATAACGCAGGCGGTGGTGCGTCTACGACGTTGGTTGAGTCTAATATGGATGCGATGGAGACCATGATTCAATTGAACATCACCGCGCTCACACGACTCTCCGGCGCAGCAGCCAAACGATTTTTTGCTGAAGGCAAAGGTGCCATCATCAATGTTGCCTCAGTGCTTGCCTATATTCCTGAAATGTTCAATGGCGTTTACAACGCAACTAAGTCTTATGTGGTGATGTTTAGCCAATCCATGCAGCATGAACTTGGTGACAAAGGGGTGCGCATTCAGGTGGTGTTGCCAGGTGCGACCGATACGCCGTTCCTGGACAAAGTGAATATGCCAGCAAGTCACTTGCCGCCTGAAATGGTGATGAAAACTGATGATTTGGTAGATGCCGCGCTAAGAGGATTTGATTTGGGCGAGGTGATCACTATTCCATCTTTGCCAAATATTGAGGATTGGCAAGCATTTGATGCGGCAAGAAAAGCATTGGGGCCGCATTTGTCATTAGCTAAACCAGCGAATCGTTACCTGAGCTAATCACCACCTAAGAACCCAATCATCCATTTGACTGAACAGGAGATATTCGTGAATAAAATTTTAAGATCATTGTTACTCATCGCCACTACCTTATCCATCATAGAGTCAGGCACGGCCTTGGCTGCAGATAAACTGGAGACAGCGGCCACAAAATTTGTAGAGGCCAATGGCATTAAATTCTCTTACCGCACTTTAGGCTCTCAATCAGGTACTCCATTAGTGCTCCTTCAGCACTTCACTGGCAATATGGATGCCTGGGATCCGGCGGTAGTGAATGCCTTGGCCAAGAATCGTCCAGTGGTTGTATTCAATAACAGAGGCGTTGGTGCTACGAATGGAGTGGTTGCCGACAACATCGCACAAATGACCACAGATGCTTATGCGTTTATTCAAGCGCTGGGCTATAAGCAAGTGGATGTGTTGGGGTTTTCGATGGGTGGGTTTGTTGCCCAAGAACTTGCTGCGCAACATCCAGAACTGGTTCGAAAAGTGATTCTCGCCGGGACTACCCATCAAGGCGGTGGCAATCATCTGATGAAAGTATTGGGTGAGGCTTTTTCCAGAGCCAATGCGCCAGATCCTCGCGACTATCTGTTCTTCTCTCAAAGTGATGCAGGGAAGCAAGCCGCCGCTGCATTTTTGTCTCGCGACTATGCCAGAAAAGAAGGGCGTGACCCTGAAAGTGGTAAGGAGATTGCAGATGCACATGGCAAGGCCTTAATTGTATGGACGAGCACACCTGATCCTGAATTCAAAACGTTAAAAGCCATTCAACAACCGGTTTTGGTGGTGACGGGTAGCAATGACACCATGTTACCAACCGAGGGTTCGATTACCCTATATAAGCAGCTTAAAAATGCGCAATTGCTGTTATATCCAGACTCCAATCACGGTTCGATTTTTCAGTACCATGATTCGTTTGTAAACACAGCTGAGTTCTTTCTGAGTCACTAAGCGAACACTGGCCGCAACGAATCAAGGCGTTGTGGCCAGTATTACTAATACGCCTAAGTCAAATCAGAGAATGTCATGAACTCAAACATACAGCAGTTAGTGTCTGCAAATAAAGCAATCCCGGCAGCTTGGCGGGTATTCGCAATCGCCAGTATTGCGATTTTTATGTCCTCCCTGGATACGACGATTCTGTATGCTGGGTTCAATAATATTCTCAGTAGCTTTCCGGACTCTACTGCCGCTGATCTATCCTGGGCGATGAGCGGCTACTCTATTGTCTATGCTGCCATGCTGATCCCGGCGGGTGGTATTGCAGATAAATTTGGGCGTAAAAAAATATTCACATTAGGCACCTTGTTATTTATCAGTGCCTCATTTGCATGCGGTGCCGCCCCTAGTGTCTCATGGCTTATTGTCGCCAGAGTTTTTCAATCTATCGGTGCTTGTCTGCTGACCCCCTCTGCATTGGCGCTGGTATTGGAGGCGTTTCCTCGCGAGAGGCGGTCAGTCATCATGGGTGCTTGGGGCGCTGTTGGTGCTTTGGCCGCGGCATTAGGTCCGGGGATTGGTTCCTGGATTATTGATGTAGGCGGCTGGCAGTGGGCATTTTTTATCAACATCCCGATTGGATTATTTTGCATATGGCAAAGCTTAGCTGTATTGCATGAGTCGGTTCAGCCAAGAGCGCATATGCGGCTTGATCTCGTCGGCATGTTGCAGTTGGTCGTCGGTGTGGGAGCAATTGCGTTTGCGATTGTTGAGATGAAGTCGCCTAGTTGGAATCCCTATGAGTTAACAGCCATTCTGATATTAGGTTGGGTGTTGCTGGCAAGTTATATTCCTTGGGCGAAGTTTTACCCAGAACCATTGTTTGACCTCAGCCTGTTTAAAAACAAAACCTTTTTATTTGCAAACCTGGCAGGCATCACCTTCGGGATTGCGTTTTCCATCATGTTTTTTTCATTCTTTTTTTGGATGAAGAATATATGGCATTTAAACCAGTCCTTAGCCGGTGCGTCTGTCATGCCAGGGCCACTGATGGTTGTGCCTACCGCATTGGTTGCAGGGAAAATAGCCTCCAAAGTGGGACATCGTCCTTTGCTTATCACAGGCACCATGACCTACGCCCTCAGTGGGCTGTGGTTTTTAATGGTCCCCGATACCACCCCTAATTATCTGGCTACATGGCTACCGGGTTTACTATTAAGCGGCATCTCTGTCGGCTTGGTCATGCCCTCTTTATCCGCTGCCGCCATGTTTGGTTTGCCGCAAAAAGACTATGCCGTTGGTTCTGCCATCAATCACGCTGCCCGCCAAATTGGCACGGTGATAGGTGTGTCCATCACCGTGTTATTCCTTGGTAAAGCACTGCTCAAGCCGGGTGACTTTATCCCAACGTACAGCATACATATTGCATTGGCGCTCATCACGGCCATGTTATGTATCCCGATCAATACCCACCCAAAACAACTTGCCAATTTAACTCAATAGGCCTTTAGGGAAATTTATGATGAAACGTATTGTGATTACTGGGATGGGCGCAGTCAGTCCGCTTGGAACAGGCGTTGACTTGGCATGGAAACATTTGTTGGAGGGAAAGTCTGGGATCTCTGCGCTCCCTGATGCGTTGGCAGAAGGCAGTCCAGTCAACATCGCCGGTTGGGTTAAGCCATCAGAACTTGATCCGAGCATGGGGCTCAATTTGTCTGAATATCTCGATGCAAAAGAGTTAAGACGCTCTGACAGATTTATTCAATTTGCTCTGATTGCCGCTAACGAGGCCATTCAGCAAGCCCAGTGGCTACCGATGACTGAGATTCAAAAACAACGCACTGCCACCATTGTCGCTTCAGGGGTGGGTGGTTTCCCAGCCATTGCACATGCAGTCCGCACAGGCGAAGCAGTGGGTGTGGGTAAGCTCTCGCCATTTACGATTCCATCATTTTTGGTCAATTTGGCGGCTGCGCAGATAGCACTTAAACACCAATTCCAAGGACCACTCGGTGCTCCGGTTACCGCCTGTGCAGCAGGCGTACAAGCGATTGGCGATGCGGCCAGGATGATTCATGCCAATGAAGCCGATATCGCAATCTGTGGAGGGACAGAAGCTTGTATTGATAAAGTCAGCCTCGGTGGGTTTGCAGCCGCAAAAGCACTGAGTACAAGATACGCTGCAAGCCCTGAGTCAGCCTCAAGACCGTTTGACACACATCGTGATGGGTTTGTGATGGCAGAGGGGGCTGGTATTTTGGTGATTGAGTCCTATGAACACGCCATGGCGAGAGGTGCAAAACCGCTTGCTGAATTAGTGGGATATGGAACCACTTCTGACGCCTACCATATCACCTCCAGCCCCGAGGAGGGTTCCGGTGCTGCCAGGGCAATGATGATTGCCCTTAATCAAGCACACATATCTCCCGAGGCCGTTGACCATATCAATGCGCATGCCACGTCTACCCCCATGGGAGATGCAAGTGAACTGGCAGCCATCAGAACTGTGTTTGGTCAGCGTCATGCCCAACCTGTGATCAGTGCCACAAAGTCTTCCACTGGACATTTGCTGGGCGCAGCGGGCGGTCTAGAAGCCATTTTTACCATTAAAGCAATTGAAGCGCAGTGTTGCCCACCCACAATCAATTTGTACGCGCCAGATGCGCGGGCAACTGGGCTGGCGATTACGACACAAGCTCCCATTCATCGACATCTTGAATATGCCCTTTCGAATGGGTTTGGATTTGGCGGGGTTAATGCATCTGTCATTTTTAAACGTTTTAACGGTTGAGCATGATGGATCAAACCTGGGGGGTGATCACTTAAATATCACTTCACTCGAAATGATAAGTACTAATTAATTTGATAAGGGAGAATGAAATGAGTGATGCACCAACAGATCTTAAATTTAACGGAGAGGAATTTTTTGTCACGCTTAAAGATGGAGAAACGGTTCGAGTCATTAAAACAGGGAGTGGAGAACCGCTGCTTTTAATGCATACGATCAGAACGCAAATTGAGTTGTTTAGCGAGATGATTCCATTTTATGCGAGCAAATTTACCGTCTATGCCATCGATTTGCCTGGCCACGGTCAATCGTCCATCAATAAGAAAATCAACTACGACGAGCCCTATTTGAGAGCCTCTGTGCTTGATTTAATTGATCAGCTGAATTTGACCAATCTCACCTTAATTGGTGAGTCTATTGGCGCGACACTGTCTCTCACGGTCGCTGCACAAATCCCAGATAAGATTAAGCAGGTGATTGCGGTCAATACATACGATTATGAAACGCGTTACGCAGATGGCATCCGGCGTGGCAACGTTATTGCCAACTTTATGATGTGGAATTACTCAATTCCCATCAATGGGGCGATTTTTGCTGCACTTGAGAATCGATTTTTCTTGAGCCTGGTGATGAATGGCGGCGTCACAAAAATCAAAAAAATCCCAACCTGGTTAATGACAATGTTTGATAAAACAGGACATCGGCCGGGCTACAGTTTTCTTGGCAGGAACATATTAAAAAACTGGCGCAGTTGGGCGCAGGCCACTGATCAATATCATAAGATCAAAAGCCCTGTAATGCTGATATACGGAGAAAATGACTGGTCAAGACAAGCCGAAAGATATTTGACTTGGAAGAAAGTACCAAACGCAACGCTTGAGACCATCACAGGTTCTGGGCATTTCCTCAGCGTGGATAATCCAGAGGATTTAAAAAAGACCATATCCCAATACTTGCAGGCAAATTAAGTCAAACCTCAGCCTGAAAATGTGACATTACATTTTCAGGCTTAAAGCCCATTGCCTAAGCAATGGGCTTTATTTATTGGCTAAATATGTTGAAGATGGTGACAAAATCTGGCATGTGCACTGTTTATAGTAAGCATTTCAATACTCCATCGAAATGAATATGAAGAAGTGTATAACTATCCAGAAACAAAGCGTGTCCGCATGAAGCGCATTCAGTACCATCAATATGGCGGGGCAAGTATGATGCGCCTGGAGGAGTTTGAAGTGGAAGCTCCCGGCAAGGGCCAGCTGCTTGTGAAGGTGAAATATGCTGCAATCAACCCCATCGACTGGAAGTTACGCAATGGCACGATGAAAATCCTGACCGGAAACACCTTCCCACGGGCAATGGGTTTGGACTTCTCGGGGACGGTGATTTCAACTGGTAGAGGGGTGACACGCTTTGCTCCAGGCGACCATGTGTTTGGCATGGCAAGACTGAAACAGGCCGGCGCGTTCGGCGAGATGCTAGTCACCAATGAGTCCTTTGTGACACACAAACCGGATACAGTCTCGTTTGAGGATGCAGCCTGTTTGGCGACGCCTGGCATTATGGCGTGGAGAGGGTTGGTAGAAAAATCCCGCCTGAGGGCTGGTCAACATGTATTTGTGAACGGTTGTGCCGGGGCTGTTGGGATAGCAACGATTCAGATCGCGCAGATGCTGGGGGCCATCGTCTCTGGCAGCTGCCGCCGTGAAGACATGGAAAAAATGCAAAAAATGGGATTAGCCCATGTCTACGACTATCGAAAAGTGGATTTGCATGCCCTGACGCAAAAGTTCGATATTGTCTACGATACCTCAACAACCATTTCCGCAAGCACAGGGATGAAGCTACTCAAGAAAAATGGTGTATTTCTTGATCTTGACCCGAAACCAATGAAATTCCTGCGGGCGATTTTCTCTAAAAACTATCAGGTGCTGGTAGGCAGTCCGAGCGAGTATACTTTGGGCAAGGTCGCAAAAGCGGCGGCACTCGGAAAGCTCCAATTACCGATTGGCAGAATCGTATCGCTCATTGATGGTGCAAATCTGATGAGTGAAATTGAGGGTGGACTCAAAATAGGGGGCAAAGGTGTTATTGCCATGGAGTAACAATGTCTCGTAGCCATCGCCTCAACGAACTGATGCAAGTGTTGCGTCGACATCGCGGGAGTGTTTCCGGCGCAATGCTGGCGCAAGAAACCAATGTCTCGTTGAGAACGATTCGCCGTGATATTGCAACGTTGCAGGCCATGGGTGCCAAAATTGATGGCGCAGCAGGCGTAGGGTACATGTTAAAGCCTGGATTTTTGCTGCCACCGATGACATTCAATGAAGACGAATTGCAAGCTTTGGTCGCAGGCGCGCAATGGGTGAGTCAACAAACAGATCAAGCGCTCGCGCTTGGGGCTCAAAATGCACTGGCAAAGATTGGAGCAGTCATTCCTGCGGACATGAAACTATTCATGGAGGATGACATGCTTTATGTCGGCGAAAGACCATTTGTCGTAGATTTTGATTCAGGCGTAGTGCGTTATGCCATGCGCGAGCAAAAAAAACTCAAAGTGGCCTATATCAACAAAACGGGTGACACTTTGGCGTATGTGATCTGGCCGCTTATTTTAGGGTTCGTCGATTCGCGGTGGTCCATTGCCGCGTGGTGTGAGTTACATCAGGCATTTAGAATCTTTCTCGTAGATCGTATTCTGGAGATCAGTGGCCTTGAAGATCACTATCCTGGCAATCGACGCCACTTGTCAAAAGAATGGCGTAATAGCGTCTGCCAAAGTACCGACAAAAATCAGTATATCGAATAACACATGCCTGGCTTAAGTGTGCGCATCGAGCGCGCCTTGAGTGTTGTGTGAATAGTGGTTGATGACTACAGAGGCATTATCTCCTCGCGCAGTATGTCAACCCGGTTTATTGCGAGCTCCATCGCTCAGCGCCCCATTCTGAAGTCTCAAATCGTGTTGTATCGCCTATTCATGCTGGATGAAAGTCTCACAAGCCAATCAGAGAAGTACGGATATTTTCAGGTGGGGATTGACCTTAAGCTCAACGCACATTGCTTCAACTGATTTTAAATCTTCCTTGACTGTTCTAAGCAGTGTGCAGTGTGTCTGGGAGCCTAAGGAGTATTGATCATGGATACAAACAAAAGTAGCAAAAAGGACTCACCAACGCGCAGCGCAGGTGAGCAGCATGAGAAGCCAGCCAATCCGAGTAGTAAAAACCAGGACAACCATTCAGGTTCTGCATCTAAGGACAATAAAAATCACGCGTCCAAGAGCGGCAACCAAAAGCCTTAACAGTTCGATGTATTACCTAGCCTAGCGGAGTCATCTCTGTTGGGCGCAGTGTTGTCTATCGGCCTCTGTGTTTTTTAAAGAGGCGCTTGATGGCAATCGGAGCGCGATACCACAGCGCTTCTGATTGTTATCTGGCCTTAAACGCAGGCCGCTATCTCCCTCAGATTTTCCTACGAGTGAATGATGAAACAGCTGATGCCCTTCAACGGGTTTCATGATTAAGCTGTAAACAGAATCCTAACACTCAACATTACCAAGGAGCGGTCCATGAGTCGTCTGCCTTCTCAAACTACGAGCTACAAGTTTCCTTTGGAAAAAGGCAGACAGTCCATGCTCACTTTACCTGATCCAGACAAGCCGACATTACTATGTTTATCTCACTTGCGCTGGAATTTTGTTTACCAGCGACCACAGCATTTAATGAGCCGCTTTGCAAAAAACTTTCAGGTATTGTTTTTTGAGGAACCCGTTCCGAGTGAAGGCAAAACGACCTGGCTGGAAGTGATTCTTACCCCGGAGGGCGTTCGGCTGCTTATTCCACATTTGCCCGCCCAGCATATCGGCAAGCCCAAAGGCACCGCGTTGCTGAGAGGCTTGCTTGACCGGTATTTAATGATCGCGGATGCCAATCCTATTCTGTGGTATTACACACCGATGAGCCTGGCTTATACCAGCCATATCAATGCATCCATGGTCATCTATGATTGCATGGACGAATTGTCAGCGTTTGCAGCAGCGCCGCCGCAATTAATAGATTATGAACGTGCGCTGTTCAAGAAAGTCGATATCGTTTTTACCGGCGGATATAGCCTGTATGAGTCTAAATCCAGACAGCACCCGCATGTGTATCCGATTCCGAGTAGTGTGGACATCGCCCATTTTGGCGTGGCCAGGCAAGCAAACCCGCAACCGCCTGATCAGATCAATCTCCCCGGGCCGAAAATTGGTTTTTACGGCGTGATTGATGAGCGCATAGACCTTGATCTCATTCGGGCGATTGCGACTGCCCGTCCTGACTGGCAGATGATCATGGTTGGGCCGGTGTTGAAGATCGATCCGCAAAGCCTCCCCAGGTTGCCCAATATCCACTATCTGGGCCCCAAAACATATGATGCCTTGCCGATGTACTTGAGCGGTTGGGATGTGGCTTTTATGCCTTTTGCCATCAATCGGTCAACGCAGTATATCAGCCCGACCAAGACGCCTGAGTATTTGGCGGGTGGCCGTCCGGTTGTGTCCACGGCGATCCGGGATGTGGTCAGAATGTATGTAAAAAGCGAGCTGGTATTGATAGCCGAGGATAGCAAAACCTTTGTTGCTGCGATTGAAACGGCGCTTAAAATGATGCAAACGCCCTCAGTCGTCTCAGCCAAAGCAGACCAGATATTGTATGGCATGTCCTGGGATAAAACATGGCAAAAAATGAATACGCTGATGGAACAAAAACTACAGCCGAATGCAGCGATGACTGCGGTCTCGCGGGTGGTACATGACTCCGCCGTGATCCCACTGAGTGTATAGGCCATGGCCCAATTTGAGTTCGATTATCTGATTGTCGGCGCTGGCTTTGCCGGTAGTGTATTGGCGGAAAGACTGGCGGCTGACCTGAATAAACGGGTCCTGATTATTGATCGGCGGCCGCACATCGCTGGCAATGCTTTTGATTATTACAATCAAGAAGGCATTCTGATTCATCAGTATGGCCCGCATATTTTTCATACTAACTCTCAACGGATCCTGGATTATTTATCCCGATTCACCGAGTGGCTTCCCTATGAGCATAGGGTCTTGGCCGATGTAGATGGTCAACTGCTGCCTATCCCCATTAATTTAACCACGATTAATAAACTCTACCATCTGGACCTGAATGATGCGCAGGCTGAGGCCTTTCTGGCCGAGCAGGCGGAGCACGTTGCTGAGATTAAAACCTCAGAAGATGTGGTCGTGAATCAGATCGGAAGGGCCTTGTATGAAAAGTTTTTCCGCGGATATACCAAAAAACAATGGGGACTGGATCCTTCTGAGCTGGATAAGTCTGTGACGTCGCGGGTGCCGACAAGAACCAATCATGACGACCGATATTTTCTTGATGCGCATCAACAGATGCCCTTGCACGGATATACCAGCATGTTCAACAACATCCTTGCGCATGCCAATATCAAGGTGCTGCTAAATGTGGACTACCGGGAGGTAAGAGGCCGAGTCAAATTCGGACATTTGATTTTTACCGGACCGATTGATGAATATTTTGATTATTGTTTTGGTAAGTTACCTTATCGCTCCCTGAAGTTTCGCCATGTCACACTGGATCAGCCACAGTTCCAGTCTGTCGCAGTGGTCAACTACCCGGATGAAGCTATTGAGCATACGCGGATTACGGAATACAAATACCTCACTGGCCAAATCCATCATAAAACAGCATTAACGTATGAGATTCCGCAAGCGGAGGGCGATCCTTATTACCCCATCCCGCGGCCGCAAAATGCCGAGTTATACAAGCAATACCAGGCGCTGGCAGACGCCACGCCCGATGTCACGTTTGTCGGTCGTCTGGCCACTTACAAGTACTACAATATGGATCAGGTGGTCGGGCAGGCCCTGGCCACCTATCAGCGGTTGTTAGCGTCAGAGCAGGCTAGCGCAGTCCTTGACACTGTGTACGAATAGCAGGGCATTGCATTGCTGCCCTCTAAAAATTTCAATAGTTTTTTTATGGCAGGTTTTGAATGCTCAAGCCATCGCAGGGCGGATGGGCGCAGGCTAGACCTCATTCAGTCAACCAGACACGACCAATGGGCATATGCAGATTATCGTGCATTGAAGGTGCATGGCCTGCCGTCAGTACGCGATGGACTCCGCTGGCATTTGATCGAAGCGTCATCCGGCTGCTATGACTGGACCAGTTTTTTGCCTATGGTCCAAGCTGCACACCGCGCTCAGGTACAAGTGATTTGGGATCTCTGTCACTATGGCATTCCAGATGGATTGAATATCTGGCAACCGGAATTTGTGCAGCGTTTTGCCAAGTTTGCGGCAGAGGTGGCCCGTATTGTCATGCGGGAGACAGATCAGTTCCCCATCTACTGCCCCATCAATGAAATCTCCTTCTGGTCTTGGGCGGGGGGCGAGGTCGCATTTTTTAACCCGCTTGCAAGGGGCCGTGGCCTGGAGCTCAAGCATCAGTTAGTGCGTGCCACCATTGCGGCGATTGAGGCGATTCGCGAGGTTGACCCGCGCGCGCGGTTTATCACCGCTGAGCCGCTGATTCATGTGCTGCCCAGAGTAGATTGTCCCGGAGAAAAAGCACAGGCTGAAGCTTATCGCCTCTCTCAATTTGAAGCCCTGGATATGCTGATCGGCGAGTCTTGGCCGGGCCTGGGAGGGGATCCCAAATATCTGGATATGGTCGGGCTTAACTATTACAGTACCAATCAATGGTTCTTGGGGGGCGGCAAGATCTCTCCCAACGCGTCTGCTTACCGCTCGGTATTCGACATGCTTGCCGAAGTCTATTTACGATATGGGCGTACCTTGTTGATTGCAGAAACGGGCGCAGAAGGTCAAGACCGGTCAGGCTGGATAGATTACATCTGTCGAGAAGTCTGCAGCGCGCAAAAAGTGGGCATCCCGGTGGATGGGCTATGCCTGTATCCCATTGTTGACTATCCTGGCTGGGATGATGATCGGCATTGCCCCACCGGATTGTTCGGATACGCAGATGCGCATGGGGCCAGGCCGGTTGATCCTCCACTCAGAAATACCTTGTCTTTATGGCAGGCCGGTCGTGAAAGGTAATCGTATCGGCCAATCACATGCGCCACGCAGCGCAGCGCAGTGATCCGGTTTAAGCCTGCTCAGCCAGCAACGCTTGTTTTCTTGCATGCATCTTTTCCCCCAGCGCAACCATGTCCAGATTGGAGGCCTTGGCTTCGGGAAACATCTCGTCTTGTTCTTCTTTGACATGGTGGCTGACATACTCATCCAGTACCTTGATTTTGGCGTCAAACATTTCCCCGTCTGGCTCTACGCCTTCTACCTGGGCGATCAGCGATTTTAAGGTGGCATGTTCCACAATGGCTTCTGGGATCAGGGTCTTATCTTTGAGCACCGCCTTCACCCCAGGATAAAAGATTTCTTCTTCTATCTGGGCGTGGATACTGAGCTCCAGGCAAATCTGGCTGACAATTTTTTTCTTGGCGGCTTTGGTCTCGGCTTTTTCATAGTCCTTGAACAGTTTGCTGATCAGTTGATGGTCAGCCTTGAGCATGGCAGTGGCCTCCATGGCTTTTGACGTAGACGCTTTCTGGCTGGATTGATCTGGCTTGGTTTGCATCGTGTATGTCCTTAAATGGTGATCTGTAAAATGCTGATCTGTGGTCGGGGGCTTGCTGCAAAGAAAGATGCGTTTGGCGACTTAATGTACGAATAGGGCAATCAAGATAATGATTGGAATGGGAATGCCTAAAAAGAATAGAAGTAATGAGCGCATGATGTCTTCCTGAGTCAATGAGTATGGGGGGCAAAACAGTCACAGAGTTATGCATCCCGGTAGCGGCCACCACAGGCCGCAGCCAAACTGGCTGAGAATGCGCCTATGAGTAAAGAGGCAAACAGCCACAAGCTGATATAGACCGTGGCTTTACGGGCTTGCTCAGCCGTTTCTTTTGTCTTGATGGCCGCTGCTTTTTTGCTGGTCTGCATGCTGGCAAACAGCGCCTGCACCCGTGATTCGGCCTCTGCTGTGGCTAGGCCGGTCTGTTGTGAAATCAATAAACCAAGATAGCTTTTGTCTTGAGCGGGCAGCACATCGGCCAGCATCGCGTGGTTAAAAATGGGGATTGCTTCAGCCATAGGCGGCGGCGTTGTCGGTCTGTATTGTCCGGCTTCGACAGCCTCAGGGGTGGGTTGAGGTTGAGGGGTGTCTGGTCTAAACAGCGAGCCGATCAGATAGGCCATCTGCCCATGGTCAGCGCTTTCGGTCGGTGAAGCTTGGGCCTGTCTTGCACCCATCTTTGCGGCGCGATTTGCCACACCGTTTGCCACGTGAGCGTTGGCCTGTACGCCCGAGTTGACCTCTGTCCCGACGATGGAAGTGAGCAGGGTGGCGATGACCAGCGTGGCGACAGCCCAAGCCAGAAAGCCGTGTGCGGTATCCCTGAAAAACACTTCATCTTTATGTGCAGATAACCATTTTGCCCGAAGCCGGCCAGCCAGGTATCCGCCCAGGATTGCTGCCAGCAGTTGTGTGACGGTGAGCCAGAGAATGGCTGATAGGCCAAACGTTGAAGCATCAATCCCTTTGCGCATCCAGGGCGAGACCGAAGCAAAGCCCACGCCTGAGCCTAGCAGAAACAGCATCAGGCTCAGAGTCGCTGCTGCCACGGCACCTGCCAGAATCGCTCCCCAGGAAACTGCGGTGGCGTTGGCTAAGGTGTCTATGTTGTCATAGGGCGGGGGGCGGGTGTTTGTGAGCACGGCTTCGCCAGATAAAGGAATACTTGCCATGAGAGACTCCATCAACATGAATAAGGGCAAGTATTGCACTCAAAAAAGCGTTGTTCTGTGTGTTGTCCCACACAGGGGCAATTGCGCGGCTGGGCTGGATGATCGGGGGAGGTTGCGATGGCGATGGCGCATTCAAGGGCACACCATTGTATTGGGCGCTTGCGTTTTAGTTATGGATGGGCAATAAAAAACCACCATCCCAGCCAGGTCAAGATAATCTGTGCCAATACGCCCAGGCTGACGGCCTGCCAGAATGGCCGGGGCCCGGTGATGCATGCCATAAACACTTTGCTCGCCGCGTTGACTGAAAAAGCGAGCAGGATAGGGAGCGCGGCCTGACTGTGCGCCAGTTTGCCCGTGGCGACCAGCGTGGCCACGGCGATGGTCGGCGCGTGTACATCTATCAGGCCCGAAATCGCTGAAACGGCTAACAGGCCATTTAAGCCCAGCCAGTCTTTGAGCGCGGATGCCAGGATGAGCATGAGGGCAATCACGGCCGCGAGCGTGAAGGCGGTGCCGGGTTTAAAGGTTTGATAGGGCGTATAGGCGATGGGCACATTGCGTTCATGACCAGCACGCAGGCCGATAATGAGCGCATATACGGTGATGGAGAGCGCGCCAAACAGCAGTGGCCAGGCAAGCACCATCAGTGTGCTCGGGCTGATGACAAACAGCAGGAGTACGAGTTGTAAAATGGTTGCCAGGCTGGACAAGAGGGCGCCTGCAATGGCGCCGCGCATTAAATACGGTGTTTCTTTTGCGCGTTCGCCCATGGTGGTGATGGTGGCGATGCTGGAAATGAAGCCAGACAGCAATCCGATCACTGGCAGTCCGATACGTGATCCAAGCACCCTTAATACCACGTGACTGAGCGCGCCTATCACCATGACCAGGATGACAATCAACCAGAGATTTCTCGGGTTTATGGCATGGTAGGGGCCAATAAACTGGTCCGGGACCAGCGGCAGGATGACCACGGTCGCCGCTGCCAGAATTAAAAAATCGTTTAATTCTTCTTTGGACAGCATCCCCAACACAAACGCATGCAGGGTCTCTTTTGTCGCCAGCAAAATGGAGATGACCACGGCAAGCGCAGCCGCCAGTTCTGGGGCGGTGAGGCAAAGGCCGCCGAGCACCACAGACAGCATGAGTGCAATTTCTGTGGTCATGCCCGGATGTTCATTGATTTGCCTAGCGTAGGCAATCGCTGAAAACACCATGACGCAGAGGATGGCCAGCGCGAACAGCCAAAAGTGAATCAAGGCGGTGACGGCCCCAAGCAGGGTCGCCATCGTAAACGTACGTATCCCTTGTGCCGATTTCTCGGCCGCGCCTTGCCTGTGCTTTTCACGCTCAGCACCAATGATCAGCCCGATGCCGATGGCGATTGCAAAGTGCGTGACGAGACTGGTGTTCAGGGTCAACATGCGTGTGCGTTCAGCAAACCGTTCCCATGATCGGCGAAGTCTCCATCATAAAGCAATCACAGCGGCGCCGGGGTGAATTAAGGCTGCTTGGGCTGGCGCTGTGCTTCTAGCCAATCGCTGATCTGTTGATCGATATCTGCATGGGTATGCCCATATTTTTTAATGGCTGCTGTTGGCGGCTGGTCTGCGTCAGGGGATGGACGCATTGCGGCAGTGTTTGCATCCGCAGCGGTGGCGGCCGGGGTGATCGTGAGCATGGGTTTTGCGATAGGCATATTGCCATCCTTTCTGGACGGTGGGGTGAGAGCGATCAGCGTAGTGTAGGGCGTGTGATCGGTCTCCTCTGTATGCCAGCGTACAGAGCAAGGCGCGCTGATGGCGCTATATTGGGCACCAGGCAGCGGACTTGCGCCGAATCGCGGCCAACGCCCTGCGGGCACCGAGCCTTAGTTACTTTGAAAAAAGTCTTGTTGTGAGCCGCTTATTTTAGGAAATCCATATGCGTGTTTATGCTGTTTTATCGATAGCCATGGTTTGTCTGGCTACTTTTACCGCCGCCAGCGCGGCGGCCGTATCGCCGAGTGAAGTTAAAAAGCGCCAGCAGTCGGTGGCTTTTGAATACCGGGAGAGTTTAAAGGTCTGCGATACCTTGCGCTGGCATGCATATGAGACCTGCAGGGTGACCGCGGAGACTCAGCGGGCCATCAACCTTGCCGAGCTCAAAGCCAGTAGCCATCCGACGGCAAAAAGTCGCCTCGACGCACGCATGGCGCATGTTCACGGCAATTATTCGGTGGCGATCAGTACCTGTAATGGCATCTTGCGTGAAGAACGACAGGCTTGCTGGGCGGCAGCTGAAAGCACCAAAGCCAGCGAGACCCAGGAAGCAAAACGCTTCTGGGGCGGCTTGGCTGAATAAGCGTCACCTTCAACAGGCGCATGTGGTTTGAGCGCCAGCACCATACTGACGAGCAGGATGGACCTGCTTGCATTGATATCACAGGAGATCCACAACATGAATATTCGCTTGGAACAGTCCCCTCACATCAACAACGGGGAAGATGCCGCCCGCGTATTGTCGCAGGATGTGCATGCCGTCATTGCCGATGTGCAGGCTTTATTGCAGGAAACAGCGAGCCAGGGCGGAGAGGCGCTGGATGAAATTCGTCGCCGAGTCAGCCAGTCTATGGAAACCGCCAAGCAAAGCTTGCAGGACAGTGAAGCGCGGGTGATTGAGGGATCAAAAGCAGCGATCAAGGCGACAGACCAGTATGTACACCTGCATCCCTGGCAAATCGCCGGCATCGCTGTCGCCATTGGGTTTGGGTTAGGCTGGGCAGTCAAGCGCTGAATCCCATTGTATTCACCTGGCCTGTGATGCGCCGCGCTTCAAGCATCACAGGCCAGCGCTATTGCCTGGCTGCGCATCATGGCTAGTTGCTCATCATGGACAGATAGGCAAGTTTGTCATTGGCATAACATGGACAGGCGACCTTGAGTAAAGCGGTCCGGTTAAGAATATATATATGGCCGCGACTGTATTGCAGTGTTCTTAATTGCTGTAGCATGCTGGCCGCTTTGTTGATCCCCGAGCGACGGACCCCCAGCAAGCTGGCCAGCAGGGCTTGTGTCATGGCAAAGTCAGCCGCAGACACGCGGTCACTATAAGTCAGTAACAGGCTCGCCATGCGTTGTTGCACGTTGTGCAGGCTATGGCAAACAATGGCTTGGGCAAACTGGGTATGCATAACCGCCACATAGCTATCCAGCACCTTGCAAAAGTCGGTGTTTTTAAGCTTGAGGTCATACAAATGTTGCACGGGGATGCGCAGGGCTTCACAGGAGATCAGCACCTGTGAGGCATAGGGCACAATATTCACCCCCAACACCGAGGCAATACTCACCATCCCCTCTGCACCGACCAGCGTGAGCGCAATCGGTTTCTCGGTCGGCTGTTGCATGATCAGGGCGATGACGCCTCCAGCAGGAAAGTAGGCATAAGCGACCGTTTCGCCTGGCTGGTTTAACTGTTGTCCTGAGCTGAGCTCCACGACTTCGCCATGCTTGAGCAATTGATGATGGCAGTGGCGATTCAGCGGGTCTATCAGTTGATTACGGAGTGGATTACGAACGGATGGGTGTTTCATCACCACAACATAGCAGTGTCGCGGAGGCGCCTCTGTTCGTTTGCACACATGTGCTAGTTTTATCTTTGGCGTGCGCTCTGTGTGCTGCCAGACAGTCAAGCCATGACAGCGGAGGAGAATCATGCACTTGTGTCATAAGATAGATTTTTACAACCCTACCATTCAAAGGACTGCCATGAAAAGAAGACCCGGATTGATTACCATGGATGCGACGCCGCCCAACATCGAGCCCTCGCTGTATTTAAATGCTGCAGACAGTAGCGGCGGCGCGCAGCACACCTTACGCTCCGCCGGTGACACCGCCCCTGTCATTGCAACATCGCAAGTTTGGGTAGAGGCCTGGCATGGGGCCTTTTATGGCGGTGGCCTGGGCTTGCTACTCGGCGGCTATGTCTTGTTTTTTCCACAATGGGTGACGGTTTCGCCGACGTGGTATATGCAGGCGCACTGGTATACGGTGATTGCGATTACCATGCTGGCCGGAATGGGATTGATGGGACTGGGTGGGGCCATTCTGGGCGCGCACGTGATCCAGCCAAGGTGGTATCAACTGGCGAGAATCCGCACGCAGCGCAAAGGGTGAAGTAAGGCTTTTTAGCGCCCAGGTCATGATAGGGGGACTATTGACGATGCCTGTGAATATCCGGGAGTAGCCGGTCAAACTCTGTTTTGACGACCTGATAACATTCGCACACGTTTTCTTCCAGCCGTGCGCGATCCAGGACGCGAATGTGTCCTCTGGCGTACTCAATCAATCCTGCCCGCTGCAGCTTGCCCGCGGCTTCAGTCACCCCCTCGCGTCTCACGCCCAGCATGTTGGCAATCAGCTCTTGCGTCATCGTCAGGTCATTGGTCGACAAGCGGTCCAGGCTGAGCAATAGCCATCGGCACAATTGCTGTTCAATCGAATGATGCCGATTGCAGACCGCGGTTTGCGCCATTTGGGTAATCAAGGCCTGGGTGTAGCGCAAAAGCAAATGCATCATGACCCCGGCGCGGTTGAATTCCTGCTTTAACAGGCTGGCACGCATACGGTAGCCGGACCCTGCGCTTTGTACGACGGCTCGGCTTGGCGTGGTTTCACCGCCCATGAACAGGGCAATACCGAGTATGCCTTCATTGCCGACCACGGCGATCTCGGCAGAGGCGCCGCTCTCTAACACATAGAGCAGCGAGACGATGGCCGTGGTGGGAAAGTAAACATGCTTTAAATGCCCGCCAGACTCATACAGGGCATGGCCCAAAGGCATGGGGACATACTCCAGCATGGCCTCAATGCGCAGGTAGTCCTCTTCGGGTAGTGCATCCAGCAAATGATTTTGCTTGGGGGTGTGCAGGGCGTTCATAGTGGCCTCTTTGAGTAGTATGCGTGCACATCATAGAAGAGCTCACTATACGCTTATGTACGTTAGCGTACATAAGCAATGGCAAAGCGCGCTGTGTATGCTAACGCACAGAGGCGGTGTTTAGTCGGCGCTACACTCAGGCTCGATTGAAGCGGTACGTCTGCATGAGTATGCGCTTGCCTCTGTCTTCTCTTCATCAAGGATCCCTCATGAATAAACTAATGTTCTGCATTACCCTTCTCCTGCTGGCCACCAGTCAAAGCGTATTCGCTGCCATGAAAGAGTCAAAAATGCCCCAGTCCTGTGAAGGGCATGCACAATACAAAGACATGGATAACAACAAGGATGGCGAGGTGTCAAAAGCTGAATTCCTGAAGTTTCATGAACAGCGTTTTGACAAGGTCAAACAAAAAAATGGCATGATCAATTTAGAAAAAATGGATAAGGATGCACACAATAGCTCGATGAATCAAAAAGCACTGGGGACGACTGCAGAGAACCCCGAAGTGAATGACCGTGATGCCACCAATGGCAGCAAATACTGACTGTCTTTGATTTTGGTACGTGGAGTGTGCAGATGAAAACCTTGAAAAAATTAATCACCTTTAAGGTGTGGTCTGAAGATCCATCTGCCGCCATGGTGAATATGCTAAGGCGCATTTTTGACCAGTTTGATGGCCATTTGCAAATCCAGTTATGGGACGGCCAACGTGTACACCTGGGCAAACAGGTTGCACCTGTCAATGGCAGTCCGTTTACCCTGATTTTTCATACGCCTGCGATTCTTGAGTCGTTTCTTAAACGCAAAGACCCCCTGACGTTTGCCGAGTCATATTTCAAATGCGAGATGGATATTGAAGGCGATCTGGCCGCCTTGCTGGCTTTGCGCGAGCAGTTCAGCCGATTGCACATCCATTGGCGCCTGAAAGGCCGCGCGCTACTCAATCATCTGCTGCGGCAACTCAAAAAGCCGGTCTCTTTACGGCCGCTAGCCTTGAGTCGCTTACCTGCTGCACAAGCGGTGCACACGCATAGCCGCGATGAAAACAGGCTGTCGATCCAGTTTCATTATGATGTCTCGAATGGCTTTTATGCCTTGTGGCTGGATCCTGCCATGGTGTATTCCTGCGCCTATTTTCTCAGCGAGGCACAGGATCTGGCTAGTGCGCAAACCGCCAAGCTGGAGTTGATCTGCCGGAAACTGCAGTTAAGCGCCCATGATGAGTTGCTGGACATCGGCTGCGGCTGGGGCGCGCTGGTGATGCATGCGGCCAGGCATTATGGCGTTAAGGCAACGGGCATCACCCTCAGCCAACAGCAATATGATTATGCGCAGCAACAGATCGAAATCTACGGCCTGACTGGGCGCGTTTCGGTGCGCCTGCAAGACTATCGCGATCTCCCCGGTCATGCGCAGTACAACAAAATTGCCAGTGTCGGCATGTTTGAACATGTGGGGATCAAGAATCTGGCCACCTATTTTCAGACTGTGCAGCGTTTGCTGGCCAGGGACGGGCTATTTCTGAATCATGGCATTACCAGCGATGTTGAGGGCTGGCCGGATAATCTGGGGCATACCTTTGTCAACCGCTATGTGTTTCCTGATGGTCAGTTAGACACGGTCAGCAATATCCAGCGGCAAATGGAGTTGGCGCAATTTGAAATTCTGGACGTGGAGTCTATGCGCAGACATTATGCCCTGACCTTGCAGCATTGGATTTCACAACTGGCCAGCCAGCACGACCAGGCGCTCAAATATGTGAGTGAGGCCACTTTTCGGATTTGGCTGGCCTATATGACGGCAAGCCGGCTTTCGTTTGAAAACGGTCATTTGGGAATTTACCAGATACTGGTCGGGCATCGCACCGTTGATCATGCCCGGCAGCCACTCACCCGAGCGTATATGACCGCCAATGCCGCCTCGCTCCCTGCCATGTTGCCTGCCTGAGGGGTGAGGGAGGTTGCGCCTGTTCAGGGCGCGACGTGGACTAACGTATGGATGGCCTGATACGTTTGCCGGCTGCGGGCGGGGCGCTTGTTCCCAGCACATGATCCCAAACGGTTGTGGTCACGCCAAAACCGTGCTCAGGGAAGCGATGATGCCGCCGATGTATCCTTTGCCGGGTTTTGAGCCATGGCATGCCTGGATGGGGCCAGTGATGAATGGCATGATGGGTCACGGCGTAAGCGAGGTAGCCGATTAACAAACCCAGGGTAAAGCAGATGGCGACTGCCGGCGAGACACCCCAGTACAGCGGCAAATAGACGGTGAGGGCAATCGTGCCCAGACTCACCACAGTGGCCGTGCAAATCAATGCATCTGGCTGCCGATGGTGCTCGGCATGCCAAGCCGAGAACGGTGGCCACTGATGCAGCACCCAGCGATGCAACAGGTACTCAATCAGCGTCCAGCTCAGGCTGCCGAGCAAGATGCAAAGCAGCATCGAAAACGTGGACAGGTTTGCCGGGGAGGCAATCAGGTAAGCTGTGATGCCGGCTATCAGCAAAAAATACACCGCAAAATCCAGTTGATAGGCGAGCTTGCTGTGCTTGATCAGCAGTAACTGTTGCATAGACTGCGGCATGGCATCCTTAAAGCGACTAGGCAACCTTGATCTCATTGATCACATTCTGAACCCCTGGCGTATTCCAGGCCGAGTGGTTAATGACTTCGCGCTCTTGCCAGCTGCCCACATGGCCAGTCAGCACCACTTCGGCGCCGTTGACCTTAATCGAGACATGTTTGACGCTCGCGATGGCTCGGCGTTTTAACACCTGCTCTATGTCATTTTTAACGGCTTCCACCTTGACTCTGGGCTCGATCTTCAAGTGATTGCTGAGCCCGGTGACGCCCATCAAATTGCAAATGGCGTAGCCGAGATTCTTTTTCTGATAGGGCCATTCCACAAAGCCGGTCAGGGTAATCCAGCCACCCTCGACCATGACTTGCACGGAGTTATTATGCAAATCGTTGGACCAGCGCAACACATGATTCACCGACCGGGCGATATCCGCATCAGGACGCTCGGCGCCGTATGACAACTTGACTGCTATCTCGATGGCCAGCGCCTTGACGCCAGGGACCCGTTGCGCCGCGTTTTCAGCGCCCCATTTCTGAGCAAAGGTATCCACATGGCCTGACAGGGTAACGATGCCGTCCTGCACTTCCACGCCGATGTTCGCCGCATTGACCGAAGGCTCCCATTGCAGTTCTTTCATCACATCTTCTTGTAATTGCACGTCGGTTTTCATCTGGGGCTTCCCTCGTCGGTTGAACCATGATGGTCGCTCGCCAGCCAGGGGTCGCTCTGTGCGATAGCGTACATTGCCAGATTTAACATGCAAAAAAACGCCGGTTGAATGGCGTTTTTGCAGCATCCTTGCCTGCAGTGCTTATCGCGAGAGATTAGCCTTTCATCTTTCTTATCCCAATCATGCCGAGCAAGCCTAATCCGAGCAACATCATGCCATAGGTCGACGCCTCGGGGACGGCAGCGGCCGGGCTAAAGCCGGCTGCATTCGAGCCTATCCCGTCCAGAACCCCGAAATTGCCTGGCTGATAGTGGGTCGCGCTGGTACGAATGATCTGGATAAAGCTGGTGGTTCCAGGTGGAATATCTGCAATACTCACCGGGGAAAAGTTCAGGCCAATCACGCCAGCCATGGTCCGGTCGGCATACTTGGAGACTTCCGTGCCGTTGCTAAATAGATCAAAACCGACAGCAGTCTGGTACACATTGACGGCCTGAGCGCCCAGGCTACGGAAGTCAAACGCCGTCAGTCTGTCGATGCCGTTTTGTGAGCTGGCATTGTTGGTAAACTGATAATAAAAGTCGAGGCCAGTCGCCGTGCTATACACTGCCGTGCGCGCCGTGCCATTGTAGCTGGCGTTGCTAATCAAGGTCGTGGCACTATCCAGCAAGGTGCCGCCAAAGCCCGAGGCCACAATCTCCACCTCTGCCGTGGGAAGATTCACTAGCAGTGGGGTGGCGTAAGCTTGTCCAACCGTGCCGGTGAATGCGAGTCCGATCAAAACGTGTTTCATCTTCGATTGCATGGTGCGCTCCTTAAAAGGTGAGGTAACAGAGCAATGAGGGTCATCGCTCTGGGCACATCTTCACGTAAACAAAAAACGGACTCTGTTCGATGGCGCACGCATCGCCGCGATGCCTTTTTTGCCTGAGAGGACGCCGCCTGGCCGCAGGGGCATGCGCGGGTGCGGTAGCGAACAGACCCACATTTGCCAAGCGCCGATGATGCTCTCCTCTCACTTTTTTGTGGATCAAGGCGGCCCATGCCATTCTATCGTCACCAGATTTCCGGCGTCTTTGAACAGCTTTCGCAGGCACACTTGGTCAGGGCGGCATTGATTAACGCCGGTGTCCCCGCATTACAGATTTCCATCAGCAGACGGCTTGCCCGCAGCGTTGACCTAGACCAGGCCGAGGATGGCAGTGAGGTCGCTCAACGAGTGTTGGTCATGGCCTGCATTGGGGCCGTTGCTGGCATCTTGTTAGCCAGCCTGGCAGAGCTGGGCGTGATGCTCCTGGCTCAGCCTCTGCGTGTTGCTGACGAAGGCCTCTCTAGCATGAGATGGCTGGCTTCTGGGGTGATTATTGGCATGCTGGTGGGGGCCATTGCCGGGGCCAGGATGGGCGATGCGCAAGTTATGCAAACACCGGTCGTCAGGTTACCTGCACGCATCTATGCATGGCTATGGCGATTGATCGGCAACAAGCCTATCCAACTCTGCGTCATCACCTACTCTTCGCAGGAAACGGCGATGGTCGCCGCGGTGATGCATCTGGCAGCGCAAGATTATTGTGACTTGAAGCTGGTTTCCTCATGAAGGTTGCTTTGTTGCGCCTGGCGTGGACAGCCACAATTGCTTGGCCGGGCAGCCTGCAGCTGGCCGCCCTTTGCCTGACGCTGGCTGCTTGCAGCCCGCCTGGGTCTACACCTGCGCCCACGGCAGAAGAGCGTCATTCGTCAACAAAGACCCCACTGGATGTCCCTGAATATGCTGCGCCGTCAGAAATGCCGGGTGCGCGCAATCAACTCTCCGATGCGCAGATTACGGCAAGTATTAACGATGCCCTCAGCCAGGAAGCGCTTATGATGGGCGTAGAGATCCATGTGGAAACGCTGGCTGGCGTGGTCAGGCTCACCGGCTATGCGGGCTCCCTGGCCGTGAGCGAAAAGGCTTCCGCCATTTGCAGGCAGATTGCAGGGGTCCGGGAGATTGAAAATGCCCTGGTCATTTCAACCTAAAAACAGCAAGGAGCGAGTATGGAATGGAGCGAGATACAAGCGGACTGGAAGGCGCTGGAAACGGTGATTCTCGACAAATGGGGGCGCCTGACCCAGGACAATATTTATGACATTGCGGGCAAGCGGGAGATTCTCGTAGAAAAACTGCAGCAAATTTACGGCATCAACAAGCAAGAGGCCAATCAGCAAATCAATGCGTTTGCCCAGTCGGTACAGGAGATCAAACACCATTGAACCGCATGACCTGGTCTTTCAACTGGTAAAGGCCACCTGTTCGTGATCTGCCTCCTGAAGTGGGCCAGTTCGGCGAGCTCTTGCTCACCCTCTGTGGCATAACGCCGCGCTTAGGAAGCCGTGATGCATGGATATATCCAGAATCTTCAACAAGCCAATTTGATGAATACACATTTCAGGCGGGTGGTATACACAGGACAGTGTAGCCAGTTGCTTCTCGTCTCACTCAAACCGGCTTTGAAGTATAGATGCAAGACCAGTTTTTACGCGTGGAAAAAAGGGGTGGGACACATCATCATCCATGGCGCCACCACAGCAGTGGAACAAGGATATGCGATGATGGTGCCAGCCGGGGGCCATCATCACCTGATCAATACGGGCAAACTGGACTTGAAACTACACAGCCTCTACTCGCCACCCAGTCATCAAGAGGGCTCCGTCTGTCCTCTGCGCGTGTATGCAGATGTCTCTAAGCTGCCCTTTGACGGGGTCACGACTGAATAAGCAAGACCGTGTTGGCTAGCGAACAAACAGCCCCTTGCGTGCCCGGTAGACTGCAAAGACTGGTTGTTGAATGTCCAACGGCCAGACACAGATCGACCACATAAAGGATTTACGCCATGTCAATTTCCAATCAAGCCAGTGGATTACATCAACAAGCAGCGACGGATCATGAAGCGGCCGCCAAACATCATCTGAATGCATCAGAGAGCTATCATAAAAATAATGTTTCAGAAGCCAAAGAAAGTGCAAAAAAAGCGATGGAAGCCTGCAACTCGGCCCAGCAGAAAACGCAGTCTGCCTGCAATTGCCATGAAAAATGAGTCAGGCATTTAAGCAATGCTGACCGCAACAATCCCGCTTAGGCGGGATTGCTGACGTTGGTGTCTCCGTATGCGGCCAACTGGCGATACGACGGATACTGCTTATGTTTATGCACGCGCTTATGAAAGGCCCATGCCATGCGCTTTGATCATCAGCCCACCACACAGTTAATCCGCATCTTGAAGGCCGGATTGGGCTTCAAGCTTACTCGGTGTCAACGGTGCGCACAGGAGATCGCGCAACTGGATGAGGTTGCAAAAAAAAGCGGTGCGCAAATTACCTGGATAGACTCTGCTTTATATTAACTTAGGCTGACATCTCAATCTTGCACCTCAGATTCTCAGCGAGACAGCTGGTCATGCGCCGCCTTTTTTCAAAATAGTTAACTAGAATATAAATAATAAAATCATGGAGTTGCCTGCCTTTTTCGACAGTAATCTCAATGTCGATGAAAGCTTGATGTAAGGAAAACGCTATTGAGTATCTCAAACCAAATAACGATAATAGTAATTATTCTTATTTAGGTTTGTATATGAGTTTGCTTACCTCTAAACGTGTCTCCAGACTGCTAGTCACTCTTCTTCTATCCGCAAACATTTTTATTTCACTGGATGCGTATGCCGTTCCTCCGAGAATTGTCATTCCATCCAGTGATGATGACGAAATGAATACCCCATCGACAGGCTTTTTTGGGTTTATGAGCGGGATTAATAGAAGTGGTAATTTGTTAGGTGACTTATGGGGATTTAGAAAAAAGCTTTCCCAAAAAGGGATTTCGCTCGCCATTCTGGAAACGAGCGAGTATTTGGGCAATACCTCAGGGGGGACTGCCAAAGGGTTCAAGTATGATGGTTTAACCCAAGTGTTGATGCAGATGGATACGCAACGTGCATTTGGTCATTATGGCGGACTCTTTAATATGAGTTTTCTAAATATCCATGGTAATAACTTAAGTGCTAGTAACTTACAAACATTGCAAACTGCAAGCGGAATTGAAACCAATCGGGCGACCCGGTTATGGGAGATGTGGTATCTGCAAAGATTTTTAGATGAAAATCGTATGGATATCAAGATTGGTCTGCAGAGTCTCGATCAGGAGTTTATGGTCAGTACCAATGCCTTGTATTTCGTGAATACCATGTTTGGCTGGCCAATGCTTCCCTCTGCTGATATGCCGGATGGGGGGCCTGCATATCCTTTATCTGCACTGGGCGTTCGTGTGTATGCGAGACCGGGTCCCATTAACAGTATTAATATTTATGCCGGTATTTTTAATGGCTTGCCATTAAAGTCGGGCGATAGTAGCCATACGCAATGGCTGAATAACCATGGTTTGGGATTCCCGTTAGGCAATGGTCCTTTAGCGATTGCAGAGGTGCAATATACTTACCCTTCCTTGGGGGCCATGATAGAGCCTGATAATCCCAATCCTCTCGGTTGGAAGCTTAGGCTCGGGGTTTGGTATGACGCTACCAGTTTTTCTGACCAGCGATTTGATGTCAATGGCATGTCACTTGCCAATCCATCCAGCAATGGCATTGCCGCTGAACATAAAGGAAATGGCGCCGTCTATGGTGTTCTGGATCAGATATTGTGGCGTGATGATAGCTATCCTGATCGGACAGTGAACTGGTTTTTCCGCGGAATGGGCACCCCCCTGAAAGATCGTAACCTGATTGATTACAGTTTAAACGTCGGTACGGTTTTCCACAGTCCATTCAGGAACCGACCCTATGATACGCTGGGCCTTGGTCTGGGCTATGCGCATGTGAGTCATCAAGCCACTCAGCTTGATAGAGATAACATCAGTTATGGAAATAATGTGGCTGGTCCTGTGCGATCGAGTGAAACATTTGTCGAGTTGACTTACCAATATCAAATCAAACCCTGGATTCAAATACAACCTGATATTCAGTATGTGATTAATCCCGGTGGCGGAATCCCTCAGCCAGATCATCCTAGTACAAGAGTGAAAGATGAACTAGTGATTGGCATCAGAACAAATATTTCGATTTAATTTTTTCTTCACAAAGGTGATTATGCGTTTCTTTTTGTTGGCAATCCTCGCGATTGTTAGTCTCAATTCACAGGCAGGGGAGCCTAAAGGACTGTTGGAGACTTTAAGCAAGCATCGATATCTGGCTCCCACTATTCCTGATAATGGCGATTTAAATCCTTATGCTGTGGTGGTTGTACCTGCCACCGTCGGCAGTTTGGAAAAAGATGATGTTCTGGTTGATAACTTTAATAATATCAACAATCTGCAAGGCACTGGGACAACAATCGTGCGTTATAGATCAAGCACCAAGGAAATGAAGCTATTTGCACAATTGCCGCAAAAGCTTGCTGATTGTCCCGGTGGTGTGGGATTGACGACCGCAATGACGGTATTAAAAAGTGGTTGGGTGATTGTCGGGAGTACTCCCAGCACGGATGGCACAACACGGACAAAAGGGGATGGGTGTCTTTTAGTCATCGATGCTCATGGAAAACATGTAGGTACCTGGAGTGGGCCGAATATCAATGCGCCATGGGGCAACATGGTTACCATAGACCACGGAAATAAAGTCATCTTATTTGTGAGCATGGCCGGTTTCGGGGTGACTTCGCCTTATACCATTGATCCGAATACAAAGTATCCTCCCATTGTGAATCAAGCAATTCTTCTGCGATTAGAGCTAGACATTCCAGAAGGGCAACCGCCGATGATTATGCAAGAAACCGTTATTGCAAATGGCTTTTCAGCAAGAGGCGATATCGCGAACTTTCTCTTGGGCCCTACTGGGTTGGCCCTGGGTGATGACGACACCCTGTATGTGACGGATGGACTGGATAATGAAATTACGGCCATTTCGAATGCGAGTGTCAGGACTGATAGCGCAGGCAAAGGAAGGTTAGTCACCAAGGACGGTTTGTTATCCTGGCCGTTGGCAATGGTGATGACGAAACAAGGCCACCTTATCGTAAACAATGGCAAAAATGGGCAATCAGTAGAAATTGACCCGCTCCAGGGAAAGCAAATTTACGCGCACTGGATGAACTCCAATCAGGCACAGTCTCCACCCGGCAACGGTAATTTATTTGGCCTGGCACTGAGTCCTGACGGTAAAGCGCTGTATTACGTAGAAGATGACATTAACTCTTTAAGAATAGCAACTCCATGACTGATCAGTACTTAAATCGCAGACGTTTTCTTGGCTATTCTCTGCTTGCCACAGCCGCGCTGCCCCTTAATACGTGGGCAAAAAAACTTGGCAAGGACGAGCGTCGTCTGTCTAGCTTTGGGATAGAGCCATTTTATGGTGTCCATCAAGCTGGCATTGCAACACCCATCCAGAAATTCACCTATTTTATTGCTTTTGATATGGTGTCTACAGCAAGAGATGATTTGATCAAACTCTTGAAGTTATGGACTGAGCACTCGGCGATAATAACGGCCAAATCTGCCAGTTTTGATCCGCAAGCCGATTTGGATCAACCCCATGTTGAATCCGGGGCCACGGTAGGATTGCCAGCCTCTAGGCTGACCATGACATTCGGATTTGGACGAACGCTGTTTGAAAAGGAAGGGGTAGACCGATTTGGTCTGGCTAAATTTTGCCCAGATGCATTACAAGACTTGCCAAGGTTTACCGGCGACCAACTCATTCCAGAACGCACCGGGGGGGATTTGTCTATCCAGGCATGTGCGGATGATCCTCAGGTTGTCGAATATGCCGTACGTAGATTGGCAAAACTTGCTACCGGTATCGCAGAGATGCGATGGGCACAAATGGGGTTTAATGGGGAATTTAAAAATCAGACGCCAAGAAACCAAATGGGTTTTAAAGATGGCACGATCAATATTGATCCCAAAGATGGCAATGCCATGAATAAATTTGTTTGGGTCGGAGAAGAAGGCCCCGCTTGGATGCGTGGTGGTTCGTACATGGTGATTCGACCTATCCGTATTTCTCTTGAGCATTGGGACGATATGAAGGTCTCTTTTCAGGAGGAAACGATAGGCAGGAAGAAAGATTCAGGGGCGCCGCTTGGCAAAAAACATGAGTTTGATCCTCTAGACTTAGCGCGCGTTGATCGTCAGGGCAATCCTGTGATCACCGAGAATTCGCATGCGGCTATGTCAGCCCCAGAGAATAATGGCGGTGCGGAAATTCTGAGACGGGCATTTAATTACGATAACGGCATTGCAAAGATTGCTGAACGGTGGCCACCATGGCGACAATTGACCACCTTTGACGCAGGGTTGCTTTTTCAATGCTATCAACGCGATCCAAGCACCGGATTTACAAAAATCTTTGCAAAAATGGCCCAGATAGACATGCTCAATCAATTCACGACGCATGTTGGGAGTGGATTGTTTGCCTGTCCTCCAGGCGTTTATCCAGGGGAGTATATTGGCCAAAAACTGTTTGAAGGTTAATTTGTCCTGATTGCAGGCTTGCGTGGTCTGGTGACCAGAAACGCTAGCCCATATTTTAGTAGGCTTGCAGTGTTTGTGCTTGCAGATAAGCCCGCCAGCCGCCAAAGACCGAGATATCAGTCGCAGTTGCACTGACGTATGCTTCACACAAAAAGCCAGCCACTTGTTGGCCATCTTGCAGCGTAAGGGTGCCAAAGCCCAGCGGGGCCGGGACGCTGGCAACCAGTTTGCCGTAGTTCTCCAGCGGCAGCTGCCAAACCTCCAGGGCGATTGCGCTGCCGCCTGTATTGACTCTGATCAGGCCGGGGCGCGGTGGGTGAAAGCCGGCCAGGTGGTAGAGTTTGTAGTCGGCCGAGGTATGGGTGGCGCGCACAAAAATGGCTTGCAATGCCAGCAGTTGCGGGTTGAGTGGCAGGCCTTGCATATGCGCGCCGCAGACGGCAACTTCTATCATGGACATGCGGGTTTCCTTGTATTTTTTTAGCGCGGTTAGCGGCCTAGCCGTTGCGCCAGTTCAAGCAGCGCAAGGTCATGAAAAGCCGGGGCGCAGAGCGTAATGCCAAACGGCAGGCCGTTGTGCTGGAATCCGGCCGGGAGGGCGATAGCAGACAAATCCAGCAGGTTCATAAAGTTGGTGTAATAGCCCAGGTTGCTATTGGTCTGGATCGGGTCCTGTTCCACTTCTTGTATGGTGTAAATCGTGCCTGCCGTCGGCGTGACCAGCAGGTCAACCTCATCCCAGCATTGCTGGGCCTGCGCCTGGTTGGCTTTGAGCTGGTATAGCGTGGCATAGGCGTCGGCCGCACTGAATTTGCTGGCCCCCTGAATGATGCTACGCGTCACCGGGTGCATGGCCTCTGCGTGTGATTCAATAAAGGGCCGGATGGCGGCATAGCGCTCGGCGACGATGGCGCCCTCATAAAGCAAGCGCGCCGTGTTGAGAAACACCGAAAAATCTATTTCGACGGCTTGCCCGCCTATCGCAGTCAGTGCTTGTACGGCGTGGGCAAATAACGCGGGCGTCTCGGGGTTGCCAAAAAAATTCAGTTGCTCAGCTCGGGGCACGCCAAAGCGAAAGCGGGGTGGAAAAGAATGCACTGCCTGCGCGGGTGCCCGCCGTGAATAGGCATCCTCGTGGTCTTCTCCTTGCGCGACTTGCAACACGGCGTGTGCCTCTTCGGCGGTACCGGCAAAAATAGAGACGCAATCGAGTGAACGGCAGGCCGGCACCACCCCATGCGTGCTAAGCAGGCCGCAGGTCGGTTTGATGCCAACCAGATTGTTAAACGCGGCCGGGATCCGTCCAGAACCTGCCGTGTCTGTGCCCAGGCTAAAACTGGCCATGCCCAGCGCAACTGCCACGGCAGAACCCGAACTGGAGCCGCCGGAAATGTAGTCAGGATCAATGCTGTTTTTGCAGGCGCCATACGGCGAGCGTACGCCGACCAGGCCGGTGGCAAATTGATCCAGATTGGTTTTGCCGACCGGGATCGCGCCCGCGGCAATCAGTTTTCTGACCACCGTGGCATGTTGGTCGGCCGTGTAGGCAAAGTCCGGGCAAGCGGCCGTGGTCGGATATCCGGCCAGGTCGATATTGTCTTTGATGGCAAACGGGATGCCGTACAAAGGCAGGCTGGTCGGGTCCATCGCCTCCAGTTGGCAGGCGTAGATCAGCATCTCTTCCAGGCTGACCCGGTTAATCCAGACATGGTGCGTATCCTCGGCATGGATTTTTTCTGCCAGCTGCCGGACCAACTGGCTGGGTTTCAGGCTGCCAGCGCGATAAGCGGCGCTCAGATGCGAAATGTTCAAATTCATGTGGGGCAGGGCTCCGGTGTGGGTCAGGGTGGCTGGCACGGGGTTAGTGCTGGCTGCTGAGGCCGGTGGGCAAGGCCTCAATGCGCGCATATTTACTGCTTAGCCACAGCATGATCGCGACCACCAGGTAACTGGCGGCAATCGGCAGCGATTGGCCAATGCCGATCGCCTCGCCATGCATGAGTCCGAAAAAAGTAAACAGCGCCGCTGCAAGTGCAAAGCCAGCAGCTTTTGTCAGTTTGCGGTCTATGACCAGGGCGGCAATCGCACCCAGCATCAAGCCGCCTAAAATGGCGCCACCACCCAGCACCTCCAGCCCGTGGTAAAGCACGCCCACCTGGCCGAGTTTATCCAGCCCCAAGGTGGCGGCATTGGTGCCAGCGACGGCGAGGACGTTGTCAATTTGCAATTTTCCCCAGGCCGCAACATGTGGCAAAAAGGCCAGAATAATGGCAGGTGCGTGGCTCTTGGGCGTTTCTTGAAACGCTTGTGCGCCAATCAGCATGCCGATATAGAGCAAGATAGGCGAAATGGCGACCACTGGAATCAAGGAGGCCATGAGGGCGATGATGCCCAGCCAGGAAAGCAGCAAAACGATGATGCCGGTCGCCGCTGAGTAGCCGATGCGGCCGCCCATGGCCTTCCAGCCGGGATGGCCAATGTAGACCGCATTGATAAATGGGTTGCCCATCAGGCAGCCAATCAGGCTGATCACGCCGTCGGCCGTCAACACCCTTGTTGTCGGAAAGCTGTCGCCCCCGGCGGCGGCGCTCTCAACGTTGTCCATTGCCTCAACCAGGTCATAAATGCCAAACGGGATGGCGGTCACCAGAATCACACCTAAAAATTCAAAGCCGGAAAACACATGGTTGATGGCGGGTAGCGGGATGGAAAAGCCAAAGTTGGCAAGGGCGGCGCTGACGTTATTCAGGCTCATGTGGGCATAATCGAGCCCGAACAGGTGAGAACCCCAGGCGATGAGCGTCCCAGCGGCAATCGCCACCAGCCCGGCCGGGATGCCTTTGAAATAGCGCACGCCGCCAAACCAGCTGGCCAGAATAATGGCGAAGCAGACCACGCCTACCATGGGCGTCATGAACATCTCCAGCGCCGGGCGCAAACTGATAAACGCGACGGAGACGCCTGCCAGCGTGCCCAATAAGGCGGCACGTGGGGTGATTTTGCGGATCACCGGCGCAATAAAGCCGCCCAGCATCAGCACAAAGCTCTGGATAAATACCCAGGCCAGTCCGGCCTCCCAGCCTTTGACCGGGTCGCCACTGGCCAGCGAGATGGGCAACATGATCACAAACACCACCACAAACATGTGCGGAACGCTGACCCCTGAAGGCAGTGCGCAGACATCGTTGCGACCGGTCTGCCTGGCGAGTTGATAGGCGAGCCAGGCGTAATACATGGTGCTCAGAAACAGCATGAGCCCGGTGGCCGGCAAGATGCGGCCGAACACCATCTCATCCGGCATTTTGAGCACAAACCTGAGCAGGCCGGTGAGCACCAGCAGATTGACCAGAATATTGGTGCCAAAACCAAAGAGCGCGTTCCAGTCGCCCGGTGACCAGAGTTTGATGCCTGAAGCGGTTTTCATGATGGGGATTCTCCTCAAATGGCGGGATGCCTGATTATTTTTGCAATGCGTTGACCAGTGGCTGGCTATCGGTGACCCAGCCAAAAATCGCGCCTTGGGCGGCAAACATGCGCAGGCTGACGGCGTGAAACTCGGGGTGGTATGAGGCGCAACAATCGCCAGGAATCAGGCAACGGAAACCGCGGTCATTGGCTTCGCGCACCGTGGTATGCACGCAGACTTCGGTCGTCACGCCACAGACAATCAGCGCTTCAATGTTGCGCTTGCGTAATAGCAGTTCGAGGTCGGTGGCATAAAAGGCGCCTTTGCCTGGCTTGTCGATAATGGGTTCGCCAGCGATGGGTGAGAGCGCCGGGATAATCTCGTGCCCCGGTTCGCCACGGATCAGAATACGCCCCATGGGCCCCTGATCGCCGATGCGCAGTTTTGGCGCGCCCCGGTCCACTTTGGCTGGAAAGGCATCTGACATGTCTGGTCGGTGGCCTTCACGGGTATGGATTACCAACATGCCTTGCGCCCTGGCCGCCGCCAACACGGCCTGGCAGGGGGCAATTGCCGCTTTGAGCAAACGCACATCATTGCCCAGACTTTGGCCAAAGCCCCCTTCTTCAATGAAGTCGCGTTGCATATCGATGAGCATGAGCGCGGTGCGTGCGGGATCAAAGACAAAAGCTTCGGGCGTGGCTGGGACGGTGACTATTTGCAGGGTGGCGATCATCGGAAAGGACTTTATAAAATGCATCAATGTATACAACAAAGCAAATCACATGCCTGAGTTGCGTCTATGCCTGGTTGGAAAAAAGGCTTTTAAAACAAGGGAATTCTTTTTTAATCTGCTCGGCGTGGATGCGGAAAATCAGCCAGCGCTCGCCAAAAGAGTGCGGCTCGCACCAAGCGAGCGCATTAGTCTGGCATCAGGGACACATGCGCCGCTGCGATTTTCCAGCCTTGTTCAGTGCGTATCCAACTCTGGCTTTGCCGGCCTGTGCCATTGTCGCGCCTAAACTCGGTGCTGGCGTTGGCATAGTCAAGGCCATAGGTGGTGATGACCGTATTAAACAGGGTGCGTGGCGGCGGGGGCGTGCGTTGTTTTCTGAAGGCGACAATCTGCTCCCAGCCATACAGGTTTTCGGCAGCGCCATAGCGCACGGCGAGGGGGCTTTGCCAAAAGAAATGGATCAGGGCTTGTACGTCATTGTTGACCAGGGCACGTTCGTAGTCAGCAAATACCGCTGTGACTTCGGCGAGGACAGGGGGATGATTAATCAGCATGGGTCACCTCTGTATCAGTTTCTAACCACGGGAGACTGGCAGACTGACAACGACTGTAAATGGTGTGCCAGTTGTAGCAGCTGCGCCTCCTTGCCGGGCGCACCTATCAGTTGTACCGCAATCGGCAGCTGGCCGGGCAAATGCACAGGCACCGCGACGACAGGCAAGCCAATAAACGAAATCGGCTGGGTAAACATGCCCATGTTGGGTCGCAACGGCATACGGTTGCCGTTGATCACCATGTCTTCTTGCCCCAGCGGTTGCGCGCAGCAAGGGGTGGCCGGTGCAATCAGCACATCCGTGCTCGCAAACACTTGCATGGCCTGCTCAAAAAACCAGCGCCGCAAACGTTGTGCCTGCAGATACCAGGCGGCTGGTAGCGTGGTGCCTGCCGCCAGCCTGGGGCGGGTCAGCGGGTCAAAGTCAGCAGCCTGTATGCGCAAGCGGGTCAGGTGGCGGTTGCCGCCCTCGCTGGCGGTAATCAGATAGGCGGCTGAGCGGGCGCGCGCCACTTCGGGTAACTCGACCACTTGCGTCACCTGCAAGGCCTTGCACACGGTGGCGACGGCGGCCTGTGCTTGCGCATCGCCTTGCTCAAAATAGCCGCCCAGGCGGGCGAGGCGTGGCGTGTCTGAGACTAATCGTGGCGTTGAGTCCGCGCTGGGGTTGCCTTGCAGCACGTCAAAGCAAAGCGACAAGTCTTGCGCGGAGCGCGCAAAAATCCCGGCATGATCAAAACTGTGCACAAACGGAAACATGCCGTCCAATGAGAGTGCGCCATACGTCGGTTTGAGGCCAAACAGGCCGCACATGGACGAGGGCACCCGTACTGAGCCATTGGTGTCTGAGCCTAGCGTAAGCGGCACCAGCCCGGCAGCGACGGCGGCGGCTGAACCGCCAGAAGAGCCGCCAGCGCTACGCGTCGGATCATGCGGATTGCGGGTGGGGCCAAAATGGTGGTTTTCAGTAGTGAAGCCATAGGCATACTCATCCATATTGAGCGCGCCGAGCAAGATGGCTCCCGCTCGCTGCATGGCCTGCACCAGCTGCGCATCGGTGCTGGCGGGGGCATGACTTTGGTTGATTTTGGCCCCGGCCAGGGTAGGCAACCCGGCAATATCAAACAGGTTTTTCACCGCATACGGCACACCCGCCAACGGTGGCAAGCGCTCGCCACGGTCACGTGCCGCATCCACGGCCGCGGCCTCTTGCAACGCACGCCCCGCAGTTACGGTGGTAAAGCTGTTGTAGCGGCCATCATGGCGCGCAATGTCGGCCAGCGCCGCCTCGGTCACGCGCAGGGCTGAGACGGTTCCCAGGCGGATTGCGTTGGCAATCTCGATTGCATTCTGACTTCCATCCATGGCGCTTAGCTCGCTGCTTGTGGGCGAAACTCTGGTGCGGGCTCAATGTGCTCGTCCAGCGGCCAACTCATGACGCGTTCGGCATGGCTGAATAGCAGGCGGTAATGTTGCGTGGTTTGCAGCAGGTCCTGTTCGTCAAGCGTGATACCCTGTAATTGCAATTGGCTGGCAACAAATGCCGGTGTGATTTCGGTGTCTTGTAGCATGGCGTGTGACAAAGCAAACTCCTTGGTGAGGTTTTTTTGATATGCAATATTGTATACAACAAAACCCAAGCAAGTGCCGTACCAGTGCCGCGTACTGGGTGGCTTTCAGGCGGTCAGGCAGAGGGGGTGGATAAGAACTTTTGCCGCGCCAAGGCAGTCAGCGTCAGGGTTTTGGCGAATTCTCGACTGCGCTGGATATGTCGCTTCATGGCTTGTTTGGCCTTGGTCGTGTCGCGCTCTTTAATGAGCTGCAGTATCTCATAATGCTCTTTATAGGTGCGCTGGCTGCGATTGTCAGCGTTTAGGTCCAGGCGACGAATGACGCGGATGCGGTGGTTAATGTTTTTTAAAATCGAGGCCAGCACCGGTTTGTCACTGGCTAGCGCCAGCCCGACATGAAAAGACTCATCTTTTTCACCAAGGTCTATACCCATCTGTAATTCCGCATCATGCTTCTCCGGCTGCCACAGTGCCATCATCTGCTCCACTTGCTTGTCACTCATGGCGTTGACCGCAGATTCGACGATGAGCAACTCCAGAGCGATGCGTGCCTCGTAATACTCCATCAGTTCGTTCACATCCAGCTCACGGATAAAGCAACCCTGCTTGGGACGTATGCTCAAAAAACCCTCTATTTCCAGCCGTTGCAACGCCTGCCGGATCGGCGTGCGGCTGACACCAAACATCTCTGCCAGCGCCAGTTCGGTAATGCGCGTGCCCGGATAGAGCTCAAAAGAAATAATTTTTTGCTTGAGCTGGCTATACAAAGCGTCGACAGTAGAGCTTTTTGCAGGTTTTTCTTTTTTGATCATGACCTTGAATCTGACTGGGGATGCGATTAAAGATACTTGGATAATGGCCTTTCGGCAACCGTTACACTACGTATGCGTGGTCACTACGCCTGCATTTTACGTGCACCTGGCTTGAATAGTCCGATTGGGCTATGAGTAATTGCGGGCATCGCTTTTATAATGACAGGCGTTAATTCGGGTTTGGTCATTCATCAAGGGAACAGGGCTGATTGCAACGGCTTCGATGGCCAGGGTTGCATCGCTTGTTGCCTGATTCTCAAAAAAACCGGACATTCGTGATACGAAATCTTCGGTAAATAAACATAGCAAGTCGTGTCCAGCATGGCAAAAGCAGTTGCCGCGCAGGATGCATCCAGATCAACCGCGGTTGATCCTCTCTATTTTTGCATTATTTAACAAAACCCCCGGCCTATTTGCCAATATACTCACCTGCTGCAAATAGGGCGTGTTTGCGGCTGTTCCGGCAGGGCCGAATTTTGAGATTTTGATGTGTTACCCATGATTGACCTACGATATTACCGTCATTTTGACGAAAACATCCTTTACGCCAGATACTTTTCGTTGCTGCCTTATGTGCCTGTAGTGATTGTGGCTGCAGTGGTGGCGATGCTGACACAAATCTCGGTGTTTCACCGTAATGAGCCCTTTGTCTGGTCTTTTGTCGTGCCTGCCATGCTCACGCTGGTTTCGGCCGCAGTGTTTGTCTACTGGTTTATTCACCGCAAGGAAAAACCGCACACCGATGTGGTTCGCAAACGCTTGCAGTTTTTCGCCAGTTTGCTGCTTGTGGCGGGCATCACCACTGTGATTTGCGACCTGCATCTGCTGCAAGACTCATCTGGCTACAGCCGCTACTTTTTGGTCGTGCAGATGACGCTATATGGCATCTGTTTTCCGTTTCTGCTGGTCAGCCTTGGCCGGCCGGCCTACCTTTACAATCTGATGCTGATCGTCACCACGCTTGCTTACGTGCTGTATGCCGATATTGAGTATAGCCATTCATTTGCATTCATGATCCTGATTTTTGAGATTGGCATGTTGATTGCCATGTACCGCCGCAACAAGAGCTTTGATTCCCTGGTCTACAGTTCGTTACACGCTCAAAATCTGGCCGCCGAAAATGCGCGCCTGGCCAATGTGGACATGCTGACTGAACTGCCAAACCGCCGCCAGTTTTTTGCCACGATTAAAGCGCAATCGCTGGAGCATTTGAAAAACGAAGGCAAAAAATTTGCGATTGGCATCATTGATCTCGACAAGTTCAAGCAGGTGAATGATGCGCATGGGCACCGCATTGGTGACCTTGTGCTGGTGGAAATCGGTCGGCGTCTCAAGCATTACCCGCGATGTCAGCATCCTATTCACTTCTACCGCTTGGGCGGCGACGAATTTGCCTTTCACAAGCATTTTGTTGGCGATGAAGCGGCGCTCAAGCAGCTTGGTCAGTCTTTGATTGCGCTGATTGAAGAGCCGGTAGCCGTAGAGGGGATGTTATTCAATTTGAGCGCCTCTATCGGTATTGCGGTGTTTCCTGAGGTGGATGATACGTCAGAGAAACTTTATGAGTATGCGGATTATGCGCTCTACCATGCAAAGAACACGGGGCGCAGCCATACCGAGCTGTTTTCGGCCCGTCATCTTGAACGGCTGCAAAGCCGCCTGCAAATCGAACGGGCGTTACGTTCTGCGGATCTGGTTCAAGAATTTTTCCTGGTCTTTCAACCGATGGTGGATATCCCCTCTGGTCGTACCATCGCCTTTGAATGTCTGGCGCGCTGGAACAGTCCGGCACTGGGGATGGTCAGCCCGTGTGTATTTATCCCGGTGGCTGAAAGTATAGGCATGATCTCCAGTCTGACGCTGACTTTGTTTTCTCAGGCCTTGCAGGCCGTGCAGGCCTGGTCTGCCCAGATTGGCTTGTCTTTTAATCTGTCGGCGTTTGATATTATCAGTGATAAGGTGGTGCAGGATCTGGTGGCGATGCTCGCCGCCAGTGGTGTCGATGCTACACGCATTACCTTTGAGTTGACTGAGACTGCCTTGCTTCAGGATTTTATTGTGAGCAGAAACAATATCGAGTTGTTACGGCAAACTGGTGTTTCCCTGGCGCTGGATGATTTTGGGACCGGTTACTCCAGCCTGAGTCACGTGCAAGGTTTGCCGCTCAACAAGATCAAGGTGGATCGCAGCTTTGTACATGATATGGAAACCAATCCGAAGAGCAAAATGATCGTGCGTTCCATTCTGGCCCTGTCTCATGGCATTGGCGTTGATTGCGTGGTGGAAGGCGCCGAGACACAGCAGCAAGTCGACTTGCTATCCTCCATGGGTTGCAAGATTATCCAGGGCTTTTACTACGCCAGCCCGATGGTTGAACCCGAGATCGTCAGTTACCTGCGTACCTGACCGGCATCGGGTCAGGCGATGCCTTGGCCATATGCCGGGGCCAGCTGCTGCGGTCAGCGTTGTCCGTTCCAGTGGCTGAGCCAGACTTTGCTGGCGGCCGCATCCATGGGTCTGGCAAAAAAATAGCCTTGCCCGAAGCGGCAGCCCAGCTCCCGTAAACCGATGGCGGCCATACTGTTTTCTATGCCTTCGGCAATCGTCTCTAGCCCCAGGCTTTCTGCCAGTTTGAGCGTTGAGGCGATCACCTTGCGTGATTTGGAAGAGGCCTCCATGGTAGTGACAAATGATTTGTCAATTTTGAGCTCGGTAAATGGCAGCGCCGCTAATTGCGACATCGAAGAATAGCCCGTGCCAAAATCATCAATACTGAGCTTAAAGCCTTGTTCACGTAAGTGAGTCAGGATTCTTTCCGCCTGTTGCGTATCCAGCATGGTGGCAGTTTCGGTCAATTCCAGAATCATGCGCGCGGGATCGAAGGCAAACCGTTGGCAGACTTGTTCCAGCATCATGATCAAACGGTCATTGTGCAGGCTTTTGGCTGAAATGTTGACCGACAAGCATAGGGTTGAACTGATGGATTGGATAAACTGGATACCAGTCACAACCACGTATTCAGTCAGGGCTTCTATTTGCCCAGTGTCTTCTGCCACATGAATAAATAATTCGGGTAACTGGATGCCCTGCTGTGGGTGTTGCCAGCGTAGCAAGGCCTCAAAGCCTATCACCTCGCCGGTAAATAACTCAATTTGTGGTTGATAATAGACGACGAATTGCTGCTGGCGGATCGCCTCGTCTATGCTCTCGTGGTCTATGCTGAGTGGTTTGACGACTTCTGTATGATCCGTGGCATGCAAATCGACGGAAGGATGGTCCGCCAGCAGTTTTTGCAGCAGATGCGGTAAGACCGGGTGATGCAAAATGCCGCGGATATTCAATTGATGTTCCAAGGCGGTCAGTTGCGCCAGCGGCAGTAGCGCTGAACCGATGCCGCTGGTCAGGATAATGCTGCTTTGGCAGTCCATACGCGCCAGCGTTTTCAGAATCTCAATGCCATCAATACTCGGCATGACCAAATCGATGGCCAGGTGCGATGGCTTCCAGGCGAGGATGGCATCGATAAATTGCCTGCCATCTTCACAGTGTTTGACCTCAAATTCCAGATCTTTTGCGACGGCAGTCATCAGGGTCGTCAGCGTGACATCATCATCCAGAATCAATAGCGTATTTGTACTCATTGCACCACCTCCTTTTATCGGCATTCATTGCCGTTCTTGTTGTTGCTGTGTTGCAGGGGTGAAACTAAATGGGTTCGCTGAGAATAAACCTCAACACATTGGGCTGTTTAGACTGAGTAAAGTTTTATGGTAATGTAATTTGCTTAAAAAATGAACATGGTTTTGGCTGAAAACAAACGGAAATGTGCTGGTTTGGTTATAAATAGCCAAATTTTGAGGCGGGAAAAGTGTTAGCACCGCCAGCGCATGCGGCGGTGATCGGTCAATAATGATGCGTTAGCAAGATTAGAAAGTGCATTGAGACAAAAGGGCAGGGCTTACTATTAAGTTATGCCATTTTTTTAAGGTCCAGGGGCTCGCTGTATATCTGCAAGTGACCGCGGCCGGCACGCTTGACCTGATACAGCGCCTGGTCTGCGTGTTCATACATGGTTTGCGCAGAGAGTTTGGCGTCGCAGGTGGAACAGGCGCCGATAGACGCGCTCACCGTCAGTACCCGTTCGTCGATATGCATGGCTTGAGACAGTGCATGGCTGATTTCTGCACACACTTGCTTGAGGCGCAGATGCTCGCAATCAGACAATAAATGAAATGCGAACTCATCGCCACCCAGTCGGTAAAACTGCACGTCTGCTGTGTGAATCGCAGCCAGCCGCTTGCCCACCTCGCTTAATACCAGGTCGCCAATATGGTGACCGTACTGATCGTTGATCGGTTTGAAATGGTCAAGATCCAGAATGCCAACAACAAAACAATGCTCTCCCAGGCTGGATTCGGCTTGCTGTTGTGCCGCTTGCAGAAAGAACTGACGCCGGTTAGGCAGCGCAGTTAACACATCCTGTTGTGCCAGCCGCTGATTTTCCTTAAGCAGGCTTTGCGTTTCAAAGGTTGCATTCACCCATTGGTCAAAGGTCTTGTTGCTGGCGCGCATGGTTAACAGCATGCCCACTTCAAACACCAGAATCAGCATGGCGACCAAATAGGGATGTTCAATGTCGCCGCGAAACACGCAGGTCACCGCCGCTCCAATCAGCAACACATTGTAGGCATAAGCCGCCGCCCCCAATTTGCTCAGGATAAAGGCAAAGCACAAGCCATACAGCGTGTTGTGCACGATTAAGAAATAATGCGAAAAACTGCCCGTGATTGGAAACAGGTACAAACTGCGCCAGAAGGTAAACAGGCCTGCCAGTATCAGCAATGTAGAGGCGGTATCCAGGCGTTTGCGGATATTCTCGATCGGTGGCTGGTCATGCCTGTGCTTGTACCAGAACCACAGCAAAATCACGCCTATCGCCAAGCGCAACATGGGTGGCAAAATGGCAAATTTCCAATCAATCTCACCCTGCAACGCCACCATTTGGATCGTCAATGCGCTAATCGCGGTAAAAATGACCACGGGCACGTCGTTTACCAGGCTGTGGTAGCGGGCGCGCAATAAGTTAGCATCAGGTTTCTGGAGCAGTGACATTAAAATCGGTACAGGTTTCAGGAATAGCTTATCTTATGCAAGAGGCAACCGGCTTGATCATCAAAATATCGCTTTGTTTTATTCTTTATTAAGCGTTTTACTTCAGATGAAAGCAGCAATGTCCGAACCCGCATCCATTGTTCAGGCGATGGATGCCAGTTAGTTGGCGCTATTATCGAAAACTTTGAGCTTCTAGGGGGAGAGCATGGATTCAATTTATCGCTAATTTTTGCAATTTATTGTGAACTTGGGGTATGGCCGTGCCGCCAATATTTTTGTGGTTTGGCGCTTCCCGCTGTGATGCCAGCATGATTCGATGCCTATTCATGATGGATAAACAAGTGTTAGCGTTGCAGCCTTCACGATCCAGCGGAGCGGTCGCTGGATGTTTCATAACCAAATTGGTTTTTATCAGCCATTTTTTATTAAATATGGTTGTTTTAAACCTGTTTTATGTCAGGAAATTTTCCCTATTCATTTTTTTTATAATTGAGAATCAGTCTCTTATACGTGGTTGTGTCATGTGGCATGCGTTTTGCACTCTATGAATATAAATCTAAAAGTAGGGTGGCAGGATATGAGCGAGACACTGGCATGGTGCGGGATCGATTTAAAATGGGCTTACACGGATGTGTTGCGTCGCATTGGTCGGCGAACAGCCTGTGTGCAGCGGGCCAAAGATATTTTGCATGATGCGCTGGTGTTTTTTGCCGTCTCCAGCCATCCGGCACGTGAAGAGTCGCCACAGGCCTATTTAAACGGCATCGTGAATCATCTGCTGGTCGATGAGTTCAGATACCGAACCCGCTTTGTCGATGAGGAGCAGATGGACGAAACCGCCCTGATCCTCGACTGCACGCCAGAGCAGCTGTATGAAACTCGGCAAAAACTGCATCATTTGCAACGTATTGTGGATTTATTGCCAGAAAAATGCCGCCAGGTATTCTGGCTCTATCACGTCGATGAAATGAAGCAACGCGAAATCGCCTTGCATCTGGATATCAGTACCAGCATGGTTGAAAAACATCTGATTCGTGCCATGCTGGACATCCGTGCCTTTCAGCAAAGCCTGAACCATTAAAGGCGTACTGACCTCAACTGCTGCCATGTCAAAACCCGCCCAGTCCAAGCCACTCAATGCCAAATCGCTCACCTTGAGCGAGATGGCGGCGCGCTGGTATTTACGGTTGCGTGAGCAGGAGAAAAATGCACGTGGTAGCGAGCAGCAAGCGTTTGAGGCATGGCTGGCCGATGATCCGCGCCATGCAGCTGAATACGACAGCATTGCCCGTGCCATGCGGCAACTGGATTCAGCCGAGAGCCTCTCTAGCTTGGCCGATGCCGCCGAGCAGCGAATGTTTTTAGCCAACGAGGCCAAACGCAAAACCCGGCAGCGCCGGCTCGGCCAACTGCTCATGATAGGCATGATCAGTATCATGGGTTATTTCTCACATCAGCAATACCAGGTTTGGCAGGCCCAGCCCGTCATGCAAATGGCCGCGCAAAACCCGGTAGGTCAAATCGTCACCAAAACGCTGGATGATGGCAGTAAAGTCACTCTAAGTGCCAAAAGCGACATGCAAGTCACTTACTACCGCCACGAGCGCCATGTGCTGCTCAAAGAAGGTGAAGCCATTTTTGAAGTGACCAAAGACCCAGAGCGCCCCTTCATCGTCGAAACCGATACCGCCAAAGTCACTGTGTTAGGCACACGCTTTGCCGTCAACCGGCTGCAACAACTGGTTCGTATCAGCGTGGATCATGGCCGGGTCAAGGTCGAACCAAATCTCGACTCTAAAGCTGAACTGGACACCTCAACCGCTGAAGGCCAGCCCGCCATCGCCAGAGAAATCACCAACGGCCAGGTGCTCGAGGTCTACCCCAATCACGCCATGGCACTGGTCAATCGCCCCGCCTCGGACGCCTTTGCCTTCATGAAAGGCCGTCTGGTGTTTGACCGCGCCGATATCGACGAAATCGCCTACACCGTTTCGCGCTACCGCGTTAAACCCGTGCAAGCACAGGGCAAGCAGGTGCGCAATATTTCTGCAGATATCAATATCCAGGATATCGACCATTTCCTGCGCGGCCTGCCCAATATTGCCCCGGTCAAACTGCAAGAAACGCCGCAATATACTTTGCTCAATAGCACGCACTAATCACTTGATGTGGGATGCTGAGTAAGGGCGTAATCAATCACGTTGCTTCAGCCATTCCTCGCTGCAAATGAGTCTTTGCAAATACGCATACGATTAAGCCTTCTCGCTAATTCCTGATCCCCAGTCTCGCCATATTTGGCTTTTCATCGGCTTTTATTAAAGCGATTTTCTAACGCTCAAAAAACATCACCAAACCCATTGTGTAAAGTTAAGTTAACAACGTCAGGGTTTTGTCGCGCTCACAGATGAGTCAATAGGACAGGAGAAGAATCTGTGATTAAACATACAAAAATACACAAAAGAGGATTACACACAGCGCTCACTGCATTGAGCGTGATGGCAACACAACCCACTTGGGCAGAAGCACTGAACACCCAATTGCCAACACAGCAAGAGGAGACTTTTAGCGTGCCAGTGAATGTGGATATTCCAAAACAGCCTTTGGCGAACTCTTTGCACGACCTGAGCAAAGCCACCGGGATGAATATCTCATTCCCGAACGACATCGTTTCCGGCAAAACTGCGCCAGAAGTGCGTGGCCGTATGACGAGCGCGGAAGCCCTGCGGAGGATGTTGAATGAAAGCGGTCTTGTCCCTAAGGTAGAAGGCAATAACATCTTTATTCAAAAAGCCACAAAAGACGCAAAAAAGGACGTTCAACTCGATAAAGTAGAAGTCCGCGCAAAACGGTTTTATGAAATTGGCCCCTTAGGTGGTACTGGCCTGACCAAGGAAGAAATCCCTGGCAACGTGCAATCGCTCACAGCTCAAGACATTAAAGAGGCGCATGCTTTAAGTCTAACCGATTTGATGAATTCGAAATTGCAGTCAGTGAACGTCAACGACTATCAGGGCAATCCATTCCAGATGGATGTCCAATATCGTGGCTTCACTGCGGGGCCTCAAATCGGCACCCCGCAAGGGTTGTCTGCTTTTATTGACGGTATTCGTATTAATGAGCCATTTGGGGATGTAGTTAACTGGGACATGATTCCATTAAA